>NZ_JOCQ01000100.1 GCF_000720725.1 Streptomyces rimosus subsp. rimosus
CAGCCCACCCCGACCGCGCCCCCGTCCACGCCACCGCCTCCTCCCCGTACGGTGCCTCGGAGCCCCGCCCGGAGGACGAGGGCGTCGATCTGCGCCTGGTGGGGCCCGCGCTCGCGGCCTGGGGTGCGGCGGGGCTGGCCCTGGGGTGGTCCGGCGGTGCGGTTGCGGCGGTCTGCGTGGTGGCGGTGGTGCTGGCGGGGCTTGTGGTATTCAGCGCGGTGCGTCGGCCGGACCGGCGGAGGGCCGGGGCGTTGGTCGCCCTCGCCGCGATCCTGCTGAGTGCGGTCGCCGGAGCGGCATCCGCCGCACTGCACGCGGCCGACGTACGGCGCGGACCGCTGCCCGAGCTGGCGCGCCGGTACGCCCCGGTGACGGCCGAGGTGGAGGTGACCGGCGACCCGCGGCTGACCCGTCCACGGGTGCGTGGCGCCCAACAAGCCCCTCCGTCAGCCGTGTTCACCGCTGACGCGCTCCGCGTCACCGCGGCGAACGGCGCGGTCACCACCACCCGCACTCCCGTCCTGGTCGTCGTGCAGCGCACGAAGCGGCTCTCCGCCTGGCAGCACCTGCTGCCGTCGACCCGCGTCCGTATCGCGGCCCGCACAAGTACGCCCCTTCAGTCGTCCGACGGCATTGCCGCCGTCCTGCGGGTGACCGCGGGCCCTGGCCCCCAAGTGGTACGCGACCCCGACGCCTTGCAGCGCTTCGCCGGTGACCTGCGGGCCGGCCTGCGCGCAGCCACCGACGGTCTGGACCCCGACGCCCGCGCGCTCCTGCCGGGCCTGGTGGTCGGCGACACCTCGCGCGTCCCGCCCGACCTCGACGACGCCTTCCGCACCACCGACCTGACCCACCTGCTCGCCGTCTCCGGCAGCAACCTGACCATCCTGCTCGTCCTGCTCATCGGCCCGCCCCACCTCTCCGTACGGGCCGAACGCCGCGGCCTGGCGCCGCTCCTGGGCCTCTCGCTGCGCACCACCGCCCTCGTCGGAGGCTCGGTCGCGCTCGCCTTCGTCATCGTCTGCCGCCCCGACCCCAGCGTGCTGCGGGCCGCCGCCTGCGGCCTGATCACGCTGCTCGCGATCGGTACGGGACGCCGCCGGTCCCTCGTCCCCGCGCTCGCCGCCGCGGTCCTGGTGCTCGTGCTCTACGACCCCTGGCTTGCGCACAGTTACGGCTTCCTGCTCTCCGTCCTGGCCACCGGCGCGCTGCTGCTTCTCGCCCCTCGCTGGAGCGCCGCCCTGCAACGCCGCCGGGTGCCGCCGCGCCTCGCCGAGCTGCTCGCCGCGGCAGCCGCGGCGCAGGCGGTCTGCGCGCCCGTCATCGTGGTGCTCGCCGCCCGCGTCGGCCTCGTCGCCGTGCCCTGCAACCTGCTGGCCGAGCCGGCCGTGGCCCTGGCCACCGTGCTGGGTTTTGCGGCGCTCGCCACCGCCCCGCTGGTCCCGCCCCTGGCCCATGCGCTGGCCTGGTGCGCCGGCTGGCCGACCGAGTGGGTCGCCGGTGTCGCCCGTACGGGAGCGGCGCTGCCCGGCGCGGAGTTGGGCTGGCCGGGCGGCTGGACCGGTGCGCTGCTGCTCGCGGCCGTCACGGCGGTAGGCGTTCTGGTGGGCCGTCGGCTGCTGCGTCGGCCCTGGTTGTGCGTCCTCGGCGTACTGGCCCTGCTCGTGGCGGTCCTGCGGCCGGTCCCGCTCACCCGCGTCCTCACCGGCTGGCCGCCGCCGGGATGGCGAGCGGTCGCCTGTGACGTGGGGCAGGGTGACGGCCTGGTGCTCGCCGCGGGGGAGGGGACCGCCCTGGTCGTGGACACCGGCCCGGAGCCGGCCGCCATCGACCGCTGCCTGACCGAACTGGGCGTGCGCCGTATCCCGCTCCTCGTCCTGACGCATTTCCACGCCGACCACGTCAGCGGGCTGCCCGGCGCCCTGCGCGGGCGCTCGGTAGGCGCCGTCGAGACGACGACCCTGCCCGAACCGTCCGGCCAGGTCGCCTTCGTGCGCCGTACGGCGGCTGCCGCCGGAGTGCCGGTGATCGCTGCCGCGCCCGGGGAGCAGCGCAGCGCCGGACCGCTCAGCTGGCAGGTCCTGTGGCCGCCCGTCACCGACCCCGGCGATCCTGCCTTCTCCCGCGCCGCCACCCGTGCGGTAGAAGGCCCGAACGACGCCAGTGTCACGTTGCTGCTGCGCACCGCGGGCCTGACGTTCCTCCTGCTGGGCGACCTCGAACCAGCGGCTCAGCAGGCCCTGTTGGCCGTACATCCCGAGCTGGCCACCGTGGATGTGCTCAAGGTCGCCCACCACGGCTCCGCGTACCAGGATCCGATGCTGATACGCCGCCTGGCGCCGCGCGTCGCCCTGATCAGCTGTGGAGCCGGGAACCCGAAGACTCGTGACTTCCAGTTCTAGCACGTCCGCCCTAGTCAGCGCAGCGACGCACTGGCAGGAAGAGGGCATGAGAACCGGTGCGGAGGGAGGCACAGAAGCACGCTGCCGCGTAGCCTGATCAGGTCAAAGACAGCACCCCGGCGGGAAGGTGACAGCTTCCGCGCCGGGGCTTACCGACTGGATTGGAGTCGGCATGGCAGACCCTATCGGCGCAGCCCACGAGTCCTTGCGCCGCCTACCGTGGACCAGCCCCGAAGGCGCAGCAGAGTACGCAGCGCCCGGGGAAGTGGATCAGATCGCAGATCACACGGAAGCCCACATCATCAATGCCGCGCGCAATGATGTTGCTTATGCGCTGGCCATGGCACAGCGCCCTGAGACCTCGCGCGCCGAACTCTGTGCACTGATTGAGAAGTTGGCCGGGGCAGTGAGGGAAGTTGCCAGCGTGGCAGAACTACGCGGGGAACGGCTCAACGCTCCGGCGGCAAAGGCGTTGGAATCAGCCTTGCGCGCGGCTCTGAGCCAACGCTGACTTCTACGCAACCGCAGTAAAAGCCCCGCCCGTGCGGCCGTGGGGGACACGCACAGGCGGGGCTTCAGTGGGCCGTCAGTTCGCGCAGGGTACTGGACGGTCGGGGGAGTCCAACCAGGCCGTCAGACGGCCGTCACGGGCTACGGTGAGCCCGAAGCGATCGAACCCAGGTCGGCCCTGTTGAACCCACCAGCGGTGAGCCGCCTCTACTTCGTCCCATAGGCCACGCGGTCCGGACTGGTACACCGTGAAGCGCTCCGCCTCCGGCTCGTAGTCCGCTGTCGCCCACGACGTGACAGCCGTGTCTCGCAACCACAGCGCATAGGCGTCCCCCTCGCCTTCTTCCGCCCACGGAAATACCCCCCGCGTCTGTAGTCCGATGGCGAACATGGGCAGCCACCCGGCAATGTCCTCGGGGGACAACTCTGTCATGGAGCGGGCGCCATCAGCGGGCCACGGTTTTCCGCCCATGTATTCCCGGACGTGTTTCGGCTTCCGGCGCTGTTGCCTCAGCCGCATGAAAGCGGCCGTGCGTGTGAAGCGGCCTGATGCCGTGCCGTCCTTGTTCACCACCAGTCGGACGATGGCCCCACCCCCGTACTCGGGCCACCAGGGCGTGACGATGATCCCGCCCGGCTTCACCTGATCAATCCAGGCCCGGGGGATCTCCCCCGTTGAAGCCGTCGCGATCAGCCGGTCGTACGGGGCGTGATCGGCATATCCGTCCGCGCCATCCCCCAGGACCAGTGTCGGCACAAGGCCCGTGTTCTCGATCGCTTTCCGTGCCGCTTCGTGTACGGCCGTGTCCACTTCCACGCTGGTCACGTTTTCAGCGCCGAGCCGGGCAGCGAGTAGGGCAGCGTTCCAGCCCGTGCCTGTCCCAACCTCAAGCACCTTGTGTCCGTCTTGGGCAGCAAGGTCATTGAGCATGGAAAAAACCATGGTCGGCATGGAGTTGGAGGAGGTAGGGATCTTGCCGACCGTGCGCCCGTCGTGCTGGCCGTCGTCCCATTGGGTCGTGATCGGGATGTCAGACGCCACGGCATCCCACCATGCGGCGGGGTTCTCAGACTTCAGTACTCCTTGGGCGTGCTCCGCCCCGTGTGCCGTGCCGGGCCAAATCAGGTCCGGGATGAACAGATTCCTTGGGGATCGCTTGAAAGCGGGCAACCAATCCGAGGTGAGCGTTCCCTGTTCAGTGAGCGCGGAGGCCAACCGCTCAAGACTGGCCTCCGCCGTGCCCTTGCCTTGTGTCACTTCTTGGGCGCGTTGTCGCTGTGGCCGGAGTCTTGGCCCTCGTCGGAGCCCTTACCGCCGTGCCCGGCGCCCGACTGGCCGTCGTTCTCCTGGCCACCCATCGCCACAATCCAGGGCTTGCGCATAGCTTCTCCTTCAATCGCTGTCGGATGTGCCTTGCGACCCGCCCGGCCGCTGATCCTGGGGGAGCGACCGGACGGGCGTATGAACGGGAGCACCAGCCCACAACCGTGCCGTTGCGAACTGGCGCTCCCTTCCCGCCCGGCAACGCATGAGGAGTACGACCGGACGGGAGCTGGGGCGGGGACGCCGGTTGTCGTATGCCCACAGGGAGGCACCGGCGCCCCCTTCCCCACGAGCGGGTGGACTGGGCCCGCAGGTGAGGAGTGGAGCCCCGTTCCCCTGACCGATGTGGACCACGTGAGGTGAGAGGGACCGTGGCGAAGTCAGGTCAGGGGAACGGGAACCTAGAAAGGAAGGGCGTAGGACAGGTAGAGCGCCACAAACCCCAAGATGAGCGAAAGGGCGCCTACCACGCCTATCGTTGCCTGAAGGGTTACGCGTCTTCTCACTTCGCAGCCTGCGGCTTGTGCTTAGGAATCACGCGGAAATCCAAGCTGTCGCGCTTCGCGAACTCCTCGTGCCCAGTCTCCTTCTGGTGACTCCGGGCCCAGTCGTACGCCGGTCCGTCCATGCCGACGCGCCGATCCGATTCCGCGCCACAGTTCCGGCACACGGTGTCAACCAACTTGGCGCCGTTGATACGGACTTCCTGACGTTCCGCCTCCGAGAGGGCAGCAGGCGTTCCGCCACTGGAGCGCATACGCAGGTCTCGGGAGAACAGGCGGGGCTTTGCATCGGGTTGGGTCACTTGTGGTCACCGTTCCTGTGTTCGCGTCGATGAACGACCAGGCCGCGCAAATAATCGACAGGCAACAACAGCCGGTAGGCGTCGGCCACGTCGTTCTCGCACTCGAACGCAGAGAGGTGCGGACGCACTAGCGACCCGTCAAAGGGGTACCACTCATCCGGCGCGGCGTTCCCCAGGCGCATACCTGCGGCTCGCTGCCCACGGGCGCCGCTCACTGTCTCGTGAGCCTCTGAGCACTCAACAGACGGCCAGACACCCGAAGCAGCGTCAGCAAGATCACGCCGACGCTGCCGCTCACACCTAGTTCTGTGTGGCACGTCGGCCCCTCTCCCGTGCGTTCTTCCTGATGGGAAGACCGTACGAGTGTGGAGCCGTCCAATCCACAGGCGTAGCGCGGTAGTTGGGGCTAGTCGCGCCTCTAACTACCGCGCTACGCGGTAGTTAGCCCAGGACGCCCAGGCGGGTAGCCATGGCTCGTATGTCAGCGGTGAGCCTGCGCTTGCGCTTGCGCACAATGTCGCTCATGACATCTTGAGCCATGCGCTGGTGTTTGATCCATTCGGGATTGGCGTACTCAATGGCCGTCAGCCGGTCTAGCGCCTTTTCGTGTTCCCCGATTTTCGTGTACGCAGTTGCGACGGTGAGCCGGTGCCGATTCCATTCCTTGTCGGTCTCGGCGATCCGCGCGACCTTCATGGCGTGATCTGAAAAGCGCGCCTTGTTCGTGGATTCGTCAATGACGCGGTAAGGGTCTCCGCCTTCGTTGATCAGCTCATCTTCGAGACTCTTCATACCGGCAACGGCGCTGTCGAACCGGCCGAAGCGATGTTGTTTGCTCCCTGGCCTACTGCCCAGGGCAGCAGCGGCAGATTCGGCGATTCTCCGCGCTTCCCCGCCGTCGTCCGGACGGTTGTTACGGACTGCTGCGGCTGCCGCTTGCAGTGCGAGCCACCCCCAGACAGCCAGCCTTTCCGGAGTAGCCTTTGAGATGCGCGGCTCTAGCAGGTCTGCCGTTTCGATGGCCGCGCGTTCCGCATCATCGAAACGACCTTGCCTGAGTAGGAGCCAAGACATGATGACGACGGCATACCCAGCCGTGTTCATATCCTGGACCGCTCGCGCGTCCTGTATCGCACCCGACAGGGCATGGTAGGCAAGGTCATATTGCCGAACTTGCGTGAGGTACCGCCCACCCAATAGGTAGGCTTCCGCGCGGGCGGTCAGCGCTTGGGCACGTTCATCCCCGCTGTCGTAATAGGCAACAGCGGAATTCGTGTCTCGGATGATCTGCGGCATCTTGCCAGCGACCGAGCCGAAGTTATCGGAGTCGTACGCAGTTGCCCCAGACCTGACCACGCTCAAGAGCGCTGCGATGTTCGGCACTTCGTCGGTGCGCTCGCTGGTGCCGTCTGAAAGGCCCATAGGCGGAGTAAGCGCACTCCGCAATTCTGCGAGCCCGACGCGGGTTGGGTCTTCTGCCCGAACTGGTTCCGGCGTACCCGAAGCCATGAGCTGAGAAGTTTTCACATGCAGTGCGCGAGCGAGGATATGAAGAGTCTCGATCCTGACGCTTCCACCCTGCTCCAGCTTGGCCACTGTGGAAGGTGCAAGACCAGCCGCGTAGGCCAACTGTTCTTGCGTCAGTCCGGCCAAGAGACGGTGTTTCCGTACGTTTTCCCCTAGAGCGCTCATGATCCCCGCCTAGTGCGTGTGGTGTGGTGCTCCGTCCGTCCAGCGTACGCCTGGTCATCGCGCCCCCGGCAGCGCCAACGGTCCCCGCCCCTTCTACCAGCGTCCCGCCAGTGATCACAGAGAGTGCCCAGATTTCGGCCGGCTGCCTTCTGGAGGAAACGGACATTCATGCGCAACGAGCCCGTCTTGCCGACAGAGACCTGACTAAGCGTGACGACAGGCGGAGGTCCCCGGTAGTCGGCCCGGCAGTCGCCCGAAGCCTCGAACCTCCGCTGGATGCGACGGTCTTTGCCGCTGCACTGTGTGATCAAAATGCATTAAGCCCCGTACCGGGAATGGGTACGGGGCTTAATGCTGTAGATATGGAGTCCGCGCAAACGCTCATAGCTGCGGCGCTAGTCTTTTCCCTCCCTGCCGCGCTTCTGTCAGGCCCGGAGGGGGTCACCCCCCAGGGGGCTCAGAACGGCGGCTCTTCGGCCTCAGCGTCGTGCTTCTCTGTCCAGTGCTGCCATTCACGCTGAGCCTGTGACTGCCTTTGCCTCTCAGCGACAACACCACCAGCCTGATTACGGCCAGTCTCACGGTTGTGGCAGCGAACACAAAGGGCTCTCAGGTACTCATGTGCATTCGGGTCAGCAACACCACGCTTAACCAGTTCCTTGCGGCTCAGCGGGTAATGGTCGGCAACCTTGGAAGGCTGGCCACACAACACACACCAAGCATTCATGTACAGGAATGACTCACGCTTGCGTGGCCAATCCTTGCCGTATGCGCTAGTCCCCTTCTCAGCGCGTCGGGCAGTCAGCATGTGCACATGATCAGGGCAAGCCCGCTCCTTACCGCCTATGGAGTTAGGGCAGTTGGGTACGACAGGGCAGGGACGCCGGGGGCGGTATGGCACGGGAGGGGTCCATTCAGGAAGGCAGGGACCACCTACGGATTTCCGGAGGTGGGGTCATCAGTAATGGCGCTGAATAGCTCCGCATCGCTGAGCCCGTGGATTGCCGCCGCAGCGTCTAGGTTCTGCTGTACGTCGTCCAGTGGGTCTAGCTCATCTTCCGCAGAACACAGCATGTTCCGAATGGCGTGCACTAGGCGCGTTGCCTTCTCTGGATCAGCGTTGCCGTCAGCGAGCATGAGCCGCAATTCATCGGCGTAGCCGTGTGCATATCTCAGCGATTGGGTCAGCGACTCAGCGTGTGAGGGCGCGCAGTCATCAGCGAGCATGGGCGTTCTCCTTCACGCCAGCACACACGCCAGCGAAGAGGCGGTCAGGGAAAAGGACAGGCCAGAAAACGTGGGGGTTTTCGTCGGTTCGGGGTGCCTGGTTGCAGTCGGGACCAGTGCGAACGGGCAGCCAAAGGGCCGTGCCGCTGGTGGGTGGGTTCCAGCAACACGGCCCCTGGTGTGCTCAGGCGCTCCGCTTCCATGCCCGGTAGCAGACGAGACACATTGACTTCCGATATCCCGGGGAATCCGGCCGGGAAACGCCCCGGGCAATGAGCTGAGAACGCGTCAGCGGATAGAAACAGTTCACATCCGCTGGCACGCCTAGCCCGTCTTCAGTGCACAGCTCACAGAACGGGCTATCAGCCATAGTGGTCAGCCCACATCTGCCGCAGCACGTCTAGCGGAACGGTTGGGGGAATCAGCGGGTTGCCCTCAGCGTCATAGTGCGTCAGGTCAACCAGCGCGTTCCGCATTCGGACAGTGCCCCGGGTTACCGGCGCTGCACCAGGCTGAGGGAAGACCACATCAGCGGCAGCGTGCGAGTCGGCAAAGCACGGGGCTCCATTCGCGTCCCGGGGCCAAACCAGGTAAGCAGGCTGGCCGTTGTAGTCCGGCCCCGGGTCCAGTAGGTCATGTGCCATTACTCGACAACCCACTCAGCCTGTAGCTTCTCGGCAAGGTCAGCGCCGTGCCGCATGGCAGCCTTGTAAATCGCCTCTTCTAGCCGGTCGGCAATGCGCATGTCTCGCTCAGGAAGTGCCCGTGCGAACGTGTCGTCAGGGTGCTGCCCGTGCAGCCGGTAGTAAGCGCTCTGCGCATGGGACCGAATGGCATTCCGCTTCGCGCGCTCCACCCAGAAGTGGGCTACAGCGGCAATCGGGTCAGTGCCCTCATAGATGGCATCAGCGGCAGACTTCGAGCCGACTTCCTGTAGCTCAGCGTCAAGCACCTCCCACTGAGAAAGAAACTCAGCGTCCTTCTCTCGCTGTGCCTCAACGCGCTCAGCGGCCTTCTCGGCCTGCCGGGTAGCCTCAGCGGCCTCAGCCTCAGCCAACTTCGCGGCAGCCGCCTCAGCGGCCTTACGCGCCTTCTCAATGTCAATGGCGGTCATGGTGTCTGGTGCCCTTTCAGTTGCTGGTGCCGTAGCCGCGCGCAATGCGCTGCTCAGGGGTTAGGTCAGCGTCACCCGCGCTGGTCTGTCGCTGCGGAGCGTCGCCTAGCTGAGCGGCAGCCTTACGGGCAACGGTCGCGTAGCCCATGGCCATTCGCGTAGAAGGGTCGACCTCAACTCCGCGCGCCTCAGCGGCCTTTAGGTGCGAGACCATGGCGTCACCCTCGGCGCTGGCCGAAGATGCGATGGACTCAAGGTGCTTGCGCTTGCGCTCAGGGTCGTTGGTGTCAATCGCACCCGGGTCAATGGTGCGCATGTACCAGGGGGTTTCAGTCATTGGGGAGTTTCCTTTCAGAGCGGTTGACCACTTCCGAAATTTCGGAGGTGGTTAGTTCCAGTACCAAACCCGGGGATGTAGCGCCGGGTCCTTCGGGCGAATCCCCTTGTAGCGACTTCCATAACGCCGGTTCGTGCGGCTGTATCCGGTCGCACGTAGCAAGCGGTCGAAGCTGCCCATAGGGATAAAGCTGTTGTTCGTAATGCTCGCGCATGCGTAGAAGAGCAAGGGCACGCTTGATTCGCAGTCCGGGCACTCTTCCAGAGCTTCACCAACAGCGGCCACGAAATCCGAGATATACGCCCGGTCAGCGACAGTTAGATTCGTCATGACCAACCCCCAGAGCCAGAATACGGAGCACGGAAAGGGCGGCGAAAAGCTCAGTGCGCGCCTGTCCATCCTTCGGCACGATTGCGTGGTCTTCGAGAATGTCTACGGCCTGTGAGGCCCCGATTGCACCCATTGGGATTACTCCGAATTTCCTAGGTAAAAGGGGTCAGTCGGCTCGGATTTCATGGGATTTCCGAGCACGGCTCAGGAAAAGGGAGGGCAGGGGGCTGCCCCATGTCTATTTCAGTCCCCTGCCCTGGTCTTAGATAAGGGCTGTTGCCCGGGGGGTGTGGTGCTCACCGGAAGTCTCAGCGAGAGCGGCAGACTGTTCGGGGGTGATGTTGCCGAGTGCCGTTTCCCGCACGCGCCAACTGTGGAAGGTGGAAGCCGCCACGGCCTGCCTGTGCTCTTCGTCGTAACGCTGCTGCCCGGCTTCTGTGAGCGTGTCAGCTACAGCGGGAAGTACCGCCTTGCCGTGCTGCCGGAAAGCCCGGTCATACGCCCGGTGATCCCGCTTGCAGAGTGGCAGGTAGTAGGCCGTGCTCTCAGACCACAGATAGCCGTCCCGGTAGACCTCGGCTGGGTCCTGGTGGTTGTAGGCCCACTCAGCGGCGAAGGTCCCGCAGAACGCGCAAGCCTTATGGCTGGCAGGGCCCTTAGCTGTAACGACTCGCTTGTGTGCTGCCTTGTATTCATACTCTGCCGTAGGCATGGTGGAAGTCCTTTGGTGTGGTGGCCCGCGAATCAGTGCGCGGAAACGAGAAAAGCCCCCAGACACGGGGAGTGATCCAAGGGGCCACCACGCGCCTTAGATCTCTCAACCCGCGCCCAGGGGCTGGTTCAGTGGCTATGGATATTCCCCCATAGCTGGAATGTCACTTCATGGGCCCGGTGTGGTGGCCGCCCACGCTGAGGGGCTCACTCCCCCTCTCAATATAGGTCTAGGGAGTCGAATGCCCGCCGGAAAGCGGCTAGCAGTACGCTGACCTGCGCAGATGGCAGAATGCTGAAATTTAGGTGTGGCGCGCGTCACGCAAGTTGCGGAATCCTAGCCATTCCCGGTGTGTAGAAGTGTAGGAAGTGAGGTCGATCCGGCTATTGCTCTCTATGCGTGGGACTTAGATTGGAAGTGGGGTGCACTTCTACACTTCTACATTCGTGCAGGTCAGAAGGCACTTCTGACGGGGGGCAGGAAACCTATCTACACGGTGGTGATTCCCGCTCCCATTTCCGCTGTCCACCACGGTCTCACCCTGGAAGCCCTGAGCGGCCCCCTGAGGGCGCGAGGGGAGCCTGTTGGTCTCACGGGGTCATGAGGGGCTAGAAGGCGCTCAGGGGGCTGCTCAGGGCCTTGCGTGCGGTATCCCGTCGGTGGACACACAAAAGCCCCCGCCGGTCACTGGGGCTAACGGGGGCTCGGAGAGCACAAAGGGGCCCCGCCCGGCATCTCTGCCAGGCGGGGCCTGCCTCGGTGTCGTGTGTTTTAGACGGCTTCCAGCTCAGCCGCCATGGCCGTTAGGTCACTTGCTGCCTCAGCGAAGTAGGGGTGTCGCACATCGAATTCAACGCGCCGTGGGTCCAAGTTGCGCCAGCCTCCTCGGATCGCTCGCTTCACGCTGAGGTGCGCTCCGGTGTCGTGCAAAAGCTTTCGCTTGCCTCCGGTGTCTGCTTCGGCCCACAAGTCGGCATAGGTTTTTCCAGTTCGGATTTCTTCGATCCGAGGTTCTATGGGCTCACGCGCTTCGAGTTCGGCCAATCGAGCGTCAAGCGCATCCGCCCGCTTCTGCCAAGCTGCCTTAGCTGCGTTGGATTTTTGCCGCCCTTGCTGAGCTTGGTGTTCCTCATACTCGGCGAGCGTGGCGTCAAGTTCCGGCTTCGGGTCGTAACCGGGAATTGTGCGGGTGATTTTGACTTCCAGCGCTCCGAGCATCCGCAAGAACTCGCGCTCCACATAGGCATCAGCCCACTCGCGCTTGATGTGGGTTGAGGCGTCGCACTTACGTCCTCGGATGTTCGCGCCGCATTTGTACGTCTCGGTTTTGCCGGAAGGTCGGTTCAGGTACATTCGCTCTCCGCAGGCGTCACAGTGAATCACGCGGAGCAGTAGCGCCACGGTGTCCACACGGTCCGGCTTCTTGTTGTCCACAGAACGCTCAGCAAGCACCGCGCCGATAAGGTCGAATTCTTCGCGAGTGAGAATCGGCTCAGCGGTAGCCATGATCGGCGCGCCATTAGCGTCTCGCACGGGCTTGTTGTCGGTGATCTTCCAGCCCAACAGTCGTTCAGACGTCAGAAGTTCTTTTATTGCTCCGTGCCGCCATGTGAAGCGCTCACGGACTACGGTTTCGCCAGCGCTGCCACCGGTCTTCCCGCCAGTCTTCCGTCCCTTCTTGAGGCTCCAGTGATCCCGCGATGAAGGAATGCCGTCTTCGTTCAGCCCCCGGGCTATCGCTGCCAGGCTCTTACCGGGAACACCTTCGCTGGGCTCACCCAAAAGTTCCCGAATGATGCGTTCAAGAACAGCCACAGCTTCGGGGTCCTGAACCAGAGTCCAGCCGCCACCTTCAAGAGGCGCAGGTTCATAGCCGTAGGGCGGACGGGAGCCACGCCAACGAAAAGGCATGACGCGCATTGCCGCCTGGGCGCCGATCACGCGTTCACGGATTGCCTGAGCTTCGAACTGTGCGGCGAACGCGAAGATCGTGACCATGAGCTGAGCCATGGGATCTAGCGGATTGCGGAAGTCCAGCACCAACCGCCCGCCGGGGCCTTCCGCAATCACGATCATCTTTCGATGCTCGCGTGCCCAGAGCGATAGCGTGTATATGTCGTCCATGGACCGGACCGCGCGATCGAATCTCCAGAAAATCAGCGCGTCAAAGTCATCCGGACGACGGAGCCAGGCACCCAATTCCGGGCGCTCAAAAGGCGGGGTTTTGCTGGCGCTGACTCCCAGGTCAACGGCTTCGCGGTCGGCAAGGTCAATCCCCAGTGCTGCCGCAGCGTCTTGATTGGCTTCGCGCTGGCGTGCGGGACTAGTGGTCTCGTCGGTCAGTACGGACAGGCGGAGGCACGACACGCCCCTGAGCTGAGTGGTCACACAGGTACGTGAGGAAGTCGATTGCCTACTGTCTCTGACCTGCGGAGATGCTGCCATGGTGGGTGACTCCCAGAGCTGCTAGTCGGGGAGTCTTCGGCAACCCGTACGGCCACCCGGCGCCGCGTACCGTCCAGGCGCTGCGTTCCCAGGGCGCCCGGGTGCTGCGTACGGACACCGACGGTGCCGTCGCGGTGCTGGGCGGCCGGGACCGGCTCACCACCACCGTCAGGAGCGGCAGACGGAGCCGGGGGCGGCCGGCCGGTCGGCGCAGGGCACGTGCCGGTACTTCCGCAGGATGTTCTTCGCCGTGTCGGAGTCCATGAACGCACGGAACTTGGCGGCGAGCGAGCCGTCCTCGGGCTGCCCGTAGGTGTAGAGGTACTCCACCGTCCAGAAGGGATAGTTGCGTTGTCCACCCCACTCGATGTCGGGCTCGCGCCCGTTCAGCCGGATGCCGGTCACCCGCGGGTGCTTGGCCGCCGCGTACACCTCCGCGTATCCGATCGCACCCGGTACGCGGCCCACCGCGTCCAGCAGGCCGCCGGTGCTGTTCACCTCGCAGCGCGTGACGCGTGCCGACGCGTCCCGGTCCTTGCCGCTGCAGTCATACGACGACACCGAGCCCGGCTCCGACCCGCCCAGCACGGACGTCTCGAACGCCCGGCGGGTGCCCGAGGCGGCGTCCCGCCCGACGATGCTGACCGGCAGGTCGTTGCCGCCGAGCTGCTCCCAGTTGGTGTACCGGCCGGTGTAGATGCCGCGCAGCTGCTCGGTGGTGAGGTTGTGGACGCCGGTCCGCTCGTTCACCACCAGGCCGAGCAGGATGACACCGACGTGCCGGCCCTCCAGCTTCCGGTAGATGGACGGTGCGGCCACGTCCGACACGGCCAGGAAGGCCGGTCCGCCGTCCGGAGCGGACCTGCCCGCCTTGTCCAGCTTCCCCAGCCCGGACAGACTGCCGCTCTCCGCCACGTCGATCTTCGCACCCCGGCAGCGCGCCTCGTACTGATCGGCGATCTCCCGCATCGGCGGTGCGAAGGCCGTGGAGCCGTCGACGGTCAACCGCCCGGCCGCGCACTCCGCGTTCACCACCACCGTCTGCCCGCTGAGCAGCAGTCCGCCGAGCAGACCGACCAGGATGATGCACACGCCGCCCAGGGCGAGACTCAGCTTGCGCGGGCCCCAGCGCTGCGTGTTGCGGCGGATCCGCCCGCCGCTGATGAACCCGCCGACGACGACCTCGCCCGGACAGCGCCCGTTACCGCTCCCGTCGCCGCTCCCGCTCCCCTCGTCCGCCGACAGCAGCACCAGCAGTTTGAAGTGGTTGCGTTTGTTCAGCGGCACCTTGGGGACGACGAGACGGCCGCCGCTGTGCCGCAGGCCACCGCCGTTACGGGTCAGCATGCCCACCAGGTCCGGCGGATTGGCGTCCGGCACCTCCACCCCGATGACCGTGCGTCCGGTGAACTCGACCGTCAGCGGCTCCTGGTAGTCCTGCCGCACGATGTCCTTGCCGCCGTCGTTCTCGAACCGCAGCAGCGTCAGCGTGGCGTCGGTGATCTCCTGGTCGCGCCGGAGCAGCCGCAGTTGTACGAGGCTGTGCGCGTCCCGCGGGTTCATACCGATCGCGGTGTCCATCTGGACGCGGTAGCCGATGCGCTTGCGGCCCGGCAGGAACCGTTCCACGGCCCAGAGCACGGCGGTGGCGACGAGCCCGGCCGCGGCGAGGAGCGTCTCGGTGTCCGGCAGGGTCACGACTACCTCGCACAGCTGATCGGATGGCGGAATGCCTGCAATGTAGGGAGGCCACGGGGTGCCCGGAACGGCTTCGGCAAGCCGTCACCAGAGGTTCATCCGCCGTCCGCGTGGCCGGATGCGGAGGCCTTCCCGACGTATCCGGCCGCCCCTGGAATCAGGACCTGTAAGCTCCAGAAATATGAGGATGACCGAGGGCGTCGAGTGGGCCCTGCACTGCTGTGTGACCCTGGCCTGGCTTGGCGACGAGCGGCCCGTGTCGACGGCCCGGCTGGCCGCCTCCTTCGAGCTGCCCCCGGCCTACCTGAACAAGCGCCTCCAGGCGCTCGTACGGGCCGGCATCCTGTCCTCGACCCCCGGCGCCCGCGGCGGCTTCCGGCTGGCCCGGCCGCCCGAGCGGATCACCCTGATGGATGTCGTCGCCGCCATCGAGGGCACCGACGACGTCTTCCGCTGTACGGAGATCCGACGCCGGGGCTCCGGCGCCGAGGCGCCCGACCGGGACTTCCGCCGCCCCTGCGGCATCTCCACCGCGATGCGCAGGGCCGAGCTGGCCTGGCGCCGCGAGCTCGCCGAACAGACCCTCGCCGACATCCTGGCCGGCACCCCGGAACCGGCGGCGGAGCGTACCCGCCGCTGGTTCGCCACCGAGAGGACGGGCACCTGATGGACGACCGGCAGCCGCACTCCCAGCCGGCACGCCAGACACCGCACGCAGCTCAGGCACCGCATGCACCCCAGGCGCCGCACGGGTCCCAGGGGATACAAGGACCGCGGGCGCCACAGGAACCACAAGAACCACAGATGTCTCCCGCACCCCAGCCCGACGCCGAGGCGCCGTCCCCGCGGCCCTCGGACGCCGAGCGGATGCGTACCGAACCGCTCGACCAGGCACGGACCGACGCCTACCTCCGGCGCATCGGCGCCACCCGGCCGGCGGCGCCCGACGCCGGGGCGCTGCGCGACCTGCACCTGCGGCATCTGCGGGCGGTCCCCTTCGAGAACCTCTCCGTGCACCTCGAAGAGGACATCACCCTGGACCCCAAGGCGCTGGTGGACAAGATCGTCGCGGATTCGCGCGGTGGCTTCTGCTACGAACTCAACGGCGCCTTCGCCGCCCTGCTCCGCGCCCTCGGCTACCGGGTCGACCTCCTCGCCGCCCGGGTCTTCGGCCCGGACGGCCCCGGCATCCCGTACGACCACCTCGCGCTGCGCGTCCACGGCGGCGACGAGCACGACGGCGACGGGCTCGGCGATGACGGGTCCGACGGCGGCGGGAACAACGGGCCGTGGCTCGCCGACATCGGCTTCGGCAGGAACAGCCACCACCCGCTGCGCCTGGACAGCCGCGACGATCAACCCGACCCGGCCGGGGTGTTCCGCATCGAGGAGACCGCCGACGGCGACCTCGACGTCCTGCGGGACGGCCGTCCGCAGTACCGGCTCGAACAGCGGCCGCGCGCGCTGGCGGACTTCGCGGCGGGCTGCTGGTACCACCGCACCTCGCCGGAGTCGCACTTCACCCGGTCCTTGGTCTGCTCCCGGCTGACGGAGTCCGGGCGCGTCACGCTCTCCGGCCGTACGCTCGTGATCACGGCCGCCGACGGCAGCCGCGAGGAGCGCGAGCTGACCGATGCCGAGGTGCTCCCCGCGTACCGCACCCACTTCGGCATCAAGCTGGACCGGATACCGGCCCTGCGCGGCTGACGGCGGTCCGGCGCGAGCCGCACGGCGTACGCCCTACTCGGCCTCCAGCCAGCCCTCGTACTCATCGGCCAGGGCGTCCAGCTTCGCCGGGTCGTGGACGCCTGCCGGGTCCTCGACCACCACCAGCCACTGGGCGTCCTCGGCGTCGTCCTCACCTGCCAGGGCGTCCCGTACGAGCTGGGGCTCCTCGGTGACGCCGAAGCGCTCGGCCAGCGCCTCGGCGACCTCCTCGGCGGAGTCGCGGTCGGGCAGCACCAGAACATGTCGTACATCGCTCACCCGGACATTGTCCGGCAGCGCGGGCCGAGGGCCGAACGGCATTGTCGGTGGGGCGTGGGATGCTGGAGCGCGATGGCCAGGAAGACAGCAAACGACGACCCGCTCGCGCCGATCACGATCGCCGTGGGCCAGGAGGACCTGCTCCTGGACCGCGCCGTGCAGCAGGTGGTGGCGGCGGCCCGCGCCGCCGACGCGGACACCGATGTACGCGACCTCGCGCCCGACCAGCTCCAGCCCGGCACGCTCGCCGAGCTGACCAGCCCCTCGCTGTTCGCCGAGCGCAAGGTCGTGGTGGTCCGCAACGCCCAGGACCTGTCCGCGGACTCGGTCAAGGACGTCAAGGCGTACGTCGGCGCCCCGGTCGAGGAGATCACGCTGGTGCTGCTGCACGCGGGCGGCGCCAAAGGCAAGGGCCTGCTGGACGCCGCCCGCAAGGCCGGCGCGCGGGAGGTCGCCTGCCCCAAGATGACCAAGCCCGCCGACCGCCTGGCGTTCGTGCGCGCCGAGTTCCGTACGGCCGGCCGCTCCGCCACCCCCGAGGCGTGCCAGGCGCTGGTGGACGCGATCGGCAGCGACCTGCGCGAGCTGGCCTCGGCCTGCTCGCAGCTGGTCGCCGACATCGAGGGCACGATCGACGACGCCATCGTCGGCCGCTACTACCGCGGCCGGGCCGAGGCGTCCAGCTTCACCGTCGCTGACCGCGCCGTGGAGGGCCGGGCCGCCGAGGCCCTGGAGGCGCTGCGCTGGGCCATGTCGACGGGTGTCGCCCCCGTCATGATCACCAGTGCGCTCGCCCAGGGCGTCCGCGCCATCGGCAAGCTGGCCTCCGCCCCGCGCGGCGCCCGCCCCGGCGACCTCGCCCGCGAGCTGGGCATGCCGCCCTGGAAGATCGACCGGGTGCGGCAGCAGATGCGCGGCTGGTCGGCGGACGGCGTCGCGACGGCGCTGCTCGCGGTGGCCGAGGCCGACGCGGGGGTCAAGGGCGGCGGCGACGATCCCGAGTACGCGCTCGAAAAGGCCGTCGTCACGATCGCCCGCGCGGCCCGCTCCCGCTGAGGGGCGGGAGCCGCCCCCACCTCATCTGCCCAGCTTCCGCAGCGTCTCCGTCGCGCAGTTCTTGAGCATGCCGGCGACCTGGTCGGTCGTCGGTGGCTTGGCCGAGCCGTTGCGGGAGGTGTAGCTCGACCACGTGATCTGGTACGTCATCCAGCCGTCGCGGACGCCGAGGATCACGTACGAGCCGCTGCTGTCGTCGGACCGGCTGACGAGGTACGCCTCGTCGCCGATGCCGGGCACCGGCGTGACCTTGTACGCGACCGAGCTGCGCTGGCTCTCGTACGCGCGGTAGCCGTCCGCGAACTCCGCCGTCGGATCGGTCTTCTTGTGCAGGGTGGCGGCGCTGTAGACCCAGGTCGAGGAGTAGTCGTTGCTGCCCGCGTCGGACGCCTTCAGCTCCGCGTTGCACCACATCGAGTCCACCGCGCCCTGCTGCACACCGCTGTACTGCGGGTTCTGCGCACTGCTGCCCGACGTGCCGGACGAGCCCGATGTGCCGGACGACGAGGACGAGCCGCCGGCCGGCTTGATCTTGTAGTTCGAGCTCTCGAAGGGCGTGAACGAGGTCCGGTTGCACAGGTCGGAGGTGTACGAGTAGCCCGCCAGATCGGGATCGGGCTGCGCGTCGCCGAAGGCGCCGGCGGCGAAGAGGATCGCGCCGCCCATCGCCGACGCGGCGATCGCCCCGCCGAGCGCCCACAGCCAGTGCTGCGCACTTCCGCCGCCGGAACCGCCGGAGCCACCAGGCCCTCCGGAGCCACCAGGCCCTCCGGAGCCACCAGGCCCTCCGGTCCCGACCGCTCCCGTACCCGCCTGCTGCGGTCCGCCGGCCGCCGGATAGCCGTAAGCACCACCCATGCCGGGACCAGCGCCGGGCCCCACCCCGTACGGATTCTGCTGCGGAAACCCGGGACCGAACGGCCCCGGCCCAGCCCCCGGACCACCCTGTCCCGGCTGGGCAGGCGTGGACGCCGGTGCCTGCTGTGGCGGCTGTGGCTGCGTATACGGATTGTTCGGGTCCCCCGGAATCGACATGCGCGGCAGCGTAACCGACCGGCACGGCACCCAGGCCCCCTGCGGTGACGGGAACCACAGCCACCCCGCCGAATGCGCGGCCGCGCGCGCCCGCACGCCTCCTCATAGCCCTGCGCACGCCTCCCCGTAACCCTGCGCACCGGCACATGCCCTGCGCACCGGCCGTCGCAAGCTCCCCTATACGCCCCCGAACAACAACGGACCCCGCAGCACCCTGGGGAAGGGTGACCGCGAGGTCCGTCGGTTCAAGCTGTATATGCGCCGTACCCGCGTGGCGAACGCTGGCCGTGTGCGGCGCGGTGGTGCACCGGAAGGAGCGGAGAGAGGGGCCGCTGAACCCTTACCGGCAGAGGTGGTACGTCAAGAACAGGTCAGGCCTTGAGGGCCGCGACCTTCTTGGCCAGCGCCGACTTCTTGTTGGCGGCGGCGTTCTTGTGGATGACACCCTTGCTGACGGCCTTGTCCAGCTTCTTGGCGGCCTCGGCCTGGGCGGTGGCGGCCTTCTGCAGGTCACCGGCCTCCACGGCCTCACGGGTGCGGCGGATCGCGGTACGCAGCGAAGACTTCACAGCCTTGTTGCGCTGCCGCGCCTTCTCGTTGGTCTTGATCCGCTTCATCTGGGACTTGATGTTCGCCACGAAAGAGCCTTTTCAGGTTCGTTGGAATTTCGTCTCGCGCCTCGTACGAGAGAGGGCACAAAGCGCAGTGGACCAGGCTACCAGCAGCCTCCACGGCGTCCCAAACCGGACCAGGACCGCCGCGCATGGGACCATGGGGGAGACGAAAAACAACCGAGTCCCGCCTACCCGCGTTCTCTGAATGGACCCTGCGTGCCCGCGACCCCTACGAACGTGCCGGAGCCGAGCCGTACCGACCCGGCTCTCATCCGTAACTTTTGCATCATCGCGCACATCGACCACGGCAAGTCCACACTCGCCGACCGGATGCTCCAGCTGACCGGCGTCGTCGACCAGCGGCAGATGCGCGCGCAGTACCTCGACCGCATGGACATCGAGCGCGAGCGCGGCATCACGATCAAATCCCAGGCGGTCCGGCTGCCCTGGGCCCGCACCGACGAGGACGGTGGCGCGACCCACATCCTCAACATGATCGACACCCCGGGCCACGTGGACTTCACGTACGAGGTCTCGCGCTCCCTCGCCGCGTGCGAGGGCTGCATCCTCCTCGTGGACGCCGCCCAGGGCATCGAGGCGCAGACCCTCGCCAACCTGTACCTGGCGATGGAGCACGACCTCCAGATCATCCCGGTGCTGAACAAGATCGACCTGCCGGCCGCGCAGCCCGAGAAGTTCGCCAAGGAGCTGGCCAACCTCGTCGGCTGCGAGCCCGAGGACGTGCTGAAGGTCTCCGCCAAGACCGGCGAGGGCGTCGCCGAGCTGCTCGACAAGGTCGTCCG
Source organism: Streptomyces rimosus subsp. rimosus (assembly GCF_000720725.1). Taxonomy (GTDB): domain Bacteria; phylum Actinomycetota; class Actinomycetes; order Streptomycetales; family Streptomycetaceae; genus Streptomyces; species Streptomyces rimosus_A. The sequence continues at coordinate 20,091 of NZ_JOCQ01000100.1, forward strand.
CGAGGTACCGGCCCCGGTCGGCGTCAAGGACGCGCCGGCCCGCGCGATGATCTTCGACTCGGTCTACGACGCGTACCGCGGCGTCGTGACGTACGTGAAGGTCGTCGACGGCACGCTGAGCAAGCGCGAGCGCATCAAGATGATGTCCACCGGCGCCGCCCACGAGCTGCTGGAGATCGGCACGAACTCGCCCGAGATGACGGCCGCCGACGGCCTGTCCGTGGGCGAGGTCGGCTACCTGATCACCGGTGTGAAGGACGTCCGCCAGTCCAAGGTCGGCGACACCATCACCCAGCTCAGCAAGGGTGCCGAGACGCCGCTGGGCGGCTACAAGGACCCGAAGCCGATGGTCTTCTCGGGCCTGTACCCGCTGGACGGCTCCGACTACCCGGAGCTGCGCGACGCGCTGGACAAGCTCCAGCTCAACGACGCCGCGCTGGTCTACGAGCCGGAGACCTCCGCGGCCCTCGGCTTCGGCTTCCGCGTCGGCTTCCTGGGCCTGCTGCACCTGGAGGTCATCCGCGAGCGCCTGGAACGCGAGTTCGGCCTCGACCTGATCGCCACCGCCCCCAACGTGGTCTACCGCGTGGACATGGAGGACGGCACCGAGCACGAGGTCACCAACCCCAGCGAGTTCCCGACCGGCAAGATCGACAAGGTCCACGAGCCGGTCGTACGGGCCACGATCCTGGCGCCCAGCGAGTTCATCGGCGCGATCATGGAACTGTGCCAGAACCGCCGCGGCAACCTGCTCGGCATGGACTACCTCTCCGAGGACCGGGTCGAGATCCGCTACACCCTCCCGCTCGCCGAGGTCGTCTTCGACTTCTTCGACCAGCTCAAGTCCAAGACCCGCGGCTACGCCTCGCTGGACTACGAGCCCACCGGGGAGCAGGTGGCCGCCCTGGTCAAGGTGGACATCCTGCTGCACGGCGACCAGGTGGACGCGTTCTCCGCGATCTGCCACAAGGACAAGGCGTACGCGTACGGTGTACGGCTGGTCTCCAAGCTGCGCGAGCTGATCCCGCGGCAGAGCTTCGAGGTGCCGGTCCAGGCCGCCATCGGCAGCCGGGTCATCGCCCGCGAGACCATCCGCGCCATCCGCAAGGACGTGCTCGCCAAGTGCTACGGCGGTGACATCTCCCGTAAGCGGAAGCTGCTGGAGAAGCAGAAGGAAGGCAAGAAGCGGATGAAGATGGTCGGCAACGTGGAGGTCCCGCAGGAGGCCTTCATCGCGGTGCTGTCCTCCGACTCCGACGGCGACTCCAAGGGCAAGAAGTAGCCCACCCGCGGTTTTGCTTTGCGCAGCCCCCGGCCGGTTCCGGTCGGGGGCTGCGTGTTGCGTGCCGTGAGTCGCGTACGCACACGGAACGGCCGTCCGGGCCGTACGGCATCCGGGCGGTCGGCGGGGGAATCGGCGGACAAACGGTTTCCCGGACGCGCGGGGCGGCGTTGTCGTGGGTGGCAGCGGTGTTCCGGGCGGTCCAGGGGGCGCGTCCGGGCGGCATGAGCGCCGTGCCGCCGAGGAGACCGTGCCGGAAAGGGATACGCATGAAGTACGTCAAGACCGCCGCGCTGCTCGCCGGCGCCGCGCTGTCGGTGGGCGTCGCCACGCCCGCCTCCGCCGACCGGACCGGGGCGGAGAAGTTCAAGAGCGGCGTCGTGGGAACGGCCGGAGAGGTGCAGCGGGCCGTCACCTCCCTCGGCGACGCGGCGAAGAAGATCAACGGCACACTGCGCGGCGACGAGCACGTCGGCCACATGATCGGCGATTCGGCGACGTCGAACGCGCCCAGCGCGGACGGCATCGGGCTCCAGGCCGCTTCGATGGGGCGCTGAACCTGGTTCACCGGCGGGCTGTACTGGGTTCACTGGGCCGCTGTACCCGGCTCACCGGGGCGTTGGGTCCGCTTCGGCGGGGCGTTGGGTCCGCGTCGGCGGGGCGTTGGGTCCGCGTCGGCGGGGCGCTGACCCGCTGCCGTAGCCAACACCGAACCTGTCCGGGCCGGGCCCGTCGCGGCCCGGACGGAACCGGTCCCCTTGCGCACCCCGGGAAGCGGGACGGACAAGTACGGAATCAGCCTCGGGCCCCCGGGAGCCGGGAGCCGGGAGCCGGGACAAGTACGGAACCAGCTTCACGAGCCCCGAGGGCCGGCGTCACGAACCCTAAGAACCGGCTTCACGGGCCCCAGGAACCGGCCTCACGCACCCCCGAAAGCCTCTCGGGAAGCCCGCACCGCGCCCGCACCGAGCCCACTCCAAGCCCCTCCCCCCACCCACCCCAGCCGAAATCTGTACCCACCAAACATCGCGCTGGTCACATCCTGAACCAGTCGGTCGCAGCCCCTTACGCCATGGCGCGACGCGTTCTAGTCTGATCACTGCTCGAAGGTTACTCGCGAGTCACCAGCAACGTAGCGGGCCCCGGAGGATGCCGTGACGGACACCCAGACGCTGATCGAGAACCGGCCACCTTCCGTGGCGACCCTCTTCCTGGAGCGTGTCGCGGCAACCCCCGACCACGAGGCGTACCGCTACCCGGTGCCGTCCGCCGCGGGCCGGGGGCCTGCCGACTGGAAGGTGCTGAGCTGGGCCGATGCCGCCCGGCGGGTGTATGCGATGGCCGCCGGGCTGATCTCGCTGGGGGTGCGGCCCGAGGAGCGGGTGGCGCTCGCGTCCAGTACCCGCGTCGAGTGGATCCTCACCGACCTCGGTGTGCTGTGTTCCGGCGCTGCCACCACCACCGTCTACCCCAGCACCAACGCGGAGGAGACGGCGTTCATCCTCGCCGACTCCGGCAGCCGGGTGCTGATCGCCGAGGACGCGGCCCAGCTCGCCAAGGCCCGCGAGAAGCGCGCCGAACTGCCGGAGCTGGCGCACGTCGTCGTCATCGACGAGGCCGGCGCGCGGTCCGCCGAGGGCGACCCGGAGGACTGGGTACTCTCCCTCGCCGAGCTGGAAAAACGCGGCGCGGCGCACCTGGAGAAGCACCCGGAGTGCGTCAAGGAGCAGGTCGCGGCGCTGCGCGCCGACCAGCTCGCGACGCTGATCTACACCTCGGGCACCACCGGCCGCCCCAAGGGCGTACGGCTGCCGCACGACTGCTGGGCGTACATGGCGCGCGCGATCCAGGCGACCGGCCTGGTCACCGAGGACGATGTGCAGTACCTGTGGCTGCCGTTGGCGCACGTCTTCGGGAAGGTGCTGACCGCCGGGCAGATCTCCGTCGGGCACGTGATCGCGGTGGACGGCCGGGTCGACAAGATCATCGAGAATCTGCCGGTGGTGCGGCCGACCTATATGGCGGCCGTGCCGCGGATCTTCGAGAAGGTCTACAACGGCGTGGTGGCCAAGGCCCGGGAGGGCGGCGCCGCCAAGTACAAGATCTTCCAGTGGGCGGCGGGTGTGGCCCGCGAGTACGCCAAGGCCTCCCAGGACAACTTCCGGCGCACCGGCAATGCTTCCGTCCCCTTCGTGCTCGGCGCCAAGCACAAGATCGCCGACGCGCTCGTCTACGCCAAGCTGCGGGAGGCGTTCGGCGGCCGGCTGCGCGCCGCGGTCTCCGGCTCCGCCGCGCTCGCGCCCGAGATCGGCTACTTCTTCGCGGGCGCCGGCATCCACATCCTGGAGGGGTACGGCCTGACCGAGTCCAGCGCGGCCAGCTTCGTGAACCCGGGCGAGGCCTACCGTACGGGCACGGTCGGCAAGCCGCTGCCCGGCACGGAGGTGCGGATCGCCGAGGACGGCGAGGTGCTGCTGCGCGGGCCCGGCATCATGGAGGGCTACCACGGGCTGCCGGAGAAGACGGCCGAGGTGCTGGAGTCGGACGGCTGGTTCCACACCGGGGACATCGGCGAACTGTCCCCGGACGGCTACCTGCGGATCACCGACCGCAAGAAGGACCTGATCAAGACCTCCGGCGGCAAGTACATCGCGCCGGCCGAGGTCGAGGGGCAGTTCAAGGCGGTCTGCCCGTTCGTCTCCAACGTGCTGGTGCACGGCGCCAACCGGAACTTCTGCACCGCGCTGATCGCCCTCGACGAGCCGACGATCATGGGCTGGGCCGCCGAGCACGGGCTCAAGGGCCGCACGTACGCCGAGGTCGTGGGCGCGGCGCAGACCCGCGAGCTGATCGACGGGTACGTGGAGCGGGTCAACGAGGGGCTCCAGCGCTGGCAGCAGATCCGCAAGTTCCGGCTGCTGCCGCGGGACCTGGACATCGAGCACGGCGAGGTGACGCCCAGCCTCAAGATCAAGCGGCCGGTGGTGGAGCGGGCCTTCAAGGACCTGCTGGAGGAGATGTACGAGGGCGCGCGCGAGGCGTGACGGGCGGACGGCGCGCCGCCGGTACGGACCGGTCCGTACCGACTGCGCTCCGCCGCTACGGCCCGGGCCGTGCCGACTGCGCGCCGCCGGCACGGCCACCGGGGGACCGATGGCCGTACCGGCGGCACCACCCGGCCTACCGGCCGCTGCCCGGCGTACGGGCTGGTGTGCCCGGGCGTACGGGCAAGTACCCGCCCGGCGCGCCCCTACCGCCTACCGCCCCCGCCGCAGCGCCCGTACCGAATCCGCCATGCGCGCCACGCTCTCGCCCAGGTCGCGCTCGGTGGGGTCGTCGCTGGCGGAGAGGCGGCGCTCGATCTCGGAGATACGGTCCGCCAATTCGGCCATCCGGGCATGGTCCTGCTTTATGAGCCGGCGCAACTGCCGGTTTTTCCGGTGCAGATCGAGGAACACGTTGACCTTGGCGCGCAGCACCCACGGGTCGAAGGGTTTGGTGAGGTAGTCGGCGGCGCCGGTCGAATAGCCGCGGAAGGCGAAGCCGGAATCGCTTTCCGTACCGGTCAGGAAAATGATCGGGATGTCTTTCGTCTGGTCGAGACGCTTGATGTTGGAGGCGGTCTCGAAGCCGTCCATGCCGGGCATGAGGATGTCCAGCAGGACGACCGCGAATTCCTGCCGCAGCAGCGCTTTCATCGCCTCTTCACCGGAGCGGGCCCGGACGAGGGGTTCGCCGAGCGAGCCCAGGACCGCTTCCAGGGCGGCGAGGTTGTCTTCCATGTCGTCGACAAGGAGGATGCCCGCCCGGTCGTCGGTTCCGGCGGCGTCGGTGTCGGGTGCATGGGTCATGATGGGCCTTCGGTGCCTTGGGACCTCGAAGAGGTCGCGTCGGGGTCTTGCTTGCCTGATTCACCGCCCGGGGCCGGGGCGCCGGAGCCGTGCCGGGACAGGAGCTCGACGGCCACGGTCAGCAGGCGGTCCACGTCGACGGGTTTGGGTACGTATTCGTTGGCTCCGCTCTCCAGGGATTTCTCGCGGTCCCCGGGCATCGCTTTCGCCGTCAGGACGATGACGGGCAGATTCGCGAACCGCGGTGTCCGCCGGATCGCGCGAATGGTTTCGTAGCCGTCCAGCTCCGGCATCATGATGTCCATCAGGACCAGGTTGACGCCGGGATTCTTCTCCAGCATCTCGATGCCTTCCCGGCCGTGTTCGGCGTAGAGCACCCGCATGCCGACCCGGCTCAGGACATTCGTGAGGGCGAAGACATTGCGGATGTCGTCGTCGACGACCAGGACCTGGCAGCCGGACAGCAGGGGGCCCGTGGGCCCGCTCACCCAGTCCTCCAGCCGGGAGCTGGTCGGCCATGGCGCGTCGTCGCGCGCGGCGGGCGGGCCGGACCGCGGGTGGTGCCGCGGGGTCTTCGCCAGTTGCAGGGCACCGTCCACGTGCTGCTCGGGGTCGCCGGGCAGGGCGTCGAGCGGTTCGGCGTACCCGGGGCACTCGATGGGGACGTGCAGGGTGAAGACGCTGCCGACGCCGGGGCGGCTGCTCGCGGTGATCCGGCCGCCGAGCAGCCCCGCGATCTCCCGGCTGATCGACAGGCCGAGGCCCGTGCCGCCGTACTTGCGGTTGGTGGTCCCGTCCGCCTGCTGGAACGCCTCGAAGATGACCGGCAGCTTCTCCGGGGCGATGCCGATGCCGGTGTCCGTGACGGTGAAGGCGATCGACCCGTCGCCGGACCGGTCCACCCGCAGGTCGATCTTCCCGGCGGCGGTGAACTTCACCGCGTTGGAGAGCAGGTTGCGCAGCACCTGCTGGAGGCGCTGCTCGTCGGAGAACAGCTCCTTGGGGACGTTCTCGCTCACCGACACCTCGAAGGCCAGCCCCCGGTCGAGGGTCAGCGGCCGGAAGGTGTCGTGGACGTAGTTGAGCAGCTTGATCAGCGGCAGCCGCTTGGGCCGTACGTCCATCCGGCCCGCCTCGATCTTGGACAGGTCGAGGATGTCGTTGATCAGCTGGAGCAGGTCGGACCCGGACCGGTGGATCGTGATCGCGAACTGCACCTCCTGCTCGTTCAGGTGCCCGTCCGGGTTGTCGGCGAGCAGCCGGGCGAGGATGAGCAGCGAGTTGAGCGGGTTGCGCAGCTCGTGCGACATGTTCGCCAGGAACTCGGACTTGTACTGGGACGAGCTGGCCAGCAGCGCCGCCTTCTCCTCCAGCTCCTCGTTCGAGCGCTGGAGCTCGGCCTGCCGCCGCTGGAGTTCGCCGGTGCGCTCCTGGAGCTGGCGGGCCAGCCGCTGGGACTCGCCGAGCAGGGATTCCGTACGGGAGTTGGCGACGATGGTGTTGATGGCCACGCCGATGGTGTTCACGAACTGGTCGAAGAAGGCCAGGTGGACGTCGGAGAAGCGGGAGAAGGAGGCCAGTTCGATCACGCCGAGCGTCTGGTCCTCGAAGAGCACCGGGATGATGACGACGGTCGCCGGGTTGGCCTCGCCCAGCCCGGAATTGATCTTGATGTAGTCCGGCGGCGCGTCCTCCACCAGGATGCGCTTCTTCTCCAGCGCGGCCTGGCGCACCAGGCCGTGGTCCAGGGAGCCCGGTGTGTCGATCGTGGCGTCCTGCGACGAGCCGTACCCGGCGATGAAGGCCAGCTGCATGTCGTCGCGGTCGGTGTCGGCCAGGAAGAAGGCGCCGTACTGGGCGTTCACCAGGGGGGTCAGCTCGCGCAGGATCAGGTCGGCGACCTCCATCAGGTCCCGGTGGCCCTGCATCAGGCCCGCCAGCCGGGCCAGGTTCGACTCCAGCCAGTCCTTGGCGCGGGTGGTCTCGCGGAGATTGGAGACCATCAGGTTGATGTTGTCGCGCAGCTCGGCGACCTCGCCCTGGGTCTCGACGGTGACCGTACGGGTCATGTCGCCGGACGCCACCGCGGAGGCCACCTCGGCGATGGCCCGCACCTGGGTGGTGAGGTTCGACGCCAGCTCGTTGACGTTCGTCGTCAGGCGCTTCCAGGTGCCGTACACGCCCTCGACCCGCGCCTGGCCGCCCAGCTGCCCCTCGCTGCCCACCTCGCGCGCCACGCGGGTGACCTCGGACGCGAACGACGACAGGGTGTCGACCATTGTGTTGAGCGTCGTCTTCAGCTCCAGGATCTCGCCGCGCGCGTCCACGTCGATCTTCTTGGACAGGTCGCCCTGCGCGACGGCGGTGGCCACCAGGGCGATGTTGCGCACCTGGGTGGTCAGGTTGGACGCCATGAAGTTGACGTTGTCGGTGAGGTCCTTCCAGACGCCGGAGGCGCCGCGGACCTGGGCCCGGCCGCCGAGGTTGCCTTCCGTGCCGACCTCACGCGCGACCCGCGTGACCTCGTCGGCGAACGCCCGCAGCTGCTCCACCATCGAGTTGACGGTGTCCTTGAGCTCCAGGATCTCGCCGCGTGCGTCGACCGTGATCTTCTTCGACAGGTCGCCGTCGGCCACCGCCGTGGTCACCTGCGCGATGTTGCGCACCTGGGAGGTGAGATTGGACGCCATGAAGTTGACGTTGTCGGTCAGGTCCTTCCACACGCCGGAGGCACCGCGCACCTGGGCCTGCCCGCCGAGGTTGCCCTCGGTGCCGACCTCGCGGGCGACGCGGGTGACCTCGTCGGCGAAGGCGGAGAGCTGGTCGACCATCGTGTTGATCGTCGACTTCACCTCCAGGATCTCGCCCTTCGCCTCGACCGTGATCTTGCGGCCCAGGTCGCCCTCCGCGACCGCCGTCGCCACCAGGGCGATGTTGCGTACCTGGGAGGTGAGGTTGTCGGCCATGAAGTTGACGTTGTCGGTGAGGTCCTTCCAGACGCCCGACACACCGCGTACGTGCGCCCGGCCGCCGAGCCGCCCCTCGGTGCCCACTTCGCGGGCGACGCGGGTGACCTCGTCGGCGAAGGCGGAGAGCTGGTCGACCATCGTGTTGACGGTCAGCTTCAGCTGGAGGATCTCGCCGCGCGCGTCCACCGTGATCTTCTGGCTGAGGTCGCCGTTGGCCACGGCCGTGGTCACTTGCGCGATGTTGCGCACCTGGCTGGTCAGGTTGGACGCCATGAAGTTGACGTTGTCGGTGAGGTCCTTCCAGACGCCCGACACGCCCCGCACCTGCGCCCGGCCGCCCAGCTGCCCTTCGGTGCCGACCTCGCGGGCGACGCGGGTGACCTCGTCGGCGAAGGCGGAGAGCTGGTCGACCATCGTATTGACGGTCAGCTTCAGCTCCAGCAGTTCGCCGGCCGCCTCGACCGTCACCTGCCGGGTCAGGTCGCCGCGCGCCACCGCCGTGGTCACCAGCGCGATGTCGCGCACCTGGGCGGTGAGCCGGGCCGCCATCGTGTTGACCGCCTCAGTCACGTCCCGCCAGCTCCCGGACAGCCCGGCCACCTTGGCGCGCCCGCCGAGCCGGCCTTCCGTACCGGACTCGCGGGCCACCCGGGTGACCTCGCCGGTGAACAGTGACAGCTGATCGACCATACGGTTGACCGCCCGGCCGAGCCGTCGGCGGTCGCCGCGCAGCGGGCGGTTGCCGTCGTGCAGGTCCACCCGCTGGGTCAGGTCGCCGCCCGCCACCGCGTCCAGCACCTGGGTGGCCTGGGTGGTCGGGATGACCAGCGCGTCGATGATGGCGTTGGCGGCCTGGACGGAGGTGGCCCAGGTGCCGGGGCCCGGGCTGGCGGACATCCGTTCGTCCAGCCGGCCCTGGCGTACGACCTCCGACCGGAGGCGTAACAGCTCGTCGGACAGATGCTGGTTGCGGGCGGCTATCTGGTTGAACACCGCGGACAGTTCCGCCACCAGACCTTCCTGCGCCACTGGCAGTCGAGTCCGGAAATCTCCGGCCGCCATTGACGCCAAGGCGGTCAGAAGCGGTCGCAAGTCGGCCACACGGACCACATCACCACTCGACTCCGGGGACACTCGGGGCACTGCCGAATCGACCGCCATGGCTTCCCACTTCAGTAACTCGGTGCTTATGGGTGCGCTCAGTCTGTCACTCTGGGCGTGGCGTATTCGGCGCTATTGCGGAACTGCTCGGGAGTTGCTCAATGCGGACGACAACTTCGTCAGACAGGGACGTCCCGGACCGGGGCGCCGCGGTGGCCAGGGAGTGGCCCCGCCCCGGTCAGGGTGCGCCCGGCGGGGCGCCGGCCCCCGGGGGCACTCCTGCCCGGACCGCCCCGGCGGCCTGCGACCGGACGGGCCCGCAGGTCAGGACCGAAGCAGTCGCCGGCAGAACTCAGGCGGAGCGTTCCGGCGGACTTCCCGAAGGAGGCGGGCCGGTGGATTCCCGTGGGAAAGCGGCCAGGAAGGCGGCCGGCACGACGAATCCGGCCAGGGGAACGGGGGCGGCACGGGTGAGGGATTCGGCCATGGGCGGGGACGCGGGGGCGGGAGCGGGGACGCCGGAGGACGGCGGGGCGGAGGGCGCCGGTCCGGAAGGTGCGATTCCGAAGGGTGCGATTCCGAAGGGGTCGGGACTGGAGGGTGCGGGACTGGAGGGCGTCGTACGGAAGGGTGGCGCACGTGGGTCCGGCGCCCGGGAACCCACCGCTGCCGAGGAGGGCGTCGTACGGGAAGGTGGCGCCCACAGGCGCGCCACCCGGAAGTCCGCCGCTACTGAGGGACCCGGTGCGAAGCCCGCTGCCCGCAAGTCCACCGCCTCCAAGAAACCCGGTACGGAGCCCGCCACCCGGAGGCCCGCCGCCTCCAAGAAACCCGGCGCGGAGCCCGCCACCCGGAAACCGACCGCCCCCGAAGAGCCCACCACTCCGGAGCCCACCACCCACCAGGCCCCCACAACCCAACAGAACCCCACCCCCCAAAACCCCACCCCCATAAACCCCACCCCCGCCCCCGGCACCGTCTCCGCCGCTCTCCCGGAGGCGCCCGATCCGCCCGCCGGGCCACCGGCCGGCGGACCGCGTCGTGAGCGGCGGGGCCCCCCCCCCCCCGCTCCGCGGAGCGGCGGGCCCCGTCCACCCGTGATCAGCGCGGTGGCCAGGGCAAGCGCGACGGACGAGGCGGCCGGGCCTGGCGTGGCGGGCGGGAGCGCTGTGATGCCCGGGACAGCGTCCGCCGGTCGAGCCTGCCCGGCAACCCGCGTGCCGCCGCGGCGGCACGCCAGTTCGTCCGCGCCGTCCTGGCCGACTGGCTCTCCCGGTCGCTGCCCGGCGCCGACACCATCGGCGACCGCCTCGCCGACGAAGCGGTTCTGCTGGTCAGCGAGCTGGTCACGAACGTCGTCGTACACGCCGGGACCACCGTCGAGCTGCTGTGCCGCCTGGAGACCGACCCCGCGGCGGACGGCGGGCGCACCGCGGTCGTCGTCGAGGTGTCCGACCACCATCCGGCCCGTGCCGTACGGGCGCGCCAGGCGTCCTCCGTGGACGAGACCAGGGGCCACGGCCTGCAACTGGTCGGCGCGGTCGCCGAGTCCTGGGGCATCACGTACCGGCGCGACCTGAAGACCGTGTGGTTCCGGCTCCTGGCCGGGGCCCACGACCGTACGTACGGCCCGCGGGCCCGCTTCTCCCACGACGACCCGGACCTCCAGCGCGACCTGCGGGCCGCCGAGCTGCTGGCCCCCGCGCCCGTCCGCCGGTCCCCGGCGCGGCGCACCGACGCCGACTGGATCAACCACGGCGCCCTGTCCTTCCTCGCCGAGGCCTCCGACCTGCTGTCCGGACAGCTCGACGAGGAACAGGTGGCGCTGCTGGCCGCGCAGCTGGTCGTACCGCGGCTCGCCGACTGGTGTGCGATGTGGCTGTACGACGGCGGCGGCCGGGACAGTTCCGGCGCGCCGCCACGCCTCGCCCGCGTCTGGCACTCCAGCGAGGGCCGCATCGACGCGCTCCGTATGGCCCTGGAGAAGGACCCGCCGGTGCTGCCGGTGCCCGGTCCGCAGCGGGACGGCGCCGGTTCCGCGGTGCCCTGGCCCTGGCCGCAGGAGCCGAGCGGGTACGGGCCGGGCGGCGCCGCGCTGGCCTGCCGGCTGCTGGCCGGCGGCCGCGACCAGGGCACGCTGCTGCTCGGCCGCGCCGGGCTGATGCGCTTCCCCGACGAGGTCGTGGGCCTGATAGAGGACCTGACCCGGCGGGTCGCCCGCGCCGTCGCCACCGCCCGCGCGTACCGCAACCAGGAGCGGATCAGCCAGGTACTGCAACGCCGCCTGCTGCCCCGGGGCAGGCCCGCCGTCCCCGGCATGGAGTCCTCCGTCGTCTACGAACCGCGCGAGGGCGCCTGGGCCGGCGGCGACTTCTGGGACCTGTTCGACGCCGGGGACGGGCGCTGGTGCTTCGCCCTCGGCGACGTGTGCGGCAGCGGCCCGGAGGCCGCCGCGGTCACCGGCCTCGCGCGGCCCGTCCTGCGGCTGCTGGCCCGCGACGGGTACGGCGTCGGCGAGGTGCTGGACCGGCTCAACAAGACGATGGCCCGCGAGGCCGCGGACTCGGTGGCCGCCGTCGCCGCGGCGGTCGCGGCGGCGGGCCCCGGCCTGGACGCCGCCGTAGAACTGCGCGCCGAGGCCGAGCAGACGCGTTTCCTCTCCCTCCTGTACGGCGAGATCGTGCCGCACGCCGACGGCACGGCGGGCGCCCGGTGCACCCTGGCCAGCGCCGGACACCCGCTGCCGCTGGTCCTCGGCACGGACGGCGGGGTACGGGTCGCCGCGGCGCCGCAGATGCTGCTCGGGGTGGTGGAGGACACGTCGTACGAATCCGAGTCCTTCGACCTGGCGCCCGGTGAGACGCTGCTGTGCGTCACGGACGGCGTGACCGAGCGGCGCTGCGGCCACCGGCTGTTCGACGACGATGACGGCCTGGCCGGCCACCTCACCGACTGCGCCGGCCTGGGAGCCACCGCCGTCGCCGAGCACATCCGGCGGGCGGTCCACGCATTCGCCGCCACGCCGCCGGACGACGACCTGGCGCTGCTGGTGCTCCAGGCGACGGAGCGGCGGTAGGGGGCGCCGGGGCGGGACCTACCCGGCTCGGCGCGCCGGGGCGGGGCTCTCCTTCGCTCGAAGCGCGCAGGGGCGGGGCTCCCCCCTCGCTCGAAGCGCGCAGGGACAGCGGCCCACCCGGCC
>NZ_JOCQ01000101.1 GCF_000720725.1 Streptomyces rimosus subsp. rimosus
CCGCGCCCCCGCCCCGCCCCACCGCCCGAACGTTTCCCCCACCGACCCGACCGGCGGAGGCGCCGCGTGAAGCTCCCCACCCACGACGCCGCGGCCCGGGAGATCCCCGAGAGCCACAGCCACCGCGTCGTGCTGCCCCGCCGTGCCCCCTTGGCGCCGCTGCGCCAGGTCGCGCGCCGCCTGCTGATGGCGCTGCTGGTGCTGGTCGCGACGGTGGCCATCGTCTGGATCGACCGGGACGAGTACCACGACAACGCCAACGGCTCCGTCGACTTCCTCGACTGCGTCTACTACGCCACCGTCACGCTCTCGACCACCGGTTACGGCGACATCGTCCCGTACGGGGACGGCGCGCGGCTGCTCAACATCCTGCTCATCACGCCCCTCCGGGTCCTCTTCCTGATCATCCTGGTCGGCACCACTCTCGAAGTCCTCACCGAGCGCACCCGCGAGCAGTGGCAACTGAACCGCTGGAGAAACGCCTTGCGCGACCACACCGTCATCGTCGGCTTCGGCACCAAGGGCCGGTCCGCGGCCCAGACCCTGCGTGCGACGGGCCTGACCCGCGACCGCATCGTCATCGTCGACCCGAGCCCCAAGGTCATCGACTCGGCGGTGGCCGAGGGCTTCGCGGGCGTGATCGGGGACGCCACGCGCAGCGACGTCCTGGTACGGGCCGAGATCCAGCGCGCCCGCCAGGTCGTCATCGCCACCCAGCGCGACGACACCGCCGTCCTCGTCTCGCTCACCGCCCGCCAGCTCAACAAGAAGGCCAACATCGTCGCGGCCGTACGGGAGGAGGAGAACGCGCCGCTGCTGCGCCAGTCCGGCGCCGACATGGTCATCACCTCGGCCAGCGCCGCCGGCCGCCTGCTGGGCCTGTCGGTGCACAGCCCCAGCGCCGGTACGGTCCTGGAGGACCTGATCCAGCAGGGCAGCGGCCTGGACCTGATCGAGCGTCCGGTGGTGAAGGCCGAGGTCGGCAAGTCGGTACGGGAGACCGACGACCTGATCGTCTCGGTGCTGCGCGGTCACCGGCTGCTCGGGTACGACGACCCGGCGGCCAGCCCGTTGCAGCCCGCCGACCGGGTGATCACCATCGTGCGGGCGGTGCCGCCGGAGGAGCCGGACGGGACGGCCAGGTCCAGCGCGAAGCCGATGATTCCCGGTACGGGGGTGTCCCCGATGGCCCCCGTCCGCCGGGACGACCAGTAGCGGCGGGACGACCAGGAGCGACGAGACGACCAGCAGAGGCGACCGGAAGAGCCGACCCGAAGAGCCGACAAAGCACCACCGACACGTCACCTCCCGGCGGCCCTCGCCACCTCCCGGCGGTCCCCGCGTCCGCCCGGCGGCCCCCGCGACCACCCGCCCGGCCACCGCCTCCGTACGCCGTCCTGCGAGGGCGAGTAGCCTCGCGGCCATGCGTGCGATCACCATTCCCGAACCCGGTGGCCCCGACGCCCTCGTATGGGCCGAGGTGCCCGATCCGCAGCCGTCCGAAGGGGAGGTCCTGGTCGAGGTGGCGGCAACGGCCGTCAACCGTGCCGACCTCCTCCAGCGCCAGGGCTTCTACGATCCGCCGCCCGGCGCGTCCCCGTACCCCGGCCTGGAGTGCGCCGGCCGGATCAAGGCGCTCGGCCCGGGGGTCGGCGGCTGGGCGGTCGGCGACGAGGTGTGCGCGCTGCTCTCGGGCGGCGGGTACGCGGAGCAGGTCGTCGTACCGGCGGGCCAGCTGCTGCCCGTACCGAAGGGCCTCGACATGGCCGCCGCAGCGGCACTGCCCGAGGTGACCTGCACCGTATGGTCGAACGTCTTCATGATCGCGCACCTGCGGCCCGGCGAGACGCTGCTGGCGCACGGCGGCTCCAGCGGGATCGGCACGATGGCGATCCAGCTGGCCAAGGCGGTCGGCGCGCGGGTCGCGGTCACCGCGGGCAGCGCCGACAAGCTGGCCCGCTGCGCCGAACTGGGCGCCGACATCCTCGTCAACTACCGGGACCAGGACTTCGTGGAGGAGGTGCGGGCGGCCACCGACGGCAAGGGCGCGGACGTCATCCTGGACATCATGGGCGCCAAGTACCTCGAACCGAACGTCAAGGCGCTGGCCACCAACGGGCGCCTGGCGATCATCGGTCTCCAGGGCGGTGCCAAGGGCGAGTTGAACCTCGGTGCGCTGCTCACCAAGCGCGGCGCGGTCACCGCCACCTCGCTGCGCGGCCGTCCACTGGCCGAGAAGGCGGCGATCGTCGCGGCCGTACGGGAGCACGTCTGGCCGCTGATCGAGAACGGTCAGGTCCGGCCGATCGTGGACCGTACGCTGCCGATGGCCGAGGCGGCCGAGGCGCACCGGATCGTGGACGCCAGCAGCCATGTGGGCAAGGTCGTCCTGACGGTCTGAGCCCGGCGCACCGGCGCGCGACGCGGTGGTGCCGAAGCTCCGGCACCACCGCGCGCCCACCTGCGCACCACCGACTCACACCGCGCGCCCGCCCGCCACCGCTCCACCACGCCCCCACCACACCCCCGCACCACCCGGGATGCCGCGCACAACCCTCCGTGTGACGCTGAGGGAATCAGGCGACCACTCCGCAGGTACGGGAGGTCATGGGTGTGACGTCGAAACTCGTGGCCCCGGAATGCATGCGATCGCCATGCTTGTGCTTGGCATACATGTCCCCCGCACCGGTTACTCCGGTACCCGTGCGCTCGATACCCGTGGCCCCGGCAGCAGGACGGCAGTGCCGTCCGCGTTCACTCCGCCCCCACCGGCCCCGTCAGCGCCTCACAGCCAGCCTGTTGCTCATTACGGCGCTCCTGCCCCTCCCGTACGCGACAGCCACAGCGGCCACAGCGGCCACAGCGACCGCGGCAGCCCCGCACGGCACCGTCCTCACGCACAGCTCCGCCGCCCACCCCCGTACGCTCCCCCACCGCAACCAGGGCCCCGGCCGCCCGGAGGACGCCGACCACGTGGACCACGCCGAGCCCCCGGGCCACCACGAGCCCCCCAGCCACGGCCAGGCCCCGAACCCTGATGCGGACACGGGAGACGGCACCAGCACAGCCACCCCCGCCAACCCCACCAGCCCCCTCGATGCCCTGGGCCGCCTCATTCCGCTCGGTCCCGGCGTTCTGGCCCCCTCCGGCGGTCCGGTGTCCGGCTCCGGTACGGACGACACCCGCCCGGCCCTTCCGCAGGCGCCCGGCCCGCCCGCCCCGAACGACCTGTCGGCCGACGCGGAAGCGCAGCTCGGCCACGCGTCCCGGCCTTCGTCCCCAGCGGCTTCCAAGCCCCCTGGAAAGGCCTCGCCCGCCCCCACACGGCCCCGCCGGAACGACCTGGCCGGGCGCCTCGCCCACCGGCCCTACGTACCGCTGCCGCCCCTCCAGGCCCCCGCCTCGTCGGCGGTCGCCGCACGGCCGCACGGCTCCTCCCGTTACGCGCCCGGTGCGGTGCCCGGCGCCGCCTCGGCCGCCGAGCGCTCCCCGGGCACCGCCGCCGAGCAGGGCAACGGTGTCCACCGGGTGCTGCCGCTGGGCGCCGGCATGGCCCTGACCGGCCTCGGGCTGGCCTTCATCGCCCTGCGGCTCAGGCGCTCGTGACCGGCCCGCCACCCCCGGCCCGTACCCCGTCCTCCTGCACCACCTCACAGCTCATCCCGAGTTCACCCCAAAGCTCATCCCCATCCGGAGGTTGGATCATCTTTCTCCCAGGGCACAACCGTTCCTAGTCAGCTGTACGAGAGAATGGCGGCATGGATATGCCGATGAACGAACGGTCGCAGGAGAGCCCGCACGTCCTGGTTGTCGGCCCGGACGGGATGGCTCTCGGCAGCGCCGGCTCCGGTGGCGGGGACGGCGACGACGAGTCCCGCGAGGTTCCCGTGACGGACATGGTCGAACAGCCCGCGAAGGTCATGCGCATCGGCAGCATGATCAAGCAGCTTCTCGAAGAGGTGAAGGCCGCACCGCTGGACGAGGCGAGCCGGGTGCGTCTGAAGGAGATCCACTCCAGCTCGGTCAAGGAGCTGGAGGACGGGCTGGCGCCCGAGCTGGTCGAGGAGCTGGAGCGGCTGTCGCTGCCGTTCACCGACGACTCGGTGCCCACGGACGCGGAACTGCGGATCGCCCAGGCCCAGTTGGTCGGCTGGCTGGAGGGGCTCTTCCACGGTATCCAGACCGCGCTGTTCGCCCAGCAGATGGCGGCCCGCGCCCAGTTGGAGCAGATGCGCCGTGCGCTGCCGCCCGGTGCGGTGCCGTCCGAGGACCTGGAGCAGGCCCAGCAGAGCCAGGGCGGCGCCCGCTCCGGCCCGTACCTTTAATTCCTTTAACGCACCCACCAGGCTCTGACAACGCACCACCAGGTTCGGACGGACAGGAAGGGCCCGCCGCGCACTCCGCGCGCCGGGCCCTCCTGTCCGTCCGGTCCGTGTGCCGAGGCCTGGGCCGGCCCGGCCTGCGGTCCTACGAACTGCGCCCCGTCGACACGGTCAGGTGAATCTTCTCGCCGGACGACGGGTCCCACATCGAGATCGGCGACTGGCCGATGACGGTGTTCTTGCCGTACAGGTAGTTGCTGCGCTCGGTGATGTCATACGACCAGCCGGCCGCCTCCATGCACTTCTTCACCGAGGTCAGGTTCTTGCCGTAGAAGGACGGCAGGAAGATTTTGCCCTTCTGGCTGTAACTCTTGACCGGGTCGGTGCAGCGCGTGGTCGAGATGGTGGCCGTCGGGTCCTCGGGTTTGACCGAGTCCGAGGGGGACGGCGAGTAGCTGTACGCGCCGGTGGGGCGCGGGTTCGGGCTGTCGCCGCCGCCGCTCAGGCCGATGCCGATGGCGATCGCGGTGACCACGACCACGCCGACGATGGCGGAGACCACGACCACCGGGGTGTTGCCCCTGCCGGAGCGGTTGCCGCCGGGGCCGGGACCGACCGGCGCGGGCGCGGGTGCGGGCGTGGTGGGCCCCGCGTACGGGGGCGGGGTCTGGAAGCTGTTGTAGGGGGCCGGTCCCGGGCCCTGGGAGGGGATGGGCCCCGGCGGCTGGAAGGCGTTCACCGGCGGCGGTGTGGACGGCGCGGAGGGGCCGAAGCCGGGCCCGCCGTTCGCCGACGGCCCCGGGCCCATCGGCGGGCCCGCTTGGGGCGCTGCCTGCGTCGGCTGGTAGGGCGTCTGCACGCTCGGCGGCACCGGGGTGTGCGGTCCCGCGGCGTTCGCGGAGGCGGCCGGGAAGACCGCGGAGGACACCGAGGAGCCGCTGTTACGGGCGCGCGGGCCCTCGCTGATGATGAGCGGCGTCGCGCCGGACTGTCCCGACCCGGCGACGCGCAGGCACTCGTCCCGCATGGCCTCGGCGGTCGGGAACCGCTCGTTGGGGTTCTTCTTCAGCGCGCGGGCGACCAGCGCGTCCACGGCGGGCGGCAGCGACCGGTTGATGCTGGAGGGGACCGGCGGCTCCTCCTGGACGTGCGCGTAGGCGATGGCCAGCGGCGAGTCCGCGTCGAAGGGCAGCTGCCCGGTCAGCAGCTCGAAGAGCATGATGCCGACCGAGTACAGGTCCGAGCGGGCGTCCACGCCGCGGCCCAGCGCCTGCTCGGGGGAGAGGTACTGCGGGGTGCCGACGACCATGCCGGTCTGCGTCATCGAGGTGACGCCGGACTGCATGGCACGGGCGATGCCGAAGTCCATGACCTTGACCACGCCGCGCTTGTTCAGCATGACGTTGCCGGGCTTGATGTCCCGGTGGACCAGGCCCATTTCGTGGCTGACCTCCAGGGCGGCCAGCACATCGGCGGTGATCTTCAGCGCTTTCCCGGTGGGCATCGCGCCGTGCTGGGCGATGTCGGTGTCCAGGTCGGAGCGGAGCGGCTGGCCCGCGACGTACTCCATGACGATGTACGGCACCATGCCGCCGTCGAGCTGGTCCTCGCCGGAGTCGAACACCGAGACGATGTTGGTGTGCGTGAGTTTGGCCACGGACTGCGCCTCGCGCCGGAAGCGCTCGCGGAAGGCCTGCTCGCGGCCCAGCTCGGTGTGCAAGGTCTTGATCGCGACCTCGCGGTCCAGGACGCTGTCGTACGCGAGGTGCACGGACGCCATGCCGCCGGCGCCCAGAAGATCACGGAGCTGGTAGCGTCCACCGCCGACCGAACGGCCCTCGTATTGGCCCTGAGCGCCGTCCTGGCTCATGGTTCCGCTTCCCCCTTGGCGCGCTGTTCCTGCGCACGTGTTGCGGCGCGCCGCGCCTCGTGGCTCTTTGTTGCTGTGCCCGTCCTGGCAGCGCTCTGACGTGATGACGTGTACAGACGGTACTCAACGTCGCGGGCTGCGGCTCGTGCGCCGGTGGACGTGCCGAGATCAGTATGGGTTGTTCGAGATCGGTGGTGGATCGCAGCCCAGTCTGCCCCAGGGCGGGGACACGTCAAGCCGTGTGCCCGTTCCGTGACCAGATGCGCAAGATCCCATTACGGATCTGAACCGTACTGAACCCTTCGGACCGCTGGTCGGCCTGTGATTACCCCGGGTTAACTTGCGACAATGGGGCCGCAGAAGGTGTGATGACCGGTCCATCACGGGACCGGCGTATGCCGCGGAGCCTGTAGCGTGCTCTAGCGAAGACCGAGACCTTACCGCTGTGATGCGGATTGATACGACGGCGAGGACCGATGGCACCGACGCAGAGCCCCCAGGGCCCGTCCGATCCTGATGCCACCGGCTCCCACTCTCCTGAAGCGAATCTTTCCGATGCGCCGGAGATGTGGGGCAATGGCGGTTTGGTGGGCGACGGACGCTACCGGCTCACGCGCCGGCTCGGACGTGGCGGCATGGCGGAGGTGTTCGCCGCCGAGGACGTGCGCCTCGGCCGCACCGTCGCCGTCAAGCTGCTGCGGGCCGACCTCGCGGAGGACCCGGTCTCCAAGGCCCGCTTCACCCGCGAGGCACAGTCCGTCGCGGGGCTGAACCACCACGCGGTGGTGGCGGTGTACGACTCCGGCGAGGACTACGTCGGCGGCAACACGGTGCCGTACATCGTCATGGAGCTGGTCGAGGGCCGCACCATCCGCGACCTGCTGCTGAACGCCGACGCGCCGCCGCCGGACCAGGCGCTGATCATCGTCTCCGGCGTGCTGGAGGCGCTGGCCTACAGCCACCAGCACGGCATCGTGCACCGCGACATCAAGCCCGCCAACGTGATCATCACGCACGGCGGCGCGGTCAAGGTGATGGACTTCGGCATCGCCCGTGCGCTGCACGGCGCGCAGTCGACGATGACGCAGACCGGCATGGTCATGGGCACGCCGCAGTACCTCTCCCCGGAGCAGGCCCTCGGCAAGACCGTGGACACCCGCTCCGACCTGTACGCGACCGGCTGCCTGCTGTACGAACTGCTCGCGCTGCGCCCGCCGTTCACCGGCGAGACCCCGCTGTCGGTCGTCTACCAGCACGTCCAGGACATGCCGGTGCCGCCCTCGGAGGTCTCCTCCTCGGTGCCGCCGGAGCTGGACGGCCTGGTGATGCGCTCGCTGGCCAAGGACCCGGACGACCGCTTCCAGACCGCGGAGGAGATGCGCGGCCTGGTCCAGTACGCCCTGCAGATGCTGCACGAGCAGGGCGGCCACAGCGGTACGTGGAACACCGGCCCGGTCGCCGTGCACGACGGCGGCCACACCCCGGCCATGGGCTCGCTGGCGGCCACCACCGCCCTGCCGCACCCGGACCACGGGCAGACCACGGCGCAGCCGATCCTGCCGCCCGGCATGCGGGACGGGGACGGTGCTTACGAGGGCGGCCCCCGGCCCGCCAAGGGCAGCCGCGGCAAGATCTGGCTGATCGCGGCGCTCGCGGTGATCGCCATCGCGGTCGGCGTGGCCATCGCGCTCAAGAGCGCGGGCGGCGACGGCAAGGACAAGAACCCCAAGCCGAGCAACACCCCGTCGGTCTCGCAGAGCTCCGAGGACCAGAGCTCCGAGACGCCGTCCGAGGAGCCGTCGACCCCGCACACGCAGCCCGGCGGCACCGGTGGTGACTCCGGTACGTGGAACCGTCCGTCGACGCGCCAGCCGACCACGCCGCGCACGTCCTCGTCGCCCTCCTCGAAGCCGACGCCGTCGTCCAAGCCCCCGACGTCCCCGCCGCCCACCCATTCGTCGTCCACCGGCGGCTCGACCACCGGCAACACGACCACCGGCACCGACGGCGGCAACAACGGTGACAGCAAGGGCGGCACGACGAGCGGCACCACGAGCAACGGCGGTACGACCCAGGGGAGCAGCTCGGGCAGCAGCGGCCCGGCCGGCACCGGCGCGATCGGCGACTCGGACGGCAGCTGACCGCACGCAACCCCAGCGCCTGACCACGACGGGCGGCCGGAACCTCTCCGGCCGCCCGTCGCGGCGTTCCGGGACCGCGGGCGGCCCGCCCCACCCGCCCCGGCTCTCACTCCGCGAAAGCCTCCCGCACCGCCCCGTACTCCCGCGTCCACCACACCGCCAGCGCCGCCGCCGCCGGGAACTGGGGATCGGCCCGCCGGTCGCCGAGCCGGTAGCGCCAGTCGAGCATCCAGAAGTCGTTGAGCCGCTCCCACCACACCCGGTGCACGGCGGCGGCCAGTTCCGCCGCGCAGGCGCCGGAGGCGCGGCGGTAGGCGCCCGCGTAGGCCCGTACCTTCGGCAGGTCCAGGGTGCCCGCGGGCTGGACGAAGAAGATCGCGGCGGCCCGTACGGCCTCTTCGGCGCGGGGCTGCACGCCCAGCCGGTCCCAGTCGACGATGGCGGCCGGTTCGGCGTCCCGGTAGAGCAGGTTGAGCGGGTGGAAGTCGCCGTGCACCCAGCCGGCGGCCGGGACCCGGTCGGCGCCGGGGCGGCGGTGGGCCTCCCGTTCCAGCAGCGCGCGGCGCTCCAGCAGCCGGTGCTCGGCCAGCTCGTCGAAGCTGCTGCGCGGCCGGGACCGGCGGGCGAGCGCGAGCAGTTCGTCGATCATCTCGAAGGTGCGCGCGGGGTCGGCGCCGACGTGCTCGTACGGGGTGCCGGCCCCCGCCGTATCGCGCGTTATGACCTGCTCCAGCGCCGTGTGCACCTGCCCCAGCAGGGCGCCCAGGCGCCGCGACTGGTGTCGGCTGAGCGCGGCGCCGTCGCGGTGCCGGCCGTCGACCCAGGGATGCAGCGCGTAGCAGCGGCCGCCGAGGACCGTGACCGTACGGCCGTCCGCGTCGGCGAGCGGCGGGGCGACGGGCAGGCCGAGCGCGCCGAGGCGGCGCGTGGCGCGGTGCTGGCGGGCGATGGCGGTCTGGTCGCCGTCGAGGTGGTGCTTGAGGAAGTAGCGGCCGTGCGTGGTGGCGAGGCGGTAGCCGCGGTTGAGCAGCCCCTCGGCGACCGGTACGCACGACAACGGCTCCCCGGCGCCGTAGCGGCGCAGCAGGGAGCCGAGGGTGTGTCCGTCGGGCGGGGCCGCCGTCCGGACATCGGATGAGCGCAGCACGCGCCAGATGTTAGATCACCGCGTCACGCTGAGTGGGCGTACCGGAACACAGGGACATCGGAGAGGTGATGGACCTTGACAAACTCCGGTTCTATGCGGAGGAAAACCGGGTCGAAGGGCTCCCCGTCGGCCAGCCGGGGGGTGCGGCCGAACAGCTCGTACTCGGCCGGCGTCGGCGCGATGGCGCGGGCGGTGCCGGTGAACTGCACGGACCAGGTGTCCTGGGCGCCGGAGTTGGCGTTGTCGGCCTCGTAGGCGACGACATTGCCGTCCAGGGCGCGGTGGTAGCCGTAGCCGCGGTGCAGCCGCAGCAGGAGCCGGCCGTCGACCACGATGTGCCGCGTGACGGCGGTGAAGGGCAGGGCCCGCAGGCTGGCCGACACCCGCCCGTAGGGGGTGCGGTTCAGCAGCTCGATGGCGCGGTAGTCGTCGGTGGGCATGCGTACACCCTGCCGTGCCGGGCCGCGGGAAAGTAGAGGCACCCGCCCCGGCGGAAACGGGACGTTGGTCCTGAATGGGGCGGGAGTCTGTCAGTTCGGGGCGTTTTGCATGGTCGGGGGTGGTGTGACGGGCCCGGATTTTTTTTACGGCGCCCAATAGGCAGCCGGCCGAGCCCCGTTTTTCCTACTGCCGCTCCGCCTTCATCCGCGCCACATACGCCGCCGCCTGCGAGCGCCGTTCCATGCCGAGCTTCGACAGCAGGCTGGAGACGTAGTTCTTGATGGTCTTCTCCGCGAGGTGCAGCCGCTCGCCGATCACGCGGTTGGTCAGCCCCTCGCCGATCAGGTCGAGGATCTTGCGCTCCTGGTCGGTCAGGTTCGCCAGCCGTTCGTCGCCGCGGGCGCTGCCGCCGTCGCGCAGGCGCTCCAGTACGCGGGCGGTGGCCACCGGGTCCAGCAGCGACTTGCCGGCCGCCACGTCCCGTACGGCGCTCAGCAGCTCGTTGCCGCGGATCGCCTTGAGGACGTAGCCCGACGCGCCTGCCATGATGGCGTCGAAGAGGGCTTCGTCGTCCGCGAACGAGGTGAGCATCAGGCATTTGATGTCCTCGTTCTGGGAACGGATCTCCCGGCAGACCTCCACCCCGCTGCCGTCCGGCAGCCGGACGTCCAGCACGGCCACGTCGGGACGTGTCGCAGGGATCCTGACCAGGGCATCTGCGGCGGTACCGGCCTCGCCGACCACCTCGATGTCCTCTTCCACGGAGAGCATTTCGTGGACGCCGCGCCGGACGACCTCATGGTCGTCCAGCAGGAATACCGTGATTTTTCCGTCTTCGCGCACCTGCTCAGTCTCACACACCAACTCTTCCCGTGCTCCTGGTCACCGATATAACGTGCCGTTGTCCCGGCGGGCTGCAACGCTGAGAACAGGGGATAGCCGACTGATCGGCCACTTGCTCGGAAATCCAAGCAAATTACTTGGAACCCCAAGCAAAGTCGCAGGTCAGCCCCCTTTTCGCCTAGGCTCCGGAAATAGGGCACACCGCCCGCCTTCCGGCAGGCCGTGGCCGGGGCACCTTGTTCCACCCGGGCCGCGTCGTGCCGCACACACCCCGTGCGCCGTATCGGATACCGGGTGAGCCGCAATACGGCCACCGGCGGACCCCGGGGGCCGGACAGACGGAGGAGCAGCACGTGACCGTGGAGAGCACTGCCGCGCGGAAGACCACCCGCGGTGGCGGGAAGCGCGCCACCGCAAAAAAGGCGTCGCCCGCCAAGAAGAAGGCGGTGGCCCCGGCCCCGGCCGAGGCGGAGCAGGACCAGCTCGTACAGCTGCTGACCCCGGAGGGTGAGCGGGTCGAGCACCCGGAGTACTCGATCGACCTGTCGGCCGAGGAACTCCGCGGGCTGTACCGGGACATGGTCCTCACGCGGCGCTTCGACGCCGAGGCGACCACCCTCCAGCGCCAGGGCGAGCTGGGCCTGTGGGCCTCGCTGCTGGGCCAGGAGGCCGCGCAGATCGGCTCCGGCCGGGCGCTGCGCGACGACGACTACGTCTTCCCGACCTACCGGGAGCACGGGGTCGCCTGGTGCCGGGGCGTGGACCCGACCAACCTGCTGGGCATGTTCCGTGGTGTGAACAACGGCGGCTGGGACCCCAACAGCAACAATTTCCACCTGTACACGATCGTCATCGGCTCGCAGACGCTGCACGCGACCGGCTATGCGATGGGCGTCCAGAAGGACGGCGCCGACTCGGCGGTCATCGCGTACTTCGGTGACGGCGCCTCCAGCCAGGGCGACGTGGCCGAGTCCTTCACCTTCTCCGCGGTCTACAACGCCCCCGTGGTGTTCTTCTGCCAGAACAACCAGTGGGCGATCTCCGAGCCGACCGAGAAGCAGACCCGCGTCCCGCTCTACCAGCGGGCCCGCGGCTACGGCTTCCCGGGCGTCCGGGTCGACGGCAACGACGTGCTGGCCTGTCTGGCGGTGACCAAGGCGGCCCTGGAGCGCGCGCGCTCGGGCGAGGGCCCGACGCTGGTCGAGGCGTTCACGTACCGGATGGGCGCCCACACCACCTCCGACGACCCGTCGCGCTACCGCCGCGACGAGGAGCGCGAGGCGTGGGAGGCCAAGGACCCGATCCTGCGGCTGCGCACGTACCTGCTGAACGAGGGCTTCGCCGACCAGGCGTACCTCGACTCCGTCGAGGAGGAGAGCGAGGCGCTCGGCAAGCGGGTGCGCGAGGTGGTCCGTGCGATGCCGGACCCCGACAACATGGCGATCTTTGAGAACATCTACGCCGACGGGCATGCGCTCGTCGACGAGGAACGCGCACAATTCGCCGCGTACCAGGCGTCGTTCGTGGACGCGGAGGAGAACTGACCATGGCCGTCTTCGAGAAGATCACGCTGTCCAAGGCGATCAACGAGTCGCTGCGCGCCTCCATGGAGGCCGACCCCAAGGTCCTGGTCATGGGCGAGGACGTCGGCAAGCTCGGCGGCGTCTTCCGCGTCACCGACGGCCTGCAGAAGGACTTCGGCGAGGAGCGGGTCATCGACACCCCGCTGGCCGAGTCCGGCATCGTCGGCACCGCCATCGGCATGGCGCTGCGCGGCTACCGCCCCGTCGTGGAGATCCAGTTCGACGGTTTCGTCTTCCCCGCGTACGACCAGATCGTCACGCAGCTCGCCAAGATGCACGCCCGCGCGCTCGGCAAGGTCAAGGTGCCGGTCGTCATCCGTATCCCGTACGGCGGCGGCATCGGCGCGGTGGAACACCACTCCGAGTCCCCGGAAGCACTCTTCGCGCACGTCGCGGGCCTGAAGTGCGTCTCCCCCTCCAACGCCTCCGACGCGTACTGGATGATGCGCCAGGCCATCGAGAGCGACGACCCGGTCATCTACTTCGAGCCCAAGCGCCGCTACCACGACAAGGGCCGCCTGGACACCGAGGCGATCCCCGACCCGCTGCACAAGGCGCGGGTGGCGCAGACCGGTACGGACCTGACGCTCGCCGCGTACGGCCCGATGGTCAAGGTCTGCCTGGACGCGGCCAAGGTCGCGGCCGAGGAGGGCAAGTCGGTCGAGGTCCTGGACCTGCGCACCATCTCGCCCATCGACTTCGACGCGGTCCAGGCCTCGGTCGAGCGGACCCGGCGGCTGGTGATCGTCCACGAGGCGCCGGTCTTCCTCGGTACGGGCTCGGAGATCGCCGCCCGTATCACGGAGCGGTGCTTCTACCACCTGGAGGCCCCGGTGCTGCGGGTCGGCGGTTTCCACGCGCCGTATCCGCCGTCCAGGCTGGAGGACGAATACCTGCCGGGTCTCGACCGGGTGCTCGACGCGGTCGACCGCGCGCTGGCGTACTGAAGGGCTTGAGGAGTAGTGACCATGACTGCAACCGAGCAGCGCTTCCGCGAGTTCAAGATGCCCGACGTGGGCGAGGGACTCACCGAGGCCGAGATCCTCAAGTGGTACGTCCAGCCCGGTGACACCGTCACCGACGGCCAGGTCATCTGCGAGGTGGAGACCGCCAAGGCCGCCGTGGAGCTGCCCTGCCCGTACGACGGCGTCGTACAGGCGGTGCACTTCGACGAGGGCACCACCGTCGATGTCGGCACCTCGATCATCGTGGTGGACACCACCCCGGGCGCGGGCCCGGCCGAGGCCCCCGCCCCGGAGGCCGCTCCGGCCGCCGAGGAGGAAGAGGCCGAGCCGCAGGGCCGGCAGGCCGTCCTCGTCGGGTACGGCGCGGCGCCGTCGTCCACGAAGCGCCGGGCGCGCAAGGCGCAGCCGGGCGCGCAGGAGCCGGCCGCCGCGGCGGCGCAGGCGGTACAGGCGGAGCTGAACGGGCACGCGGGGGCAGTGGCTCCGGCAGCCCCGGCGCCCGCCACCCCCGTTGCGGGACGGCCGCTGGCCAAGCCCCCGGTCCGCAAGCTGGCCAAGGACCTGGGCATCGACCTGGCGACGGTCACCCCGACCGGCCCGGACGGCGTGGTCACCCGCGAGGATGTGCACGCGGCGGCGTCGGCTTCCGCACCCGCCGCCGAGGCCCCGGCTGCGGCTCCGGCCCCGGCCGCTTCCGTGACGACCGGCGGCTCCGAGGCCGTCCGCGCGCGTGAGACCCGTATCCCCATCAAGGGCGTACGCAAGGCCACCGCCCAGGCGATGGTCAACAGCGCCTTCACGGCGCCGCACGTCACGGAGTTCATCACCGTCGACGTGACGCGCACGATGAAGCTCGTCCAGGAGCTGAAGCAGGACCCCGACATGGCGGGCCTGCGCGTCAACCCGCTCCTGCTCGTCGCCAAGGCGCTGCTGGTCGCGATCAAGCGCAACCCCGAGGTCAACGCGGCCTGGGACGAGGAGAACCAGGAGATCGTCCGCAAGGACTACGTGAACCTGGGCATCGCGGCAGCCACCCCGCGCGGCCTGATCGTCCCGAACATCAAGGACGCCGAGGCCAAGACCCTCCCGCAGCTGTCCGCCGCCCTCGGCGAGCTGATCAGCACGGCCCGCGAGGGCAGGACGGCCCCCGGCGACATGGCCGGCGGCACCGTCACGATCACCAACGTGGGTGTCTTCGGCGTGGACACCGGCACCCCGATCCTCAACCCCGGGGAGTCCGCGATCCTCGCCTTCGGCGCGGTCAAGCTCCAGCCCTGGGTCCACAAGGGCAAGGTCAAGCCCCGCCAGGTCACCACGCTGGCGCTGTCCTTCGACCACCGTCTGGTCGACGGCGAACTGGGCTCGAAGGTCCTCGCGGACATCGCGGCGATCCTCGAACACCCCAAGCGCCTGATCACCTGGGCGTAAGCGGTACCGGCCGCATACGCGGGCGGGCCCGGAGCGACCGACGAGGTCGCTCCGGGCCCGCCCGGTGGTCTGTCCGCGTCTCTCAGCCCCGGATGATCTCCACGGCGCGGCTGAGGTGCCCCACGGGCCCGCCCGGCGCGTCGTGGCCGCCCTGCGCCGCGCCCTTCGTCAGCGCGATCCCGCCCCACAGCGCGGCCACGAGCAGTGCGACCATGACGGTGGTCCGAGCACGTCGGCCGGCGTTCGTCCTGGACTGCATGGTGGTCTCCCCTTGCATACGGTTCGGAGCCTGACTTTCGGCCCCTCCCTTCCATTACGTCACGGGAAATCGCCGATCTCGTACGCGCCAGGTACAGACTCACGTCAGCCTTAAGTCGGACAGGCGGTACATCTTCCGATAGAGATCGGCGGGCGTGTACCGGTCAGGGGGCGGGGCTCAGGCTCCGAGGCCGGGGAGTGTCCATGCGGAGTCGTGGTGGGTGAACCCTATGTGCGGGTAGTAGTCGACCGCGCCCGGTGCCGAGAGCAGGATCAGCTTGGCCTGTGGGGCCGCTTCCCGCGTGACGCGGATGAGGTCGCGGCCCACGCCCCGCCCCTGGAACTCGGCGTCCACAGCGAGGTCACTGAGGTATGTGACATAGGAACCGTCGGTCATCGAGCGGGCGATGCCGATGAGGCGGCCGTCATCGGTACGGGCGGTGACGACGAGGTTGGCGCCGGCCAGCATGCGGGCGAACCGCTCCACGTCGTCCACCGGGCGGCGCTCGGCGAGGGTGGACGCGCGGTAGAGACCCGCGACTTCCTCGACGTCCAGGCCGGCGCCGACAACGTGCTCACACTTCCACATATGGGTGCAACTCCTCGTTCACGTCTTGGGATCGGGGCCAGCATGGTCCACCACCGGGGGATCCGCGACGGAAAATCCGGGCCGGACCGAGCGGGCCACCCGGGGCCAGGCCCCGCCCCACCCCGAATAAAGTTGCCGACTCCCCTTGTCCTTGCCTACCGTCGGCGGATGAGCAGCCCGACGATCATCCGCCCCTACCGCCCGGCGGACGAGCCGGCCATCACCGGCCTGTGGCCTCGTGCGACACGGCAGCCGGACCGGACGGAGACGTGGGTTGCAGCGGACGAGCGTAACGGCGAGGTGGTCGGCCTTCTCACCCTCCTCGGCTCCGAGATCAGCGGCCTGTATGTCGCCCCCGAGGCGCGTGGCCGCGGCATCGGCACCCAACTCGTGGAACACGCCGCGTCACTGCGGGGCGCCCTCGCGCTCGAAGTCCCAGGCTTCAACACGTCCGCCCACGCCTTCTTCACCCACCTCGGCTTCACGGAGCACTCGCGCCGTACGGCCGATTCCACCGGCGAGACGCTGGTCGCTCTCGACCGCCCGGCCCCCCTCCGCTCCGTCGGCTGGCTGCACGTACGGGACGGCCGCCTGCTCAGCGTCCGTACGCGCGGCAACGACACGTTCTATCTCCCCGGCGGCAAGTACGAGCCGGGCGAGACCGCGCCCGAGGCCCTGTCCCGAGAGCTCTCCGAAGAACTCGGCCTGACCGTCCCGGCCGACGAGTTGCGCCAGGCCTTCGTCATCCACGCCACCGCGCACGGCGTGAACGCCGGCCGCCGCCTCCACATGACCTGCTTCACCGGCGGCCCGCAGAACATCGACCCCGCCCCCGGCCGGGAGATCGCCGAATACGCGTGGTTCGACCGCGAGGAGTCGCGCGAACGCTGCGCGCCCGCGCACATGCAGGTCGTCAACCGCTTGATCGCCCAGGGTCGTATGGCCGCGTAACGGTACGTTCCCGAAGTCCGACTTCCGCCCACACGGTCTTGCCGACCGTACGGGGCTCGGTCCCCCACCGGTCGGCGAGGCCGTCGACGAGTACGAGCCCGTACCCCGACGTCGAGACCACGCCACGCCTCTTCCGCGGCAAACGCTCCCCTCGCGGGTCACTCACCTCGACCCGCAAGGTCGCCGTACTCACCACCAGCCGCACCCGGAACAGCCGCCCCCGCAGCGACCCGTGCAGCAGCGCGTTGGTCGCCAACTCCGAAACGATCAGCGCCACATCCCCGGCGATGGACTCCTGCCCCCACTCCGCCACCAGGCGCGCGGTCCGCCGCCGGGCGAGGGAGACGCTGCGCGCGGTGGGCGTGTAGTCGAGCTTGTCTTCGTGGGTGAGTTGGGGAACGGGCATGGCTGATCGCCTCCGTCGGGGTGCCAACGCTCACATCGCTCTGCGAGCGAGTGGGCACTGACGGTAGTGTTACTGTGCGCGATACGGCAAGTTGCGGATGCAGAAACTTTTACGGACAGTAGTTCGGCCAACTCGACGTGAGGGGTTGGGAGATGACGGGCGAGCGACCTGAACGCGGTACCTCGGTTTCAACGGTGCTGGGCCGCAGGCTGGGGGGTGAACTTCTCCGCATGCGGGAGGCCAGGAGCATGCGCCAGGCCCAGGCGGCGGAGGCGCTGACCGCTTCGGTGCCGAAGGTGGCGAAGCTGGAGCGGGGCTTGGTTCCCATGCGGGACCCGGATATCCGCGCGCTCTGCCATCTGTACGAGACGGACGACGCCGAAACGGTGGCGCGCCTTCTGGGATTGGCGAAGCTGGACCGGGAGCGGCGGAGGGCGAAGGGGTGGTGGCGCCATTCACCGAACGCCGGGGCGCTGGCCGAGTACATCGCCTTGGAGGATGTGGCGAGCCTGGTCCGTAATTGGCAGTTGTCGCTGGTCCCCGGGCTGTTCCAGACCGCTGAGTACGCCCGGGCTCTCCTCGAGGCCTGGCACGGGCCGGACGCGGTCGAGCGTTCCGTCGAGATCAGGATGCGCAGGCAGGCAAGGCTGACCAGCGAGCGGCCTCTGCAGGTGCACGCAGTGGTCTGGGAAGCAGCGCTCCGTCAACTGGTGGGCGGCTCCGGGATCATGCGCAATCAGTTGGGCAGGTTGCTCGATGTGGCCATGTTGCCCAATGTGACGCTGCAAATCCTGCCGTATGCCGCTGGCGTTCACCCCTGTCTGACGAGCCCCTTCAACATCGTGACGTTCGCCGAGCCCGGTGCGGTGGACGTGGTCCACCTCGATGGGACCACGTCGACAGTCTGGGTCGAGCATGAGAATGACAGTGCCCTGTACCGGGAATCGTTCGACCGCACTGCCGAGCTGAGCCTCACACCTGACGAATCAGTGAATTTCATCGATAATTTGCGCAAGGAGCTGTAAATCGTGAACGCATTCCGCTTCACCAAGTCAAGTCACAGCAGCCCCGCCGGCGGTGAGTGCGTCGAGGTGGCGACCAACGTGCCCACCGTCGTGGCCGTCCGCGACTCCAAGGCTGCGGCGGGCCCGGTCCTGCTGTTCGGTGACCGCGAGTGGCTGGCGTTCCGGTCCGCCGTGATCGACGGGCAGATATGACCCACGTGGCTCCGGACGTATTCCGTTACGTCAAGTCAACCCACAGCGGCGGTCACCCAGGACAGGACTGCATCGAGGTTGCGACGAACGTGCCCACCCTTGTCGCGGTGCGGGACTCCAAGTTCCCGTCGGGCCCGGCCTTGCTCTTCGGGGACCGTGAGTGGCTGACGTTCCGTGCCGCCGTAATCGATGGGCGGGTGAGTGAGCGCACTCCACCCCGTAGCGAGGAAGGGCATTCGTATGACATCCGTAGCCCCATGGGCCTTGCGTCTGGTCACTGATCGCCACCCGGCAGGGCCGCCACCGTATACATCGGTGCACCTGGACGAGCGCACTCAGACTGCCGTGTACACCGACGCGAACGGCCGAGTGGTGGAGTTGGCGAGGCACGGCACCAACAAGACCACCGGCACGGCGACGTTCTCGGGAGGCGGAGACGGCCAGGAGCCGACGCCGCAGGTCCAGGACGACAACACCACCGACTACGAGTCGGACTGACCGGTGGCCTCCACCGTGCTGGTCATCACCTCGCTGGAGGACATCACCGCGGACTGGGTCATCGCGGCGCTGAACGGACGAGGTGTACCGGTCGTCCGCGTCGACCCGGCGGACATCGGCGCCGGCCTGTCGTTCGCGGCGCGGGTCGGCGAGGGCGCCCGGCCCGTATGGAGTGGCGCGTTGCGTACGCCGGTCAGGGAAGTGGAGCTGGACGAGGTGACGGCGGTCTACTACCGCCGCCCCACCCCCTACCAGGACCGATTCGCGCACCTGCCCCCGCAACAGCGCGACTTCTCCGCCGCCGAGGCCCGGTACGGACTCGGAGGGCTCCTTTACGCGCTGCGCGGTGTCCGGTACGTCAGCCACCCTGCCGCTATTGCCCGCGCGGACTTCAAGCCCGCCCAGTTGCAGCGCTTCGCCGAGCTGGGCCTGACCATTCCCCCGACCCTGATCACCAACGATGCCGCGCAAGCTGCGGAGTTCGCCGCTGAGCACGGCCGGATCATCTACAAGACCTTCCGGGGCCTGCCGCCCACGGAGGACGGCTACACCGGCGCCATCTGGGCGCAGCCCGTCGACCCCGGCACCTTCGACGACTCCATCGCGGTGACCGCGCACCTCTTCCAGGCCGAGGTGCCCAGCGTCGGCAACGTACGGGTGACCGTGGTCGGTGACCGTCTGTTCGCCCAGACGATCACTGCCCCCGAGGGCGTACTGGATTGGCGCCGCTGCCCACCCGAGGCCCTGACGTACGCCCCGACCCCCGTGCCGGGCCCCATCGCCGCCACGCTGCGCGCCTACCTGAGATCGTTCAACCTGGAATTCGGGTGCTTCGACTTCGCCCTGACCGGCGATGCCGCACATCCTGGGCACTGGACGGTCTACGAGTGCAACCCGAACGGCCAGTTCGGTTGGCTGCCGGACGCCGACCAAATTGTCACGGCCCTCGCCGACCTCCTCCAGCAAGGAGCTGCATCGTCATGACGTGGGAGACCGACCTCGATCACGACGCTGCCCAACGCCGCCGGGAGCTGGCCCAGACGCTCATGGACGCCGACGTGAACGCTCCGGGGTGGCTCGACGCCGTTCGTACCGTTCCCCGGCACCTCTTCGTGCCCGGTTTCTACCTGCCGGCCGACGAGCGCGACGCGGACGGGCTCCCCCTCTGGGAGCCGGTCACCGCCGACCGCGACCCTGCCCGCTGGCTGACCGCCGCGTACTCGGACACCACCCTGATCACCCAGTTCGACGGCGAGGAACCCGACTGGAAAGATCCCGCTGTACGGCACGGCGGCGCCCCGACCTCCTCTTCCACCCTGCCGTCCCTGGTGGTGCGCATGTGGGCCGACGCCGATGTATGCCCCGGCCACAGGGTCTTGGAAATCGGCACCGGCACCGGCTACTCCACCGCCCTGGCCTGCGCGTACATCGGATCGGACGCCGTCACCTCCATCGAGGTCGACGCCCACCGCCTGAACCAAGCCGCCACGGCCCTCAACAACGGCGGCTACACGCCCACCCTCGCCGTGGCCGACGGACTGTACGGCTACTGGCCCGAAGCGCCTTTCGACCGCATCGTGGCCGCCTGCTCCTTCCGCACCGTCCCGCCCGCCCTCATTGCCCAGACGCGTCCCGGCGGCAAGATCCTGCTCACCCTCAGCGGCTGGCTCTACGGATACGCCCGCGTCCTGCTGACCGTTGCCGAGGATGGCACGGCCGAAGGCCCGCTCCTCAATGGCACGGTCAGCTTCATGAGCGCTCGCACCCACGCCGCCCCCGCTTTCGGCAACCCCGCACACTGGGCCGCCGCCATGCCCGAGGACGCACGCGAACTCCGACACGCTCCCGAGCGCATCACCGCCGCCACCACAGAAGCCTTCCACCTGCGCTTCCTCGCCCAGAGCACGGCGCCTTCCGCCCAGATGACCATGCTCGGCAACCGGACGTACCTGATCGACACCGTCACCGGGTCAACCGCCGTCCTCACCCCGCACGACTTGGGCTGGAAGGTGCAGCAGAAGGGACCTGCCCGGCTCTGGGACCGCATCGAAGCAGTCATCGACGCCTACGACCAGGCGGGCAAACCCCCACCGGCGGCCTTCCGGCTTCACGTCGACGGCAGCGGGCAGCGACTGGTCCACCATCGACTTCCCGATCTCATGTTGCCCTGAACCAGGAGGCCGTGCGTAGTGTGCGGCGGCGGTTGGCCCGGTGACCGGCATACCCCACCCCCTACCTGGGCAGGCGCGCCCGGCACGAATCAGTGTCGAAAGGAACGTGTGATGCGGAACAAGTGGGTGCGGCGGATTTCGGTGGCCGCGAGTGGGGCGGTAGCCGCGGGGGTGCTGCCGCTCGTGGTGGCGAGTCCGGCGCAGGCGTGGTCGTGGGACTGCCAGCAGTACCTGCGGCACAAGGGCTACAACGTGCCCGTCGGCGGCGAAGCCGCCAAGGCCTGCTCGATCGCGGAGGACGGAGAGGGGTCGGCGTACTCGCTCGACATCTGCCGGACGCGGCTGGAGTCGCTGCACGTGAAGAACAAGTACTCGGTGCCTGCCTGCAAGAAGGGGGCCGCGCGGTAGGGCGGCCGCGTCCGGGAGGAGGGCCCTGGCGACCGGCGTCGCCAGGGCCCTCTCCTGTGAGGTCAGCCGCCGGCAGCCAGCCCCACCGCATCGGCCAGCGCGCCCATCTCAAGGTCCAGGAGGGTGCCCGCGTTGTGGCCCATGCCCTTGAAGTTGCCCTGGACTTCGAGGCTGACGATGCCGTGCATGCGGGCCCAGGCGAGGACGGAGGCGGCGAGGGCGGGAACCGGGTCGGTGGTCTCCGGAGCGTAGGCGGCGATCCACTCGGCGACGCCGGGGGTGCCCGTGACCCAGGCGCGTACCTCGTCGTACAGCGGTGCCGCCGCCGGCCACGGCCCGCCCTCGGCCAGGACGGCCACGAACGGGCCCATGACCGCGCGGGCGCTGTCCGTGGTGTGGGCGGGGGCCTCGTACGCCATGGCGGGCGTGCCCGCGAGGAGCAGGTACCGGTGCGGCTGGGCCAGGGCCCAGTCCCGGTACGCGTGGGCGAGCGCGAGCAGCCGGTCGCGGGGTGACCGGTCGGCGGTCCGGTGCGCCGCCGTGCGGATGGCCTCGGCGGCGTCCTCGTAGCCATCGCTGATGAGTGCCGTGAGCAGGTCGTCGCGGTTGCGGAAGTACTTGTAGAGGGCCGGGCCCGACATGCCGAGGGTCTTGGCGATGGCGTTGATGCTCAGCGCCTCGATGCCGCCGGCCGCGATCTGCGCCAGCGCGGCCTGCTTGACCTCCTGCTGGACCTGGGCCCGGTAGCGCTGGCGCGGCGTCTGGGCGGCGTCGGGTGCGGACGGTGGCATGGGGCGGCTCCAGCGATGACGGGCGGCGGGGTCTCCAAGGGTTCTGCAGGGAGAGAGTATCGCTTGTAGATTTGGTTAGAGGCTGTAGCTATAGTGATGGGCAGTTGCGGGGCGTGCCTCTGTGGGGCGTGCTCCGTGTCGCCGCGTTTCTACGAGGAAGAGGTTCCGCCATGCCTGCCAAGCCCTCCCGCCCGCTGCACGTCGTCCTCGGCACCGGCCCCGCCGGGCTCACGCTGGCGCAGGTGCTGCTGCGCCAGGGTTTTCGCGTACGGACCGTCGACCGGACGGGCCGCACCGTGCTGCCCGGCGCCGAGGCCGTCGCCGCCGACCTCGGATCACCGGATGCCGCGCGGGAGGCGGTGCGGGGCGCCGAGGTGGTCTACCACTGCGTAAATGTCGCCTATGAACTTCAGGTCGAGGTGATGCCCGCGCTCCAGAAGGTGATCGTGGAGGCCGTGGCGGCGGCGGGCGCGCGGCTGGTGGTCATGGACACCCTGTACCCGTACGGTCCCTCCGGCGGCGAGCCCCTGACCGAGGACTCCCCATGGCGGGCCACCTCCCGCAAGGGCCGGATGCGGGCGGAGCTGGATGAGGCGTACCTGGCGGCCCACGAGGCGGGGCGGCTGCCGGTCGTGCTGGCCCGCGCCGCCGACTTCTACGGGCCGCGCGTCCTCAACTCGACGCTCGGCGCGACGACGTTCCCGCCTGCCCTGACCGGGGGCACGGTCATGGCCATCGGCGATCTGGACCTGCCGCACAGCTTCACGTACATCGGGGACGTGGCCCGTGGCCTGGCCCGCCTCGGTCAGGAGCCGAACGAATACGGGCGGGCCTGGCACCTGCCGACGGCCCCGGCGCCGACCGTGCGTGAGGTGCTGGACCTGGTGCGGGAGTGCGCCGGGACGGCGTTCGGGACCGAGGTGCTGACGGAGCCGCGCGCCTGGGGGCCGTTCGACGAAACCTTCATGGCGGAGTACGCCGAGCTGTTCTACCAGCACACCGAGGGGCAGACGATGGTCTCGGACGCGTTCGAGCAGCGCTTCGGTATGGCGCCGATGCCGCTGCGCGCGGGCATCGGCGCGACCGTCGACTGGTACCGCGGGTGGCTCATGGAGCGGAGTGGGGCAGGCGTGGCGGCGGCCTGACGGCCACCCTGTCCGCTTCCGTACGCCCCGGCAGCCGAAGCGCCAGGAGTACGCCGACGGCCGCCACCCCCGCGAGGACCCCCAGCGTGGGGCCCATCGCCGAGACGAAGGCCGAGGGCGGGGTGGATGCGGAGGGCGGAGCGGACGCGGAGGGCGAGGCACCCGCCCCCGCGCACGCCGTCATCAGCATCGTCGCCGCGGCCACCCCTACCGCCGGCCCGATGTTCATGGCCGTCTGCTGGAGTCCGCCCGCCACCCCGGCGGTGTGCGCGGGGGCCTGGCGGACGATCACGGCCGTCGCGGTGACCATCACCGTGCCGAATCCGGCGCCCAGCAGGAAGAAACAGCCGCCGATGGCCACGGTGCCCGAGGCCTGGTCCAGTTGGGACATCAGGAGGACGCCGGCGGCAAGAAGCGCCGCCCCGCACGTCGTGGTACGGCGCGTGCCCAGCCGCCGCTGCACCGTCGCCGAGACCGGGGCGCACACCACCATCATTACGGCGAGCGGAAGGGTCTCCAGCCCGGCCCGGAACGGGTCCAGCGCGAGGACGTCCTGGAGGTAGTACGTGCAGAGGAACAGGGCGCCGAACATGGCCGCCGTCGCGGTGACCAGGATGCCGAGCGCGGGGGTGACGCCTGGGGCGCGCAGCACGTCCGGCGGGATCAGCGGGCCGGGGGTGCGCCGCTCGTGCCATACGAAGACGGCGCCCGCCACGACGGCGGTGGCGAGCCCGAGCGCGATGGCCGGTGACCAGCCGCCCTCCGGCAGCCCGACGAGCGTGTGCACCAGGCCGCTCAGCGCTACGGCGAGCAGGAACGCGCCGGGCAGGTCCAGCCGTACGGTGGGGGAGGGGGCTCCCGTACGCTTCGGCATCCGTACGGCGGGGGAGGGGGCCTCCGTACGCTTCGGCATCCGTACGGTGGCAGCCAGGCCGCACGCGGCCAGCGCGGGCACGACGTTGAGGAAGAAGACCGCACGCCAGCCCAGTTGAGCGGCGAGCGCGCCGCCGAGGACCGGCCCGGCTGCGGCGGCCAGCCCGATCGCGCTCGTCCGCACCGCGATCGGCGTACTGATCCGGTCGGGCGGATAGGCGGCCCGCAGCATGCCCAGCGTGGCCGGTTGCAGCAGTGCGCCGCACACCCCCTGGGCGACGCGCAGACCGATGAGCCAGCGGATGTCGGTGGCCAGCCCGATGCCCGCCGAGGTGAGGGCGAAGCCGAGCACTCCGGCGGCGAAGACCTGCCGGTGGCCGTACCGGTCGCCGAGGCGGCCCGCGAAGACGAGCAGGCTGGCCACGGCGATCAGGTAGCCGGTGCCCGCCCACTGGACCTGCACGAACGAGGCGTGCAGATCGCGTTGGAGGGCGGGCTGCACGACGGTCAGCACCGTGCCGTCCAGGGCGACGATCACCGCTCCGGTGATGCTGCTGATGAGTGTGAGGTGCTGGAGGCGGCGCGGGGTCACCGGGGCGCCTGGCCCAGGTGGGCGTCGAGCGCGGCATGGAGGAGAGGTTCAACGTCGTCGGCGCCGGTGGCGAGCTGGAGGCTGCCCCAGCCCCACAGCTGGGCGGTGCCGTGCAGGTTTGCCCACAGAGCGCCCGCTACGACGCGTGCTTCGGCCTCCGGTCGGGTGCGTACTTGGGCGACCAGGCCGACGAGGGCGGTGAACATCGGCAGGCTGGTCTCGCGCAAGCCGAGATGGCCGCTCTCCAGCAGGTCGTGGCGGAACATCAGCTCGTACATGCCGGGGTGCGTACGGGCGAAGTCGAGGTAGGCCCGGGCGAGGGTGCGGAGTTGGGCGCGGGGGTCCGACTCGGCGGCGGACTCCTCGGCGGACTTCTCTTGTACGGCTGCGGCCAGGTGGTCCGACAGCTCGCCGAATCCCTGCCGTGCGATGGCGGACAGCAGCGAGAGATGCGTAGGGAAATAGCGGCGCGGCGCCCCGTGCGAGACGCCGGCGCGGCGCGCGATCTCGCGCAGGGTCAGCGCCTGCACCCCTTCGGCAGCGACCAGTTCGGCCCCGACGGTGACCAGGCGGGAGCGCAGGCCGCCGTCTTCCTGCTCCGGCGTTCCGGCCGCGTTCGCGTTGTCCATAGACACTGTCTACCAGTGGCGCGTAGACAGTGTCTACTCTGTCGTGCCGCTGTGGGATGATGGCGTGGTGCTCGCGCAGTGTCCGCGCGGGCTCGCGGGTGCGCAATTCCCTTGCGTGCCCCTTCGGTTATGTACGTCTGGTTCGGTTATGCACGTCTGGCTCCGCCGGACGGAAACGGGGATTCAGCAATGCGCATTACGGGGAAGCGCGGCCGGGTGGCCGGCATCGCCACCGCCGCGGTGTTCGTCGGCGGCATGCTGCTCGGTACGGCCACGCCTGCCAGCGCGAAGTCCAACGACTACGCCTGCGGCGCCTGGAAGAGCGACAAGCACAAGTGGTCCGCGTCCTGCATCGTGTGGAGCGGTAAGGCGCGCTCCGAGACCGAGTGCTACAACGCCAAGAAAAAGAAGACCTACGCCCAGCACGGAGCCTGGGTCGGCCGTGGCTCGTGGACATTCGCCGGGAACTGCGGCAAGGACCGCCTGGTGTCCCTCGACACGCGCTGGAAGCGTTGACCGGTCACGGGTAACGGCCTCTCCGGCCAGTACCGGAAAAGGCGTGCGGAATGGCTCCATAAGGCCGTCC
This sequence comes from Streptomyces rimosus subsp. rimosus, assembly GCF_000720725.1. GTDB lineage: Bacteria > Actinomycetota > Actinomycetes > Streptomycetales > Streptomycetaceae > Streptomyces > Streptomyces rimosus_A. The sequence goes on from NZ_JOCQ01000101.1 coordinate 25,855, forward strand.
CGCACGCCTTTTCCGCTACGGAGGCCCACTCCGGCTGCGCACCCGCACCGCACCTCGCACACTGGGAACAATTGCCTCGTCGCACGGGGGAATCCACTGGCGGGGCGCAACAAATCAGCAGGACCGAAGGGGCTGATTTGGGATGCGAGTCGCGGTCATAGGACAGGGATACGTGGGCTTGACCGGAGCGGTCGCCCTGGCCCATCAAGGGCATCACGTCACCGGGATCGAACAGGATCCGGACCGGCTGCGCGTCCTGGAGGCGGGACGGGCGCCGGTCTTCGAGCCGGGGCTGCCGGAGCAGCTGACGGCCGCACAGGCCACCGGGCGGCTCCGCTTCGCCCGGTCCGTCACCGAGAACCACCGTCGGACGCCGTTCGACATCGTCCTCGTCACCGTCGGGACACCGCCCGCGCCGGACGGCTCCGCCGATCTGACGCAGGTGACCCCCGTACTGAACGAGGTCCTGCAACTGCTGCCCGCGCCCTGCGTGGTGCTCAAGTCCACCGTGCCGCCCGGCACCAGCGCCATGCTCGCCGAGGCCTACCCGCGGCTGCGCGAACGCTTCGCGTACAACCCGGAGTTCCTCAACCAGGGCAGCGCGCTGGAGGACTGGGCCGTCCCCGCCCGGATCGTGGCCGGCACCTGGCACGAGGGCGGGCTGCGGGCGCTGCGCGAGCTGTACGCGGGGGTGGCCGCGCCCTGGGTCGAGACGACGCCCTCCGGCGCAGAGATGATCAAGTATGCGAGCAACGCCTTCCTCGCCACGAAGATCAGCTTCGCGAACGAGGTGGCCGGGATGTGCTGCGGCCCGGACATCGACATCGACCATGTGATGCTGGGCGTCGGCTTCGACCCCCGGATCGGCCACGCCTTCCTCCAGCCCGGCCTCGGGTACGGCGACTCCTGCCTGCCCAAGGACACCAACGCGCTGGCCCACTGGGCGAGCACCGAGGGCCTGGCGACCCCGCTGCTGCGCGCCACCATCGCCGTCAATGACGCCCAGTTCGGACTGGCCATCCAGATGCTGCGCGCCGAACTCGGCGGCGGGCCCGCCGACGGCCTGGCGGACGCGGAGATCGCGGTGCTCGGCGTACGGTACGAGCCCTGGAGCGACGATCTGCGCGCGGCGCCCAGCCGTACGGTGATCCCGGCGCTGCTCGGCCAGGGCGCGCGGGTGCGGGTGTGGGACCCGGGCACCGAAGCGGACACGATCACCGGGCTGTTCCCCGGCGCCCGTGCGGCGGAGGGCCTTACGGAGGCGGTCGAGGGCGCGCACGCCGTCGTGGTGCTGACCGAGTGGCCGCAGGCCATCGAGGCGGACTGGCGGGCGCTGGCCGCCCTGCTCTACGAGCCGCGGTTGATCATCGACGGCAAGAACTGCCTCAGCCCGGAGCGGATGGGCGAGCTGTCCGTCCGCTACCGCAGCATCGGCACCCGGCTGCCCGCGTCGGCCGTCGGGGGACGGCTCGGCCCGGCGGCCGGTGACCGCGGCGGCGCGGAGCCGGAACCAGGAGCCGCCGTTCGAAGGGCCGCTCCGGAGTCGGCACCGAGAGCCGCCGTCCGCAGGCTCCCTCCGGAGCCGCCGCCCCCTCTCCCAGACCGGTGAACTTCGGGACGTAGGGGACCATTTGCCACTCGCCGCGGGTACGGACACAGGGACACAGCAGTCGGTCCCACAGCGAGAAGAGCGTTTCACGTGAAACAGCCCCCCGCGCTGGACGAGCCGCCCCCGGGCGGAGTCCCCCCGGGCCCCCCGGAGGCGATGCCCACGGAACCGTCAGCATGGGCCCCCATGCGCCGCCGGATGTTCCGGGCGCTGTGGACGGCCCAGCTGGCGGCCAACATGGGCACCTGGATGCAGACGGTCGGCGCCCAGTGGCTGATGGGCGACCTCGGCGGCGGTCCGCTGGAGGTGGCCCTCGTCCAGACGGCCACCACACTGCCGGTCTTCGCGCTGGTGGTGCCGGCCGGCGCGCTGGGCGACATCCTCGACCAGCGGCGGCTGCTCCTCGGCGGGCAGCTGCTGATGTTCCTCGGAGCGGCCGGGCTGGCCGCGGTCACCGGCGCCGACCAGGTGACCCCGACCCTGCTGCTCCTGCTCACCGCCCTGATGGGGGTGGGCGAGGCGTTCTGCATCTCCTCCTTCCAGGCCATCCAGCCCGAGCTGGTCAGCAAGGAGGAGATCCCGCAGGCGGCCCTGCTCAACAGCGCCAACGGCAACGTCGCACGGGCCGCCGGACCGGCCCTGGGCGGCCTGCTCATCTCCGCGGCGGGCCCGGCGGCCACCTTCGGGATCAACGCGCTGTCCTTCCTGGGCGTGCTGGTCGTGCTCTACGCCTGGCGGCGGCCCGCCACGCACCGGCCGCTGGGCTCGGAGCACGTTCGGGGCGCGATCCGCGCGGGCGCACGCTACGTCCGCAGGGCGCCCGAGTTCGGTGCCGTACTCGGCCGCTCCGGGCTCTTCATGCTGTTCGCGGGCGGGCTGTGGGCGCTGCTCCCGGCGATCGCGCGCGGCCCGCTGGGCATGAGCGCCGGGGGGTACGGGCTGCTGCTGGGCTGTGTCGGGGTGGGCGCGGTGGCCGGGGCGCTGGCGCTGCCCGCCGTACGGCCCCGTACGACGACGAACGGCCTGGTCACCGTCGCCATGGTGCTGTACGCGGCGACCATGGCGGTGATCGGCCTGGTGCACTCGTCGATCGTGGCCGCGCTGGCCCTGATCGTCTCGGGCCTGGCCTGGGTGGCCGTACTGTCCACCCTCTCCGCCTCGGCGCAGATCCTGCTCCCCGTATGGGCACGCACCCGCGCGCTCGCCTACTACCAGCTGGTCTTCATGGGCGGCCAGGCGCTGGGCGGGGTGGGCTGGGGCCTGGTGGCCGACTGGTTCGGCGTACAGAGCGCGTTCGTGATCGCGGGCGTCGGGCTGGCGCTGACGACGGTCGCGGGCATGCGGACGATGCCGCTGCCCGCCGGGCACATCGACGTGGAGCACGTCCAGCACTGGCCCGAGCCGGAGAGCATGCAGACGCCGGGCCGGAACCTCGGGCCCGTGCTGGTCATCGTGGAATGGCAGGTGGAACGGGCCAACGCGGAGGCGTTCATCCAGGCCATGCGGCCGGTGGGGCAGGCGCGGCGGCGTACCGGCGCGACCATCTGGGGCCTGTACGAGGACATGGAGGACCCGACGGTCTTCCTGGAGACCTTCACCGTCGTCTCCGAGCGCGAGCACCTGCGCCAGCACCTGGAGCGCGGCACCAAGGAGGACCAGGAGCTGGAGCTGCGGGCCCGCGGCCTGACCCGGCCGGGCACCGCTCCCCGCGTACGGCACCTGATCTGGGCGTACGCGAGGGACCGCAGCCAGGAGCTGTCGGACCACGACGGGGAGACGGCGGCTCGCGACGGGGCGCTGGCGGCCCACCAGCACTGAAGCACCGGGCGGCCGGGGCGCCTGTGCGAGACGGGCGAGGGCGAGCAGCCCGGGCGCCCGTCCACCAGGGCCGCCCGGCCCCCTCCCGCCCCCACCCGTCCCGCATTCCGGACCACTCTGCCCAACGCATACGTGTTGTATCTATGCTGTGTGCATGCCACCAGCTTCATCAGCCCCATCAGCTCCATCAGCCGACACTCCAGTCGCAGCCGTCCCGAACACCTCACGCACCACAAACGCCCCCACCACCCCCACGCC
>NZ_JOCQ01000102.1 GCF_000720725.1 Streptomyces rimosus subsp. rimosus
CCTCCGCACCCCGCGCTCGCCCATCACCGCACCACGAGCACCACCCGCCGCACCCCGCACGGCCTCCCCCACACCACGCGCGGCCTCCCCCGCATCGCCCGCGGCCTCCCCCACACCACGCGTGCCGTTCCGCCTGCCACGCTCGCCGATTTCCGTGCCGCGCTCGCCGTTTCCGGGCCCACGCCCGCCGCCGGCGTCCATGCCCAGGCCCACGCCTGCCCCGTCGCCGCCCGCCCCCGGCTCATAAACCGTCGTCCACCCCAGCAAGCTGTCGCTGACCACCTGCATACGCCGCTGGCCGCGCACGATGCGTCGGCCCTCGTGCCCCACCGGCGGGACAGGGAAGCCAGCCTTTTCCGCATACGGTGCCAGTGCTGAGCTGCGTGCCTCCTTCACCTGGAGCACCAAGGGCTCGCCGCGGTGGTCGAGCAGCAGGACCACGTAGGAGCGCAGGCCAACGCTTCCCGTGCCCACCACCCGGAACGCCACGTCCTGCACCTCGTACCTGGCCATGAGCGGGAGCCGGTCCTCCGGCAGGGTGTCCAGGTAGCCGGTGAGCGAGGCGGCGACCGCGGCGGCCTCCGCGTCCGGTATGCGGCGCAGTACGGGTGGGGCGTCCACGAACCGCTTGCCGCCCTCGGGTATTCGCTCGGTCGACTTCGCCGCGAAGCGCGCGCTCGTGTTCTTACGGGCCTTGGCCACCACCCGCTCCAGCGTGCCCAGCAGGTCACGGGCGTCGGCGTACGAAACCAGCTGCTCGTCGGCTATCGCGTTCCAGGCGTCGGCGGCCGGCATGCCCGCCAGCAGCCGCATCGTGCGCCGGTACGTACCGACCGCGTCCAGGGCCGCCTCCCGGCACTGCTCCTCACCGGCCCCGGCCTCCCGGCCGGCCAGCACCAGTGAGGCCGCGAGCCGTTTCAGGTCCCACTCCCAGGGCCCGTACAAGGTCTCGTCGAAGTCGTTGAGATCCATCACCAGCTTGCCGCGGGCATCGCCGTAGAGACCGAAGTTGCCCGCGTGCGCGTCGCCGCATATCTGCGCGCCGATACCGGTCACGGGGCTGTTCATGAGGTCGTACGCCATCAGGCCCGCGGAGCCGCGCAGGAAGGCGAAGGGGCTGGCCGCCATCCGCCCGACCCGTATCGGCACCAGCTCCGGGAGACGGCCGGCGTTGGACTCCTCGACCGTCGTCACCGCGTCCGGCCGTCCGGCGTCGGGTGTGAACCGGCCCTGCGCGGAGCGTGGTGCCCGCTCCCGGAGCGCCTTGCCGAACGCCTTCGGCGAGGCCCCCCGCTCCTTGGGCTCGGCGAATCCCGGTACGTACGGCAACCGCGACATCGCGTGCCACCTCCCCCTTCGTTCCGTGCACCGTTCCCGGACCCGTCGCCCGGCCGCGTCGGAACGCCGACAGAATCCCTCGACCGGGCCGGTCTCCGGGGCGCTGTCTCCGCCGCGTGTGCACGACGGTACAGACAGGCCCCGCCTCGCGGCAGGGCCTGTGGATAACTCTCCGTGATGGGGTGTGAGGGGGCTGTGGAAAAGCCGGGGCTCCGTCCTGAACGCCCTCGGCTCAGACGCCGACCGCCTCTTCCATCTCCTCCTCGACGGCTGCCGAGCTGTCGGCGTTCGCGCTGGTCGCGGCGTGGGCCGGACGGCGTTCCGGCACCGTCGCCGCCACCGCGGCGGCCGCCACGGCCGTCGCGTTCGCGGCCGCGCTCTCGGCCGCGCGCCGTCGGCGTGCCTCGGCCAGGGCCGCCACACCGACCATCACGCAGCCCACGACCAGCCACAGCACCAGCGTCCAGACGTGCCCGGCGAGCCCGTTGCCGTTGAAGTAGACGTGGCTGCGGACGCCCTCCACGAACCCGGCGCCGTTCCAGAACGCATGCAGGGAGGCGAAGAATCCGTTCTGCAGCTCGGGGCGGAACACACCGCCCGCCGAGGTGAAGTTGAGCATCACGAACAGCGCCATCACGCCCAGCGTGGTCCAGCGCTTGAGGAACGTGTGCAGCCCGGTGCCGATCAGCAGGATGCCCGCCGAGTACAGCCAGGCCATGCTCCACAGGCCCCACAGGCCGTGGTCGACGAGGTGGAAGACCGGCCCGGCGAACAGCGTCCCGAGGATGCTGACCACGAACGAGGTGCCGACCGCCAGCATCGCGCGCATCCGGATCGGCAGCACGGCGCCGGCACCGCCGATCACCGCGACCGACGCGTACGAGCCGATGCTGATCGCGACCATCAGGAAGAACAGCCCCTGGGCCGTCGGGTCGTCCTCGGCGGGCGGCGCGACATCGGTGACCTTGAGCGGCACGCCCTGCTGGGCCGCGATGGGCGTGAAGATCTTCTGCACCACGGACGCCGTGGTGTCGGACCCGGCCGTGGCGACCACCAGCTCGGGCGCCGGCCTGGCCCCGCCGGCCTTGGCCGCGGTGGCGGACGCCGAAGCACCGGTGGCGGACGCCGGAGCACCGCCCGCCTTCGCGGCCGGGGCGCCGCCGCTCTTCGCGGTGGTCGCGCCGTCGCCGGAAGCGTGCGTGTCCATCACGTACGCGCCGAAGATGTCCTGGTGCTTGAGCTGGTCCACGGCCTCGGCCCGGCTGCCGACGGTGCGTACGTCCAAGCCACCGTGGGCCTTGTCGTTCATCGACTGGGCGAGCACCTGCGCCTGGGAGCCGGAGCCGACCACCGCGACCGGCAGGTGATTCGGCTCGGGGTGCGCGAACGCGCCCAGGTAGGCCAGACCCATCCCGATGCACATCAGCAGCGGGGTGATCAGGTGGGTGAGGACGTGCCGCAGATCGGCTCGGTGATCAGGGCGGTGGTGGTCGGGACGTCGGACCGAACTCATGCGTCGTGCCTTCTCAAGCTAGTCGCTCAGCATCGAGTAGTTGGCTTATACAACTCTCATTCCACGTTGTACTATACAACTACTTCAACGAAAGGCAAGCACGTGGCTCGCAGAGACGCATCCGTCGAGACCATCCAGCAGGAGATGACCGCGTTCGCCCGCCGGGCCCGCGCCACCGCCGCCCGCATGCACCCCGAGCTGTCGCTCGTCTCGTACACGCTGCTGGCGCACCTCGACGACCAGCAGGGATGCCGCGCGACCGACCTCGCCGCCCACTACCTGCTGGACAAGTCCACGGTCAGCCGGCAGATCTCCGCCCTGGAAAAGCTCGGCTTCGTCGAGCGCCGCGTCGATCCGGACGACCACCGCGTCCAGGTGCTGCACCCCACGGCCAAGGGCGCGCAGACTCTGGCGAACGTGACCGCCAGCCGCCGCCAGGCGTTCCACGAACGGCTCGCCGACTGGGACGAGGAGGACCTGGACCGCTTCGCGGACTACCTGCTGCGCTACAACGCCGCCCAGGCACGCCACGGCTAAGGTCCGGACGCGCCACGGCAGAGGCCCGTACATGCCATGACTGAGGTCCGATCACGCCACGGCAGAGGCCGTCCACCACCAGGCCTCACACACCTCGGGCACCCGGCGCGCCCCCGCGCGCCGTACGCCCTACCGCCTCACTCCCGGAAGCGCGCCGGACACTTCCCGCCTTCCGCGAGATACGTCTCCGCCCACCGGCCCAGCTCCTTGAGCGCGGGCTCCAGCGCCCGGCCCGCCTCGGTCAGCCGGTACGAGACACGCAGCGGCGGGCCTCCGTCGACCTCCCGGACGACCAGACCGGCCGCGGCCAGCTCCGTGAGCCGGTCCGAGAGCATGCGCTCGCTGATGCCGGGCACCGCGCGCCGCAGCTCGGCGAAGAACACCGGCCCCTCCATCAGGACGGACACGATCAGACCGGTCCACCGCTTGCCGAGCAGCCCGAAGACCCGCGCCATACCGGTGTCGACCTGCCTGCAGGCCCCTTCGCCGTGATCCGCCATGTGACCAGCGTACTGCCTTACCGTTGGGTACTGCGGAAAAGTAAGCTACTGTGTTAAACATAGGAACGCACGGAACTCTTCCTCAGGCCGCGCTTCGGCCGCGAACGAAGGACCGCCCCATGGCCACGCTTCTGCACCTCGATTCCTCCCTGTTCACCACCGATGGATCCGCTTCCCGCGCGGTGACCGCCGCCTTCCGCGAGGCCTGGGAGGAGGCGCACCCCGGCGGCACCGTCATCTACCGCGACCTCGCCGCGGACCCGCTGCCCCACCTGGACGCCGCCGGATTCTCCGCCGCTTTCGCCGACGCGGACGCCCACACCCCCGAGCAGCGGGCCGCGTTCGCGCGCCGTCTCGAACTGGTCGAGGAGCTGGAGAAGGCGGACGCCGTTCTCATCGGCGCCCCGATGTACAACATCACGATCCCGTCCACGCTGAAGGCGTGGCTGGACCACATCATCATCATGGGCCGCACCGCCGGTGAGGAGTCGTCCCTGAAGGGCAAGCCGGTCACCGTCGTCGCCAGCCGCGGCGGCTCGTACAAGCCGGGCACGCCCCGCGAGGGACTCGACTACGTCGAGACCTACCTGCAGGCCGTGCTGGGCACCCTGCTCGCCATGGAGGTCGACTTCATCGTCCCCGAGCTGACGATGGCGCCCACCAACCCCGCGATGTCGGAACTCATACCGCTGTACGAGGCCTCCCGCGATCAGGCCTTCCAGGAAGCCGCCGAGAAGGCCAAGGCCCTCGCCGAACGCCTCGCCGCCTGACGGCCCCGCACCCCACGGCCCGGCCCGAACAGGCCGGGCCCTCTGGCACACCGGCCTCGAACCACCCACCACCCGACGCCCACCATCCGGCGCCCAACGTCCGGTGCCCGGCGCCCGGCGTCCGATGCCCGAGCCCACGGCCCCGGTCCGGCCCGGCATTACGCACGGCCCGGCACCACGCGCAGCCCGGCTCAACGCAGCTCCGCCCGCGCCCAACCCGGCCCCGCTTCACCCCACCCCAAGCCGACCCGCCGCTGCCCTAACCCCCCAACCCCGCATCCCGGGCCAACAGCGCCGCCTGCACCCTGTTCTCGCACCCCAGCTTGGCCAGGATGCGGCTGACGTACGTCTTCACCGTCGCCTCGCTCATGTGGATGCGCTCGCCCGCGTCGGCGTTCGACAGTCCCTCGCCGAGCAGCGACAGCACCTCCATCTCCCGTTCCGTCAGGACCGAGAGCCGCTGTCCGGCCTCCTCCGCGCGCCGTGCCGTACGGGCCGCGGCGCTCTCCCCGCCGAGGTCGCTGCCACGCGCCACCAGCGAATCGGCCACGTGCCGCGTCGCCACCGGGGACATGTAGGCATGGCCTTCGGCCGCGGCACGCACCGCGCGGATCAGCTCGTCCGGCGCGGAGTCCTTCAGCAGGAAGCCCGCGCTGCCCTCGCCCATCGCACGCAGGACGTTGTCCCGCTCGCCGAACGTCGTCAGGATCAGGGCCCGTACGGAGGGTGCCGCGCGGCGCAGTTCGGCCAGCGCGGTCAAGCCGTCCATCACCGGCATCTGGATGTCCAGCAGCACCACGTCCGCGCCATGACCGCGTGCGGCCTCGACCGCCTCCTTGCCGTTCCCCGCCTCCGCCACCACCGAGATGTCCCCGGCCGAGGTGAGGATCATCCGGATACCGGCCCGGATGAGCGGCTCGTCATCGGCGACGATCACCCTGATCACTCGTACTCCCGCACCGGCTCGGTCGGCTGTTCCCACGGACAGCGCCATCATCCCCCCGTTCCCGCGCCGGTCCGTCCGGCCGCCCTCAGGACTTCCCCACGAAGGTCCGCTTCTCCACCAGCTTCCCGTCCTTGAAACAGAACCGGAACGCCTGCTCCTCGTCCCAGTCCGCCGACGGCTCCGTGGACGCGAACGTCTCGCAGCGCGCGCCCGCCGGCTTCGCGGGCCCCTGGGCGTTCAGGCCGCTGTTCACGAACGACCCCGGCGGCAACTGCTCGCGCACCTCGGCCTCCGGCCGGCCGATCCGCAGCTGCTCGTACGTGGTCGGCGAGACCGAACCGTCCTCCAGCGCCTTGAACAGCTCCACCATCCCCCACGCCGCCAGCACCCCCACGGCCACGACCACACCCGCCGCCAGGCCGCACCCCACGGCGAACCCCCTGCGCCGCGCCTCCCCGCGGAACATCGCCGTGTCCGGAGCCGCATACACCCGGGACCAGTCGATGACCGGCCGACCGTCCTTGCCGACACGCACCGCGGGGCGCGAATGGACCGGCTCCGCAGCCCCGGCGCCGGGCCCGGCCGACCGGTCCGGTGCCATCGACGCCGACGGCAGTACCGGCTCCGCCACGGTCGCGCCCACCGTCACCGGCCCGTACGGCAGGACCCCGGCGAGCCGGAAACCACCGTCCGGCAGCGGCCCGCTGTGCACCATGCCGCCGACCAGCCGGGCCCGCTCCCGCAACCCCGTCAGCCCCTGCCCGCCACTGACCTCGGGCCCGGCGGCCGAACCCGGCGGCACCGGCCCGTTGACCACCTCGACCAGCAGCGAATCCGGTTCGTACCGCAGCGCCACCGTCACCGGCGCGCCCGCGGCGTGCTTGTGCGCATTGGTCAGCCCCTCCTGCACGATGCGGTACGCGGCCCGGTCGACGGCCGGGGCCAGCGCCAGCGGATCCCCGGAGCGGGCGACGGATATTCGCGCCCCCGCGCCGCGCGACGCCTCGACCAGCCCGTCCACCTGGGCCACGCCGCGCTGCCCCGCATCCGGAGCCGTACCGGCACCGATCGCCGGACGCACCGCCGCCGCGTCCTCCGTCTCGTCCCTGAGCAGGCCGACCACCTCGCGCAGCTCCCGCATCGCCGCCACCGAGGCACCGCGCAGCACACCGACCGCCTCCCGCTGCTGCGCGTTGAGTTCGGAGTCCACCTCCAGCGCACCCGTGTGCACGGCGATCAGGGTGAGCTGATGGCCCAGGCTGTCGTGCATGTCCTGCGCGATGCGCTGCCGCTCCCGCAGCTGCGTCTGGCGGGCGATCATCGCGTTCTCCCGCAGGAGCTGCGTGCGCTGGGCGTGCAGCGTGTCCACCAGGGTGCGGTGCTGGGACCAGTACCGGCTCGCTATCCCGGGCATGGCCACTATCGCCAGGAAGGACACCGCCAGGACCATCAGCTTCTCCGGCGACACCCGTGGAAGGTCCTGCACCAAAGGCACCGCCATGCTCAGCACGAGCGCCGCCGCGAACACCACCAGCGCCCGCGCACTGCCCGCGATCCGCCGACCGGCCGACCAGCCCGCCACGATCAGCAGCGCCGATATCCCCATGAACAGCCAGCTCAGCGAGGCCGCGAGGATCAGCACCGCACCGGGCAGGGCGCGCCGCAGCGGCGCGAGCAGCATCACCGCCACCGTCACCAGCCACGTACGGACCTCGCCGCTGCCGGCGATCTCCTCCGCGCCGAGCGCGATCAGCCCCAGCAGCAGGGCCAGCAGCAGTTCGCCGAAGACGCGGTACGGCGGCCACTGCTCCCGGCGGACCAGGCGCCGCCACGCCCGCCCGCCGGCCGCCCGGACCTCCGCGCCGCGGACCGCCGCTCCCCGGGCCGCCACCTGTGCCTTCCCCGTGATGTTCACGTACTGAGCGTAGGAAAGCCCCACCGGCCGGCACAGTCATCGTTCGTCGCTCGCCGCAGCAACGAAAGTCGCTGATTCCGCAGGCCCGTGACGCTCCTCACCCGCTCCTCATCGCGACGCCGCCCCCGGCCCCCGGCCGGCACGCGACCGCCACCAGCGCCCCCGCGGCCAGCGCGCCCCCGAGCCACAGCACCCCGGTGAGCCCCCAGCCGTCCACGGCCCGGCCCCCGCCGAACGCGCCCAGCGCGATCGCCGCGTTGAACACCCCCACGAACAGCGCCGACGCCGCCTCCCGCGCCCGCGGCGCCACCGCCATCAGCCACGTCTGCGTACTGACCGACACCCCTCCGTACGCCAGCCCCCACACCGCCAGCAGCGCCACCGCACCCGGCACACCCACCCCCAGCAGGGGCACCAGAAGCACCGCCCCGGCCAGCACCCCGCTGATCACCAGCAACGTGCCGCGCGGCGACCGCCCCGCCCCCGCACCGCCCACGAAGTTCCCGGCCACCCCGGCCACCCCGTACACGAGAAGCAGCGTGCTGATCACCCCGGGACCGACCCCGGACACCTCCTCCAGCACCGGCCGCACATACGTGTACGCCGCGAAGTGCCCGCCCACCAACAACGCCACCACGATCAGCCCCGTCCGCACCCGCGCGTCCCGGAACAGCCGCAGCACCCCGTCCAGCCGTACCGCACCCTCCGCCGGCAGCGGCGGCAGCAGGACCGCCAGCGCCACCGCGACCAGCGCCGACAGCGCGGCCACCGCGGCGAACGCGGCCCGCCAGCCGCCGAGTTGCCCGATCAGGGTCCCCGCCGGCACCCCGAGCACCGACGCGACCGCCACCCCACTGAAGATCAACGATGTCGCCGCGGCCACCGACCGCGCCGCCACCAGCCGCACCGCCAGCCCCGCCGCGAGCGCCCACACCCCGCCCATCCCCGCCCCGACCAGCACCCGGGCCACCAGCATCACCCCGAAACCCGGCGCCCAGGCGGCCAGCAGATTGGCCGCCGCCAGCATCGCCAGCAGCCCGCACAGCACCCGCCGCCGGTCCGCCCGGCCCACCGCCAGCGTGAGCACCGGCGCCCCCACCGCCGCGACCACACCGGTCACGGTGAGCGTCAGCCCCGCCGTACCGTCCGTCACCCCCAGCGCGCCCCCCATGGGCGTCAGCAGCCCCACCGGCAGCATCTCCGACGTCACCACCGTGAACGTGGCAGCCGCCAGCGCTCCCACCGCGGCCCAGCCCGCGCCCCTGCCCCGCCGCAACCCGCCGTCGCGGCCCGTCGTTTCCTCGATCGTCGTCATGCACCCCAGCCAATGCGCAGCCGCCCGCGGGAACAACGGCGAACAGCTCACGCTTCCATGAGCGTGGCTCATCGATCCCGGAGTACCCGGAGTACCCCACCCGCCCGGTGCGACACCCTGCCCACCGCTCCCGGCGGCCTGGAGATCCGTGAACTGGAGTGCTTCCTCGTCCTCGCCGAGGAACTGCACTTCGGCCGCGCCGGCGCGCGCCTGTACGTCTCCCAGAGCCGCGTCAGCCAGCTCCTGCGCGCCCTGGAACGCCGTGTCGGCGCCCGCCTCGTGGAACGCTCCAGCCGCCGGGTCCGCCTCACCCCGCTCGGTACCGACTTCCTCGCTGCCCTGCGCCCCGCCTACGAAGCGCTGCGCGGCACGGTCGACGCCACCGTGGCCGCCGCCCGCGGCATCAAGGGCCGGTTGCGCATCGGCTTTCAGGGCACCGCCGACGACCGGATCATGGAGGCCATCGACACGTTCCACGCCCGCCACCCCGGCTGCGCCACGGAGATCGTCGAAATCCCCCTCCAAGATCCCTTCGGCCCGCTGCGCCGCGACGAGGTCGACGCCGCCGTCGTCCTGCTGCCCGTCGAAGAACCAGGCCTCGTACTGGGGCCGGTCTTCTCCGAGCAGCAGCAGACGCTCGCCGTATCCGTACGCCACCCCTTCGCGTCCCGTACGCGCCTCGACGCCGAGGACCTGGCCGACGGCCCCCTCATCGCCGTCGAAGGCCCGGCCCCCGACTACTGGCGGTACGCCCAGGCCCCCATCAGCACCCCCGGCGGCCGCCCCATCCCGCCCGGGCCCGCCGTCCGCACCCTCCAGGAGGGCCTGACCCTGGCCGCGGCCGGCCGCGGCGCGATGCTGCTCTGCCGGCCCACGGCGGACTACCACGGCCGCCGCGACATCACTTTCGTACCGGTCGACGGGCTGCCGGACTCCGCACTCGGCCTCGTCTGGCACCAGGACCGCGAGACCGCGCGCACCCGCGCCTTCAGCACGGCCGTCACCGATGTGACGTAGCCCTCATCAGCGCTTTTCGGACAATGAGCGGCGGGCCGGCCGCACCGCGGAACGACGGGGCCACGCACAACGAAAGACGGGGCCACGTACAACGAAAGACCCCCGGTCCGGGAATCCCGGACCGGGGGTCTCATCTGTGCGCGAGGGGGGAGTTGAACCCCCACGCCCTTTCGGGCACTGGAACCTGAATCCAGCGCGTCTGCCTATTCCGCCACCCGCGCATTGGGTGTGTCGTCAGATTCTCTCACGTGATCCGGGCTGTTCCGTCCGGGTCTTGTGCTGTCGCCTTCCGACACCCAGAACATTAGCACGCTGTCCGGGGTGCAATCACATCCGTTCTCCGCGGCCCGCTCCCGACGCCGCACGGCGGGCCCGCCCGCGAACCCGGCACCCCACCTGCCGGTCCTTCGACCGTGACCTCCGGCCCCGCCGGCCGGCCCACCCGTCACGGCGCCGCGACGGCCCGGCCGGCCCGGCCCGTTTTCCGCCGCCGCGCCCGCTGCCCCGCCCGGTCGGTGAACCCGGCGGTTGCGGGACACTGTGAGTGGGGCACATCTACGATCGCAGTGCCATCGCAACGCCGGCGCGGTCACATCGCGAAGCCATCGCGGTGCCACGGCCCGCCCGGGTGCGGTGACACAGCACGCAGCACCACGGCGGCACCGCGGCCCCATCGCGGTGGCACCGGAGTGACGCACCCGTAAGCAGGCGTGAGCAACCTTGTGAGGGGCGACACTCGTCCTCACGGCGGGAAAGGGGAACCAGCCGATTTCCCGGCGCGTGGATACGATCAGTAAGCAGTATCAGGACGACCCTGTCGAAGACCGACCTGACGAAGACTGAGGAAGGAGGTGCCCCGTGGGAGTACTGAAGCGCTTCGAGCAGCGTCTCGAAGGTCTCGTCAACGGCACCTTCGCCAAGGTGTTCAAGTCCGAGGTGCAGCCCGTTGAGATCGCCGGCGCGCTCCAGCGCGAGTGCGACAACAACGCCACCATCTGGAACCGCGACCGCACGGTCGTCCCCAACGACTTCATCGTCGAACTGAGCACCCCCGACTACGAGCGGCTCAGCCCGTACAGCGGCCAGCTCGGAGACGAGCTCTCCGGCATGGTCCGCGACTACGCCAAGCAGCAGCGCTACACCTTCATGGGCCCGATCAAGGTGCACCTGGAGAAGGCCGACGACCTCGACACCGGCCTGTACCGCGTCCGCAGCCGCACCCTCGCGTCCAGCACGTCCCAGGAGCACCCGGGTGCCGCCGCCGCGGCACAGCGCCCCACCGCGCCCCGGAGCAGCCCGTCCGGCCCCGGCGGACACGTGGGCCCGCCCCCCATGCCGACCTCGCCGCCCGCGTCCCGGGCCGGGGCACCGGGCGCCGGTGCCCCGGCGGGTCAGGCCTCCGAAGGCTGGTACCAGAACCGCGGCGGAGCGGACCGGAGCGCGCAGACGCGGCGCTGGATCGAGATCAACGGCAACCGCCACCAGATCTCCCGCCCCACGCTCGTCCTGGGCCGCAGCACCGACGCCGACGTACGCATCGACGACCCGGGAGTCTCCCGCCGGCACTGCGAGATCCGCGTCGGAACGCCGCCGACGGTCCAGGACCTGGGCTCTACCAACGGCATCGTGGTAGACGGACAGCACACCACCCGCGCTACGCTCCGCGACGGCTCGCGGATCGTCGTGGGCAGTACCACCATCGTTTACCGGCAAGCCGAAGGGTGAAGCGGGGGCAATGTCAGAGCTGACCCTCACGGTCATGCGGTTGGGTTTCCTCGCCGTACTGTGGCTGTTCGTCATCGTGGCCGTCCAGGTCATCCGCAGCGACCTGTTCGGCACGCGCGTCACACAGCGCGGCGCCGCCCGCCGCGGCGGCCAGGAGGGGCGCGCGCAGCAGCGCCAGCAGGCCGCCCCGCCGCAGCAGCGCCGCCAGGAAGGCGGCCGCGGCAACAACCGTCAGCGCCGCGGGGCCCCCACAAAGCTGGTGGTCTCCGAGGGCACGTTGACGGGTACGACCGTCGCCCTCCAGGGACAGACCATCTCCCTGGGCCGCGCGCACGACTCCACGATCGTGCTGGACGACGACTACGCCTCCAGCCGACATGCCAGGATCTACCCGGACCGTGACGGCCAGTGGATCGTCGAGGATCTCGGGTCCACCAACGGCACGTATCTCGACCGGACCCGACTGACGACCCCGACACCGATTCCGCTGGGAGCCCCGATCCGCATCGGCAAGACCGTCATCGAGCTGCGGAAGTAGTGCTACGTCATGAAAGAGCGCGAGCGGAGCGAGCGAGCCGCGGCGGTCCACTCGACGGACCCGAGCGTGCTCCCGACCGGAGGGTGGGCACCGTGCGGATGTACCCCGAGCCGACGGGCGAGGTGCGTATGAGTCTGTCACTGCGCTTCGCCGCCGGATCGCACAAGGGCATGATCCGGGAGGGCAACGAGGACTCCGGCTATGCCGGCCCCCGCCTGCTCGCCATCGCCGACGGCATGGGCGGCCAGGCCGCCGGCGAGGTCGCCTCCTCCGAGGTGATCTCCACCCTCGTCCAGCTCGACGACGACGTCCCCGGCTCCGACATCCTCACCTCCCTCGGTACGGCCGTCCAGCGCGCCAACGACCAGCTGCGCGTCATGGTCGAGGAGGACCCGCAGCTGGAGGGCATGGGCACCACCCTGACCGCCCTGCTGTGGACCGGACAGCGGCTCGGCCTCGTCCACGTCGGCGACTCCCGCGCGTACCTGCTGCGCGACGGCGTCCTGACGCAGATCACGCAGGACCACACCTGGGTGCAGCGGCTCGTCGACGAGGGCCGCATCACCGAGGAGGAAGCCACCACCCACCCGCAGCGCTCCCTGCTGATGCGCGCGCTGGGCAGCGGCGACCACGTCGAACCGGACCTGTCGATCCGCGAGGTCCGGGCCGGCGACCGCTACCTGATCTGCTCCGACGGCCTGTCCGGCGTGGTCAGCCACCAGACCCTCGAAGACACCCTCGCCAGCTACCAGGGCCCGCACGAGACCGTGCAGGAACTGATCCAGCTGGCGCTGCGCGGCGGCGGCCCCGACAACATCACCTGCATCGTCGCCGACGTCCTGGACGTCGACGCGAGCGACACCCTCGCCGGCCGGCTCAACGACACCCCGGTCGTCGTCGGCGCGGTCGCCGAGAACCAGCACCAGCTCAACGACCCCAGCACCCTGCAGACCCCGGCCGCGCGCGCCGCCGAGCTGGGCCGTCACCGCGACACGCCGCAGGCCGAGCCGGGCGGTGCCTTCGGCCCTCCTGGCAGCGGAATCGACATCGCGGGGCCGCCACAGGGCTCGTTCGGCGCGTTCTCCGACGAGGACTTCGTCAAGCCGGAACGCCGCGGCGGCAGATGGATCAAGCGCTCGCTGATCATCGTGCTGGCGCTCGCCGTCGTCGGCGGCGGGCTGTACGCGGGCTACCGCTGGACGCAGACGCAGTACTTCGTCGGCGCCAAGGACGACCACGTCGCGCTCTACCAGGGCATCAGCCAGGACCTCGCCTGGATCAAGCTCAACAAGGTCGACGAGGACCACCCCGAGATCGAACTCAAGTACCTCCCCGTCTACCAGCGCAACCAGGTCAAGGAGACCATCGCCGTCGACAACCGCAACCAGGCCGTCGACAAGGTCACCGAACTGGGCAAGCAGGCCGGTGCCTGCCGCTCCAAGGAGCAGCGGGAAGCGGCGGACCGCAAGGCGGCGGAGGAACGCAGGAAGGCCGAGGAAGAGGCCCGCAAGAACAAGGGCAAGCCCGGGAAGCCGGCGACCCCGACGCCCACTCCCACCACCAGCCAGACGCCCCCCTCCGAGGAGCAGCAGAAGCTGGAAAAGAATTGCAGCACCCAGCAGTGAGGGCGTAGGGGGCCGTAGAACTGATGAGCAGTACCACCACCACGACCACCGTGGGCACCATCGGTGCCCCGAGCCGCCGCAACACCGAGCTGGCCATGCTCGTCTTCGCGGTGCTCATCCCGGTCTTCGCCTACATCAACGTGGGCCTGGCCAAGGAGGGCTCGGTCCCGGCAGGCATCCTGGGCTACTCCCTCGGCCTCGGCCTGCTGGCCGGCGTCACCCACCTCGTCGTACGCAAGTGGGCCCCGTACGCCGACCCGCTGATGCTGCCCATCGCGACCCTCCTCAACGGTCTCGGCCTGGTCTTCATCTGGCGCCTCGACCAGGAACCGCAGATCACCACCAAACAGCTCGGCGGCGCCATGGCCCCCGGGCAGATGATGTGGTCGACGCTCGGTGTCGCCCTGTTCCTCGGCGTCCTGATCTTCCTCAAGGACCACCGTGTCCTGCAGCGCTACACCTACATCTCGATGGTCGTCGCGCTGGTCCTGCTGATCGCGCCGGTCTTCTTCCCGGCGAAGTTCGGCGCCCGCATCTGGATCACCATCCCCGGCGTCGGTTCACTGCAGCCGGGTGAGTTCGCCAAGATCGTCATCGCGATCTTCTTCGCGGGCTACCTGATGGTCAAACGGGACGCGCTGGCGCTGGCCAGCCGCCGCTTCATGGGCCTGTACCTGCCGCGCGGCCGCGACCTCGGCCCGATCCTGGTCATCTGGGCACTCAGCCTGATGATCCTGGTCTTCGAGACCGACCTCGGTACGTCCCTGCTCTTCTTCGGCCTCTTCGTGGTCATGCTGTACGTGGCCACCGAACGGACCAGCTGGATCGTCTTCGGCCTGCTGCTCAGCGGCGCCGGCGCGGTGGCGGTGGCCACCTTCGAGTCCCACGTGCAGACCCGTGTGCACAACTGGCTCAACCCCCTGGAGCTGCTCAACGGCGGCGTCACCGAAACCGCCCAGGCCATGTACTCCTTCGGCTCCGGCGGCATCCTCGGCTCCGGCCTCGGCCAGGGCTACTCCCGCCTCATCGGCGGCATCGCGCCCAAGAGCGACTACATCCTCGCCACCGTCGGCGAGGAGGCCGGCCTCGCCGGCCTGATGGCGATCCTGCTGCTGTACGGCCTGCTCATCGAGCGCGGCATCCGTACGGCGCTGGCCGCCCGCGACCCGTTCGGCAAGCTGCTCGCCGTCGGCCTGTCCGGCGCGTTCGCCCTCCAGGTCTTCGTCGTCGCCGGCGGTGTCACCGGCCTGATCCCGCTGACCGGTATGACCATGCCCTTCCTCGCCCAGGGCGGCTCCTCCGTCATCGCGAACTGGGCCCTGGTCGCGCTCCTGCTGCGCATCAGCGACACCGCGCGCCGGCCCGCCCCGGCCCCCGCCCCCTCCACCGACGCCGAGATGACCCAGGTGGTCCGCCCGTGAACAAGCCTCTGCGCCGCGTAGCGATCTTCTGCGGCCTGCTGGTTCTCTCTCTGCTCATCCGCGTCAACTGGGTGCAGTTCGTTCAGGCCGACGAGCTGAAGAACGACACGCACAACCGGCGGGTGGCCATCGAGCGCTACAGCCAGCCGCGCGGCAACATCATCGTCGGCGGCAAGGCCATCACCGGCTCGACCACCAACGACAGCGGCGACTTCAAGTACAAGCGGACCTACAAGGACGGCGCGATGTGGGCGCCGGTCACCGGCTACGCGTCCCAGGCGTTCGGCTCCAACCAGCTGGAGAAGCTCAACGACAGCATCCTGTCCGGCACCGACGACAAGCTCTTCTTCAGCCGTACGGTCGACATGTTCACCGGCGACAAGCAAAAGGGCGGCGACGTCGTCACCACGCTGAACCCCAAGGCGCAGAAGGCCGCCTACGACGGCCTGGGCAAGAGCAAGGGCGCGGTCGCCGCGATCAACCCGGAGACCGGCGCGATCCTGGCGCTGGCCAGCACCCCGTCGTACGACCCGTCCACCTTCGCCGGCATGTCCGACAAGGACGCCAAGGCGTACAACGGGCTGCTGAAGCAGAACAACCCGGACGACCCGATGCTCAACCGGGCGCTGCGCCAGACCTACCCGCCGGGCTCGACGTTCAAGGTCGTCACCGCCGCCGCCGCGCTGGAGAACGGTCTCTACAGCGACATCAACGCCAAGACCGACTCGCCGCTGCCCTGGTACCTGCCGGACACCGCGCACCAGCCGCTGAACAACGAGGGCAACATCCCCTGCGAGAACGCCAGCCTCAAGGAAGCCCTGCGCTGGTCCTGCAACACCGTCTTCGGCAAGATCAGCGCCGACCTCGGCAACAAGAAGATGAAGGCCGAGGCGGAGAAGTTCGGCTTCAACAACGCCGAGGTCGACACCCCGGTACGGGCCGCCGAGAGCGTCTACCCCACCGACAACCGGCCGCAGAACGCGATGGCCGGCATCGGCCAGGCCTCCAACCGCGCCACCCCGCTGCAGATGGCCATGATCACCTCGGCCATCGCCAACGGCGGCAAGCTGATGAAGCCGTACATGGTCGACCAGCTGGTGGCCCCCAACCTCAACGTCGTGCAGCAGCACACGCCGGAGGCGATGAGCCGGCCGCTGAAGCCGGAGAACGCCCAGAAGCTCCAGGAGATGATGGAGGGTGTCGTCAAGAACGGCACCGGCACCAACGGCCAGATCGACGGCGTCACCGTCGGCGGCAAGACCGGCACCGCCCAGCACGGCGAGAACAACAAGGACAACCCGTACGCCTGGTTCATCTCCTACGCCAAGACCTCCAAGGGAACGCCGGTGGCCGTCGCCGTCGTGATCGAGGGCTCGGACACGCTCCGCGGCGACATCGCGGGCGGCAAGCTGGCCGCCCCCATCGCCAAGAAGGTCATGGAGGCGGTACTCGACGGCAAGAAGTGACCCCGGTCACGCCAATACCGGTCGGATATCAGGTGCCGGTCGCGGCCGGGCCCCGCACGGCGTGCCGGGTACGGTATGCCCGAACAGCACACCGCCGGACCACACACGGGTGCGGTCGGGACTGACGGAGAGGGCTGGAGAAGCTTATGGAAGAGCCGCGTCGCCTCGGCGGCCGGTACGAGCTGGGCTCGGTGCTCGGCCGCGGCGGCATGGCCGAGGTCTACCTCGCCCATGACACCCGCCTGGGCCGCACCGTCGCCGTGAAGACACTGCGGGTGGACCTCGCCCGCGACCCGTCCTTCCAGGCCCGGTTCCGCCGTGAGGCCCAGTCGGCCGCCTCGCTGAACCACCCGTCGATCGTCGCGGTCTACGACACCGGCGAGGACTACGTCGACGGCGTCTCCATCCCGTACATCGTCATGGAGTACGTCGACGGCTCCACCCTGCGCGAACTGCTGCACTCCGGCCGCAAGCTGCTGCCCGAACGGTCGCTGGAGATGACCATCGGCGTGCTCCAGGCGCTGGAGTACTCCCACCGGGCCGGCATCGTCCACCGCGACATCAAGCCCGCCAACGTCATGCTGACCCGCACCGGCCAGGTGAAGGTCATGGACTTCGGCATCGCCCGCGCGATGGGCGACGCCGGGATGACGATGACGCAGACCGCCGCGGTCATCGGCACGGCGCAGTACCTCTCGCCCGAGCAGGCCAAGGGCGAGCAGGTCGACGCCCGCTCGGACCTGTACTCGACCGGCTGTCTGCTCTACGAGCTGCTCACGGTCCGGCCGCCGTTCGTCGGCGACTCGCCCGTCGCCGTCGCCTACCAGCACGTACGCGAAGAGCCGCAGCCGCCGAGCGCCTTCGACCCCGAGATCACGCCCGAGATGGACGCCATCGTCCTCAAGGCCCTGGTCAAGGACCCCGACTACCGCTACCAGTCGGCGGACGAGATGCGCGCCGACATCGAGGCGGCCCTCGACGGGCAGCCCGTCGCGGCCACCGCGGCCCTCGGCGCGGTCGGCTACGACCAGGACCAGCCGACGGCAATGCTGCGCCCGCAGGACCCGGCCGGTCAGACCTCGATGCTGCCGCCGATGAACCCGGACGACGGCGGCTACGGCTACGACGAGCGGCCCGACCGGCGCCGCGGCGGTGGCGGCCAGAAGAAGAAACACACCTCGACGATCCTGCTCGTCATCGCGGGCATCCTCGTCCTGGCCGGTGCGATCTTCATCGGCAAGGCGATGTTCACCGGCCAGAACACCAACAACGACCTCAAGGTGCCGGACCTGACGGGCAAGACCTTCGAAGAGGCCAAGCAGCGCGGCGTCAACGGCGGCTTCAAGGTTGTCAAGGACGGCAGCACCGCCTGCGAGAACGCCGAGAAGGGCCAGGTCACCAAGCAGCAGCCGGCGGCCGACCAGACGGTCGCCAAGGACGGAACGGTGTCGGTGACGATGTGCACCGGGCCGGAGAAGGTCACCATCCCCGACGTCACGGGCCTGACCTTCGACAAGGCGAAGGACGACCTGAACAAGAAGGGCTTCCAGGACGTCCAGAAGACCGAGCGGGTCTCCGACCGTCCGGAGGGCACGGTCGTCGACCAGGACCCCAAGGGGCAGAGCGAGGGCACCAAGAAGTCCAAGATCACGCTGGTGGTCGCCAAGAAGTCGCCGACGACCACGGTGCCGCAGGTGACCGGCCAGGACTTCAACGCGGCGCAGAAGCAGCTCACGGACCTCGGGTTCCAGGTCGCGAAGACCGAGCAGGAGACCTCCGACCCGAACCAGGCCGGCAAGGTCATCTCACAGACCCCGGGCGGCAACTCGCAGGCCAGGAACGGCTCGACGATCACGCTGACCGTCGGCAAGGCGGCCGAGCAGAAGCCGGTGCCCACCGTCGTCGGCCAGTCCGTCAAGGACGCCAAGAAGGCCCTGCAGGACGCCGGCTTCACGAACATCCAGTTCGCGAACGGCAGCTCGCAGGACGACAAGGCCCGCGTGATCACCCAGGACCCGCAGCCGAACACGCCGTCCAACCCCGGGTCCACGACGGTGACGCTCACCACGATGGGCGGCTCCCCCAGCGGGGACCACGACGGCGGTGACGAGGGCGGCATATTCGACAACTGGTGGGGCCGGCACAAGCGCTGACCGCCGGCCACCGACCGCCGCTGTACGGGAAAGCCCCGGCACCCTGGGAAGGGGCCGGGGCTTTGCCGTGCGGCCCCGGCACGGGGCCGGGGGCGGCGTCGTGCGGTGCGGCTCGCGCCGTCGTCAGCGCAGTTCCTTCGGCGGGGTGCGCTTGGCGTCGACCTTCTCGGTGCGCTCCAGCTCGCCCCAGACGATGTAGCGGTACGTGGAGGTGTAGACCGGCGTGCAGGTCGTCAGCGTGATGTAGCGGCCCGGCTTGCGCTTGCCGGACTCCTCGGGGACCTTGTCCAGGACGTCCACGTTGTACTTCGAGGTCTCGTCCAGCGACGCGTAGACCTTGTAGACGTACCAGGTGTCCTTGGACTCGAAGACGATCGCGTCGCCGTTCTTGAGCTTGTCGATGTTGTGGAACTTGGCGCCGTGCCCGTCGCGGTGCGCCGCGAGCGAGAAGTTGCCCCGCTTGTCCTGCGGCAGGGCCGACTTGACCGGCTCGGTGTAGTAGCCGGCCACTCCCTCGTTGAGGATGTCGGGGTCGATGCCCTTCTTGACGAGCACCTCGCCGTTCTTCATCGCCGGGACGTGCAGGAATCCGATGCCGTCCTTGGTGTCGAGCGCGCCCGGGCCCGTCGGCGTCGTCGCCCAGTTCCGGCGCACCGTGTCGCCCTGCTTGTGCGCCTCGCGGTCGGCCAGGACGTTCGTCCACCACAGCGAGTAGACGACGAAGAGGGCCAGGATCAGCCCCAAGGTGATCAGCAGCTCGCCGATGACGCTGACGACGGCGGCGACGCGCCTGCGCAGCCGGCGCGGCGGCACGGACGCCGGTGCCTCCGCCGCCGGGCCGGTGTCCTCGTCGTGTCCGGTGGCAGTCACCGCGTGGTACCCCTCTTACGTTCGCTCAGCTGACGAGCGCATCCGGCTTGCCCTTGCTCCGCGGCCGCTCCTCGACCATCTTGCCCCAGACGATCATCCGGTAGGTACTGGTGAACTCCGGAGTGCAGGTCGTGAGCGTGAGGTAGCGGCCGGGGCCGGTGAACCCGGAGCCCTTCGGCACCGGGCCGATCACCCCGATGTTCCGCGGGGAGGTCTGCGGGAGGATGCTCTCCATCGTGTACGTGTAGTACGTGCTGCGCGTCTCGACGACGATCTTGTCGCCCTTGGTGAGCCTGTTGATGTAGCGGAACGGCTCGCCATGGGTGTTGCGGTGCCCGGCCACGGCGAAGTTGCCCTGCTTGTCCCAGGGCATCGCCGTCTTCACGCTGTTCTTGTCGTAGTGGCCGACCATGCCGCGGTCCAGCACCGCGGGCTTGCTGATGCCCTCCGCGACCGGGACCTTCACGTCCAGCTTGGGGATATACAGGATCGCGAAGCCCTGGCCCGGCGTGAAGGCGTCCGGCTTGCGGTCCTCACCGCCCTCGTCCCACTCGTGCTCCAGGCTGTTGGCGGTACCGCCCGCCTGCTGCTGCGCCCGGACGTTCGTCCACCACAGCTGATAGGTGACGAAGAGCAGCATCAGAACGCCGAGGGTGATGAACACCTCGCCCAGGGCACGGCTCATGATGACGCCGGCGCTGTCCTTGCGCGCCCGCTCGGCCCGTCGGGCCTCCAGCCGCGACATGGGGGCGGAAGACGTCTCAGCGCCCGAGGAGGGGGCGGTGGCGGCCTCTGCCGGGGAACCACGCCGTCCACGCCTGTTCCCGCGTTTGGCGGCCTCCTGGGCGGCTTTACGCCGGGCGGCGCGGCCACCGGTCGTCGGCGGGGTGGTCGGCGACGCGTCGGTTTCACGTGAAACAACGTCCGGCCCACCGCGGTCGCCGCCCTTCTCGGCCTGCCGGAGCGCCATGGTCTCGGCGTCGGGTATCGGGGCGTACGGCCCGGGCGGCCCGGGCTGATCCTCGTCCGGAGCGGACTGCTCGACGTACGGAGCGGACTGCTCGACGTACGGAGCGGACTGCTCGACGTACGGGTCGACCTGCTCCACGTACGGGTCGACCTGCTCGACGTACGGACGGGCCAGATCCTCGTACGGACCGGGTTGCGCCGCGGCCTGGGGCTGGGCCGAGGGCTGCGGCTCGGGGTCCGTCGCCTGGGTCTGCGTCTCCGCCTGACGCGGGCGGAACCACGGCGAACCGCTGCTCGCGGAAGCGGAACGCGACGGGGAGGATGCGGCGTCCGGCCCGGTGTCCGGACGGCTCAAGCCGGGGCCGGGGC
Organism: Streptomyces rimosus subsp. rimosus; assembly: GCF_000720725.1. Lineage (GTDB taxonomy): Bacteria > Actinomycetota > Actinomycetes > Streptomycetales > Streptomycetaceae > Streptomyces > Streptomyces rimosus_A. Next base: position 20,988 of record NZ_JOCQ01000102.1, read on the forward strand.
CCTGCGTGTCGCGGTCGGCGTCCGGTCGCGGCTGCGACGCCGGCGGGGGGCCCGGCAGCGGGTCCATCAGCGGGTCGGCCAGCTGTCCCACGGCCGCCTCGAACGCCTCCCGGCCGTACGTACCGTCGGCGTCGCGCGACGGGCCGTAGGGCCTCCCCTCGCGTTCGGGGCGGAGGTCGGTCACGCGCCGACCTTGCCGACCACCGGGGCGAGCCCCGCCGAACGCTCCACCGCACCGGGATCGCCGCACTCCGCCAGCCAGTTGGCGAGCATCCGGTGGCCCCACTCGGTCAGCACCGACTCGGGGTGGAACTGGACGCCTTCCACCGGCAGTTCCCGGTGCCGCAGGCCCATCGCCACGCCGGTCTCGGCATCGTCGCCGGTCCAGGCGGTGACCACCATCTCGTCGGGGACGGTGCCGGGCTGCACGGCCAGGGAGTGGTAGCGGGTGGCGGTGAAGGGGGTGGACAGGCCCTTGAAGACGCCCGCGCCCTCGTGGGAGACCAGGGACGTCTTGCCGTGCAGCAGCTCGGGGGCCCGGCCCACGACACCGCCGTACGCGACCGCCATCGACTGCAGCCCGAGGCAGACGCCGAAGACCGGCACGCCCGTGTCGGCACAGTGCCGGACCATGTCGACGCAGACACCGGCCTGCTCGGGGGCGCCCGGCCCAGGGGAAAGCAGAACGCCGTCAAACCCGTCCTGAGCATGCCGCAGCTCCACCTCGTCGTTGCGCAGCACCTCGCACTCGGCACCGAGTTGGTAGAGGTACTGGACGAGGTTGAAGACGAAGCTGTCGTAGTTGTCGACGACGAGGATCCGTGCGGTCATCGGACGGCGCCCATCCCTCGGTCGACCGTGACGTCGTTGAAGGGGAGCAGCGGCTCCGCCCACGGGAAGACGTACTGGAAGAGCACGTAGACGATCGCCAGCACGAGCACGAGTGAAACCAGCGCCTTCACCCATGCGTTGCCCGGCAGATGCCGCCAGATCCAGCCGTACATGCTGTCGCTGTCCCTACTCGCCGATGACGATGACCGTGCCGATCGATGCCGATCGCCCCACCAGACTAAAGGGCGGGGGCCCGGACCGGGGGCTCAGCCGGTCAAAGCCGACGGCCGTCCACGCTCCACGGGTTGGGTGGAATCCAGGTGTGCCCAGGCGATCAGCCGGTGACTGTGGCCCCACTCCGGCTCGCAGGTCGTCAGCGTGAGGTAGCGGCCTGGCCCGCTGTATCCCGATTCGCGCGGTACGGGGTCGATGACGCCGATGTCGGTGGGCAGCGTCCGGTACGGGCGCCGGTCGATCCGGTACGTGAACCACGTCGTGCCGTCCGTGAGCACCACCGCGTCCCCCGGCCGCAGCCGCGGGAAGTCCTTGAAGGGGTCGCCGTAGGTACGGCGGTGTCCGGCGACCGCGAAGTTGCCCGTCTCACCGAGGCGCGCGGTGCGCCCGTAGTGCCCGAGTCCCTTCTTGAGGACATCCACCGCGGTGCCCTCCAGCACGGGCTTGCTCCAGTCGGCGCCGAAGCGCGGGATGTACATCACGGCGAAGGACTTGCCGTTCTCGTACGGCGGCTGCTTCCCGGGACCGCTCGGCTGCCCGCCGGTGGCCCCGGGTGTCCCGGCGGCGACCGGGCCGGTGGACCACTGGTCCTGGAGCTTGCCGATCTCGCCGTCCATCGCGCTGTCGGCCCGTACTCCCGTCCAGAACAGGACGTAGACCACGAAGAGCACGATCAGCGTGCCGGCGGTGACGCACACCTCGCTGACCGTCCGGACGACCAGCCGCGCCACCCCGCCGGGCCGGCCTCCGGCCCCCGGCCGCCCCCGCGCCCCGGACCGCGCCGCCGCACCGGACCGTACCGTCATCCCGGACCGCCCCCTCCCCGGCCGCCGGCGCCGGTGCGGGCGGCCGGCGGGTCACGGCTTCACAGGCTGTGCGTAGTGGAGATCCACTGTGCCGGAGTAGCCGGGCAGAGTCACCGCCTCCTGCTGCTCGACTTTCCAGCCGAGGCCGTAGGCGTTCACGTACTGGAGGTAGTTCTGGATGGCGGGGGAGGCGGTCAGCGCCCTGTTCAGCTTGTCCCGGTCGCCCACGGCGGTGACCTTGTACGGCGGCGAGTAGACGCGGCCCTGGAGGATCAGCGTGTTGCCGACGCAGCGCACCGCGCTGGTGGAGATCAGCCGCTGGTCCATGACCCGGATGCCCTCGGCGCCGCCCTGCCACAGGGCGTTGACCACGGCCTGCAGGTCCTGCTGGTGGATGACCAGGTCGTTGGGCTGCGGCTCCGGCACACCGGGGATCTTGGCGGTGGCGTTCGGCGGGGCGTCGGTCAGGGTGACGGTCAGCGCCTGGCCGGCGACCGGCTTGGTGCCCGCATTCTTCTCCAGCGCCGCCAGCTTGGCGTCCTCGGCCTGCGTGCTGCCGCTGTCCTGGTGCGCGAGGGTGTCGACCTCGTCGCGCAGCGCGGCGTTGCGCTCGTCGTGGGCGCCGTTCTTGTGGCTGCGTTCCTGGATGAGGTCGGACAGGCGCAGCATCGAGTCGTCCGAGCGCAGGTCCGTACCGCGCGCGGTGTCGAAACTCAGCCAGAAGATCAGTCCGGCCAGCGCGAAGACCGCCAGCGTCAGCAGACGCACCGGCCGCAGACGGCGGCGCGACGGGCGGCCGGGGGAGTCGGCGGAAGTGCTCAACGTACCCTTGCTCCTTACTACGCCGCGGAAGCACTACGCTAACGGACGCCCGGGGAGGGAAAACTCTTCCCGTCGCCCCGGCCCGTCAGCAGCATCATCCGCCCTCAGTGCGGTCACGCAGATCATCGACAGGAGAGTTCCTCGTGCCGAAGTCACGGATCCGCAAGAAGGACGACTTCACGCCGCCGCCGGCGAAGCAGACGACCAATCTGCGCATGAGTTCCGGCCGGGGCTGGGTGGCTCCGGTGATGCTGGCGCTGTTCCTGATCGGTCTGGTGTGGATCGTGCTCTTCTACGTGACCGGGGGCGATCTGCCCGTCAAGGCGATGGGCAACTGGAACATCGTGTGCGGCTTCGGCTTCATCGCGCTGGGCTTCGGCGTGTCCACGCAGTGGAAGTAGCGGGGACGTCGGCTGCCGTCGGGCCCGGCCGGTAGCGCGGGCCCGCAGAGGCCACCGGGCCGCCGCCCGGCCCGGTGCGCCGACTTCCCGCGTGCCCCGGTTCCACGGCCCCGGCGCAAGCCCTGCCCAAGGCCATCCACACGGTTATCCACAGCCGGGGAAAACTTCAGAAGATCTGTGGATAACTTCCCGGCCGTTGACGCCGGTGTGACTGGCGGACCGTACCCCGTACCGCCGTTCCACCCTGTTCTTCCTGGGCAAACGCGTCCCGGCACGGTCCGTGACCGGCCTTTTCCACCCGGTGCACAAGATCCCGCTCCCGCTGTGGACAACCCGTTGTGCCCAGGGTTCTTCACAGGCCGGAACCGGGCGGCGGCACACTGTGCCCACATCATCGGCTCATCCGACGAGCCGACCGGTCGAGCCGGTACGTGAGCCGGTCAGCCGACGCGTGGACCGCTCAGCCCATGAGCTGGCCGGTCCGCACCCACACCACCGCGACGATCACCAGGAGAGCCACCGCGCACGTCGCGCCCTGCACGAACGCCCGCCGCGCGCGCGGCGCGTGCACCATCCCGTACGCCACCGCGGCGCCCACGACCAGCCCGCCGACGTGCGCCTGCCAGGCGATGTTGGGCCAGGCGAAGGTGAAGACCAGGTTGAGCGCGAGCAGGATCAGCACCGGCCGCATGTCGTAGCTCAGACGGCGCATCAGTATGGCCGTCGCGCCGAGCAGCCCGAAGATCGCGCCGGACGCGCCCAGCGACGGCTGGTTCTGCGCGGCCAGCAGATATGACAGCGCGCTGCCGCCGAGGCCGGAGAGCAGGTAGAGCGCGAGGAAGCGGACCCGGCCGAGGGCCGCCTCCAGCGGCGGGCCGAGCCACCACAGGGACAGCATGTTGAAGGCGATGTGCATCGGTGCCTGGTGGAGGAAGACCGCGGTCAGCAGGCGGTACCACTCGCCCTCGGCGACGCCGATGAACCGCAGATCCTCCCGGGTGAAGGCCCCGCCGATCATCTCCAGGTCCTGCACCAGTCCGTCGCCCACCGCCAGCACCGCGAGGAACACCGCGACGTTGATGCCGAGCAGGATCTTGGTGACCAGCCGGGTGTCCGCGGCCAGTGTGCCGCCGGCGATGGTCCGGGGTGCGGTGGCCTGCGCCGTACGGCCCGTACCGCTGCCGCCGCGTACGCACTCCGGGCACTGGAATCCGACCGACGCGCTGACCATGCACTCGGGGCAGACGGGCCGCTCACAGCGCGTACACGTGATGCCCGTCGGACGGTCCGGGTGGCGGTAGCAGCCGGGCGCGGAATCGCCCGCGCGCGCGTCCCGCGGCTCCTGCGGGCTGCCTGGCACCTGGTCCATGGTCCCCTCGGTCCCTCGTCGCGATCCGTGCGGACGTCACCGCACGAACGAAGTGCGCGCCCCACCCGATCTACGACCGGGCGGGGCGCAATGTTCCCGTACACCCGTCACCCGCACGCACCTGAGTCCGCTCGGGGCCGGGCGCCGCGCGTCAGCGGCTCTCGACGACGACCGACTCGATCACGACGTCGTTGACCGGGCGGTCCGTACGCGGGTTGGTCTGGGTCGCCGCGATGGCGTCCACGACCTTCTTGCTCGCGTCGTTGGTGACCTCGCCGAAGATGGTGTGCTTGCCGGTCAGCCAGGCGGTCGCGGACACCGTGATGAAGAACTGCGAGCCGTTGGTGCCCGGGCCGGCGTTGGCCATGGCGAGCAGGTACGGCTTGTTGAAGGCCAGGTCCGGGTGGAACTCGTCCGCGAACTCGTACCCGGGGCCGCCGGTGCCGTTGCCCAGCGGGTCGCCTCCCTGGATCATGAAGCCGCTGATCACCCGGTGGAAGACCGTGCCGTCGTACAGCTTCTGCGTGGACGTCTGACCGGTCTGCGGGTGGGTCCACTCGCGCTCGCCCTTGGCGAGCTCGACGAAGTTCTTCACCGTCTTCGGCGCGTGGTTCGGCAGGAGCCGAATCTCGATGTCGCCCTGATTCGTCTTCAGGGTGGCGTAGAGCTGCTCAGCCACGATCTACCTTCCATAAGTCTGCACTGACGAATCCCGATCCTCGCATGGACACCCGCCCGGCACCCGGACACCGGCCCACGTTCCCGCTTCTCTTTCGGTCACCAGTACCCGCCGAACCGGCGCACGGACCGCCGAAGCGTGGCATTGTCATCACAAGGCTCCGTAAGGTCCCCAATGACCCGGATGCCCGCTCGCACATGCCGTACGGCGCGTGTGCAGGCATGATCTTGATTTGGGTGGACAGGCGACACAGCAGACATTGGGGAACAACCCCCGAGCCCCCCGGACACGCCACCGAGGAGGAGGATCCCGTGACCCGCAAGGACAGCGTGCGCGCGGCGACCAGTTCGGCCAAGGACAGCGTGCGGCACGCGGCGGAGGTGGTGGCTCCGTATGCCGGTACGGCCAAGGACACCGCCGCGCACTACGCGCACGAGGCCCGTACGCGACTGGCACCCAAGGTGGCCGAGGCCGCTCACCAGGCACGCAGCCAGTACGACGCCCATGTGCAGCCCCGCCTGGAACACGCCCGCGGCACCCTGCCACCGAAGGTCGACAAGGCCGCGACCAAGGCCGCCGTCCGCACCCGCAAGGCCGCGCGCCAGGCCGCCGACTACACGGCGCCGCGCGTCGAGCACGCCGTGCAGAGCGCGCGCGCCGCGGCCGAGCCGGTCCGCGACCAGGCCGTGGCCCGCGGCACCGCCGCCCTCGCCGCCCTGCGCGGCCAGGTGTCGGCCAAGGAGATCGAGAAGATCGTCAAGAAGCACAACCGCCGCCGGCGCGCCGGCAAGGCCGCCAAGCGCCTCGCCATCGTCGGGCTCCTCGCGGGCGGCGCCTTCGCCGCCTGGAAGTGGTGGGACAAGCAGGCCAACCCGGACTGGCTGGTCGAGCCCCCGGCCGCCACCGAGGTCAACGAACGCACCACCCTGACCGCCGTCGACGACGCCGTCCTGGACCCGGAGGTCCAGGCCAAGCAGGCCGAGGCCGACGAACCGAAGGGCCCCACACCCTGACGTCCCACACCTGTAGGAGTCCGGGCCGTGCCGCAGTCCACCGTGGACCTGCGGCACGGCCCGTTCACGACACATTCCGCGCCATTCGAAACGCTCTTCCGCACAGGCGTGAGCCCGCCGGGAGCAAACATCGGGCGCGGCGCCGGCACGGGTCGGCTCAACGGCCGCCCCACGCCCCGGGAAACCCACGCAAAAACCCCTCCGACCATGTTCCCGCAGGTCAGAGGGGTTTGACGAGTGGAGCCTAGGGGAGTCGAACCCCTGACATCTGCCATGCAAAGACAGCGCTCTACCAACTGAGCTAAGGCCCCGTCGCGAACCAGGGTACCCGGTGCCCGGGAGGTTTCCCGACCGGGTATCGCCGCGCGCAGGTGCTCTCCGTAGGATGCTCCGCGAGATTCGCGGCAGCGAAGCGCGATCGGGGAGACAGGGGAGACGCCATGGACGCAGCACAGCAAGAAGCCACCGCGCGTGCTCGGGAGCTGCAGCGGAGCTGGTACGGGGAGCCCCTTGGAGCGCTGTTCCGTCGTCTCATCGACGATCTCGGCCTCAACCAGGCGCGCCTCGCGTCCGTGCTGGGCCTGTCCGCGCCCATGCTGTCCCAGCTGATGAGCGGCCAGCGGGCGAAGATCGGCAACCCGGCGGTCGTCCAGCGCGTCCAGGCCCTCCAGGAGCTGGCCGGGCAGGTCGCGGACGGCAGCGTCAGCGCCGCCGAGGCCACCGACCGGATGGAAGAGATCAAGAAGACCGCGGGCGGCTCGGTGCTGAACAACACCGCGCAGACCGCCTCGTCCACGGGGGCGACGACCGTACGGCGCGTGGTCCGGGAGATCCAGTCGCTGCTGCGCTCGGTCTCGGCCGCCGGTGACATCATCGACGCCGCGAACACCCTCGCCCCCTCCCACCCCGAACTGGCAGAGTTCCTCCGGGTCTACGGGGCGGGACGCACCGCCGACGCGGTCTCCCACTACGAGGCGCACCAGAGTTAGACGGCGGACAGCCGGAGCGGCGCACGCGGCGCCCTCCGGGAGCCGGGCAGTTCGGTGGTTCGATACGCGGACGGGGCGCAATGGGTGAGGTCTTCGCCGGTCGGTACGAGCTGATCGACCCGATCGGGCGGGGCGGCGTGGGCGCCGTCTGGCGCGCCTGGGACCAGCGGCGCCGCCGCTATGTGGCAGCCAAGGTGCTGCAGCAGAGCGACGCGCACACGCTGTTGCGCTTCGTGCGCGAGCAGGCCGTACGGATCGACCACCCGCATGTGCTCGCCCCCGCGAGCTGGGCCGCGGACGACGACAAGGTCCTGTTCACCATGGACCTCGTGCACGGCGGTTCGCTGGCGCACCTGGTGGGCGACTACGGGCCGCTGCCGCCGCGCCTGGTGTGCGTCCTGCTCGACCAGCTGCTGTCCGGCCTGACCGCGGTCCACGCGGAAGGGGTCGTGCACCGCGACATCAAACCCGCGAACGTCCTGCTGGAGGCCACCGGCACCGGCCGCCCGCACGTACGGCTGTCGGACTTCGGCATCTCGATGCGCAAGGGCGAGCCGCGGCTGACCGACGCCAACTACGTCGTGGGTACACCCGGTTACTTCGCGCCGGAGCAGATGCTGGGCGCCGAACCCGACTTCCCCGGCGACCTCTTCGCGGTCGGCCTGGTCGCGGTCCACCTGCTGACCGGCTCCAAGCCGGACTCCCAGGGCCTGGTCGAGCACTTCGCGCAGTACGGGACGCCGGACGCGCCCGAGGGCATCGCGGAGCCGCTGTGGCAGGTGCTGGCCAACCTGCTGCAGCCCGACCCGGACATGCGCTTCAAGACGGCCGCCGGAGCGCGCAAGGCGCTGCTCGCGGCATCCGAGCTGCTTCCGGAAGCGACCATCGAGGACGAGATCGTCGAGGTCTTCGACCACATCGGACCGCTGCCGGCGGGGTTCGGGCCGGATGGGCCGTTGCGGACGGAGGGAGCGGGGGGTGATCCGCGTGCGGGGGGCGATCCGCGTGCGAGGGCCGATTCTCGTACGGATGCGATGACGGCCCCGCCTGCGAACGCGGACCCGCGTGCGGGTACGGGGGCTGATACGGGTACAGGGACTGATACCGGTACGGGGCCTGATACGGGTACGGATGCGCCGGAAGAAACGCCTCCGGTTCCGGGCGCCCCGGCGCGCAAGAGCAGCGCATCGCCGCCGCTCCCCTCCGTACCGCCCTTCCCCTCCACGCCACCACCACCGCCCGCGGTGAACACCTCGGACAGTGGCGACTTCCCCCTCGCGCCACCGTCCACGGGCCTGCCCGCCCCGCAACACCCCCTTCCGC
>NZ_JOCQ01000103.1 GCF_000720725.1 Streptomyces rimosus subsp. rimosus
CCCCCCCCGCCGCCGCGGCGGCGATCCCCCCGACCGCCGCCCCCTCCATCTCCCCAGCCAGCGCCTCCCACCCCGCCGCCGCCCCGAACACCGTCCGGGCGCGCGCCAGGGAGCGGGCGCGGGTGGTCCACAGCGTGCGGGTGCGGTCGTCGGTGCCGTACGCCCAGAAGAGCTGGGCCGCCGCGCGCAGGTGCGGCGGGTAGCGCAGGGGTCCGGCGGCCGTGTGCAGGCGGAGGAGGGTGGTGAGGATCGCGGTGGCGTCGTGGTCGTGGACGCCCCGGTCGTACCCCTCGTCGTACCGCGCCTCGGCCACCTTGCGCACCAGTGGCAGCAGCGCGTCGGTGGCCGCCGCCTCCTGGAGCGCGGCCAGGTCCGGGACCGCCTCCGTCCCGTCCCCCGCGAAGATCAGTGCGGCCAGGTGCTCGGCCCGGTAGACCTGCGGAGATTCGGAGACCAGCGGCTGGTCCCGGAGGGCGCGGTGGGCGGACAGGCGCGCGTCGTGGACGGGCGCGCGGTAGTCGGTGCCGGTGACGGCGTACGCGAGTCCGTCCCGGTGCGGGACCAGCGTCAGGTCGACGGGCTGGGTGTTGACGGCGAAGCGGTGACGGCCGAGCCGGATGGTGCCGGTGGCGTCGTAGAGGTCGGTGCGGTCGCGCAGCGCGCGGGCCGCTTCCTGGCGCGCGGCGGTCAGGCGGCCGTCCAGCTCGTCGGCGCGGACGGCGTCGCCGAGGTCGCGCAGTTCGGCGGCGGTGGCCCGGACCTTGGTGACGAGCGGGTCGGCGGCGAAGAAGGCGTTGACGTCGGCGAGGGAGGCGAGGGCGGCGGCCCGGCGGGTGACGGTGGCCAGGACGCGGCCGGCCGACCCGGCGAGCCGGTCGGTGTGCCGGGCGCGGGCGTCGAGCTGGGCCTGTTTGCGGGCGGCGAACGCCTCGTGGATCTCCTCACGCCGGTCGGCGATCCGTTCCAGGTGCTCGTCGAACGCGCCGAAGCGCGCTTCCAGGTTCTCCAGTTGCAGGAGCAGACGGCCGAGTTCGTCGTCGCACGCCTCGGGTGTGCCGACGGCGGCCAGTGCGCCCGCCACGGCCTGTCCGAGCAGCGCGAGCTGTGCCGCGAACTCCTCGCGGCCTTCCGCGTCGAGCAGGTCCCGGCGCCGGGCGTCCAGGGTGGCGCGGGCGCGGTTGACGGCGCCGAGCACGTCGCCCGCGCGGGTCAGGACACCGGTCCGTACGGTGGTGTCGGCGATGTCGAGGGTGCCGACGACCTCGGTGACCACGCGCAGACCGTCGGCCTGGGCGTCGATGCGCGCGGCCAGCGGTCCGGCGTCGGCGGCGGTGGCCACCGCGGCGGCTTCGTCGGTCAGTTCGGCGACGGCGCGGTGGGTGGCGGCGAAGGCGTCCTCGCCGCTGAGGAAGGCGACGGCCCGGTGTCCGGTGTCGGCCAGGTCGTCGGCGAGCCCGGCGGAGAGTTCCGCGAGCCGGTCCAGGTCGATGTGCCGGGTCTGGCGCAGGGTTTCCAGGTGCCCCTGGGCGTGGTGCAGTTCGGTGAGGGCTCGGGCCCACGCGTCGGCCGTGGTGGGCTGCTCGCCGCGGATGCGCCGGACCAGCGCGGTGGTGTGTTCGGCGGCCTCCGCCAGCGCGGTCGCGGCCTGTTGGCGCAGTTCGGTGACGCGCGCGAACTCCTCGACGACCTGGCCGGCGGCGGCCCGTACGGCTTCCAACGGCTGGCCCAGCGCGCCGAGTTCGGCGTCGTCCAGCCAGTGGTGGCGGTCGGCGACCCGGGCGGCGGCCGCGGCGATGGCCTCGAACACCGGGCCCGCCGGGGCCATGTCGGTGGCCATGCGGGCGACCGAGAGCGCGTCGGAGACGCCGCGTACCAGCTCGGCGTTGCCGATGCGGGCCAGCGGACCGCCGCCGGACGGCTGCGCCGCGGCGTGCGCGTCGGAGGTGAACGGGGTGCGCCAGATCTGGACCGGGTGGACGCGGCCCGGTTCCCGGGGGCCGCGCAGGACGGCCAGGGTGCCGTCGTCGAGCAGCGCGTGGCCGTACGCGGTCAGCGGGGTGGCGGCCTCCTCGCGGACGAGGTTGTACGGGAGGAGCAGGCTGCGGCCGTCGGCGCGGTCGTGGAAGGCGTAGAGGACGTCCTCGCCGTTCGGAGAGCGCTGTTCGCGGTCGAAGGCGAGGCCGGTGGTGTCGGTGTCGAAGGTTCGAGTGGTTCCGGTGGTGAGGTAGTGGCCGCCGGGGAAGACGATGCCCTGGTCCTCGGGCAGCGCGCGGCACGCCTGCCCGATGGCGTCGATCCGGCGTACGTCCCGGGTGCGGGTGTTGTAAACGAGGTAACGGTGTGCGGACTCCTTGTACGGACGGACCCGCACCAGAATCAGCGGCCCGACACACGCGTGCGCGACCTCGGCGTCCGCGAGGGACTGGAGGGGTTCGTCCACCGGCTCGGAGTAGAGCCCGTCGGCCGTCTCCGTATCGGGCTCGGCCTTCAGGGTGAGCGCGCCGCCCGCGGTCGAGAGGAACACCTCGTCCTGGAGGGACAGCTGCGGAAAGCGGCCGGGTATCTGGTTATCGCGGGTGGCGGGCGTCCAGGGAAATTCGTAAGCGGGCGGGGCGGTGTGGTCGCGGTCGCCCTTGGCGTCCATGTAGACGGGAGTGGTGTCTCCGGCCGCGGGGAGTTTCCAGCGCAGTACGCGCTGGTCGTCGAGCCGTTCGCCGGTCTGGAAGACGGCGAGGAGCAGGGTGCCCGTACGGCGGATCCGGAGCAGCCGGGCCTGGCGGTAGTAGCGGTACAGCTCCTCGAAGTCCCGGTGGAACCGCGGGTCGTCCAGGAGCCCGGGCAGCGCGTCGGTGTCCGCCGGTTCGAGGCGTACGTCGTCATCGCCGACGTGGAGGCGGTGCAGGGCGAAGACGTCCGGGACGGTGGTCGCGGGCGCGCCGGGCTCCGGCAGCCCGTTGCGGCCGGTCAGCAGCAGGCCGCCGACCGCCACCGCGTCGCGGAGCACGGACGCGTCGGCGGTGTGGACACGGCCGGTGCCGAGCAGTGCGAGGTCCGTACCGCCGAAGGCCTCGACGCGGCGGGCGTTGAGGGTACGGGCCCGCTCGGCGAGGTCGGCGGCGGCGCGCGCGAGACGGTCGCGCAGCACCTCGTACGTACCGTCGGCGAGGTCACCGCCGTGGCCGGGGGCCTGGGCCGGCGCGCCGGTGTCCGTCTTTGCCACGAGGCCCTGCGCGGCGTCCTGTACGAGATCCTGCACGAATTGCCTCTCCTGTCCCTGCGTACGGGCCGGGTCGCCGGCCCTCCTGGCCGCCGCGTTTCGCACGCGTACGCCGGCCTGTTGCCGCTGCCGCGTACGGGGCGCCAACCCGCCCCGTACGCGGCCGTGTCCGCGGCTACTTCCCCGCCACCGCCGCGCCGTTGGCCGACGGCGGTGCCGCGACCGCGTCGGCGATCCGGGTGTCCGCGAGGCCGTTGGCGTGGGCGGCGTCCAGCAGGCTCCGGAGCTGTCCGGACTGCGGGCCGCCCCGGTCGATGAGCTTGGTCAGGGCGCCCGCCAGGGTCAGATCGCGCAGCCCGGCCGCGCCGAGCCCGCCGAGCATCGCGGTCAGGTCCTTGGTGAAGGTGGAGCCGTTCTTGTCCAGCCACGGCCCGGCGGCCGTACGGACCGTCTCGGAGCGCTCGACCAGCGCGTCCAGCCCCTTTGCGGTGCCGATCGAGCCGGCCAGCCGGTCGAAGAAGACGCTCTCCCCTCCGACGATGTCGATCTTCGCGTGCTCCAGGCCGGTGGCCAGCACCTTCGCCTGGACCTCGGCGATCTGCCGCTGGGTGTCCAGGCCCGCGAGGCGGACCTCCTTGTCGGCCGCCACCCGCAGCCGGTACTCCTCGTGCTCCCGGCTCGCCGCGTCCAGCGCCGCCATCGCCGCGGCCTTCTCGGTGAGCCCGGCCGCCTCGGCCCTGAGCAGCGCCTCGGCCGCCTCCGCCTCGGCCCGGCCGGCCTTCTCGACGGCGGCCGCGTTCATCTCCCGTACCTTGACCTCGGCCAGTCCGGCGGCGGCGGCCTCGGCCTGGGTGCCCTCGGCGAGCCGGATCTTGGCCTGGGCGTCCAGGTCGGCGGCCTTGCGCCGGCCCTCGGCCAGGGTCAGTTCCTCCGCGGCCCGGTGGGCGGCGGCCTGCTCGGCGGCCTCGGCCGCCTTGATGTCCTTGACCAGCCGCTGCTGCGCCTCGGCCTCGGCGCGGATGATCATCGACTGCCGCTCGCGCTCGGCCTCCTCGACCGTACGCAGCTTCTTGATCTCCTCCTCCTGCGCGGCGACGGTCTTCTCGACCGCGATCCGCTCCCGTACGACGTCCGCGATCTCCCGCTTCTCCGCCTCGACCTCCTTGTCGGCGGCGATCCGGGTCAGCTGGGTCTCCCGCTCGCGGGCGATGACCTCCAGGAGGCGGTCCTTCTCGATGCGCTCGTTCTCGATGGCGATGACGCGCTCGCGGTTCTTCTGGGCCACCGCGATCTCGCGCTCGCGGTTCTCGTTCTGAATGCCGAGCGCTTCCTCGGTCCTCAGGTGCGCGGAGTGCGAGCGCAGCCGCTCCTCGGCCTGGACGCGGGCCGTCTCGGCCTCCTCCTTGGCGCGTACGGTGGCGATCTCGCGCTGCTGGCGGATCTCCGCGTCGGCCTGCCGGCGCTCCAGCTCCAGGACGGCCTCCCGGGCGTCGACGTTCTGCCGGGTGATCTCCTTCTCCTCGTTGCGCCGGTACTCGTTGGTGCGCACATGCTCGATCGCGGTCAGCTCGGTGATCTTGCGGATGCCCTGCGCGTCGAGGATGTTGGCGGTGTCGAGCTGGTCCAGCGGGGTCTGCTCCAGATAGTCGATCGCCGCGTCCTCCAGGCTGTAGCCGTTGAGGTCGGTCCCGATGACGGCGATGATCCGGTCCCGGAACTCGTCCCGCTTGGTGTAGAGGTCCTGGAAGTCGAGCTGCTTGCCGACGGTCTTGAGCGCCTCGGAGAACTTGGCGTTGAACAGCTCCTGGAGCGTGCCCACGTCGCTGGCCCGCTCGGTGCCGATGGCCTGGGCGACCTTGACCACGTCCTCGCGGGTCTTGTTGACCCGCACGAAGAACGCGATGCGGATGTCGGCGCGGATGTTGTCCCGGCAGATCAGGCCCTCGTGGCCGGTGCGGCCGATCTCGATGGTCTTCACCGAGATGTCCATCACCTCGGCCTTGTGCAGCACCGGCAGCACCACCGAGCCGGTGAAGGTCACATCGACCTTGCGGTACTTGGAGACGATCAGGGCTTGGCCCTGGTGGACCTTGCGGTAGAGGCGGGTCAGGGCGAGGACCGTGACGAGCACGATCAGCACGGCCACGGCGACGGTCACGCCGATTCCTACGGTGATGGCATCCATCGGTGCATCAGTCCCTGCGGTGTGTCGGGGAGTCCGGCGGGCGCGGCGGCGCGCATGGCGGCGCGGCGCGCTCCGGTCGGTGGTCGGTCGGCGCCCGGGCGGCCGGGCCGTACGGGTGCGGTCGGTGGCCGGCCCGCGCTCAGGCGCCCGCGCCGTACGGGTCCAGGGCGGCGTCGAAGGGCGCGACCCGGAAGAACTCGCCGTCGGCGTCGTAATCGAAGATCAGCGCGCTGCTTCCGGCGGTGAGCCCGCTCTCCTGCGTACGGACCTGGACGACGGCCGTCGAACCGTCGTCGGCGCGCACCTCGGCCTGGCCGAAGTCGGCGGTGACCCGGCCGGTGCGGACCACGCACACCCGGCCGACGAAGTCGTCGCGGGAGGCGACCCGTTCAGGAGGCAGCAGGCGGCGGGCCAGGCGCGCCGCGGCGCGGGTGCCGAACCAGGCGGCGCACAGCGCGAGGCCCAGGGCTGCGGCGCGCAGCCGTGGGTTGTCGGTCAGCGCGGCACCGGTCAGGGAGACGGTCCAGGCGATCAGGACGCCGAGCGAGAGGGCGACCGTCACGGGCAGTCCGGCGGGACCGGCGGAGCCGCCGTCGACACCCTCACCCCCGTCGAGGATGTCGACGCCTGCCCCGCCGATCAGCACCAGCAGCCAGTAGGCGGCCACCACCAGCAGCGCGAAGGTGAACAGGACGGCCGGGAAGGCGAGCGCGGCCCGTGTGAATGCCCCGAAGTCGCCCATGCCGTCCGTCCCCCGTTCGCGGTGTGCCTGCCGGTTCCTTGATGGTGGCAAGGGGAGGGGGTGCCGCACATTGCCGGATCCCGGCAATCTTTACGCGTTCCTGATGTCCTGTTAACGAGCGGCGGTCTTGTCGGCGGAGGTGGCCGGAGAGTAGGGGTGGCGGCCGAAATCCCCCTCCGGGACGCGCTCTACAGCGGCTTGTCCGGCCAGCCGAGCAGCCGCGCGCCCATCGTCGCCGTTTCCAGGGTGAAGCGCTGGAGGCCGTCGGAGGGGTCGTAGCCGGTCAGGAACTTGATGCGCTCCAGGCGGTACGACAGGGTGCGCACGCTCACCTTCAGGCGGCGGGCGGCCTCGGCGTTCACGTACCCGGACGCCGCGAGTGCCCCGATCGTCTCCAGCAGCGGCCCGGCGCCGCCGCGCGACTGCGTCAGCGGGCCGAGGACGGTGCGCACCAGGTCGGCCATGGCCGCCCGGTCGCGCAGCAGCACGGGGAAGACCAGCAGGTCGGCGGCGCGCAGCACCGGTTCGTCCAGCTCCAGCTGCTCGGCCAGCTCCAGCGCGCCGAGGGCTTCCTCGTACGAGCGGACCACGCCGCCGGCGCCGGAGTGCGGCCGGCCGAGGGCCACCCGCCGGGCGCCGGGACGGCCCACGTCGGGCCAGCGCGCGTAGGTGGCGAAGGCGTCCAGGACGGTGCGCTCGCGGCTCGCGCCGACGCAGATCAGCCGGCCCTCCTTGGTGGTGATCAGCACGTCGCGGTCGCCGAACCGGCCGAGCAGTTCGCGTTCGACCCGGCGGGCGACCGGGTGGATGTCGTCGAAGGGCTCGTCGCCCTCGGCCACCGCGACCGCGTGCTCGTGGGCCAGCCGCAGCCCGAACCGCTCGGCGCGCTCGGCCAGCCGCCCCAGGTCGCTGCGCCCGTACAGGAGGTCGTCGACGAACTCGCGGCGCTCGGCCTCCTCCTGGCGTACGGCGAGCCGCTGCGCGCGTTCGTGGCCCTCGCCGAACGCGGCGATCGCGGCGTCCACCGCGCCCAGCACGGCGTCGCCGGTACGGGCCCGCTCCGCGGCGCCCGCGGCCCGCGCCACCCCCGGCAGCGTGCCCCACACCCGCCGCGTCTCCCCCAGGAAGAGCCCGACCGCCTCGCGCAGCCCGTGCCCCGACTCGGCGGCCCGTTCGCCCAGTTCGCGCAGCGCGTCCAGCTCCGCGCGCCGGGGCAGCCGCCCGGTGTCCGACACCTCGGCGAGGAGCGTGGTGTACCCCTCCAGGAACTCCGGGGACATCCCGCCGTACTGCACCGTCCGCTCTCCTCGCCGCCACGCCTTCGCCCGCCCCGGACTTCGGAGCGGATCCATCCTGCCGGAAGGGGCGCGGGTGGTCGGAATCGGTACGGTGCCGGAGCGGTGACCCACAGGGATATGTTCCAGGACATCTGTCGCAATCCTGGCCGCCGTGCCCCGCTAGGCGTCCAGCGGCGCCGTCCCGGCCGTACGCGGGCGCCGCGAGACCAGCTCGCCGAGCCCCTGGCGGGTGGCCACCAGCAGGACGCGGTCCTGGGGGCGCAGTTCGTACGCGTCGCCCAGTTCCCGTACCAGCCGGGCCCGGCCGCGCTCCGGCGCTTCCGGGGCGGCGGGCGCGGAGTCCGGCGGGCCGTCGGGCGCGGAGGTGTCCACGGCCAGGACGCGCAGCAGGCCGGGCCGGAAGACGTCGGCGATCCGGCGGCCCTCCAGGGCGGCGTGGCCGCGCGCCTCGACCCGGGCGACGAGCAGGACCCGCCGCTCGACGGGGATGGCGCCGAGGATCTGCCGGCCCATCATCGCGCCGGCGAAGGCGGGCGCGGCCAGGAAGCTGACGCTGCGGCTGCGGGTGCGCGCCTGGGGATACGCGGCGCGCAGCGTGCGGTAGACGGCGGTGGCGAAGCGGTCGTCGAACAGGCGCAGCGTCACCCGGAGACGGGGCTTGACCGAGCGGGCGTACAGCGCCGCCTCCAGGTTGGTGGTGTCCTCGCTGGTGAGAGCGAGCAGGGCGTGGGCGCGCTGGATCTTCGCGGCCTCCAGTACGCCTTCGTGCGTGACGTCCCCCACCACGGTCGGCACCCGCAGCCGGCGCGCCAGCGCAATACCGCGCGCCTCCGGGTCGGCTTCCACACACACCACGGGGATGCCCAGCTCATGCAGCTGCGCAAGCACCCGCGTACCGACCTTGCCGAGCCCCAGCAGCACCACGTGCCCGGACAGTCCGCGCGGCGGCCGGCGCAGCGCGGAAGCGTTGCGGAAAGTGCCGAGGCCTTCCAGCGCGGCGGCCACCAGGACCGGCAGCAGCAGCAACCCGGTGAGCCCGGACAGGAGTTGCAGCACCTTGCGGGAGACCGGCTCACCAAGGGCAGGTTCGTTGATGGCGAAGAGGTCGAGGAGCGAGAGGTAGGCGGCGTGCAGCGGGGAGTCGCCGGTGGTTACGGAGGAGGCGACGGCCAGCGCGAGGACCGCACCGACGACGCCGGCCAGTGACCAGCGCAGCCTGCGCGAGAAGAGGGTGCCCAGCGGCACGCCCCGGCCGCGCAGGCTGACCCGGCGCCACAGGGCGCCCGCGCCGCCATGCCGACCCTGGCGGCGCGGTTCGCCACGGCCGCCGGGGCGCTGCTGGCGGCCCGGGTAGGTGACGGTTTCCAGGACGACGGAGCCGCGGTCGGTGGCCGCCATGGCGGTGGCCTCGTCGGGGAGGAGCTCGGGGCCTTCGTCGGCGGCGGGGCCGTCGTCCGTCCGGCCGGGGCCGGTGTCGGCGGGCAGGTCCGCCGTCGCGGACAGGACGGCGAGCGGGCACAGTCCGGGAGCGGCGGCCTGGGCGGGGCCGCGCTCCACGGCGCGCAGCAGCAGGCCGTCGGCCTCGATGACTTTGCTGGTGCCCGCCACGGCGGTGGCCGCCAGGGCAGGCGCCACGGTGTCGGCGTCGGACAGCACCGTGGTGGACGCGTCCACGCCCTCGGTGTCCAGGGCGCCGACGGCCGCGGCCTGATCGAGCAACTGCTCCAGGTACTGGCCGAGTTTGCGGTTGTAGAGCCGGATCACCAGCCGCAGCCGCGGATTGAGCCGCCGGGCGCGCAGCGCGGCATGGATGTTCGTCTCGTCGTCGTCGTAGACCAGCGCGAGCGCCTTCGCCGTGCCGATGCCGGCCTCGGCCAGCGTGGCGTCGTCGGCCTCCGGCGCCTCCAGGACCCGTATGGGCTCCTCGGGCGGCTCCTCGGCGCCGCCGGACTCGCCGGGCGGGCCGGACGGCGTACGGACCATGACGGCGGAGACCCGGCCGAGCAGCGCCTGGGCCCGGCCCAGGGGCCCGGGCGGCGGCGGGATGCGGGGCCGGTGGGGCTCTCTGGCGGAGGGCACGACGAGGGTGACCCGCTCCCGGTACACGTCCTTGAGTTCGGCCGCGAGGCGGCGTGCGAGGGCGTCGTCGCCGCAGACGACCATATGAGGGATGGCCGGGTGGTGGTCCGGGTGGGGTTGGGGCTGCTGAGGCACGGTGGACACGAGGGTCAGCGTGCCGTACGGAGCGGCCCGTGCGCACATGATCGCGACCGGCCGCAGGCCCCTGGCCCCTGGCTAAGGAGGCCGGGCCCGGACCCGGGCGAAGGGGGCCGGTCCCGGACACGCCGGGCGCCCTTCCTGACCTCCGCCGCCATGATCGGCGATCAGATTCCCACCCGTACCGCAAGGAAACTTACTCGAAGCTTATGTTCTCTTGTCGCGTTCTTAACGCCCAAGACGGCCGTGCGGGCGAACCGCGTGGCCGCACCGGCTGCCACGGCAGGTAGCGTGGTCGCCGAACACGCCAGGTACGAAAGCAGCCGGCGTCACAGCACAGGGAAAGGTGCGAGGTAGGGGCCGATGCACATCGTCATCATGGGGTGCGGGCGGGTGGGTTCCGCGCTCGCACAGACCCTGGAGAGCCAGGGTCATACGATCGCGGTGGTCGACCAGGACCCCACCGCCTTCCGCCGTCTGGGCTCCGCCTTCGGCGGCCGCCGGGTGACCGGAGTCGGCTTCGACCAGGACACGCTGCGCGAAGCCGGTATCGAGGAGGCGGGCGCCTTCGCCGCCGTCAGCAGCGGCGACAACTCCAACATCATCGCGGCCCGGGTGGCCCGCGAGATGTTCGGCGTGGAGAACGTCGCGGCGCGCATCTACGACCCGCGCCGCGCCGAGGTCTACCAGCGCCTGGGCATCCCGACGGTGGCCACCGTGCGCTGGACCGCCGACCAGATGCTGCGCCGGCTGCTGCCCTCCGGGGCCGAGCCGCTGTGGCGCGACCCGAGCGGCGGCGTCCAGCTCGCCGAGGTGCACACCTCGCCGTCCTGGGTGGGCCACAAGATCAGTCAGCTGCAGGAGGAGACCGGCGTACGCGTCGCCTTCCTCACCCGGCTGGGCGAGGCGATGCTGCCGACCTCGCAGACCGTGTTGCAGGAAGGCGACCTGGTGCACGTGATGATGCGCACCGACGAGGTCGAGAAGGTGGAAGCGGTGTTCGCCGAAGGGCCCGAGGAGGCGCACGCATGAGGGTCGCGATCGCGGGCGCGGGCGCGGTGGGCCGGTCCATCGCGGGCGAGCTGCTGGAGAACGGGCACGAGATCCTGCTCATCGACAAGGCGCCGACGGCGATCTCGGTCGAGCGGGTGCCGCTGGCGGAATGGCTGCTGGCCGACGCCTGTGAGATCACCTCGCTGGACGAGGCCGCGCTGCAGCGCTGCAACGTCGTCATCGCGGCGACCGGCGACGACAAGGTCAACCTGGTCGTCTCGCTGCTCGCCAAGACCGAGTACGGCGTGCCGCGGGTGGTGGCCCGCGTGAACAACCCCAAGAACGAGTGGCTGTTCAACGAGGCGTGGGGCGTGGATGTCGCCGTCTCCACGCCGCGCCTGATGTCGGCGCTGGTCGAGGAGGCGGTGAGCGTCGGCGATCTCGTACGGCTGCTGCGCTTCAGCCACGGCGACGCCAACCTCGTGGAGCTGACGCTGCCGCCGGAGGCGGCGCTGGCCGGCACCCGGGTCGGCGATGTGCAGTGGCCCGAGGACACCTCGCTGGTCACGATCATCCGCGGCAACCGGGTGCTCACGCCGAACAAGGAGGACGCGCTGGAGGCGGGCGACGAGCTGCTGTTCGTCGCGGCCCAGTCGCGTGAGGAACAGCTGGAGGACCTGCTGTCGGTGCGCCGCGAGGCGTGATCCGGCCGGGCGTACGGCGAAGGGCCGGGAACCGCGTGGTTCCCGGCCCTTCGCCGTACGCCCGGTGCTCAGCGGCGGTGCCGGGGCCCCGTCCGGTCCGGCTGCTCGGCGGCCAGCGCCTGCGGCGTGATGTCCTTGGCGAGGTCCGCGGCCACCCCGTCCAGGATGCCGTTCTCCATCGCCGCGCGCTCCCGCGCCGCCTTCGCCTCCTCCTCGGCCTTCTCCTTGGCCTCCATCTCCGCGAAGACGTCGATCGGCGCCGGTGCCTTGGCCAGGAACACCCAGGTGAGCCAGACCGCCAGCAGGAACGGCGGAATCTTCAGCCCGATCAGCACCCAGCCGAGGTGGGTGGTGTCCGCCCACCAGTACAGCGGGAAGAGGATCGCGCACTTGGCCAGCAGGATCAGGCCCCAGGCCCAGCTGGCCTTGGCGTACGCCTTCTTGCGGCCCGGGTTGCGGGTGCGCCAGGAGAGGTTCTCCTTGAACACCGGCCCCAGGATCAGGCCGATCAGCGGCGCGCCGGCCAGCGTGGTGGCGATGTAGGCGACGCCCAGGCCCAGCGTGTAGAGCATGCCGGGCAGGTAGAAGTCCTTGGCGTTGTTGGTCATCATCGCGAAGACCACGCCGAAGGCCACCCCGAAGACGCCGCTGAAGGCATGCTTGACGGTGCCCTTGCCGACCAGGCGGGCGGCGGCCAGCACCAGCGATACCGCCAGCGCGGCGATCGCCGAGATGTGCAGGTCCTTGTTGACCGTGAAGATCGTGACGAACAGCAGACCCGGCAGCACGGTCTCCACCATGCCGCGTACGCCGCCGAAGGCCTCGAAGAGGGCCGCCTCGGTGACGGCTCTGCCGTCGGGGGCGCCGTCCTGCTCCCGGGCCGGCCCGTCGGCCGGTCCGGTGGTTCGCGTGGATCGGTCGTCAGACGTCACCGGCTACTCCTGTCCGAGTGGTCGGAGTTCGTATTTCGGATTGAACAGCACCCGGCGTCCGTGGCTCATGGAGATCCGGCCCGAGGCGATGAGCTTGCGGCCCGGCTCTATGCCGGTGATCGCACGCCGGCCCAGCCACACCACGTCCAGCGCGGCGGAGCCGTCGAACAGCTCCGCCTCCAGGGCGGGCACACCGGCGCGCGGCCGCAGCGTCACATGCCGCAGGGTGCCGGTGACCTTGACTATCTGCCGGTCGTCGCAGTCGCAGATGCGGGTACAGCCGGTGTTCTCGGCGTCCTGCCGGAGCTCGGCGGACTCCAGCTCCTCCTCGGAGGAGGACAGCCTGTCGAGCATCCGGCGGAACCGGCCTGCCGGCTTCTCGGATCGGGTCCCAGCACTCATGAACCCAGCGTACCGGTGGACGGGGCCCCGGATCACGGCCGTGGAGCGCGTCGTACGGGCCGAAGGCCGGCGGCCGCGGTCACCGCGCGCCGTACGGCCCGCGGGCCCGCGCCCGAGGTCACCGCACACCGTACGGTCCGGCCGCCGGTGTCCCGCGGTCACTGCTCGAAGCGGTAGCCCATGCCCGGCTCGGTGACGAAGTGACGGGGGTGCGAGGGGTCGCTCTCCAGCTTGCGGCGCAGCTGTGCCATGTAGACGCGCAGGTAGTTGGTCTCGGTCCCGTACGAGGGGCCCCAAACCTCCTGGAGGAGCTGTTTCTGGCTGACGAGACGGCCCGTATTGCGGACCAGGACCTCCAGGAGGTGCCACTCGGTCGGCGTGAGGCGGACGTCCCGGCCGCCGCGGTTGACCTTCTTGGCGGCCAGATCGACGGTGAACCCGTCGGTCTCCACGACCACCGCGTCCTCGGCGGGCCCGGTCGGCTCGGCCCGGCGCACCGCGGCCCGCAGCCGGGCCAGCAGCTCGTCCATCCCGAAGGGCTTGGTGACGTAGTCGTCCGCCCCGGCGTCCAGCGCCTCGACCTTCTCGTCGGAGGTCTGCCGGGCGGAGAGCACCAGGATCGGCACCCGGGTCCAGCCCCGCAGGCCCTTGATCACCTCCACGCCGTCCATGTCGGGCAGGCCCAGGTCCAGGACGATGACGTCGGGGTGGCGGGCGGCGGCCAGCTTGAGGGCGGTGGCCCCGTCGGGGGCCGCGTCGACCTCGTACTTGCGCGCCTTCAGGTTGATCACGAGGGCCCGTACGATCTGCGGCTCGTCATCGACCACAAGCACCCGGTTCACTGTCGTTCTCCTCGTGGTGGGGAAACCCGCCGGGCCGTGCCCGCGCGGTGTCGGCTGGAGGGCGGCTCCAGGGGGCCGGGGAGCGGCCCGTGCGGCGCCGCTCCGGGGTCGGCGGGGCGCGCGCTCACGTCGTTGCCTGGGCCGGGAGGTCGGGCCGTACCGGCGGGCGGCCGGCCGCGGCACGCAGGGTGAGGACCATGGTCATGCCGCCGCCGGGGGTGTCCTCGGCGGCGAGCGTGCCGCCCATCGCCTCCGCGAAGCCGCGGGCGACGGCCAGGCCCAGGCCCACGCCCGCGCCGCGGGGCGCGTCCCCGTACCGCTGGAAGGGTTCGAAGATACGGTCCTTGGCGCTGTCCGGCACGCCGGGGCCGCGGTCGGCGATGCGCAGCTCGACGCGGTCGCCGAGGGCGCTCGCGGAGACCAGGACGCGTTCGCCGTCCGGACTGTACTTGACCCCGTTCTCGACCAGATTGGCGACGGAACGCTCCAGCAGCCCCGGGTCGACGGCGACGATCGGCAGTTCCTCGGGGATGTCCAGGGTGACGCTGCCCTCGGGGACGCCGCCGAGCGCCATCGGCACCACCTCGTCCAGGTCGATCTCGCGGATCAGCGGGGTGACGGTGCCGGTCTGCAGGCGGGACATGTCCAGCAGGTTGCCCACCAGGTGGTCCAGCCGGTCGGCGCCCGCCTCGATGCCCGCCAGCAGCTCCGCCTCGTCGTCCTCGGACCAGGCCACGTCGTCGGAGCGCAGCGAGGTCACCGACGCCTTGATGCTCGCCAGGGGCGTGCGCAGATCGTGGCTGACGGCGGCCAGCAGCGCCGTACGGATGCGGTTGCCCTCGGCCAGCTCGCGCGCCCGCTCCGCCTCGCCGACCAGCCGCTGGCGGTCCAGTACGACGGCGGCCTGCGCGGCGAACGCGGCCAGCACGCGGCGGTCCTCGGCGGGCAGCACCCGCCCGGTCAGGGCCAGCGCCATGTGGTCGCCGACCGGCATGTCCACGTCCGCGTCCTCGGGCCGCTGCAACGGCCTGGCCTCCGGCGCACCGTCCGCGGCGCCGCCCACCCGGCCCGCGCAGGTCCACGGCTCGACGTCCCCGGCCCGCTCCAGCAGCGCGACCGACTCCATGCCGAAGGTCTCCCGTACCCGCTCCAGCAGCGCGTCCAGCGTCGTCTCGCCACGCAGCACGCTGCCCGCCAGGAAGGAGAGGATCTCCGACTCGGCGCGCAGCCGCGCCGCCTGGTGGGTGCGGCGGGCGGCCAGGTCGACCACGGAGGCGACCGAGACGCCGACCGCGAAGAAGATCACGATCGCGACGATGTTCTTGGGATCGGCGATGGTGATCGAATGGGTGGGCGGGGTGAAGTAGAAGTTCAGCAGCAGCGAGCCGACGGCCGCGGCGGCCAGCGCCGGCAGCAGCCCGCCGATGAGCGCGGCGGCGACGGTCAGGAAGAGGAAGAGCAGGACGTCGTTGGCCAGGCCCGGACCGTTGTCGAGGGCGGCGAGCAGCAGCGACAGCAGCACCGGCCCCACCACGCCGAGCAGCCAGCCGGCGATGATCCGGGTCCGGCCCAGCCGGGCGCCGCGCGCCACGGGCAGGCCGCGCCCCTTGGCGACCTCGTCGTGGGTGACGATGTGCACGTCCAGGTCGGACCCCGAGTCGCGGGCGACGGTGGCGCCGACGCCCGGCCCGAAGACGTACTGCCACGCCTTGCGGCGGCTGGAACCCAGCACGATCTGCGTGGCGTTGACACCGCGCGCGAACTCCAGCAGCGCGCTCGGTATGTCGTCGCCTATGACGTGGTGGAACGTCCCGCCGAGGTCTTCGACGAGGGTGCGCTGCACGGCGAGTTCCTTGGGCGAGGCCGAGGTCAGCCCGTCGCTGCGCGCTATGTAGACCGCGAGCACCTCACTGCCCGAGCCCTTGGCCGCCATCCGCGAGGCGCGGCGGATGAGCGTACGCCCCTCGGGTCCGCCGGTGAGGCCGACGACGATGCGCTCGCGCCCCGCCCAGATCTTGGAAACACTGTGCTCGGAACGGTACTGCTGCAGATACTCGTCCACCCGGTCGGCCACCCACAGCAGCGCCAGCTCCCGCAGCGCGGTCAGATTGCCCGGCCGGAAGTAGTTCGACAGGGCGGCGTCCACCTTGTCGGGCTTGTAGATGTTGCCGTGCGCCATCCGGCGCCGGATCGCCTCGGGCGACATGTCGACCAGCTCGATCTGGTCGGCCCGCCGGACGATCTCGTCCGGCACGGTCTCGCGCTGCCGCACGCCCGTTATCGACTCGACCACGTCGCCCAGCGATTCGAGGTGCTGGATGTTGACCGTCGAGATCACGTCGATCCCGGCCTCCAGCAGCTCCTCGACGTCCTGCCAGCGCTTGGTGTTACGCGAACCGGGCACGTTCGTGTGCGCGAGCTCGTCGACGAGCGCGACGGCCGGATCGCGCCGCAGCACCGCGTCCACGTCCATCTCGGTGAAGGCCGACCCGCGGTACTCCAGCCCCACCCGCTCGATCTGCTCCAGCCCGTGCAGCATGACCTCCGTACGGGGCCGGTCGTGGTGCTCGACGAACGCCACCACGACGTCCGTCCCGCGCTCCACCCGCCGGTGCGCCTCGGACAGCATCGAGTACGTCTTGCCGACGCCCGGTGCAGCGCCGAGATAGATCCGTAGCTTGCCGCGTGCCATGGCCCCATTGTCTTACGTCGGGCCCGCCCCCACCGGGCTGAGCCTGCAGCGACCCTACCGACCGCACAACGGGATGAAAGGTGCAGGTGGCGGCTGGGGGGAAGGTCTTTACGGGACTCTGATGGGGGTGGGGGCGGGTGAGCGGGGCAACGGTTCCGCTCGGCCTCTCAGGCGACGGGTGCGGCAGCCGGAACGGCCTTCTGGGCCGGTGCGCGGCGTAGCTTCAGTTCAGTCCTCGGGCGGGCTGGCTTGTCGTCGGACAGCTGCCAGCCGAGCGGCGCGGCGACCTCCAGTGCCCCCAGCGGACCGATCCCGCGGTAGCGGTAGGCCCGGAGGCCGGCGGAGCCGTGCTCCGGCTTCTGCCCATTGAGCACCTTCTCGATGCGGGCGCGGGCGAAGCCGGGGTCTCCCTCATGGCGCACTTCGTTCCAGGTGGCCCACCACTTGGGCCGGAAGGGAATGCGGTCCAGAGTCCTGTCCAGCAGTTCGAGCGCCGGCTTCTCCAGAAAGAACAGCACCGCGAAAACGAACTCCCCCACCAGCGACAGCGCGATCACCAGCGCGAACACGGCAATCCACATCGCCACATGGATCGGGAAGTGGATCAGGGTCCCTATGTGGCACAGGATGAGCACCGGCCGCGAGCGGTTGGGCTTCGGGGCCCAGGCTCCGCCCAGGTGCGGCGGCAGTCCGCCGGGCAGGGAAGAAGGCTGGTCGGGACGGAGTGGAGGTGCCGGGAACGAACTCACGGCAGCATCCCATCACGGTGGAGCGGTACATGACAAAGCGGTGCGGTGCGGTGCCGGACCCGTGCCTGCGGCGGCAACCCGGCCCTATGTCACTGACCCTCCCCCGGCCCCTTCAGGATCATGACCCCATGACCGACGCACACACCCGTCTCGCCCACACCGCGGAACTCGCCCCCCGTACCCGCTCCGCGGCCAGAACTCTCCTCACCGACGTCTTCGAAGGCGACCTGACCGAAGAGGACTGGGACCACGCGCTGGGCGGTGTGCACGCACTGGTGTGGGAGGGGGACGAACTGATCGGCCACGCCTCCGTCGTGCAGCGGCAGATGGTGCACGGCGGGCGGCCTCTGCGGTGCGGTTACGTGGAAGGGGTCGGCGTCCGGGCGGACCGGCGGGGGCGGGGGCATGGGGCCGCCATGACGACGGCTCTGGAGCGGGTCGTACGCGATGCCTATGACCTGGCCGCCCTCAGCGCGTCCGACGGGGCCGCCGACTTCTACGCGGCGCGTGGCTGGCGGCAGTGGCGGGGCGCCTCGTACACCCTCGCTCCGGGCGGGCTGGAGCGTACCGAGGAGGAGGACGGCGGGATCTGGGTGCTGCCGGGGGCCGTACCGCTGGATCTGGCGGGGGACCTGGCCTGTGACTGGCGGAGTGGGGACGTCTGGTAGCGCGTAGGGGACTCGCGGCCGACGGTGGCGCGTAAGGGAACGGCGGGGGGGGGGGGGGGGGGGGGCCCCCCCCCCGCCCCCCCGCCGCTTGTTGGACACGCCTGGTTACTTGGTCAGCTCCCGCAGCCCCATGTTCAGCTTCAGAACGTTGACCCGGGGCTCCCCCATGAAGCCCAGGACCCGGCCCTCGGTCGTGTCCTCGACCAGCTTCTCGACCTTCGCGCGGTCCAGGTGGTTCTCCTTCGCGACGCGGTCGGCCTGGAGTTGGGCGTACGCCGGGGAGATGTCCGGGTCGAGGCCGGAGCCGGAGGAGGTGACGGCGTCGGCGGGGACCTCGGACTGGGGGACGCCGTAGGTGTCGGCGACCCACTTCTTGCGTTCCTTCACGGCGGCGATCAGGTCGGTGTTGGTGGCGCCCTGGTTGGTGGCGCCGGAGACCTGGAGGTCGTACTGGGTGTTGACGTCGTTGGTCTTGTTGCTGCCGAGTCCCGCGGACGGGCGCGGCTGGAAGTAGCGCAGGTCGGGGATGGGGTTGCCCTTGCTGTCCTTGCCCTTGTCGTAGCGCTGGCCGAGGAGTTCGGAGCCGACGGTCCTGCCGTTCTGTGTGACCTCGGAGCCGTTGGCCTTGTCGTGGAAGGCGGCCTGGGCGACGCCGGTGACGACGAGGGGGTAGAGCACGCCGCAGACCACGGTCAGGGCGAGCAGGGCGCGCAGCCCGGCGCCGAAGAGGCGGGCGCTGTTGCGTACCGCGTTGTTCATGGGAATCACCCGATCCCGGGGATCAGCGAGATGAGCAGGTCGATGAGTTTGATGCCGAGGAACGGGGCGATCAGGCCGCCCAGTCCGTAGATGCCGAGGTTGCGGCGGAGCATCCGGTCCGCGCTCACCGGGCGGTAGCGCACGCCCTTGAGGGCCAGCGGGACCAGCGCCACGATGATCAGCGCGTTGAAGATGATCGCGGACAGGATCGCGGACTGCGAGCTGTGCAGCCGCATGATGTTGAGGGTGTCCAGGCCCGGGTAGGCCACCGCGAACATCGCCGGGATGATCGCGAAGTACTTCGCGACGTCGTTGGCGATCGAGAAGGTGGTCAGGGCGCCCCGGGTGATCAGGAGTTGTTTGCCGATCTCGACGATCTCGATGAGCTTGGTGGGGTTGGAGTCCAGGTCCACCATGTTCCCGGCCTCCTTGGCGGCCGAGGTGCCGGTGTTCATGGCGACCCCGACGTCCGCCTGGGCCAGGGCCGGCGCGTCGTTGGTGCCGTCGCCGGTCATGGCGACGAGCTTGCCGCCCGCCTGTTCGCGCTTGATGAGCGCCATCTTGTCCTCGGGCGTGGCCTCGGCGAGGAAGTCGTCCACGCCCGCCTCGTCGGCGATGGCCTTGGCCGTCAGCGGGTTGTCGCCCGTGATCATGACGGTTTTGATGCCCATCCTGCGCAGTTCGACGAAGCGTTCGCGCATGCCGTCCTTGACGACGTCCTTGAGGTGGATGACGCCGAGGACGCGGGCGCCCCGCTCGTCCTCCAGGGCGACCAGCAGCGGGGTGCCGCCGGCCTCGGAGATGGTGTTGGCCAGCCGGTCGGCGTCGTCGGGGACGGTGCCGCCGCGCTCGCGCACCCAGGCGATGACCGAGCCGGTCGCGCCCTTGCGGACCCGGCGTACGGAGCCGTGCTCGGTGACGTCCACGCCCGACATGCGGGTCTGGGCGGTGAAGGGCACCCAGGTGGCGTCGGAAAGCTCGCCCTGGTGGCGCTCGCGCAGCCCGTACTTCTCCTTGGCCAGGACGACGATGGAGCGGCCCTCGGGCGTCTCGTCGGCCAGTGAGGACAGCTGGGCCGCATCCGCGACCTCGGCCTCCGTCACGCCCTTGACCGGCACGAACTCGGCGGCCTGGCGGTTGCCGAGGGTGATGGTGCCGGTCTTGTCGAGCAGCAGCGTGGAGACGTCGCCGGCGGCCTCGACCGCGCGCCCGGACATCGCCAGGACGTTGCGCTGGACCAGCCGGTCCATGCCCGCGATGCCGATGGCCGACAGCAGCGCGCCGATCGTCGTGGGGATCAGGCAGACCAGCAGCGCCAGCAGGACGATCATGGACTGTTCGGCGCCCGCGTAGACCGCGAAGGGCTGGAGCGTGACGACGGCCAGCAGGAAGACCACGGTCAGCGAGGCGAGCAGGATGTTCAGCGCGATCTCGTTCGGCGTCTTCTGCCGGGCGGCGCCCTCGACCAGGTTGATCATCCGGTCGATGAAGGTCTCGCCGGGCTTCGTGGTGATCTTGACGACGATACGGTCGGAGAGCACCTTCGTACCGCCGGTGACCGCGGACCGGTCCCCGCCGGACTCGCGGATGACCGGCGCCGACTCGCCCGTGATGGCCGACTCGTCGACCGACGCGACGCCCTCGACGACATCGCCGTCACCGGGGATGATGTCGCCGGCCTCGCAGACGACGAGGTCGCCGACGCGCAGCTCGGTGCCGGGCACCTGCTCCTCGGCGCCGCCGTTCAGACGGCGGGCCACGGTGTCCGTCTTGGCCTTGCGCAGCGTGTCCGCCTGCGCCTTGCCGCGGCCCTCGGCCACCGCCTCCGCCAGGTTGGCGAAGATCACCGTGAGCCAGAGCCAGACGGCGATCGCCCAGCCGAACCAGTCCGAAGGGGACATGACGGCGAAGACCGTGGTCAGCACCGAGCCGACCTCGACCACGAACATCACCGGGGACTTGACCATCACCCGAGGGTCCAGCTTGCGCACCGCGTCCGGCAGCGACCTGAGCAACTGCCCGGGGTCGAAGAGACCGCCGCCGACACGGCCGTCGCCGTCCGGCCGGTGCCCGGCGGGCACGTCCTGGTGCGGCGCGCGGGTCGGTGTTGCGGTGGACATGGAGCCGCGCTCCTCTTGCTTGGCGTCTTGCTGTACGTCGTTGTGCCGTGCGCCGTCTTGCCGTGCGCCGTTGTGCCGTGCGCCGTTTACGTCGGTGGTCATGACAACCCCTCCGCGATCGGGCCGAGCGCCAGCGCCGGGAAGTACGTCAGACCGGTGATGATCAGGATCGTGCCGACCAGCAGCCCCGCGAAGAGCGGCTTCTCGGTACGGAGCGTGCCGGCGGTCTCCGGGACCGGCTTCTGCCCGGCGAGCGAGCCGGCCAGCGCCAGGACGAACACCATCGGCAGGAAGCGGCCGAGCAGCATCGCCAGCCCGATCGTGGTGTTGTACCAGGGGGTGTTGGCGTTCAGGCCGCCGAAGGCCGAGCCGTTGTTGTTGGCGCCGGAGGTGAAGGCGTACAGCACCTCGGAGAAGCCGTGCGGCCCCGCGCCCAGCGCCTTGGTGTTGAGGATCGAGCCGAGCGCGTCCGGCAGCACCATCGAGGCGGCGGTGAAGCCGAGCACCAGCGTCGGGGTGATGAGGATGTAGCAGGCCGCGAGCTTGATCTCGCGGGTGCCGATCTTCTTACCCAGGTACTCGGGGGTACGGCCCACCATCAGGCCCGCGATGAACACCGCGATGACGGCCATCACGAGCATGCCGTACAGGCCGGAGCCGACGCCGCCGGGCGCGATCTCGCCGAGCATCATGCCCAGCAGCTGGATGCCGCCGCCGAAGGCCGTGAAGGAGTCGTGGAAGGAGTCCACGGCGCCGGTGGACGTGAGGGTGGTGGCGACGGAGAAGATCGACGAGCCGCCGATGCCGAAGCGGTTCTCCTTGCCTTCCATCGCCGCGCCGGCCGCCTGGAGCGCCGGGCCGCCGTGCGCGAACTCGGTCCACATCATCAGGGCGGTGAAGCCGAGCCAGATGACGCCCATGGTGGCCAGCACCGCGTAACCCTGCCGTACGTTGCCGACGAGCCGGCCGAAGGTACGGGTCAGCGCGAACGGGATCACCAGGATGAGGAAGATCTCGAAGAGGTTGGTGAAGCCGTTCGGGTTCTCGAAGGGGTGGGCCGAGTTGGCGTTGAAGTAGCCGCCCCCGTTGGTGCCCAGCTCCTTGATGACCTCCTGCGAGGCGACCGCGCCGCCGTTGGTCTGCTGGGTGCCGCCCATGAACTGCCCGACTTCATGGATGCCGGAGAAGTTCTGGATGGCACCGCACGCGACGAGGACGAGCGCGCCGATGACGGCGATCGGTATCAGCACCCGCACGGTGCCGCGTACCAGGTCCGCCCAGAAGTTGCCCAGGTCGCCGGTACGGGTGCGGGAGAAGCCGCGTACCAGAGCGATCGCGACGGCCATGCCGGTCGCGGCCGAGACGAAGTTCTGCACCGCCAGACCGGCCGTCTGCACGACGTGGCCCATGGCCTGTTCGCCGCTGTACGACTGCCAGTTGGTGTTGGCCACGAAGGACGCGGCGGTGTTGAACGCCTGGTCCGGGCTGATCGAGGCGAAGCCGAACGACAGCGGCAGGCTGCCCTGCAGGCGCTGGAGCAGGTAGAGGAAGAGCACTCCGGCCAGGGAGAAGGCGAGGATGCCGCGCAGGTACGCGGGCCAGCGCATCTCGGTGTCCGGGTTGGCGCCGATGCAGCGGTAGATGATCTTTTCGACGCGCAGGTGCTTGCGGGAGCTGTACGTGGCGGCCATGTGGTCGCCGAGGGGGCGGTACGCCAGGGCGAGCGCGGCCACGAGCGCGATGAGCTGGAGCACGCCGGCCAGGATGGGGCTCATAAGGACGCTCAGAACCTCTCCGGGAAGACGAGGGCGAGGACCAGGTAGCCGAGCAGGGCGACGGCGACGATCAGACCGACGACGTTCTCGATGGTCACAGCCTCGTCACCCCCTTGGCGACGAGCGCCACCAGCGCGAAGACCGCGAGCGTGGCGACGACGAAGGCCACGTCGGCCATCGTGTGCTCCTAGTGGGATCGGTGGAACTGACCCCTAGAGCAAACCCCCAACCCGACCGTTTCCGACCACCGTTGACGCCTCCCTTACGGCCATTAGCACCGCATTGACGATTCCCATACGCTTCCTGCGCTGACCTGCAAAAACAGCGACGGGCCGCACTCCTTGGGAGGGAGTGCGGCCCACCGGAGCGCCTGATTCCAGCCGCAGGGAGGGGCGCGCGGGCCGGTTTTCCAGCCGAAGACGGAGCGCGTCAGCCGGACCAGACGGAGCGCATCAGAGCTCTCCGCTCCGCCGGTGCCGCTGCGCGCACGAAGACGCCCGACTCTTCGCGCTGTATGCAGTCGATGCCGTAGCGGTGGAGAAGCAGGAGGTCGTCGTGCGCGACGGGGGCCGGGAAGAGGCCGCTCAGCCGGTCGGGGCGCCGGGGGCTGTGCGGCGCGTAGTCCAGCAGCTGGGCGAGGGCCTGCCGTACGTACTGGTGCGACGCGGCGCTCTTGGCCTCTATGACCTCGGTGCCCTCGTCGTCCGAGAGATACAGGTCGCTGACGCCGGACGGGCAGAAGAAACGGCCAGCGTCCTTGCGGCCCGTGGCGGCGAGGTGGTCCTTGTAGGCGGCGACCAGCCTGGCCTCCTTCCGGTCGACCACGATCAGCCGTCCGGTGCGCTCGTACGCCGTCCCGAAGGTCCTGTTCTGCTCGGCCGCGGCCATCCGTACGGCCGCCCGGCTCGCGGGGTCCGGCCGCTGCGCGGGCCCAACAGCCCGGACCTGCTCGACGCTTGAGGCGATCATGAGTTCTTCGAGAACCGTACGTGCCCGGTCGTCGGGAAAGACCCTCTGCCCCGGGAACACGTACGTCGGCTCGTAACCGAGAGCGGCGTTCAGATCTCGGTACGGGATATCCGTGTCCGTCAGGTCGAGCAGGGTGTAGACGGTGTGCCAGCTCGGAGCGCTTTCGTCCGGAGGCGGCCACAGCAGGTCGGCCAGCTCCCGGTTCCGAAAGATCACGCCGATTTCCGCCACCGCGCGGACCCGGTTGCCGCCGGTGAACAGGACGACGTCCCCAGGGACGACATCACGCATCTTCTTGTCGTGGCTCGGCACGGCGCCCCAGAACCGGGCCCGGCCCTCGGGGTGGACCGCCAGCAGCCGGCTGTGCTGCTCATCCGTCAGCGTGCGGGCGTAATGGCTGTCCACGAAGGGCACCGGCTGCTCGACGGTGTCCGCCCAGTGCTTGCGCGACGCGGCCTTCCCGTAGGAAGGCGAAATCAATAAGTGCACTTGTGCGCATCCTCCATGCGGATGTGGGGACAGCAGTGTGTCCCTCAGAGACCAGGAGGAAGCCCGGTGCCGTCCGAGCCCGACCGGCCCCACGCGAGGTGTTGTCCCTGGCCTTCGCGTGCCCCCTCCACAACAGCATTCGTTCCCGGAGCCGCCGGGGCCCCGGGAACGACGTCGTGCGGCGCGTCCGCCGTGGTGGCGTCAGCGGATCTCGGTGATCTCCGGGCCCCGTTCCAGGCGCTCCACGCCGCCGCCGAAGCGGGAGGTTTCGGCGGATTCCTGCTGGACGCCGTCGGGGACCATCTGGGCGTCGTCGGGGAGCTTGAGGACGATGGGGTCGCGGGGGGCCATGGGGGCCTCGCCGCGGACGACCACGGTGTCCTGGAAGATGTGCTCCAGGATGCCGGCGGCCTCGGGCTGGACCGCGCCCTGGCCGGAGATGACGCCGCGCAGGAACCAGCGCGGGCCGTCGACGCCGACGAAGCGCACGACCTGGACGCCGTTGGTGCCGTCCGGGAGCTGGACGGGGACCTGGGCGCGCAGTTCCCAGCCCAGCGGGCCCTCGACCTCGTCGACGACGCCGCCCTGCTGGGTGATGCCCGCGCCGATCTCCTCGCGGACCTCGCCCCAGATGCCCTCCTTCTTGGGAGCGGCGAACGCCTGGAGCTGTACGGCGCTGTCCTGGAGGACCACGGTCGCGGCGACGATGGCGTCGCCCGCGACCTCCACGCGCAGTTCCATGCCTTCCACGCCGGGCACGAACAGGCCGCCCAGGTCGACCCGTCCCTCGGCGGGGTCGGAGACCTCGGAGAGGTCCCAGGGGCCGTCGGGCCGCGGGGCGGGCGGCAGGTTCACGCGCCGCTCCTCCTCGGCGGGCCCGGCTGCCTCGTCCGCGGAGTCCGAGGCCGTCGCGTCGGCGTCCGCCGCGCGGGCCGGCTCTGCGGGAGCCTCGTTCTTCTTGCGACGTCCGAACACGTCACTGTCCTTCCCGGTCGGCACCGACCGATGCGTATCCATTCCCACCCGTGGAGCCGTCCACCGCCGCATGACCGCCGGTGGAACCGAATCCCCCCTCGGCCCGCGCCGAGCCGGGAAGTTCCGCCACCTCGTGGAAGCGCACCTTCTCGACCTGCTGGACGACCAGTTGGGCGATCCGGTCGAACCTCTCGAACCGCACACTGTCGCGCGGGTCCAGATTGACCACGATCACCTTGATTTCCCCACGGTACCCGGCATCCACCGTCCCGGGGGCATTCACGAGCGCCACTCCGCAGCGGGCCGCCAGGCCCGAGCGGGGGTGCACGAACGCCGCGTACCCGTCGGGGAGGGCGATGGACACCCCGGTGGGGAGCACCGCCCGCTCGCCCGGCGCGAGTTCCGCCGCCTCGGTGGTCACCAGGTCGGCACCGGCGTCACCGGGGTGCCCGTAGGCGGGCAGCGGAACGTCCGGGTCCAGACGCCGGATCAGCACATCCACCGGGTTGCGTACCTGACTCACGGGTTCACCTCAAAAGCACGAGCTCGCCTGACCTGGTCCGGATCGGCCATCGCGGCCTGGATCTCGGCCGGCCGTCCGTTGTCGATGAAGTGGTCGATCTTCACCTCGATGAACACCGCGTCCGCGCGGACCGCGACCGGGCCCTCGGGCCCGCCGATGCGGCCCACCGCCGACGAGTAGATCTTCCGGCCGTGGACGGCGGTTATCTCCGCGTCGAGGTGCAGGACCGTACCGACCGGCACGGGCCGCCGGAAGTCGGTCTCCAGGCGGCCGGTCACCGCGATCACCCGCAGCAGCCAGTTCAGCGCGCCCAGCGTCTCGTCCAGGGCGGTGGCCAGCACGCCGCCGTGCGCCAGGCCCGGCGCGCCCTGGTGGGCCTCCTTGACCGTGAACTCGGCGGTCACCCGCACGCCCTCCTCGGCGCGGGCCTGCAGCTGCAGCCCGTGGGGCTGCGCGTCGCCGCATCCGAAGCAGTGGCCGTAGTGCGCGCCGAGGAGTTCCCCGGGCGCGGGGGCGTCGGGGTGCCGCACCGGGGCGACGGCGTCGGCCGGTGGCGTCAGCCGCGTCGGGGCCTTGTCGGTTCCACTCACGAGTGCAGACCCTACCCGCGCGGCCAACCGGCCCGCGCCGCCGTGCCAAGCTGGAGCCATGCAGTCGTACGAAGAACGCCTCACCGCGCCCCGCTCCTGGTGGGTGATCGCCGGCCTGATCGGCGTGGCCTGTGCCCTGATGCTGCTCCCGCTGGGGACGCTGCCGATGCTCGGCGGGCTGATCGGCGGCGCGGCACTGGCCGCGGTGGCGGTCAGCTCGTACGGCTCGGTGCGGATCCGCGTGGTGGGCGACTCGCTGATCGCGGGCGACGCCCGGATCCCGGTCTCGGCGCTGGGCGAGGCGCAGGTGCTGGACGCGGAGGAGGCGGTGGCCTGGCGTACGCACAAGGCCGACACCCGCGCGTTCATGCTGCTGCGCAGCTACGTACGGACCGCGGTACGGGTCGAGATCACCGACCCGGAGGACCCGACTCCGTACGCCTACCTCTCGACCCGCGATCCGGAGCGCCTGGTGGCCGCGCTGGCGGCCGTACGGGCCTGAGCCGCCCCGGGGGAAGGCGGCGCGGCGGCCGGGGCGTCACCGTGCGTGCAGCGGCCTTTTCGGGGGCGTGCGGGGAGGGCTCCGGGGAGCGCCGGGAAGGGCTTCGGCGGGGCGGCGGCGTCACGGCCGTCGTCGGGAGGGTCTGAAGGCGCTGCGGGAAGGACCTGGAGGCGCTACGAGGCGCTACGAGGTGGCCCTTAGCGGGAAGCCCGGGCGGCTCTCAGCGGGCGGCGCGCGGCGGCAGGGCCGTCGTCGCGGGTTCCGGCAGGGCGTCCCAGGGCACCTGCTTGGTGCGCAGGTCCGCGCGGACCTTGTCCGCGAGTTTTCTGGTGTCCCGCCGGTTCATGAACGCGCCGACCGCGGCGCCGACCATGAACGGGGTCAGGTTCGGCAGGTTGCGCAGCGTGCGCTTCATGATCTGCTGGCGCAGTTCGCGCTTCATCTGGCCGCCGAGCGCCGCGTTGAGCGTCGTGGGCCTGGTGACGTCGATGCCGCGCTCCTCCGTCCACGCGGTCAGGTAGGCGGTGCTGCGCTGGGTGAGGTTGCCGGGCGGACGCAGGCCGTAGACCTCGTGGAGCTCGGCGACGAGCTTGATCTCCATGGAAGCCACGCCGACCACCTCGGCGGCCAGCTCGGCCGGCATGGCGGGCGGCACCGGCAGCATCGCCGCCGCGCCCACCCCCGCGCCGACGGTGGCGGTGCCCCGGGCGGCTCCGACGACGAGCTTGTCGGCCAGTTCCTCGGGGGTCAGGCCGGGGAACTGGCGGCGCAGCGTCGCCAGGTCGCGGACCGGGATCCGCGGGGCGTTGTCGATGATGCGCTCGGCGACCGCCGACAGGCCCTTGCGGGCGCCCGCGCGGCCCTTTCTGGCGCCGCGGCCCACAGCCGCCGCGAGCGAGGCCGCGCGGCCTCGCTCCTCCACTGCACCGGTCGTCCGCTCCGCGGGGAGGGCGGTCGGGTCGGCGGGCACGGGCGCGGTTTCGTCACGTGAGCGTGCGCCGGCCGCCGGGCCTTCCTCGCCCTTGCGTCCCTTACGGAACGGGTTCACGCCTGCCACGGCGTAGTCCGGTCCTCAGGCCGCGCAGTCGCGGCAGATCGGCTGGCCGTTCTTGTCCTCCGCGGCCAGCTGGCTGCGGTGGTGGACCAGGAAGCAGCTCATGCACGTGAACTCGTCCTGCTGCTTGGGCAGCACCCGGACGGCGAGCTCCTCGTTGGAGAGGTCGGCGCCGGGCAGTTCCAGGCCCTCGGCCTGCTCGAACTCGTCGACGTCGACGGCCGAGGCGGACTTGTCGTTCCGCCGCGACTTCAGTTCTTCGATGCTGTCCTCGTTGAGGTCGTCATCTGTCTTGCGTGGGGTGTCGTAATCCGTAGCCATGTCGCTCTCCCCCTCTGGGTGTCTGCGGTGTCTCCAGCGCACGTAACGCGTGAGAGGCCGGACTTGTGCCCGACCTGAGGCGGAGATTTTGCCTCACATCAAGGTCTGTTACTCAATCGACACCCAACCGCACCCCTGAAGAGGTGATCGGTTTGGATGGCGATCAGGACCGTACACGGTCCGAATGTCGCACCTCGCGCACGCCATCACGTGTACTTCCCGTGATCAAGGGCCTGGGAAACCCGGATTTTCCCGGCCTTCCGCCGACCGAACCGATCACGGAGAGTGGATGGCCCGAACCCCGCGCCTGTGAGGGATCACACACGAACGGGCCGTCGGGCGGACCGTAGGAATTCAGCGCAAAGCGAACTCGGCGAAGGATCCATGGCCGCCCACCGTCCCGTCAAGCCGGGGCGGCTGCTGTGCGGAGGGCGACCAAGGGTGCCAAGAGACCGGGTCCCGGGTCAAAACGGACAGTCCGACCGGGGGCCGGGGCCGCGGCGCCCGCCCCGCCCGGCGGCTCACACACCGGCTCTCACACCGGCTCCCACAGCGTCTCTCACACCGGCAGGACGACGCGCATCTCCAGGCCGCCGCCCTCGCGGGGCGTCGCCGTGATGGTGCCGTCGTGGGCGCGCACCACGGACCGCACGATGGACAGGCCCAGGCCGACGCCCTTGTCGCTGCCGGTGCGCTCGGTCCGCAGGCGACGGAAGGGCTCGAAGAGGTTCTCCACCTCGTACGCCGGGACCGCCGGGCCGGTATTGGTGACGACCAGCACCGCGCAGCCCTGCTGCGGCTCGGTGGTCACCTCCACCCAGCCCTCTTCGGCCACGTTGTAGCGCACCGCGTTCTGGACAAGATTCAGGGCGATGCGCTCCAGCAGCACCCCGTTGCCCTGGACGAACGCCTGCTGGCGCACGCCGCGGATCTCCACGCCCTTGGCCTGGGCCTCGGCGCGGGCCTGCTCCAGGGCCTGGGAGGCGACCTCGGCCAGATCGACCGGCTTCTTGTCCACGATCTTGTTCTCGCTGCGGGCGAGCAGCAGCAGGCCCTCG
>NZ_JOCQ01000104.1 GCF_000720725.1 Streptomyces rimosus subsp. rimosus
CCCCCACCTCCACCCCCGGCCCGGTCCCCCTCGACAACGACGCCGTCCTCCAGCGGATCATCCCCCTGGTCGCGGCGCTCCGCGTGCCCTCCGCGCACGGCTCGCCGCAGGCCGCCGCCGCGGTGCGGGACCGGCTGCGTGAGCTGGAGCTGGACGAGTGTGTCTTCCTGCCGGTGGCCGGACTGCCGTCCCGGGACGCCGCCCCGTACGGCCCCGAGGGCTTCGCCGCGCACCGGGCCCGCGCCGTCGAGGAAGGCGGCGAGACCCGGCGGCACTTCCTGCGGGTCCGGGTCGGCGGCTGGGGCGAGGGCATCGTCACCACGGTCTTCGTACGGGTCCACACGCAAGGCGGCATGCTCATGCTGGAGGTGGCGCCGCACGTACTGTGGCCGATCCGCGCCCTGTACCAGGAAGCCGACCGGATCGCGCACCGTTACCGCCACAACAACCCGTTCGGGAAGGCGGTGTGGGCGCTCGCGCAGACCCCGCGCTCCGCCGGGCGCGCCATCGCGTCCCTGGGGCGCGGCGCGATCTCCGCGTGGAGCATGCTCACCGGCGGCCACGGCGGCGCGCTGCCCGACGGGCCCGCCGTCTCCGTCCGCGAGCTGGGTTCCGACGGCGATGCCTCGCTCTTCCAGGAGATGGACGTCACCCGCTACTTGAAGAGCATCCAGGACCGGGTCGCGAGCGGCGTGCGGATGGCGCTGTACGAAGCGGGCTGGCAGACCGACGAATTCGAGCAGCGGATCGTCAACGTCACCAACGGCGGCGTGTTCATCGAGTCCGCGCAGGGCGCCATCGGTATCGGCGACCACAACACGATCACCAGCGGCGGACTGGGCGGCGTCGGCGGAGTGCCCGGCCCGGGCCCGGCCGCGGGCGCCGGCGCGCAGACGGGCAAGGCGGACCGCCCCGCCAAACCCACCGGGCCCGCCCGGTGAACGGCATCCGTCGTACCTGCCCTACCTGCCGTACCTGTCATACCTACGGCACGTACGGGCTCGACTCGCGCGCGACCGGGGCACAATCGTGACCAGGGCCGGCACGCGCACGGCACCACAGCGGACCAACGGGGAGGCGGACATGGCAGCGGCTGACGAACGCGACCGCGGCATTCACATCGGCAAGGTGCACGGCGCCTTCGCCATCGGCGACCACAACACGGTCACCCACCACGAGCATGCGCCCGGCGCCCCCGGCATCGACGCCGCGCACGAGGAACTGCTCGCCGCAGTACGGCAGTTGCGCGAGGACCTGGCCAGGGTCATCGAGACGCCGCAGGTCACGCTGCTGAGCGCCGAACTGACCGACGCGCAGGAAGAGATCGAGACCACCGGCCGGACCGCGCCGGGCCGCCTCGGCCGGCTGCGCACGGCACTGGCGGACGCGGGCGCGGTGACCGGGATGCTGGCGTCCGGCGCGGCCGTCGGACAGGCCGTGGCCGGGCTGCTGGGAGGCTGAGCATGAGCGCACAGGGGGGCGGCGCGGGCGGGGCGCGCTGGAACGACGAGGAACAGCGCTGGGAGACCGGCGGCCCGGCCACGGCCCCGACGCCGTACACGAGCCCGCCGCCGACAAAGCCCGGTAACGTCCCGGGGCCGGGAAGCGCACCGCCGCCCGGCACGGACTTCTTCACCGACGAAACCGCCGACGCCCCGCACCGTCCGGCCTATCCGCCACCCACCACCCCTCCGCCCTACCCTTCACCCCACACCGCGGCGGCGGCCCCGGGAATCGCCCCGTCCGCCGCCCGCCCGCGCGCCTGGTCGACGCCCGTCGTCGTCGGCGCGGCGGTCGCCGTGATCGCCGCGGGGTTCGGCGGCGGCTGGCTCCTGTGGGGCGGCGACGACACCACGGTCCGCTCCGACGCCCATACGTCGGCCTCGCCGACCTCCCCCTCCTCCCCGGACCGGAACGGGGCAACCGCCCCGCCCGGCGTGCCGACCGGCGCCACCGACACCCCGCCCTACGGCAGCACCGCCTCCGGCTCCCCCTCGGGCGCCCTCCCGTCCGGGTACCGGCTGGCGCGGGACAGCGCGGGCTTCTCCATCGCCGTACCGCAAGGCTGGCAGCGCACCGAGCGCAAGGACGGCGTCTTCTACACCGCCTCCGACGAGCGGTACCTCCTCCAGGTCTTCGAGATCACCGAACCCGACATCACCCCGCGCGAAGCCCTCCAGGGCACCTCCCGCGACCTCGCCGGCAAGCCGGGCTACGTGCAGATGAGCCTGGGCCCGGTCGCCGACATCGGCCTCAGCACCGGCGCCACCGAACTCGTCTACGCCTACGACAGCGAAAAACTGGGCGTCCGCGCCCGCGTCACCGACCGCGCCTTCACCGTCCCGGACGGCCGCCAGTTCGCCGTCCTCGTCCTGGGCCCGGACGCCGACTGGCCGGCCCAGGCGCGAATCCAGCAGACAGCGTTGCAGCACTTCACGCCCAACGCCTCCGGAGGCTGATCACCCGCGTCCGTAGGTGATTGAAGCCGCGTCGGCCGAGCCGGATGTCACCGGGCCGTCTCCCCGGGCAGGACCAGCGGGTCCTCGGCACAGCGGACCGGCTCGGCTAGCGCGGCGTCGTAGGCGGGCCGGGCGAAGACATAGGGGCCCATGGGGAGTTCTCCCCACTCATCGCGGAAGGGCTGCCGGAACGAGGACCAGGTGACGGTTTCCGGGGTGGCGGTGATGACCGTTCGAAGGGGCCAGCAGCCCCATTCGCCGCAGGAGCACCCCAACACGGCCGTGGAGCCGGGGAGGGACCAGGCGAACGCCGGTATGGGGGTGCCGAGGAAGTGGCGTCCGGCGTCTTCGATCTGCCAGTCCAGGAGACCGTCGTGCTGGAGAAGCAGAAAACGTTCCTCTTCGGCCGGGTTCCGAGCCACGCGTTCCTTGCGCCACAGCTCGCGAGTGGCATCGGCGACATGTACGCGCAAGTCCGTGCCGTCGATCCGGATGCCCCATAGAACGTCCGGCTGCTGTTCGCTCTGGGGATAGCTCAGGAATTCGATGTGCTGCATGTCCTCATTCTGAAGAGGTAACGGTTGCCGGCGCCCCTGGCCCCCCGGGACGTCGAAGGCCGCGCCGCGGTTGTGGTTGTGCTCCTGCTCACCAATGTAGTACTTCTTATACATGAGCGAGCAGGTCCACAACAGGCTGGCGATGCTGCGCGCCGAGCGCAAGGTGTCCCGGCAGGCGCTGGCCGACGCGGTCGGCGCCCACTACCAGACCATCGGCTACATCGAGCGCGGGCAGTACAACCCGAGCCTCGATCTCGCCCTGCGCATGGCCGAGTTCTTCGAGCTGCCGGTGGAGGCGCTGTTCTCCCTCCGGCCGTTCCGCCCGCTCACGGACGAGGTTTACGGGAGGAAGCAATGACGATCACCGGTACCACCCCCACACCCCGTCGGGCGCGTACGCGCTACGACGAGCGCATGTACGCCCTCATGAACCGCCGTGAGGGTGCGCCGCTGTACGCGACGGCGGGGCGGCGGCGCGCGGTCGTCGTCGCGCACGTACTGCTCACCGTGGCGAGCCTGGCCGCGGTGTTCAGTGCCCTCGCGACCGCCACGGTCTGGCTCAGCTTCCTGCCGCTGGTGCTGTTGCTCCCCTGGTGCATGGCCACCGGTGTGATCAACGCGTCCACCCGCGGCCTTCTCGAACTGCGGACCCGTGTCCTGGACGAGCGCCAACTGGCCGAACGCGACCGGGTGCGCGCCCTGGCCCATCGCCTGACCACGTACGTACTGCTGTGTGCCGTGGCGGGCGGAATCGTGGTCGGCGAGCTGGGCGGGCTGACCGTCGGAGGGGTGGTTCTTCCCGTACTGATCTCGGCGCTCGCCATGCACTGGCTGATGCCGCTGTGGGTGGCCGGGATGACCGCTCAGGACGAACCGGCCGACGAGATGGACGAGTAGCCCAGCACCGCGCGGATCAAGCAGGCCAGCGCCGCTGTCGTGGTCAGGGTGCGGATGAGGTTCCAGCGGTTCCACTTGTCCTCGAAGAGGGCCCGCAGCGTGGAGAGTTCGCCCGGTGCGTGCGCGGCGCCGAGGGCGTTGTTCAGGGGGATGTTGACGGAGAACGTGATGACGAGCATCGCCACGTAGAGAACGAGCGCGGCCGCCGGCCAGAGGAGAGCGGAGCGGGCTCCCGCGCGCAGGTGGAGGGCGGTGGCGGCGGCGATGAGGAGGGGCGCGCCGGCGAAGGCGAGGGCGAACCAGCCGTTCAGGATGGCGGAGTTGATCCGCTGCATGGCGGTGACGAACGTCGCGTCGTCGGCCTGCCGCAGGCCCGGCATCACGGCTACGGAGAACGCGAAGAAGAGTCCCGCCATGAGGCCCGTGGCCAGTGTGGCGGCGAACAGGGTGGCGGTACGGGCAGTGTCGTACATGGGGTAGCGGTCCTCTGCTGGCGGCAGTCCGGCGGGCCGGTGGTTCCCGTGCCCTGCCGACCAGTGAAGGCCGGACGGGCCGGGGCGGGCCATGGCCGGACGGCTCGTTCGCATGTCCGCGCGTCCAGGTGTACGGCTACGCTCACGCCCATGGACGCCCTGACCGGTCTGCTGGAGGGGCCGCGAGCGCGCGGCGCCTTCCTGATGCGCTCGGTCCTGAGCCCACCCTGGTCGCTGCGCATCCAGGACGAGGCTCCGCTCACCGTCGTGACGATGGCGCGGGGGGAGGGGTGGGTCGTTACGGGTGAGTCGGGGCAGGCAGGTGAGGCGGGGCAGGCGGGGCAGGCGGGGCAGGCGGGGGAGGCCGCGGGCCGGATGGCCGCCACCCCTCTGCACCCCGGTGACGTGGCGATCCTGCGCGGCCCCGCGCCGTACACCGTCGCCGACGACCCGGCCACCGCGCCGCGCGTCGTCATCCACCCGGGGCAGGTGTCGGCGACCCCGCAGGGCGAGGCACTGTGCGAGGCGATGGGCCTCGGCGTACGGACGTGGGGGGACGGCCCGGACGGGCCGGTGGTGCTGCTCAGCGGTACGTATCAGATGCGCGGCGAGGTCAACCAGCGACTGCTGCGCACGCTGCCACCGCTCGTACGGCTGACCGCCGACGCCTGGAACTCCTCACTCGTGACGCTGCTCGAAGCGGAGATCGGCCGGGACGCGCCGGGACAGGAAGTCGTCCTCGACCGGCTGCTGGACCTGCTGCTGACCGCCGCCCTGCGGGCCTGGTTCGCGCGGCCGGAGGCCGGAGTGCCGGGTGGGTACGACGCGCAGGGCGACCCCGTGGTGGGGCGCGCGCTGCGGCTGCTGCACGCCGAACCGGCGCGGGCCTGGACCGTCGCCGCACTCGCCGCCGCGAGCGGCGTCTCGCGCGCCGCACTGGGCCGCCGCTTCACCGCGCTGGTCGGCGAGCCGCCCATGACGTACCTGACGAACCTGCGCCTCACGCTCGCCGCCGACCTGCTGCGCGAACCGGACGCGACCCTCGGCGCGGTGGCCCGCCGCGTCGGCTACGGCAGTCCGTTCGCGCTGAGCGCCGCCTTCAAGCGGGTACGGGGCGTGAGCCCCCGCGATCACCGCCAGGGCGGCGCGGCGCCGCGCGCCGGGGCCTGAAGGCGGGGGAAGCCGCGGGGGGAATACATGGTGGAAGACATCGTGTGCCGGCGGCCGGGGCCGGGGCCGGCGCCCGCCGGAGCGCACCTGCGGGACTGCTCCGGATACCGAGAGCGCCTGCCCGGATCGCTGCGGCGACGGGAGGCGCCGTCCAGCCGGGTGACGCTGGTGATCGGGTTCGGGGACCCGGTGGTCGCCCTGCCGTCGCGGGACGGACGCGGGGGCGGCCCCCGCGCCTCCATGGTCATCGGGCTGCACGACCGCCTCTCGGAAACCCGTATCGCCGGGTTGCAGCACGGCCTGCTGCTGCGCCTGACGCCGCTGACCGCGTACTCGCTGCTCGGTGTGCCGATGCACCTGATCAGCAACGAGACGGTGGGGCTGGACGCGCTGCTGGGCCCGGAGGCGGACCGGTTCGCGGAGCGGCTGGCCGAGGTGGGGGACTGGTCACTGCGCTTCGGCATGCTGGCGGACGCGCTGGCCGCCCGTATGGCAGGCGGGCCGCGGCCCGACCCGGCCGTGGCATGGGCCTGGCGCCGCCTCGCCGCCACGGCGGGCGCGGTCCGGATCGAGGCGCTGGCGGAGCGGCTGGGGTGGAGCAGGCGACACCTCGTGCGCCGTTTCCGCGAGCAGATCGGGCCGTCGCCCAAGACCGTCGCCCGGCTGTTCCGCTTCGAGCGAGCCACCGTTCTGCTGCGCGGCCGGACCCCCGCGCCGCCGCTGGCCGCGGTCGCCGCCGAGGCCGGGTACGCCGATCAGGCCCATTTCAGCCGCGAGGTACGCGCCCTCGCCCAGTGCACCCCACGGACCCTCGCCGCGGCCCTGGCCGGGACCGCGCCGGGCGGGACGGGCAGCAGCGCTGCCGCAAGGTCACATTCGTTCAAGCCGGTGACGTTCGTCGACACCTACGTTCCGGTACATGACGACCCCGGTTCAAGAAACCGCCGCTGACCTGCGGAAAGCGCCCATTCCATGGTCCTTCTTCGGGCTGGTGCTCCTGCTGCTCCTCCCCTGCTGGACCGCCTCCGCCCTGATCCACATCCCCGGCCTCCCCAAGAACGCCCCCGTCACGGACTACGTCGCGGGTTTCACCCCGGCCCTGGCGGCCGTCATCCTCACCGCCCGGTCGCAGGGGCGCGCAGGCGTCCGGCGTCTGCTGCGGCGGGCCTGGGACGGGCGAGGCGTCAGAGGGGTCTGGTGGCTGCCGGTGCTGCTGCTGAGTCCCTTCGTCTACGCGACGACGTACGGAGTGATGCAGCTCACCGGCGTACGGGTACTCGCCCAGCCCGCCCAGACCTGGCAGACGATGCTGCTGTTCGTACCCCTCTACGCGCTGCTCGCCGCCGGCGAGGAGCTGGGCTGGTGCGGTTACGCCATCGACCCGCTCACGCGGCGCTGGGGCGCGCTGGGCGGAAGCCTCGCGCTGGGTTTCTTCTGGTGGCTGGTGCACATTCCGTCGATCGTGCAGAGCGGGCAGGAGGGCACG
Organism: Streptomyces rimosus subsp. rimosus; assembly: GCF_000720725.1. Taxonomy (GTDB): domain Bacteria; phylum Actinomycetota; class Actinomycetes; order Streptomycetales; family Streptomycetaceae; genus Streptomyces; species Streptomyces rimosus_A. The sequence continues at coordinate 7,043 of NZ_JOCQ01000104.1, forward strand.
CTCATCGCCCTGGGAGCGTTCTTCACGGTCTTCCTGCGGGTGCTCTGGGTGTGGATCTTCAACAACACCCGCGGCAGCGTGTTCGCGATCATCATCACGCACGCGCTGACCAACCTCAGCAGTTCTTTCATCCCCTCCGTTCCCACCGCGGCCGCGGGCCCGGTCGTCGTGGTTCTGGCCGCGGTGGTCGTGGCGCTCCTCGACCTGGAGACGCTCACCCGCTTCCGGCGCGCGGGCCAGGGCCGTCCGGACAGCCGGGAGCAGTGCCGTAAGGGCGACCGGAAGGGGGCCATAAGGACCGACCTGTGACCCGGAATGGTCCAGGCAAACATGCAATCCGGGGGCCGTAAGAGTGAGTCGGGTCACTTTCCTCGAAAGTTTCGGCATAGGTAAAGGGGTTCAGGGGAGGGGTCCTCGTTGCTGGTGTGAACCAGTGGCAACAAACCGGAAGTCGAAAGGCAGAACAGACGTGTCGGCACGCGAGACGATTCACGTAGACGGGGTGTGGCGCTCCGCCGTATCCGGCGCCACCCGGGAGATCCTGGACCCCGCCGATGCGAAGACGCTCGAAGTCGTCGCCGAGGGCGGCGCGGAGGACGCCGACGCGGCGGTCGAGGCCGCGCGCCGTGCCTTCGACGGCGGGGCCGGGCAGTGGCCCCGTACGCCGGTCGCCGAGCGCGCCGCCCTGCTACGCCGGGTGGCCGACCTGCTCCAGCGCGACCGCGAGGAGATCGGCCTCATGGAGAGCCGGGACACCGGCAAGACGCTCGAAGAGGGCCGGGTCGACGTGGACGACGTCACCAACGCCTTCCGGTACTTCGCCGATCTGGTGATGAACGAGAGCGGCGGGCGCGTCGTGGACGCCGGGAGCCCGGACGTGCACAGCGTCGTCGTGCACGAGCCGGTCGGCGTCTGCGCGATGATCACGCCCTGGAACTACCCGCTCCTTCAGGCAAGTTGGAAGGTCGCCCCGGCGCTCGCCGCGGGCAACACCTTCGTGATCAAGCCGAGCGAGGTCACCCCGCTCTCGACGGTCCACCTGGTCAAGCTGCTCGTCGAGGCGGGCCTGCCGGCCGGTGTCGCGAACATCGTCACCGGCGCGGGCGTGCCGGTCGGTCAGCGGCTGGCCGAGCACCCGGATGTGGATCTGTTCTCCTTCACGGGCGGGCTGGTCAGCGGTACGAAGGCGGGGGCGGCCGCCGTTGCGGGCGCCAAGAAGATCGCGCTGGAGCTGGGCGGCAAGAACCCGAACGTCGTCTTCGCCGACTCCTGCGCCACCGACGAGGGCTTCGACACGGCCGTCGACCAGGCGCTGAACGCCGCGTTCATCCACAGCGGCCAGGTCTGCTCGGCCGGTGCCCGCCTGATCATCGAGGAGTCGGTGCGCGATCGTTTCGTCGCCGAACTGGCCCGTCGGGCCGAGAAGATCAAGCTGGGGCGCGGCACCGCCGAGGGCGTCGAGTGCGGCCCGCTCGTCTCGCAGCAGCAGTTGGAGAAGGTCGAGGCGTACGTGGCGTCCGCCCTTCAGGAGGGCGCGCAGCTGCGGTGCGGCGGGCGCCGTCCCGAGCCCAGCGATGTCCGCCCGGCCACCGGCTACTTCTACAGCCCGACCGTGCTGGACGGCTGCCACCGTGAGATGAAGGTGGTGCGCGAGGAAACCTTCGGGCCGATCCTGACGGTGGAAACCTTCACGACCGAGGACGAGGCCGTCGCGCTGGCCAACGACACCGAATACGGCCTGGCCGGCGCCGTCTGGTCGGCCGACACCGCCCGCGCCCGGCGGGTCGCCGCGCGCCTGCGGCACGGCACGATCTGGATCAACGACTACCACCCGTACCTCCCGCAGGCCGAGTGGGGCGGCTTTGGAAAGTCCGGCATCGGCCGGGAACTGGGCCCCGCGGGTCTGGACGAGTACCGCGAGAGCAAGCACGTTTACGAGAACCTCCGGCCGGAACCGGTCCGCTGGTTCGCGGGCTGAGGGCCCGTCTGTTCACCGCACCGCGCACGCACGAACTTTGCAGAAGGAGCACCACCTCATGCCCGTGTACGACTACGTGATCGTCGGCGGTGGCACCGCCGGATCGGTGATCGCCTCCCGGCTCACCGAGGACCCCGATGTGAGTGTCGCCGTCATCGAGGGCGGCCCGTCCGACATCGACCGCGAGGACGTGCTGACGCTGCGCAAGTGGCTCGGCCTGCTCGGCGGCGAGCTGGACTACGAATACACCACCACCGAGCAGCCCCGCGGCAACTCGCACATCCTGCACAGCCGCGCCAAGGTGCTGGGCGGCTGCTCGTCGCACAACACCCTGATCTCCTTCAAGCCGCTGCCGTCCGACTGGGACGAGTGGGAGGCGGCGGGCGCCACCGGCTGGGGCGCCAAGGACATGGACCCGTACTTCGGCAAGCTGCGCAACAACATCGTGCGGGTGGCGAAGAAGGACCAGAACCAGATCGCCACCGACTGGATCGAGGCCACCAAGAGCGCGCTCGGCGTGCCCGAGGTCGTCGGCTTCAACGACCAGCCGTTCGAGGAGGGCGTCGGGTTCTTCGACCTGTCGTACCACCCGGAGAACAACAAGCGCTCCTCCGCCTCGGTCGCCTACCTGCACCCGCACATGGAGGCCGGTGACCGCCCCAACCTCACGCTGATGCTGGAGACCTGGGCGACGAAGCTGGAGCTGGACGGCACCACCGCCAAGGGCGTCCACGTCCGGACCAAGGACGGCGAGGAGGTGTACGTCGAGGCCGCGCGCGAGGTGCTGGTGTGCGCCGGCGCGGTCGACACGCCGCGGCTGCTGATGCACTCGGGCATCGGGCCGAAGAAGGACCTCGAAGCGCTGGGCATCGACTGCAAGGTCGACCTGCCGGGCGTCGGCGAGAACCTGATCGACCACCCGGAGTCGGTGATCGTCTGGGAGACGAACGGGCCGATCCCGGGGAACTCCGCGATGGACTCCGACGCGGGCCTGTTCGTGAAGCGGGACCCGGACCACAAGGGCCCGGACCTGATGTTCCACTTCTATCAGATCCCGTTCACCGACAACCCTGAGCGACTGGGCTACGAGCGCCCCGAGCACGGTGTGTCGATGACGCCGAACATCCCCAAGTCCCGGGCGCGCGGACGGCTCTACCTCACGTCCGCCGACCCCGAGGTCAAGCCCGCGCTCGACTTCAAGTACTTCGAGGACGAGGGCGACTACGACGGCAGGACCCTCGTGGACGGCATCAAGCTGGCCCGCAAGGTCGCCGAGGCCGAGCCGTTCAAGAAGTGGCTCAAGCGCGAGGTCTTCCCCGGCCCGGACGTGACCGACGATGAGCAGATCAGCGAACTGGTCCGCAAGGCCGCGCACACCGTCTACCACCCGGCGGGAACCTGCAAGATGGGCGCCAAGGACGACAAGTCGGCGGTCGTCGACCCCGAGCTGAAGATCCGCGGGCTGTCCGGCATCCGCATCGCCGACGCGTCGGTCTTCCCGACGATGCCCGCCGTGAACCCGATGATCGGCGTGCTGATGGTGGGGGAGAAGGCCGCCGAACTGCTCGTCGAGGCCCCGGCCCGGGGAGGTGATGCCCGATGACCGCCACCGCCCCCGAAGCCGGCATACCCCAGCCCCGCAAGGCCGCCGACAACTCGCCGGCCGAGGACGCCCGGGACCCCCGTGACGTCGTCTTCTCCGTCCGCAACCTGTGGAAGGTCTTCGGCCCCAAGGCCGAGCGCGTCCCGGAGGACACCGAGCTGACCGGTCTGTCCGCGCGCGAACTGCGCGAGCGGACCGGCTGCACGGCCGCCGTCCGCGACGTCAGCTTCGACGTCCACAAGGGCGAGGTCTTCGTCGTCATGGGCCTGTCGGGCTCCGGCAAGTCCACCCTGGTGCGCTGTCTGACCCGGCTCATCGAGCCGACCAGCGGCGGCCTGGACATGGACGGCGAGGACGTGCGCGCCATGGACAAGTCCACGCTGCGCGAACTGCGCCGCCGCCGCGCCGCCATGGTCTTCCAGCACTTCGGCCTGCTGCCGCACCGCTCGGTTCTCGACAACGTCGCGTACGGCCTGGAGATCCAGGGCATGCCGCGCGCCGAACGCCGCGAGCGCGCCGCCGAGATGGTGGAGAAGGTCGGTCTCGCGGGGCTGGAGAACCGCCGCCCCGGACAGCTGTCCGGCGGCCAGCAGCAGCGCGTCGGGCTCGCCCGCGCGCTCGCCGTGGACCCCGAAGTCCTCCTCTTCGACGAGCCGTTCAGCGCGCTCGACCCGCTGATCCGCCGCGACATGCAGGAAGAGGTCGTACGGCTGCACGAGGACGAGGGCCGCACCATGGTCTTCATCACCCACGACCTCGCCGAGGCGCTGCGCATCGGCGACCGGATCGCCCTGATGCGGGACGGAAAAATCGTTCAGCTGGGCACCCCCGAGGAGATCGTGGGCTCCCCGGCGGACGACTACGTACGCGACTTCGTCCAGGACGTACCGCGCGAGCAGGTGCTGACCGTACGGCGCGCCATGCGCCCGGCCGAGGACGGCGAGGCCGAGACGGGCGCCGCGCTCACGCCGGACACCCTGGTCGCCGACGCCATCGAGGCCGTCGCCCGCTCCGGCGGCGCGGCCCGCGTGATGGACGGCAAGCGCTGCCTGGGCATCGTGGACAGCACCTGCCTGCTCAACGTCGTCGCCAAGATCGACGCCGGCCGGGGCGAGGTGGCTGCCTGATGTCCGCGCACACCAGCACCGCCGACGCCGCCCTCGCGGCGGCCGGCTGGCCCCCGACGCGCCGGCCCGTACGGGTCGCGCCCGCCCAGGTGCGGACCCTCGATCCGCCGACCCGGAACCGCACTCGTCAAGGCCCGGTAGCACACCCCCTGTTGGACCGGTTCCGCGCCGCCGTACAGCGCCGCTGGCACGAGGCCCAGCGCGCCGCGGCGGCACAGATACCGGCCGGCACGGTGAAACGGGGGCGCGCATGACGGCCGCCACCCCCACCGCGCACTCCACCGCCGCGCCCGACCGGCAGGGCACTCTCCAAGTCGCCCTCCAGAGCCGCGCCTTCCGCAAGATCCTGATACTCGCCGTCGCCGCCGCGGTCCTCGTACCGCTCGCGCACGCCAAGTGGTCCAGCGGCACCTGGCCGAGTGAGCTGACCGTCGACCTCAACGGCCCGCTCGGCCGGACCAGCGACTGGATCATCGACAACCGCGACAGCCACCCGCTGTTCGTCTACTTCCTCGGCCACCTCAGCAACGCCGTCGTCATCTCCGTACGCGCCGTCTACCAGTTCCTGCTGCTGCTCGGCTGGACCGGCGTCACCGCGGGCGTCACCCTCGTCGCCTGGCGCGTCGCGGGCGTCCGTATCGCCGCGACCGCGCTGATCTCCTTCGCCGTCAGCGGCGTCCTGGACATGTGGCTGCCGACCATGCAGACCCTTGCCCTGATGATCGTGGCGGTCCTCGCCTCGGTCGTGGTGGGCGCGCTGCTGGGTCTGGCGGGCGGCCTCTCCGAGCGGCTGTTCAAGATCCTGCGGCCGGTGCTGGACACCATGCAGGTGCTGCCGGCCTTCGCGTACCTGCTGCCCGTCGTGCTGGTCTTCGGCATCGGCGTGCCCGCCGCGCTGCTGGCCACCGTCGTGTACGCGGCTCCGCCGATGGCCCGGCTGACCGCGCTCGGCCTGCGCGGCGCCGACCCCGGCGTCCTGGAGGCCGTCACCTCGCTCGGCGCCACCGGACGGCAGCGGCTGCTGACCGCCCGCCTGCCGCTGGCCCGCAAGGAACTGCTGCTCGGCCTCAACCAGACGATCATGATGGCGCTGTCCATGGCCGTCATCGCCTCCATGATCGGCGCGGCCGGTCTCGGTGACCGCGTCTACCAGGCGCTCGCCTCGGTGGACGTCGGCGCCGCGCTCGCCGCCGCCGTCCCGATCGTGCTGCTGGCCATCGTCATGGACCGGACGACCGCCGCGGCCGGCGAGCGGATGGGCGCCGACGCGGCCACCCGCGGTCCGAAGCTGCTGCGCGGCTGGTACGCGTGGGCCGGCGTCGCCGTCCTGACCGTGCTCGCCACCGTCGCGGGCCGGCTGGCCGGCTCCACCATCTGGCCCGCGGGCTGGACGGTGGCCATCGCCCGTCCGGTCAACGACTTCAAGGAGTGGATGGTCGACCACCTCTACTCCGGAGTCCCCGTCGTCGGCGGCACCGCCGACTGGGCCGCGCACTTCACCTCCTGGGTCCTGGACCCGCTGCGCGACGGCCTGACGGCGCTGCCCTGGTGGGGCGCGCTGCTGATCGTCGCCGCGCTGGCCTGGCTGATCGGCACCTGGCGCACCGCGCTGACCGCGACGCTCGCGCTGGCCGCCATCGGCGTCCTCGGCGTCTGGAAGCCGTCCATGAACACCCTCTCCCAGGTCCTCGCCGCCCTCGCGGTGACCCTGGTGCTGGGCTTCGGCGTCGGCATCCTCGCCGCGGGCAGCAAGCGCCTGGAGGCGATCCTGCGCCCGGTGCTGGACGTCATGCAGACCATGCCGCAGTTCGTGTACCTGATCCCGGTGGTCGCGCTCTTTGCCGTGGGCCGCGCCCCGGCCGCTGCCGCCGCCGTCGTGTACGCGCTCCCCGCGGTCATCCGCATCACGACGCAGGGCCTGCGCCAGGTCGACCCCGGCGCGATGGAGTCCGCCCGCTCGCTCGGCGCCACCCGCTGGCAGACGCTGCGCCAGGTACAGCTCCCGCTGGCCCGGCCCGCACTGCTGCTGGCCGTCAACCAGGGCGTCGTCCTCGTCCTCGCCGTCGTCATCATCGGCGGCCTGGTGGGCGGCGGCGCGCTCGGCTACGACGTGGTCACCGGCCTCGCCAAGGGCGACCTGGCGCTCGGCCTGGTCGCGGGCGTCGCCATCGTCTGCCTCGGCCTGATGCTGGACCGCGTCACGCAGCCGACGCAGCGCCGTACGACGGGGAAGGGAGCCTGACCATGACCCGTACCCGAATACGCGTGATGGGCGCCGCCGCGCTTGCGGGGGCGACCCTGCTCGGCCTCTCCGGCTGCGGCAAGGCCGACATGACCAAGCAGGGCTCGCCCTTCCAGGCGGCGGGCGGCCAGCGCTCCGTGACCCTGTCCGTACAGACCTGGGTCGGCGCGCAGGCCAACGTCGCGGTCGCCAAGTACCTGCTCGAACACGAGCTGAAGTACCACGTCGACACCGTCCAGGTGGACGAGATCCCGGCGTGGGACGCGCTCAGCCAGGGCCGGGTGGACGCCATCCTGGAGGACTGGGGCCACCCGGAACAGGAGCAGCGGTACGTCAAGGACAAGAAGACGATCACGGCGGGCGGCGGCAACGGCGTCACCGGCCACATCGGGTGGTGGGTCCCCAAGTACTGGGCCGACAAGCACCCGGAGGTCACCGACTGGAAGAACCTCAACAAGTACGCCGATCAGCTCCGCACCTCCGAGAGCGGCAGCAAGGGCCAGCTGATGGACGGCTCGCCGTCCTACGTCACCAACGACAAGGCGTTGGTGAAGAACCTCAAGCTGGACTACGAGGTCGTCTTCGCGGGTTCCGAGGCGGCGCAGATCACCCAGATCCAGCAGTTCGCCAAGCAGAAGAAGCCGTTCCTGACGTACTGGTACGAGCCGCAGTGGCTGTTCAACCAGGTGCCGATGGTGGAGGTGAAACTCCCGGAGTACACCGACGCCTGCGCGGAAAAGGGCGCGAAGGACCCGGAGTCCATCGACTGCGCCTATCCGACGACGCCGCTGCAGAAGTTCTTCAACACGGAGTTCGCCAAGGGCGGCTCGGATGCCGCGGCATTCCTGAAGAACTTCCACTGGACGAAGGAAAACCAGAACGAGGTCTCCGAGCTGATCGCCTCCAAGGGCATGTCCGCCGACGAGGCGGGCAAGGCCTGGGTGGAGAAGCACCCGGACGTCTGGAAGAAGTGGCTGCCGAAGAAGTAGCCACGGGAATCGGGCGGGGCCGGGCGGGTCTGTCTTCGGACAGACCCGCCCGGCCCGCGCTTCCTCCTCAGGTTCCACCGCACACGGCACCCGCGTCCGGATAATCGAGGGCATGCCCTCCACGCCGCCGACGGCCCGGCCGTACGCCGCTCCACCGCGACGGCGCAAAAGACGCCTGATGGCCGTCCTCTTCGAAATGGCCGTGGCATTCGGCTATCTCGGTCTCGTCGGGCCGCAATCGCCCGGCTTTTTCGAGCTGCTGCCCGCCGAGACGAAAGTGGGTCTGTGCGCTGCGGCGGCCGTACTGCTGCCCGTCCGGCGGCGCTTCCCCGTCACCGTCCTGCTGGTCCTCGCCGTGCTCGCGGGCACCCTTCCGGTCGCCGGGATGCTGACCGCGCTCGTCGCCTACGACGCGATCCGCCGCGTGGACGACCCGCGTCACCGCACCGCCGTCCTGCTCTCCGCGACCGCCATCCCCGTGCTCGTCGCCGTCGCCGGCACCATGGCCACCGCCTACGACGGCTGGTTCTTCGGCTTCGCGCGCGGTGCCGTGGTCGGCGGCGTCGGCATCCTGATCCCCGGCCTGGTCGGCAGTTCGCGCGGACAGCAGGAGCGCCTGGTGGTGGCCCTGCGGGAGCGCGCGGCCGCCGCGGAGGAGGCCCGCCGGCTGATCGACAGCGCGTCCCGCGTCGAGGAGCGCTCCCGTATCGCCGCCGAGATGCACGACCTGGTGGGCCACCGCCTCAGCCTGATCTCGCTGCACAGCGGCGGCCTGGAGATGGCCCTCGCCGCCAAGGCGCCCGAGCTGAAGGAGGAGGCCGCGCAGGTCCGCGCGGCCACCCGGGACGCCATGAACGAGCTGCGCGCGGTCCTCGGCGTCCTCGGCCCGCTGGGCCGCGACACCGGCACCGAGGCGCTCACCGACGCCACCGGCACCCGCGCGGACCTCGCGGCGCTCGCCGAGGAGTCACGGGCCGCGGGCATCCCCGTCGCCGTCCGCTGGCAGGGCGCCGACCTGGACACGCTGGAGCCGCGGGTACGGCGCGCCGTGCACCGCGTGGTCCGCGAATCGCTCACCAACGTCCACCGGTACGCGACCGGCGCGGCCGTCGACCTGGCCGTGGAGCACACCGCCGACCACGTACGGGTCACCGTCCGCAACGGCCCGCCCCCGGCACGCCCGGAGGCCGCCACCGGCCTCGGCACCGGCCGCGGCCTGACCGGCCTGGGCGAGCGGGTGGGCCTGCTCGGCGGCGAGCTGCGGACTGGCCCGACCGGGGCGGGCGGCTTCCTGGTCGAGGCGGTGGTGCCCGCGCACCCGGCCTCGTCCGCGGGGGCCGCCGGGCGGCCGGAGACCTCGTCCGCCTCCCTGGCGGCCGAGGAGCGGCGCGACCCCGGCGCGCTGCCCGGCGTCCTGCGGCACCTGCCCGGCCTGGCGACCGGCTTCCTCGGGCTGGTCGGGGTGGGCGCGACCCTGGTGTTCGGCCTGGCTTTCGTACAGCAGGCCCGGCCGGGCGAGGAGCCGCTGCCCCAGCAGGAGATCCATGTCGGCATGACCCGGGACGAGGTCCGGCAGTCGACCGCCCTCGACAGCGGCCTCGCCCGCGCCGCCGCCACGGGTCGCGAGCCGCCCCGGCCGAGCGGCACGGAATGCACCTTCCCGTACACGGGCGACGATGCCGTGGCCGGACGTATGGAGATCACCCGCTACTGCTTCCGCAACGACGTACTGGCCGAGATCAAGACGTTCTGGGTACCGGCCGCGCCCTGATGGGGAAGGCCGCGTACCGGTGTCCGCCGGCGCCCGGCCCGGATACCGTGCGGCCAGTCCGCGGACTCCGAGGGGAGCGACATGGCTGTGGAAGTCTGGTACGCGTACGTGAACCAATATCTCGAACCGGTGCTGGCCGCGTGCCGCGAGGTCTACCAGCGGGAACTGCGCGCGGGCACCCATTGGGAGCCCATGCCCGGCGCGCTGGAGTGGACCCTGCCGTTCGGCATGGACGACGGCAACGGCCTGGTACGGCTCACCGTCTTCAGCGAGTACGTCCCCGAACGCTCGGAGACCTGGGCCCGCGTGGCCGTCGCCGCGGACACCGCCGCCTTCGGAGGGCCGGGCACCGGCGACGTGGCGCTGCCCCGTTACGCGGCCTGGGGCGGCGAGCGGCGCGGCGTACGCGAACCGGCCGCGCCCCCGGGACCCGCGCCGCGCCCGGACGCACGGCTGACCCGCGGCATGGCCGAGGCGCTGCTGAAGGGCGTGGGCGGCGTGCCGGGCTCACTCCGCGAGGAGCCGGGCGGGGAGTACAGCTTCGGGGTGTCGATGAGGCCGGAGTGAGGGCTGACGGTACGGCCGAGCCGGAACGGAGCCCGGCAGCCCCGCCCGGATACTGTTGCCCCATGAGCGATCCCCACGGTGAGCGCCCCGGCGGGGCCGTACGCGTCCTGCTCGCAGACGACGAGGAAATGATCCGCCACGGAGTCCGGCTCATCCTGCGGCACGCCGAGGACATCGACGTCGTCGCGGAGGCCGCCAACGGCGCCGAGGCGGTCGAACTGGCCGCCCGCAACCCGGTCGACGTGGCCCTCATCGACATCCGTATGCCGGTCCTGGACGGCCTCGCCGCCATCGAACAGCTCGTACGGCTCGACCCGAAGCCGCAGGTCGTCATGCTCACCACCTTCGGCGACGAGGAGAACGTCACCCGCGCCCTCCAGGCGGGCGCCAGCGGCTTCCTGCTCAAGGACGAGGGGCCGCAGGAGCTGATCAGCGCCGTACGGGCGGCCGCCGCCGGGGACGCGGTCCTGTCGCCCGGCGTCACCGGACACGTCGTACGGCGGATGCTCCAGGGCGGCGGCCGGCTCGGCGCCGGGAGCGCCGACGAGCGGCTGGCCGCGCTGACCGACCGGGAGCGCGAGGTGCTGGCGATGCTCGGCGAGGGCCTGTCGAACCTGGAGATCGGCCGCCGGCTGGAGATCGGCCTGGGCACGGTCAAGACACACGTCGGGCGCATCCTCGACAAGACCGGCACGGAGAGCCGCGTACAGGCGGCCCTGCTCGCGCACCAGGCGGGCCTGGCGGGCTGAGGAGCCCCGGCGCCCGCGCCCTTCGCGAGCGCCCCGGCGCTCGCATCCCTCGTGGTCAGCGCAACCCCTCGCCGCTGAACCTGCGTCCACCACAGGCATAGTAGACACGCCCCCGGCCGGGGGCAGGTGGCTCAATGACGCCTTACCGGACGCACCAGGGGGAATCCGCTCCATGCCTGCCATACGCCGTACCGCCGCGGCCGCCGCCGCGGTGGTCACGCTGCTCACCGCCGCCACCGCCTGCGGCCCCGGCGACGACGAGGCCGCCGCCGCGCCCGGGAGTTCGGCCGCGGCCGGTGACAAGAAGGGCGAGGCGGGCCAGGACTCCGGCGGCCCCGACCTGCCGTCCGGCCTGGACGACATCAAGAAGTGGGAGAAGGGCGGCTGGAAGGACTGGGACCGGTGGTCCCGCAAGGCGTCCGAGTTCGCCAACCCGATCATCAAGGACCTGTGGAACCCGTCCCGGATGGCCGAGGCGAAGACCACCCCGGACGTCACCGCCCAGAGCGCCGGCACGGCCGACGGCGGCACCGATCCCGAACCGCGCCCGGTACAGGCCCAGCAGGTGGCGCGCCCGTACCACCAGCACATGGCCCCCATCGGCAAGATCATGTTCGACAGCCCGCAGGGCCCGATGGTCTGCTCCGGCACCGTGGTCGAGGACCCGGCGCACCCCGGCAAGTCCAACCTCGTATGGACCGCCGGCCACTGCGTGCACACCGGCAAGAGCGGCGGCTGGATGCGCAACATCGTCTTCGTGCCGTCCTACAACGACCAGGGCCTGCCGATGAGCCAGGTCGGCCGGGCCCCGGCGCAGGAGGTCGCGCCGTACGGGGTGTGGTGGGCGAACTGGGTCACCACGTCCGGCGAGTGGATCGACATGGGCAGCACCAAGTCCGGCAACGCCGGTTCCGCGTACGACTTCGCCGTACTCCACGTCCGGCCCGAACGGGGCGGCGGCAAGTCGCTCCAGGAGACCGTCGGCGCGGCACTGCCGGTCTGGTTCGGCGCCCCCACCGCCGACCACATCAACGGCCTCCAGGCCTTCGGCTACCCGGCCGCACCCCCCTACGACGGCGCCCGCATGATGAACTGCCCCTCCCGCCCCGGCCGCCTCACGATGGCCCCCGGCACCCCCGCCATGCACCGCATCGGCTGCACGATGACCGGCGGCACGTCCGGCGGCGGCTGGTTCACCAACCGGGGAGGCCGCACGTACCTGGTCTCCAACAGCTCCATCGGTTCGCTGGGCCACACGTGGCTGGCGGGGCCGCATCTGGGGGTGGAGGCGAAGCGGGTCTTCGACGGGATCAGCCGGAAGTTCGCGTGAGCCCTGGGCCCCGCTGCTTCGGCGTGGGAGCGGCGGGGCCGGGGCCGGCCGCTGAGGTCAGATGGCGGCGTGCCGGGCGAACTCGACCAGGTCCGCCCAGGCGGCGGGGGTGAGGGTCAGGGTTGGGCCGTGCGGGTTCTTTGAGTCGCGGACGGGAATGACGCCGTGTGTGGTGGCGAGGTTGGTGGCGATCTCTATGCACTGGCCGCCGTTGCTGCTGTACGAGGACTTGAACCAACGGGGGGATTCGGTGGTCACGGAAGAGTCCTTTCGTCGCTGCTGAGCCCCGCCGCTCCGGTGGGGAGTGGCGGGGCCGTGGCCCGTCGGCTGTGGTCAGACGGCGGCCTGTCGGGCGAACTTGATCAGTTCGGTCCAGGCGGCGGGAGTCAGTGTCAGGACCGGGCCGTGCGGGTTCTTTGAGTCGCGTACGGGGATCACGCCGTGTGAGCTGACGAGGTTCGTGGCGACCTCTATGCAAGCGCCGCCGTTGTTGCTGTAGGAGGACTTGAACCAGTGGAGGGGTTCGGTGGTCACGGGGTGCCCTTTCGCAGCTGTTCGAGCATGGCCGTGGATGACGCTTGGGAGAGCGATTCAGCCTGCAGTTGATGGTAGGCCGCCAGCAGGGGAAGCACGGAGGTCATGTCCCGTTCGAGGTAGCCGCGTTGGGTTGATTCTGCGTACGACGTGAGCTTGCGATCCGGCAGTGTGAGGATGTAGAGCGGCAGGTCGAACGGACGGCGTGCGCCCATGGCGAACGGGGCGATCTGGAGCACTGTGTTCGGCGCCTCAGCAAACTCGACTAGGCGATCCCACTGGGCGTCCATGACGTCGGGGTCACCGATGGGGCGGCGAATACAGCTTTCGTCCAGCACCACAAAGACTTGCGGTGGAGGTGTCCGGACCAGCGCGGCTTGCCGCCGCGCAACGACTGCCACTCGCTCGTTGGCCTGTTCGGCCGTGCTCGCTCCTCGCTTCACATGGCTCTCTGCGAGAACGGTCGCGTACTCCGGTGTCTGGAGAAGGCCAGGGATGACGCCTACCTCGTAGAGCCGGATTTCAGCTGCTTGAGACTCACGTTCCACGTACTCGGGAAACCCATCCAGCACTGCGGGTTGACGCAATGATCTCCCCTGGCGTTCGAGTCGTCCGCCAGTCCCCAAAACCCTGTCCGCCCTTGTTGCGAAGCGAGAAGTTGGAGGGCGGCGACCATTTTCGACCGCGGAGATGTGCGTACCGGAGTACCCCAAGCGCTCCGCCAGCTCTTCTTGTGTCCACCCGTGCTCATCCCGCAATGTCCGCAGGCGCACGCCGAATCGTGCCTTCGGCGATCGATCAGGATCCAATTCGTTGCGGTTCAACAGCCACCACCCAACTGGTCGTTCAATAGGCGTAAGTTGAACTGACCCCGACTGTAGAGCACCCTGACTCTCCCCGGTAGTGAAATCACTACAGAGAGGAGTCGGCCTTGTCCGAACACCCCAACCGTCTGATGTGCTCATGCGGACGTGACGGCGTACTTCTTGTGCGCACCGCCGATGCCGGCGGTGGCGGTGGCGGTGGCGCCGCCCTGCCGACGCGCCTGGAGATCCAGATCTCCGGCATCCGGAAACATGTCGCCGAATGCGTCACCGAAATCGACGGTGCGGTCTGCGGTGCCCGTTCTTCCGTCTGGGACGCCCCTATGCAGGCGAACACTTGGATGCGGGAACACGCGGCCGATACTGGGCATAAACAGTTTGAGAAGCGCATGGCAGAGCCCGTCAGTATCTTCTCCAGGCCCGCCAGGGAGCGCAGCCAGTAAAGGCCGCGCTATCCCCGCCGCCCCGGCAGCGCCCGGCACAGTGCCTCCAGCGCCGTGCCGAAGGCATGCTCCGGCGGAGTGGCGTAGCCGACGACCAGGCCGTGGCGGGCGGGACCGGTGGCCTCCGGATGGCGGTACGCGGTCAGGCCGTCCAGGGCCAGGCCCTGCCAGCGCGCCGCCCGCAGCGCGGCCTCCTCGCCCCGCTCACCGTCCTGCTCGCCGTCCTGCGCGGGCAGTTCGAGTACGGCGTGCAGTCCGGCCGCGATGCCGCTGACCGCGATGTGCGGCGCGCTCGCCGCCACCGCGTCCACCAGTCGGTCGCGCCGCCGCCGATAGCGCAACCGCATGCTGCGTACGTGACGGTCGTACGCGCCGCACTCGATGAAGTCCGCCAGGGTGAGCTGGTCCGTGGCACTGGCCCACGCTTCCCGCTCCCCTTTGGCCGCCAGCACCGGCTCCACCAGGTGCTCGGGCAGCACCATCCAGCCCAGCCGCAGCGCGGGGGACAGGCTCTTGCTCACCGAACCGAGGTGGACGACGTGGTCGGGGTCGAGCCCCTGGAGACTTCCGACGGGCTGACGGTCATATCTGAACTCGCCGTCGTAGTCGTCTTCGAGAACCGGACTGCCGGTGCTGCGCGCCCAGTTGATGGCGGCGGCGCGGCGGTCGGGGTGCAGAGGTGCGCCGAGGGGGAATTGGTGGGCGGGGGTGAGGAGGGCGGCTCGTACATTGGGGAGAGCGCTCAACTGGTCGGTGCATGCGCCGCGTTCATCTACCGGCAGTGGCACTGTGCGCACCGCCGCGGCCTCCAGCAACGACCGGTGGAACTCCAACCCGTACTCCTCGACGGCCAGCGGCCCGCCGAGGACCGGATGTCCGCCACTCGCCGGGCCGCCGAACAGCAGACGTAGCGCGTGCGCGAAGCCCGAGCAGATCACGATGCGTTCGGGGTCCGTACGTACGCCACGGGCGCGCGCCAGGTAGTCGGTAAGCGCGCGCCGCAGTTCGGGACGGCCGCGTGGGTCGCCGGGGCCGAACGCGTCGTTCGGGGCCGCGGTCAGCGCGCGGCGGGCCGAGGTGAGCCACGCCGTACGGGGGAACGAGGCGGCGTCCGGCTGGCCCTGGAGCAGGTTGTGTACGGGGCGTGCGGCCGGCGGCCGGGGCGCGGGGGAGTGGGCGGGGCGCAGCGGTTCGGCGCGCTGGGCCACGCGGGTGCCGGAGCCCTGGCGCGCGCTGAGCCAGCCCTCGGCGACCAGTTCGGCGTAGGCGTCGGCGACGGTGTTGCGGGCGATGCCCAGGTCCGCGGCGAGCGAGCGGTACGGCGGCAGCTTCGTACCGGGTGCGAGCCGTCCCGTACGTACGGCCTCACGCAGCGCCCGTATGAGCGCGGCCCGCCGGCTGCCCGGCCCGCCCAGCTCCAGATGCAGGTCCGAGCCCAGGACCGCCGCCGAATTGACCCATGATTCCCCCATGAAAGTGCACCCTACAACGGGTCGCCCGGCTGCCTAGATTCGAGGACATGACGAACACGACGCAGACCACCGGCACCGCAAATTCCCCCACCTCCGGCACCGGACATTCCCCCGCCCCCCGCCTCGACTTCGCCCGTACCGCGCCCAAGGCGTTCAAGGCCCTGCTCGCCTTCGACAGCGCTGCCCGCGAGCACCTGGACCCGTCCCTCGTGGAGCTGGTGCAGATCCGCGCCTCGCAGCTCAACAACTGCGCGTACTGCCTCCACATGCACACCACCGACGCCCGCAAGCGCGGGGAGAGCGAGGAGCGGCTGCACATGGTCGCCGTGTGGCGCGAGGCGCGCGGGTTCTTCACGGAGCGGGAACGGGCGGCGCTCGCGCTGACGGAGGCGGTCACCCGGCTCGCCGACCAGGGAGTTCCGGACGAGGTCCACGCCCGCGCCGCCGAGCACTTCGACGACACGGAACTCGCGGGTCTGCTCACCCTGACGTTCGCGATCAACACCTGGAACCGGATCGCCGTCAGCACGGCCAAGACGCCGGGTACCGACTGAGGGGCCCCGCGGGGCCGGGGGCGTCAGGCGCCGGTGCCCTCCGTACCGTCGGAAGCGGCCCCCACCCGGCGCCAATGCTGCGCCTTGTCCTTCCCCTCCCGTACGACGATGCCCAGCGCGGCCAGCTCGGTCCGCAGCTGCTCGGCGTCCTTCTTGTGGTCCTTCTTCAGCGCGTGCGCACGGGCTTTGAGGAGGGCATGGGCGGCGGCGGGCAAGTCGGGCTGGGCCGTCACCCAGCGGCGGAAGTCGGCGGCGTACGGGTCGCCGTCCGGCCGCCACGGGTAGCCGTGCCGCTCGAACGCCGCCGCGAACCGTTCCGTATCGAAGTCGCCGCGCACCCGGGCCAGCTCGGTGGTGTCATGGCCGAGCACGACCAGGCACTTGCCGTCCTTGAAGACCGCGGCCGTTGCCGGGCGCGGCACCGTGCGGGAGACGTGGTCCACGGTCAGGAGGGCCTGCTCGGGGTCGATGACGGCGGTCACGTACTCCGACTCGGCGAAGAACGCGATCGCCAGGCCGAGCAGGATGCCCGCGACAGCGGCCCCGATCGACACCTGCGGTTCGGGTACGGACGAGATCAGCTTGAACGGTCCTTGCAGCGGCGCCCAGGGCAGCGATGCCACCCAGTCCGCGGCCCTGCTGAGCAGCCACAGCACCACCGCGCCCAGTACGGGGAACCCGGCCCACAGCAGGGCGCGTTCGCCGGTGGTGGGGCCGACGGCGGTCCGGTCGGACGAGGGCGAGGGCGGGAACTGGGGCGTGGGCGGCGCCTTGGTCAGGTCCGTATGCGGGGCCTTGGGCGCCGGGTTGTCGGAGGACATCTGGCCGGTTCTCCCTCAGGTGCGGGGCGGATGGGGTGAGCGGTGCGATGGGGCGGGCGCTCCGGCACCTTCCCGGCCGGTCAGCCAGGCGACGACCTGCCGCAGTTCGGCGGTGTGCGCCGCGGGGTCGAAGTCCGGATCGCCGGCCGTCAGGTAGGCGCCGTCGATCAGGCTCTGGATCCAGCCGGCGACCCGTTCGGAAGGGAAGACGAGGGGGCGCCCTTCCGCTGCGAGCCGTTCGGTCAGGGTGACCAGCGCGGCCCGGATCTGCGCGCTGTCGGTGAGGACCATCCGGGCGAACTCCTCGTCCCGGTTGGCCTGGAAGACGGCCGCGGCGGCGAGGCCCGGGACCAGCGGGTCGGCGAGGTCGGCGAGCAGGTGGTCCAGCAGGAGGTCGAGGCCGTCGTCCGGGCGGTCCGCGGCGAGCGCTCGGGCGCAGGCTTCGGCGTTGCGCGGTACGTCGTCGCCGAACAGCGCGTGGAAGATGTCGCGCTTGGTCGCGAAGTAGTGGAAGAGCGTGCCGGAGCCGATCCCGGCGGCCCGGCAGATGCGCGCGGTGGAGGTGCCGTCGACGCCGTGTGCGGCGAACTCGCCTGCCGCGGCGGCCAGGATGTGGGCCCGCTTGCGGGCGTGCTCTTCGGGATTGACGGTACGCATCGCCGCAATAGTAGAGCAGCTGCTCTACTAATACCAGAGATCGTCAACTGGGGGTTGACGGTCGAGGTGCGTCAACCTACGGTTGACGCATGACGGAACCCATCCGCAGCACCCATCCGGTCCGCCTCGACGACCTGATCGAGGCCATCAAGAAGGTCCACACCGACGCGCTGGACCAGCTCACCGACGCGGTACTCGCCGCCGACCACCTCGGCGATGTCGCCGACCACCTGATCGGCCACTTCGTGGACCAGGCCCGCCGCTCCGGCGCCTCCTGGACGGAGATCGGCAAGAGCATGGGCGTCACCAAGCAGGCGGCCCAGAAGCGGTTCGTGCCCAAGGCGCCCGGCGAGGCGTCGGACCTCGACCCCAGCCAGGGGTTCAGCCGCTACACCGACCGCGCCCGCAACGTGGTGGTGACGTCGCAGAACGAGGCCCGCACCGCCCACAACACCGAGATCGGCACCCTGCACCTGGTGCTCGGGCTGCTGGCCCAGCCGGAGGGCCTCGCGGCCCGGGCCATCGTGGCGCAGGGCGTGACGCTGGACTCCGTACGGCAACGCGTGACCGAGGCGCTGCCGGCCGGGACGGCCGAGGGCATGCCCGAGCTGATCCCGTTCGACGCGCAGGCGAAGAAGGCGCTGGAGCTCACCTTCCGGGAGGCCCTGCGCCTGGGCCACAACTACGTCGGCACCGAGCACATCCTGCTCGCGCTGCTGGAACTGGAGGACGGCGAGGGCGTGCTGAGCGGCCTCGGCATCACCAAGGAGGCGTCCGAGGCCGACATCACCGCGGCCCTGGCCAAGATCGTCGCGGCTCAGCAGGAAGCGAAGTGACACCTGCCGGGCCGGGCCGTGCTGGTACGGCTCGGCCCGGCCAAGCCCGGTCAGGTTCGGTTCGGCCCGGCCAGGGCACGCCAGATTCGGTTCGGCAGTGGCTCAGGCCGTACGGATCTCCTCCGCCACGTCCCGCACCGTCGCCATCGCCCGCCGGTGCAGCCCGCCCCCGAAGGTGACCCGGGACGCGCCCGCCGCGCCCAGCTCGCGCGGGGACGGGCCGCCCGGTACGGCAATGGCATTGACCGGCAGCCCGATCCGGTCCGCGAGTTCCCGCAGGACCTCCGGCGGCGCGAGGATCGGGTAGACGCAGTCGGCCCCGGCGTCGGCGTACCGCAGCCCGCGCCGCACCGCCTCCTCCACCTGCGCCGCAAGGTCCGTACCGCCGGAGTCGCTCCGGCCGGGCAGGAACACGTCGATACGAGCGTTGATCACCAGCCCGTCCCCGGCCGCGGCCCGGATCTCCGCCAGCCGGTCCGCCTGCCGCCCGGCATCCGTCAGCGTCCCCGTGTGGTGATCACTGTCCTCGATGTTGCAGCCCACCGCCCCGGTGGCGGCGATCCGCTCCACCAGCTCCTTGGCGGGCAGCCCGTACCCGGCCTCCAGATCCGCCGTCACCGGCACGTCCACGGCCCGTACGATCCGCGCGACCGCCGCGAACATCTCGTCCGCCGGCGTGCTGCCGTCCGCGTACCCCAGCGCCGCCGCGATCCCCGCGCTCGGCGTGGCCAGGGCCGGAAACCCCGCCGCCGCGAAGATCCGCGCGCTCTCCGCGTCCCACGGACCGGGCAGCACGAGCGGATCGCCCGCCGCCCGGCCGCGGTGCAGGGCGCGCAGCGCCGCCGCGGTCATGACTGACCGCCGATGGGCTGCCGGATCGCGACGTTGATGCGGTTCCACATGTTGATGGTGGTGATCAAGGCGATGAGGTGGGCGAGTTCACGCTCGTCGAAGTGCGCGGCGGCGCGCTCGTACACGGCGTCCGGTACGAAGCCTTCGGTGAGGACGGTGACGGCTTCCGTCAGGGCGAGGGCGGCCTGCTCCTTAGCGGTGTAGTGCCCGGCGGCCTCCTCCCAGGCGTTGAGAAGGTGGATGCGCTCCTCGGACACCCCGGCCTTCTGCGCATCCTTGACGTGCATGTCGAGACAGAACGCGCAGTGGTTGATCTGCGACGCGCGGATCAGGACGAGTTCTGCCAGGACGGGGTCGCCCAAGCCCTTCTTCGCGGCGACGTGCGCGTTCAGCAGGGGCTGGTAGACACCGGGGGCGAGCTTGTAGAAGGCGAGCCGGGCGGAACCGGTGGCGGTCGACATCACACCTGCCCCGGCGTCATACGGGTGGTCACGCCGAAGCGGTTCCACGCGTTGATGGTCGTGATCAGGGCGATGAGCTGCGCGAGTTCCGCCTCCTCGAACTGACCGGCAGCCCGCTCGTACACCGCGTCCGGCACGAAGCCGTCCGTGAGGACGGTGACGGCCTCCGTCAGGGCGAGGGCGGCCTGCTCCTTCGCGGTGTAGTGCCCGGCGGCCTCCTCCCAGGCATTGAGGAGATAAACGCGCTCCTCCGTCTCCCCCTCCTTGCGGGCCTCCTTGATGTGCATGTCGATGCAGAAGGCGCAGTGGTTGATCTGCGAGGCCCGGATCTTCACCAGGTGGACCAGCGCCGGGTCCAGCCCCTTCTTGGCCGCCGCGTCGAGCGCGACCATCGCCCGGTAGACCTCGGGCGCGTTGGGCGCGATGGCGACGCGTGGGTGGTGGTGTGTCTCCTGCGGGTTTCCGTTCGTGGTCATGGCAGCGACGCTACGCCCGCATTGGCGCATAGGTGTGGTCCATTCGTATGGGCAAATCGTGGGCCACTTCGGCCGCGACCGGCACCTGTCGCAGGCGTCAGGTGCCGCTGCCTGCCGACCGGACATGCGGGACGGTTCAGGGAGCGGGAGTGGGCGGGAGCGGGTTTCGTCCGTCCGCGCGCCGGCGGTGATAGGCGTACGTCACCGCTCCCAGAAGCGGCCCCCAGGCGAGCAGCGGCACGTAGCAGACCGTCAGGACCGCCTCTTCGACGGCCGTGTGCCCGGGTGGAAATCCGGCGATGAGGATGGAGAGGAAGAAGTAATACACGACCCCGGTGGAGGCGAGTGCGCCCAATGTGGCCGGGACCACCGCGGCGAGCGGGGGGACGCGGCGTCCGCCCAGCATCGGTATCCAGCGCGGCACCACCTCACCCCACGGCTGGACCAGCCCCAGGGTGAGCAGCCCGAGCGCCTCGGAGATCACGAAGAGCAGAATCAGATACAGATCGAGCCCGGCACCGTGAACGCGCGCTTCGGCGGTGCCGAAGCCCGGAACAGCCAGCATCACTCCCATACGCCACAGCCCCGAGGGCAGGATCGCGAAGGGCACGGCGTGCGCGGCGATGCGCGCCCAGCGGGGCACGCCGGCGACGGGAGCGCGGCCGGTATCCCGGGCGGCGCGCAGGGCGCCCGCTCGCAGGGGGGCTTCGGGGCGGGGGAGGGGCACCGGTACTCCTTCGATTCGCCAAGCGCCGTTCGCGTGACGCATATCGAAGATCGCAGCCCGTCCTGTCCGCCGGCATCGACTGCCCGGAGGGGGCTGGTCCACCGCGTGGGGGACACCGTCGTCGACCCAGGGATGACCGCTGGGGTGCTCTCCATCAACAGGGGCCGATCAGCTCCGCCGCCCCTTCCCCCGGCGGATGCGCCACATAGGCCAGGTCCCGGCACGACCCGCTGCGGTCCTTCCCATATCGTCCCTTCACATGGACGATCCGTGGGCCACTTTCGGCCGCGACCTGCACCTCGACCTCGCCGGCGGCCAAGGCGTCCGCGCGTCCCTGATGCGCGCCCTGCGCGACGCCGTCCGTACCGGGCGGCTCGTGCCGGGCACCCGACTGCCCTCCTCCCGCTCGCTCGCCGCGGATCTCGGCATCGCCCGCAACACCGTCGCCGACGCCTACGCCGAGCTGGTCGCCGAGGGGTGGCTCAGCGCGCGGCAGGGCTCCGGCACCCGGGTCGCGCGGCGCGCCGAGCCGCGGCGGCCCGTAACCGAACGCCTCACTGGGCGCCGCGGTGAGCGCGCGGCGGGACGCCGCCAGCCAGGCCGCACGCGGGAAG
>NZ_JOCQ01000105.1 GCF_000720725.1 Streptomyces rimosus subsp. rimosus
GCCGGTGAGGGGCCGCGGCCGGCGCTGCCGCCCGCGCCCACGCCGCCGACGGCGCCGCAGCCGGCCGAGGAGCCCCCGCAGACGCCCGCGGAGGAGCCCTGGATCGGCAACGGCCAGGATCTGGTGTCGCCCGGCTTCGACGGCGGCTTCCACGGCGAGAAGGTGCTGATCGTCGACGACGACATCCGCAACGTCTTCGCGCTCACCAGCGTGCTGGAGCAGAACGGGCTGTCCGTGCTGTACGCGGAGAACGGCCGGGAGGGCATCGAGGTCCTGGAGCAGCACGACGACGTGGTTCTGGTCCTGATGGACATCATGATGCCGGAGATGGACGGCTACGCGACCACGGCCGCGATCCGGCGCATGCCGCAGTTCGCCGGGCTGCCGATCATCGCGCTGACCGCGAAGGCGATGAAGGGCGACCGGGAGAAGAGCATCGAGTCCGGCGCCTCCGACTATGTGACCAAGCCGGTGGACACCGACCACCTGCTGACGGTGATGGAGCAATGGATGCGCACGCGGTGACACGTTCGTCAAATGAGGCTCGTAAGGTTCCCCGCATGTTGACTCAGTGTGGCCGGCCACGTGTGGGAGAGCGGTATTCGGGGAACCTTCTGGTCTCTCACTGCGTTTGTGCTACGTGCACAGTGACATCGCGGTGACAGGGTGTGGCGACAGGCGGGGTGCGGCTACGATGACCGGCACAAGGACGGGCGGCATGACAGAGCCGTCCCCTGGGGCGGCGTCCGGTTCATTGCCGGGGCGAGGAGGACGGGCCATGGTGCAGAAGGCCAAGATCCTCCTGGTCGATGACCGGCCGGAGAATCTGCTGGCGCTGGAGGCGATCCTCTCCGCGCTCGATCAGACACTGGTGCGGGCATCGTCCGGGGAGGAAGCGCTCAAGGCACTGCTCACCGACGATTTCGCGGTGATTCTGCTCGATGTGCAGATGCCGGGGATGGACGGGTTCGAGACGGCCGCGCACATCAAGCGGCGCGAGCGGACCCGCGACATCCCGATCATCTTCCTCACCGCCATCAACCACGGCCCGCACCACACCTTCCGTGGTTACGCCGCGGGCGCGGTCGACTACATCTCCAAGCCGTTCGACCCGTGGGTGCTGCGCGCCAAGGTCTCGGTCTTCGTCGAGCTGTACATGAAGAACTGTCAACTGCGGGAGCAGGCGACGCTGCTGCGGCTCCAGCTGGAGAGCGGCCGGGCGGCCGCGGACGAGTCGGCCAAGGAGCCGGCGGGGCTGCTCGCCGAACTCTCCGCCCGGCTCGCGGCCGTGGAGGAGCAGGCCGAGGCGCTGTCCAAGCAGCTCGACGAGTCGGCGGACGCGGCGGCCATCGCGACCGCGGCGCATCTGGAGCGCAAGCTGACCGGACTGCGGCGGGCGCTGGACGCCCTGGAGCCCGGCACGGGCAACGGAGCCGCCTGAGCGCCGCCGTAGGGCGGCGCTGACGGCCCGCGGGGCCGCGGCCGGGGTGGCGGCCTGACGCGCCATCACCAGCCCTGCGTACGGCCCGCTTCGCCGTTCACCGGCGCGAAGTGCCCGGACCGGTGCGCGACACGAATGGGTGAAGGCCCGAGCGCTCGTGTCACTGTGGCCGTCGCCTGTAATCTCGTCACCATGGCCTCACGTACGTCCGGCAAGGGTTCCCAGAGCACGGCGGGCCCCTCGAAGCAGCGCGCCGGACAGCCCGGAGGCGCTGCCAAGAAGGCCGCCGCGAAGAAAGCACCGGCCAGGAAGGCGCCTGCCCCGGCCAAGAGGGCGCCCGCCAAGAAGGCCGCTCCGGCCAAGCGCGCGCCGGCGAAGAAGGCCGCCGCCAAGAAGGCGCCGCCCAGGCCGGCCCCGTCGCCCACCGGCGGCGTCTACCGCCTGGCGCGGGCCTGCTGGCTCGGCCTGGCGCACGCCGTCGGCGCGATGTTCCGCGGCGTCGGGCGCGGCGCGAAGAACCTCGACCCCGCGCACCGCAAGGACGGGCTGTCGCTGCTGCTCCTCGGCCTCGCGCTGGTCATCGCGGCCGGCACCTGGTCCAACCTCAGCGGCCCGGTCGGCGACCTCGTCCAGCTGCTGATCACCGGTGCCTTCGGCCGCCTCGACCTGGTCGTACCCATCCTGCTCGGCGGCATCGCGCTGCGCCTGATCCGGCACCCGGAGCAGCCGGAGGCCAACGGACGCATCGTGATCGGACTGTCCGCGCTGGTCCTCGGCATCCTCGGGCAGGTCGCCATGGCCTGCGGATCGCCCGGCCGGGGCGACGGCATAGCGGCCATACAGGACGCCGGCGGCTATGTCGGCTGGGTCGCGTCCAAGCCGCTGATCTTCACCGTCGGCCAGACCCTGGCGGTGGCGCTGCTGGTGCTGCTCACCGTCTTCGGCCTGCTGGTCGTCACCGCCACACCGGTCAACGCCATCCCGCAGCGGCTGCGCCAGCTCGGCGCCCGGCTGGGCCTGGTCGAGGTGTACGAGCCCGAGCCGGTGGCCGGGGAACCGTACGCCGAGGACTGGCGCGAGCAGCCGCGGCGAAGCGCCCGGCGCGCGGCCCTCGACCCGGACCCCGCCGACGACCCGGACGCCGTGGAGGCGGCGGCACTGGCCAAGCGCCGCCGCCGTACGCCCCTGCAGCCCGCCGACCGGCCCATGGACGCGGTGGACGTGGCCGCCGCGGCCGCCGCCTCGCTCGACGGCGCGGTCCTGCACGGCGTCCAGCCCTCGCCCCTGGTCGCCGGCCTCAGCAGCGGCATCTCCGGCGAGCGCGGCGACGACACGCAGGACACGTCCGGGCGGCAGCCCGACAGCGGCTCGGTGCCGCCCGCCCGCGGTGCCGGTCAGGGCGGCGCGGACCGGCCCTCGGGCCCGGTGCCGGACTTCACGAAGTCGGCGCCGGAACCGTCCGGCGAGCTGCCCTCGCGGGCCGAGCAGCTGCTGCTGTCCAACGACATCACCTACTCCCTGCCGTCGCTCGACCTGCTCACCCGTGGCGGCCCGGGCAAGACCCGCAGCGCCGCCAACGACGCCGTCGTGGAGTCGCTGACCACCGTCTTCCAGGAGTTCAAGGTCGACGCGGCGGTCACCGGCTTCACCCGCGGCCCGACGGTCACCCGCTACGAGATCGAGCTGGGCCCCGCGGTCAAGGTCGAGAAGATCACCGCGCTGGCCAAGAACATCGCGTACGCCGTCGCCAGCCCCGACGTACGGATCATCAGCCCGATCCCGGGCAAGTCCGCGGTCGGCATCGAGATCCCCAACAGCGACCGGGAGATGGTCAACCTCGGCGACGTGCTGCGCTCGGCCGAGTCGGCGGGCGAGGAGCACCCGCTGCTGGTCGGCCTCGGCAAGGACGTCGAGGGCGGGTACGTGTCCGCCAACCTGGCGCGGATGCCGCACATCCTGGTCGCGGGCGCCACCGGCTCCGGCAAGTCGTCCTGCATCAACTGCCTGATCACCTCGGTGATGGCGCGCGCCACCCCCGACGAGGTGCGGATGGTGCTGGTGGACCCCAAGCGCGTCGAGCTGACCGCGTACGAGGGCATCCCGCACCTGATCACCCCGATCATCACCAACCCCAAGAAGGCCGCCGAGGCCCTGCAGTGGGTGGTGCGCGAGATGGACCTGCGCTACGACGACCTGGCGGCGTTCGGCTACCGCCACATCGACGACTTCAACGCCGCCGTGCGCAGCGGCAAGCTCAAGCCGCCGGAGGGCAGCGAGCGCGAGCTGTCGCCGTATCCGTACCTGCTCGTGATCGTGGACGAGCTGGCGGACCTGATGATGGTCGCGCCGCGGGACGTGGAGGACTCCATCGTCCGCATCACCCAGCTCGCCCGCGCCGCCGGCATCCACCTGGTGCTCGCCACCCAGCGCCCGTCGGTGGACGTGGTCACCGGCCTGATCAAGGCCAATGTGCCGTCCCGGCTGGCATTCGCGACCTCCTCGCTCGCCGACAGCCGGGTCATCCTCGACCAGCCCGGCGCGGAGAAGCTCATCGGCAAGGGCGACAGCCTGTTCCTGCCGATGGGCGCGACCAAGCCGGTGCGCATGCAGGGCGCGTTCGTCCAGGAGGACGAGGTCCAGCAGGTCGTCCAGCACTGCAAGGACCAGATGGCACCGGTCTTCCGGGACGACGTGACGGTCGGCACGGCCAAGAAGAAGGAGATCGACGAGGACATCGGCGACGACCTGGACCTGCTGTGCCAGGCAGCGGAGCTGGTGGTCTCCACCCAGTTCGGGTCCACGTCCATGCTCCAGCGCAAGCTGCGCGTCGGCTTCGCCAAGGCCGGGCGGCTGATGGACCTGATGGAGTCGCGCAACATCGTCGGGCCGAGCGAGGGGTCGAAGGCGCGCGACGTCCTGGTGAAGCCTGACGAACTGGAAGGCGTACTGGCCGTGATCCGGGGGGAGACGCCTTCGTAAGGGCCGTCGGCCGGGCGGCTTCCGGGGCCCGCCCGCCGGGCGGCGCTCCCGGGCACCGCCCGCCGGCGGGTGACGACGGCGGAAGTCCGGGGGCCGCGCTTCCGGATCACTCGTACGAGGGATTCGGTTCACGCGTCGGAGATCGTAAGCAACCGTTTCTCCCGTCGATACGTCAAGTTGAGGGAGGTGGTGGGAGGATGCTGCACCATCGGGACCCGGACCGGGCGTCCGGCGGCCTCACGTGGCCTTCTGATGGCGTACAAAGTCCGCTCTTCCGCTTGCCCGACCCTTTCGGTACCCCCCTAGACTGAACCTCCAGCAGGTGGCTCACGCTCGAAAGGCGCCCCCGTGTCCATCGGCAACTCCCCCGAAGACGACCGGCCCTCCATCGGCCGCGCCCTCCAGCAGGCCCGTATCGACGCAGGACTGACCGTCGAAGAGGTCAGCGCCACGACACGGGTGCGCGTGCCCCTCGTCAACGGCATCGAACAGGACGACTTCTCGCGCTGCGGCGGCGACGTCTACGCACGGGGACACATCCGCACGCTCGCCCGCGCCGTCGGCCTCGACCCGGAACCGCTGATCGCCCGGTTCGACGGGGACCGCGGCGGCCGGCCCGAGCCGACGCCCGCCGCGCCGCTCTTCGAGGCGGAGCGCATCCGGCCCGAGCGGGGCCGCCCGAACTGGACCGCGGCGATGGTCGCGGCCATCGTCGCGGTCGTCGGTTTCGTGGGCTTCACCCTCTTCAGCGGCGGCGGCAAGGGCAGCGCGGTCGCCGAGGGCGACAACACCGCGGCGCCGGTGCAGCCGACGAAGCCCGCCGCCGGCAAGTCCGGCAAGAAGCCCAAGCCGAGCACCGTGCCCGGCCCGGGCGCTTCCGAGAGCGCCGTCGCGGGCGTGCCGAAGGACCGGGTCACCGTCAAGATCACCGCTAAGGACGGGCAGAGCTGGATCTCCGCCAAGGACGCCAATGGCCGCCTGCTGGAGGACGGCCTGCTCAAGAAGGGTGAGTCCAAGACCTTCACCGACAAGAAGCGCGTCGATCTGGTCGTCGGCAACGCCGGGGTCGTGCAGCTGTTCGTCAACGGCAAGGAGATCGAGAAGGTCGGCGACAAGGGAGCGGTCGAGCGGCTGAGCTACTCGGCGGGCCCGCAGGCGGGCTGACCAGGCCTGCTGCGGGGCCGGGCGGCCCGGTCCGGGGCGCCGGACGGAGCGGGGCAACCCTGGCAGCGATAGGGGCTGCCGGGACAAAGTAGGCTGACTCCATGCCCGAACGCCGTACCGTCGCCCTTGTCACTCTTGGCTGCGCCCGTAACGAGGTGGACTCGGAGGAGCTCGCAGGCCGCCTGGCAGCGGACGGCTGGGACCTCGTCGAGGACGCCGCCGATGCCGATGTCGCCGTAGTCAACACCTGCGGATTCGTCGAGGCCGCCAAGAAGGACTCCGTCGATGCCCTGCTGGAGGCCAACGATCTGAAGGACCACGGCCGCACCCAGGCCGTGGTGGCCGTCGGCTGCATGGCCGAGCGGTACGGCAAGGAGCTGGCCGAGGCCCTGCCGGAAGCCGACGGCGTGCTCGGCTTTGACGACTACACCGACATCTCCGACCGGCTGCAGACGATCCTCAGCGGCGGCAGCGTCGAGGCCCACGCACCGCGCGACCGCCGCAAGCTGCTGCCGATCAGCCCGGCCGAGCGGCAGGACGCCGCCGGTGTGGCGCTGCCCGGCCACGGCGACACCGCCCCGGCCCCGGCCCCCGCCGACCTGCCGGAGGGCGTGGCGCCCGCCTCGGGCCCCCGCGCGCCGCTCCGGCGCCGCCTGGGCACCAGCCCGGTGGCCTCCGTGAAGCTGGCCTCCGGCTGCGACCGCCGCTGCTCCTTCTGCGCCATCCCGTCCTTCCGCGGCTCCTTCATCTCGCGCCGCCCCTCCGACGTGCTCGGCGAGACGCGCTGGCTGGCGGAGCAGGGCGTGAAGGAGATCATGCTGGTCTCCGAGAACAACACCTCCTACGGCAAGGACCTGGGCGACATCCGCCTGCTGGAGACGCTGCTGCCGGAGCTGGCGGCCGTCGACGGCCTGGAGCGGATCCGGGTCAGCTACCTCCAGCCCGCCGAGATGCGTCCCGGCCTGATCGACGTGCTGACGCAGACGGAGAAGGTCGCCCCGTACTTCGACCTGTCCTTCCAGCACTCGGCCCCGGGCGTGCTGCGCGCCATGCGGCGCTTCGGCGACACCGACCGCTTCCTGGACCTGCTGGAGCAGATCCGTACGAAGGCCCCGCAGGCCGGCGCCCGCTCGAACTTCATCGTCGGCTTCCCCGGCGAGACCGAGGAGGACGTGGCCGAGCTGGAGCGCTTCCTGACCGGGGCGCGACTGGACGCGATCGGTGTGTTCGGTTACTCGGACGAGGACGGCACCGAGGCGGCCACGTACGAGAAGAAGGTGGACCCGGACGAGGTCGCCGAGCGCCTCGCGCACATCTCGCGGCTGGCCGAGGAGCTGACCGCGCAGCGCGCCGAGGAGCGGCTCGGGGAGACCCTGACGGTCCTGGTGGACAGCGTCGACGAGGAGGACGGGGTCGTGGGGCGGGCCGCGCACCAGGCGCCCGAGACCGACGGCGTGACCCTGCTGCGGACCTCACTCGACCTTGCGCCGGGTCGTATGGTCGAAGCAAAGGCCGTGGCGAGTGAAGGCGTCGACCTGGTGGCCGAGGTGCTGTCGGTGGACGGCGCGCCGTGTACTGAGGAGGCGGGCAGATGACCGGAGTCCCGGCTTCCGCGGCCGGTGGGCACCACCGCCCGGCGCCGGCCGTCCGGACGGCCGGGCTGTGGAACATCGCCAACGTCCTGACGATGGTGCGGCTGCTGCTCGTACCGGCCTTCGTGATGCTGCTGATGCACGGCGACGGCTACGACCCGGCCTGGCGCTCGTTCGCCTGGGCCGCCTTCGCCATCGCCATGATCACCGACCTGTTCGACGGCCATCTGGCGCGCCAGTACGACCTCGTCACGGACTTCGGGAAGATCGCCGACCCGATCGCGGACAAAGCGATCATGGGAGCGGCGCTGATCTGCCTGTCCGTGCTGGACGACCTCCCGTGGTGGGTGACCGGCGTCATCCTCTTCCGCGAGCTGGGCATCACGCTGATGCGGTTCTGGGTGATCAGACACGGCGTCATCCCCGCCAGCCGCGGCGGCAAGCTCAAGACGCTCGCGCAGGGCACCGCCGTGGGGATGTACGTCCTCATGCTGAACGGGCCGCTGGCGACGTTCCGATGGTGGGTGATGGCGGTGGCCGTGGTGCTGACCGTCGTGACCGGCCTGGACTACGTACGGCAGGCGGTCGTCCTGCGGCGGGCCGGGCTGGCCGAGGCGCGTGCGGTGCAGGCGCAGGAGCGGGCCAGGACGGCCGCGGAGGCGCAGACGGTACGCGACGGGGAGCCGTCCGGGAGCACCGCCGAGGTGCGCGGCGGCGAGCCCGCCGGGAGTGCGGCGCGGACCGAGCGGCGGTCCGCGTCGGAGGCCCGGGACGACGGGGACTCCGTACGGTGAGGCCGGCGGCTTCCCGTACGGTGGTGCCCGGCGCGGGCCCGAGGCCGGTGACGGCATCACTGACGGGCCAAGGGGCGACCTCCCGAAGTGGCTGTGGAAATGCCCGCTGATCCCGCGCAGGAGGCGGCCTCCGGGGACTTCCCGGGCGCCGACGCCGAGGTGGCGGCCGTGGCCGCGCGGGCACTCGACGTGCTCGCGGCACGCGGGGAGAACCTGGCGGTGGCCGAATCGCTGACGGGCGGCCTGGTAGCCGGGGCGCTCACCGGGGTACCCGGAGCCTCGCGGGTCTTCCGGGGTTCGGTGACCGCGTACGCGACGGCGCTCAAGCGGGACGTCCTGGGCGTGGACGGTGCGCTGCTGGACACCCGCGGAGCCGTGGACGCGGAGGTTGCCCGCCAGATGGCCCGTGGGGTAAGGCGTGTGCTGGGCGCGCACTGGGGTATCGCCACTACAGGGGTCGCAGGCCCCGACCCCCAGGACGGACAGCCCGTGGGCACGGTCTTCGTCGCGGCGGCCGGACCGGGCGACGCGGGCGGCGTACGGCGGCTCACGCTGGACGGCGGCCGGGAGCGGATCCGCCGGGACACCGTGGCGGCGGCACTGGCGCTGCTGGTGAGCGAACTGACAGAGAATGCGGCGGCACAGGATACGGAACAACGGGGGGAATTTTGATGTTTACAGCCCTGAGTGAACACGAACTCGCGCCCCGCACGGCCGAGGCCCGAGGCGGTACGGTGGGGCGAGAAGGATCCGGATCCGAGGTCCGAGGAGGGAGCCAGCGATGATTCTGCTTCGTCGCCTGCTGGGTGACGTGCTGCGCCGACAGCGTCAGCGCCAGGGCCGCACCCTGCGCGAGGTCTCCTCCTCCGCCCGGGTGTCGCTCGGCTACTTGTCCGAGGTCGAGCGGGGACAGAAGGAAGCCTCTTCCGAACTGCTCTCGGCGATCTGTGACGCGCTGGATGTGCGCATGTCCGAGCTGATGCGCGAGGTCAGCGACGAGCTGGCGCTCGCCGAGCTGGCCCGCTCCGCGGCCGCGAGCGAGCCGGTCCCCGCACCGGTCCGCCCCAAGCTGAACTCGGTGTCCGTGGCCTCGCTGACCGGCGTCCCCGAGGACCGCGTGACGATCAAGGCCCCCGCGGAGGCGGTCGACGTCGTCGCGGCCTGAGCCCGCCACGTCCGTACGGCCGCCGCGCGTCACCCGGCCGAGGTGGCTCGCCGTACTTCCTCCTCAGGCGCCGACCGAGCGCCCCACACGACTTCCCTGAGCCCCGTCCGGCACCCGCCGGACGGGGCTCAGGGCTTTTCCGGGCCTTTCGGACCCGTAGGCGGGACTTCCGTCCCCTCTTGCAGGTGACCAGGCATTACCGCGGCGCGACGGGGTACCCGATCCGTACAGACAGGATGAATTTGGTGAATGATGGGCGAAGCGGGGCAATCGCCCGAAAAGGAGTAATGGATGTCTGTCGTCAAGAGCACGCTGTCCGACGACGACCGCAGGGTGGTCGGGGACGCACTGCAGGGAGCCCTCGTCGACCTGGTGGATCTCTCGCTCGTGGCGAAGCAGGTCCACTGGAACATCATCGGCCCGCGTTTCCGTTCCGTGCATCTCCAGCTCGACGATGTCGTGGACACGGCGCGTGCGTACGCCGACACGGTGGCCGAGCGTGCCTCGGCGATCGGTGTGTCGCCGGACGGCCGGGCCGAGACGGTCGCGAAGACCAGCGGCATCGACACGGTGCAGGACAACTGGATCAAGGACGCCGAGGTCGTCCGGGTCGTGACCGACGCGCTCGGCGCGGTGATCGCCCGGATGCGCGAGCGTATCCGCGTGACCGATGAGCCCGACCCGGTCTCCCAGGACATTCTCATCGGCCTGACCGCCGACCTGGAGAAGCATCACTGGATGTTCCAGGCGGAGTCCGCCTGAGCGGTCGCGCCGTACGGCTGAATCAGCGCCCCCTGATGGCATCAGGGGGCGCTCGGCCGTTCAAGGGGGCGGCCGACGGGCCCGGGCCCGGACCTGATGTCCCGTGGCGGTGACGGTGAGGCCGTGGTCGGCGATACGGGGCTCGCCCGCGCGGACCCATTGCCGGTGGGCCGCCGCCACCTCATCCCAGAGACGGCGCGGCCCGTGCTGCCGTACCAGGAAGTCGGCGGTCTGCCGGCCGTCGTAGTCCACGGAAGCCCACGAGGTGGCGGCGTCGTCGGCCAGCCACAGGCGGGTGTGCGCCTGATCCGTCGCGGTGTCCCAGGAATGCCACACATCGGGCACCCGAAGACCGACGGCGAACTGCGCGTCGAGATCATCGCCCGCCACGGCCCATGGGGAGAGCGCGGTCCCGGACCGGTCGGGCCGCTGTCCGTCACGCAGGAGGTCGCGGTCGAGATCGCTCTCCGCCCGCTGGCCGCGCATCACCATGTACGAGCCGTAGCCCGCGAACCGCCCGTCGGCGGTGCCGTCCGGGCGGCGGGTGAGGACGAGCGTGCCGTACGTGATCCAGCTGGTGCTCCACGGCACGACGAGGCGGCCGCCGGGCGGCGTCTGCGCGAGCCAGGCCGCGGGGACGGCGCGTACGGAGCAGGTGGCGATGATCCGGTCGTACGGGGCGGCAGCGGCGTGCCCAAGGGCTCCGTCGCCCGTGACGACGGTGGGGTGGTGCCCCGCGGCCTTCAGGACGGCGCGGGCCGTGCCGGCGAGCGCGGGATCGACCTCGACGCTCACCACGCGACCGTCCCCGAGCCGGTGGGCGAGCAGCGCGGCGTGGTACCCGGTCCCGGTCCCGATCTCCAGCACCCGCTGTCCGTCCGCGATCCCGGCCTCCTCCAGCATGCGCAGTACCGTGCCGGGCGCGGAGGCCGCCGAGGTGGGCTCCTGGAACCCGTCGGCGTCCTCCCTGATCCGGGTCACGAGCGGTACGTCGCTGAACGCGGCCTCGCACCAGCGCTCCGCTTCCACGGCGCGGTCGCAGGGCACGTAGCCCCCGTTGCCGTCCCGGAGCCAGACCCGGTCCGGCAGGAACCGGTCGCGGGGTACGGCGCGTACGGCATCGGCCCAGAGAGGCGCGACGGGGCGGCCGAGGGTGTCGGCCACTTGGGAGAGGAGCGTTTCGGGGGAAGGGGTGGGGGACGTGGGAGTCACTCGCCGTCCGGCTCGGGCCGGGGTGCGGGCGGCGGGATCGGCCGCCCCGGCTGCTGGCCGTCGTCCCCGATCGGGCTCCTGTGTTTCATGTCCATGGCTCGCCCCTGTTGGTCGCGGTGTGCGTTCCGGACGCTAGTGGGGCATGCGGCTCCGGTGCGAGGGCGTACGTCCCGCGCACCGGAGCGGGTGATCGTTCCGGGAGCGGCTGATGTGCGCCGCCGCAAAGCCGTGCGGAGTGTTCGCTGCCGGGTACCCGGGTGGCCGGGCCGCCGTCCTGCGACCGGGCCGCCGTGCTGCGCCCCGTGCGGTGAGCGCGCCGGATTGGCGTGTCTGTGGTTCGGGAAGGCGGGGGGCGGACGATCATGTTGGGGAAACGAACGCCGCATCGGCTACGTATGGAGGAGTGCACGCTATGTCGAAACCCCCGCTGCCGCACGACGCGGTCGCGATGCTGGAGAAGGCCAACCCGTCGGTCATCACGACCCTGCGGCCGGACGGGCAGCCCGTCTCCACGGCGACCTGGTACCTCTGGGACGACGGCCGCGTGCTGGTCAACATGGACGAGGGCCGTAAGCGCCTGGAGCACCTGCGCAACGACCCCCGGGTGACGCTCACCGTCCTCGACGAGGACAGCTGGTACACCCACATCAGCATCATCGGCCGCGTGGCCGAGTTCCGCGACGACGAGGACCTGTCCGACATCGACCGGCTGGCCCACCACTACCTCGGCAAGCCCTACCCGCAGCGCGACCGCGGGCGGGTCAGCGCCTGGATCGAGATCGACCGCTGGCACGGCTGGGGCAGCCACAAGGACAGCAGCCAGGCCGGCTGATCGGTGGCGTACGGGCCTTCCGGCGCGTGGGCGTCCTCTTCCCGGAATGCCGGGGAGAGGACGTTCGTTGTCCGCACGGCCACACATTCACGCGTGACCGCATCCGTTGCGAACGCCGCTGTTCAAGCCGCGAGTTCGTACGCCTCCAGCCGTTTGATCATACGGCGCACCACCAGCAGCGGAATGACCCCGAAGACGCCGAATGACATGTCGATCAGCTGCCAGTAGAAGGGAATTCCACGGATCGGGCCGCAGACGAGGGCCAGCGGAATGATTCCCGCGCACGCGATGATGCCGAAGTCGATGACCCAGATATTGCGCACCGGGTCCCGGAACGGGCCGTAGAACGCCACCGCGATGACGAGATGCGCGAACGCCAGCCAGTCCGTTCCGTACAGCATGAACGGGTACTTGGCGTCGGTGGCCTCCAGCCCCTCCCTGGCCCTGCCGACCCATTCCGCCAGTCCCGGCCACAGATCGGCGACCGGTGACGCGCCGGACCGCAGTAGTTCATCGGCCCACCGGATTTCGGTGACGAGCGGAAAAGCCGTCAGTCCGCTCAGCACGAGACCGACGATGAAAACAACCAACCAGATACGAATGCGGCGCCGAAGCGCTTCACGCCCCTCCATGATCGGGAGCGTACGCCTGTCCGCGAAACGCCTCGGCGCCGGGGGAATGGTGCGCGGCGCGTGGCAGACGCGGAGGGCCCCGCGTCGGAGAGTCACAGCGGAGCCCCGGTGTCGATCAGCGCGCGGGCGCCCTGGCTGAGGAGTTCCGTCGCGGCATGCGCGCCGAGCGCGGCCGGATCGTGCGGCGCCTCGCTGCGCAGGTGCACCTGCGCGAACGCGGTGCCGTCCGGGGAGAAGACCCTGCCGCGCAAGGAGAGCCGCCCGCCGGGCTCGGTGACGCAGTACCCCGCGATGGGGCTGTTGCAGTGCCCGCGCAGCCCCTGGAGCATGACCCGCTCGGCGGTCGCCTCCGTGAGCGTGCGCTCGTGGTTGAGCTGTTCCAGCAGCGCGGCGAGGGCGGTGTCGTGGCGGCGGCACTCCAGGGACAGGACGCCGGCGCCGACGGCCGGCAGCAGCTCGTCCACCTCGAAGACCTGCCGTGCCCGGTGCGTCAGGCCCAGCCGGGCCAGCCCGGCACTGGCCAGGACCAGCGCGTCCAGCTCGACGCGCGCGTCCGGCCCGCCGTCCATGAGCTCCAGGCGGGTGCCGACGGCGCCGCGCACGGGCACGATCCGCAGGTCCGGGCGGATACGCAGGAGCTGGGCCCGGCGGCGTACGGAAGCGGTGCCGACCTGGGCGCCGGGCGGCAGGTCGTCGAGGTGGCGCACGTCCGAGTGCTCGGGGACGACCAGTGCGTCCCGGACGTCGGCGCGCTCCAGATGCGCGGCGACGACCAGCCCCGCGCGGAGCGGCACGTCGCCGGGGAGGTCCTTGAGGCAGTGCAGCGCGAGGTCGATGTCACCGTTCTGCAGCCGTGCGTCCAGGGCCTTGACGAACAGGCCCTTGCCGCCGGTGCCGGACAGCTCGCCGTGCCGGCGGCCGGTCTCGCTCCGGACCGGGACGGTCGCGATGCGCAGCCGCGGGTCGAGCGCGTGCAGCAGCCGGGTGACGTGGGCGGTCTGGGCGAGGGCCATGGGGCTGGTACGGGTGCCGATGCGCAGCTCGCGGGCGGGGGGATCGGCGCTCACGGAGATCTCCGTTCGGTGCGTCTCGGGCGGTGGCCGCCGACGGGCGGTGATCACTCAGTGCAGCGTAGGAGACGCGGGGCGACGGGCCGGGGAGATGCGGGGGCGAGCTGGTGTGCGAGGGGGCGACGGCGTGTGGCCCGTGCCTGGTGCGGGTGTGTGGGCGGTGCCGGAGCGG
The DNA here is from genome assembly GCF_000720725.1 of Streptomyces rimosus subsp. rimosus. Lineage (GTDB taxonomy): Bacteria > Actinomycetota > Actinomycetes > Streptomycetales > Streptomycetaceae > Streptomyces > Streptomyces rimosus_A. The sequence continues at coordinate 13,816 of NZ_JOCQ01000105.1, forward strand.
TGCGCGGGCGGCACGCCGCGGAGTGGCCGGGCCCGGGGCGGTCGCGCGGGCACGGGGCCGTCATGCGGGCCGTCCGGATGCGGGGCCGTCTGGATGCGGGGCGGGCGGTGCCGGGCGAAAATACCGGGAAGACCGGGACCGGTGGGGACGGGGCCGGACGTACGGCTCCGTCGGTCCGTTCGCGCCGGTTGTGCCCCGGTGCGCCCTCCCACTGGACGGCTGCGCCCGTCTAGCGTCGACCGGAGGAGGCAGCCATGGTTGGGCACGACTTCTTCGCCCGGTTCGGCATATGTCCGGTCCGGCTGGTGGCCGGGGCCGCGGCCGGGGGGCTGTGGTGGTGGGCCGTATTGAGGCTGGCGCTGTGGCCGGGCACGGCGGGAATCGTCGAAGGGACGGTGGCCGCGGGGGGCTGGGGGCTGAGCCTGTTGCCGGTGCACTGCGTGCCATGGGCGGAGTCGCACAGCGGCGGTGGCAAGGGGGGCCGGGGCGGCTGGGGGGCCGGGCGCGTTGGGGGGCGGCTGCGGGAGTCAGTTGCCGCGGCTCGGCGGCGATGGCGTAGGTGAGGTTCGGGCGCGGTGCCGGAGCAGGGCGGTGGAGCAGGGGGCGAGGTGGCGGTCACCCGGTTGGCTCAGGAAATGACGGCGTGTCCGCGTCCTCCGGCTGGCACACGGGGCACCAGTAGGTGACGCGTTCCTGGGTGGCCGGGCCTTGCTCGCCCGTACGGATCGCAGTGCCGCAGCGGAAGCACGGGCGGCCCCCGCGGCCGTACACCCACTGGCGGCGGTCCGGGCGGGCACTCGGTGTCGTGACGCGGGCGAGACGGTCCTTGTTGGCCTCCAGGAGCTTCTTCGCGAGGGTGGTCGCGCGCTCCGGAGCGGGCAGCCGGCCGATGGGCAGCCAGGGGGACGCCCGCAGCAGGAAGCACAGCTCGCACTTGAAGACGTTGCCGATGCCGGCCAGGTTCCGCTGGTCGAGCAGCGCCTCGCCGAGGGGACGGGCAGGGTCGGCGAGCAGGCGCCGCAGCGCCTCGTCCGCGTCCCAGTCGGGGCCCAGCAGGTCCGGGCCCAAATGGCCCACGGCGTCGCCTTCGTCGGTGGTGCGCAGGAGTTCCAGTACGGGCAGGCGGTAGCCGACGGCGGTGCGGTCGGCCGTGGCGAGGACCGCGCGGATCTGGTGGCCGGGCCCGCCGCGCCAGCGCTCGGCCGGGGCGTAGATCTTCCAGGCGCCGTCCATGCGCAGGTGTGAGTGGAGGGTCAGGCCGCCCTCGACGCGGGTGAGGAGGTGCTTGCCGCGGGGGACCACCTCCAGGACCGTACGGCCGGACAGATCGGTGGTGGCGAGCTTCGGCACGCGCAGGTCGGAGCGGGTCAGCTGCCGGCCGGCCAGCGCTTCGTGCAGGCGGCGGGCGGTACGCCAAACGGTGTCGCCTTCGGGCATGGGGCCATTGTGCCGGGGGCGGGCCGGGGCCCGCCGGTCGGCCGCACCTCAAGGGCTCAAGGACGCAGGCGGAACCCCCTCGGTGTGGGGTGGAACCCGGCGGCCTCCAGAGCGGGGGCGAGCGGGGCGGTGAGGGCCGCGGCACCGTTGACGCGCTCCACGGTGATCGTGCCGAGGGCGCCCGCCCGCGCGGCGTCGCCGAGGGCTTCGATGGCGAGCCGGAGGCGCGTACCGGCGGGGGAGCCGGCGTCGGGCGCGCCCGCTTCGCCGGACTGGGCCCAGGCCAGCAGGGTCTTGCCGCCGCGCTCCATGTAGAGCGTCAGTTCGCCGTCGACGAGGACGACGAGGGAGCCCGCCTTGCGGCCCGGCTTGTGTGTCGAGCCGTCCGGAGGCTCGGGCCAGGACAGGGCGGCTCCGTACGCGTTCGCCGGGTCGGCGGCGGCCAGCACCAGCGCCCGTTGCGGCCCGGTCGTACGGCGGCTGTCCGGGGCCTCCTGGGCGAACTCGTCGGCGGTGCGCTCCCGGCTGGTGTTGACCGCGCGCAGCCGGTCGACCGCGCCGTCCATGGCGAACTGCGCGGCGCCCAGCCCCTCGACCACATAGCCGCGCCGGGCCTGGCCGGTCTCCTCGAAGGCGGCCAGGACGCGGTACGCGGCGGAGAAGCCGCCCTCCACGCCCTCGGCGGCGACGGCGCCGCGGGTGACGACGCCGTGCCGGTCCAGGAGCGTGCGCGCCAGGGCGTGGGCGCGGTGGGTGGGCTCCGGTTCGGGGGCGGGCAGCAGGGCCCAGCGGCCGGCGACGGTCGGCGGCCCGGAGCGGGAGGCGGTGGGGCGGCCGGTGCGGCCGGTGGCCGCGGTCAGGGTGCCGTACCGGCCGCGGGGGACCGCGCGCTTGGCCCGGTGGGCGGTGGAACCGGACGTACGGCCCGAGCCGAGGAGGGCGCGCAGCGGGGCGAGGGTGTCGTTGGTGAGGCGGCCGGACCAGGCCAGGTCCCACAGGGCGTCGGCGAGTTGGGGGTCCGTGCACTCGGGGTGGGTGGTGGCGCGGACCTGGTCGGCGAGCTGGCGGAAGAAGAGGCCGTAGCCGGGGGCGAGGGCCTGGAGGACGGACTCGTGGAGGGGGGACAGCTCCAGCGTGTGCGGTGGCGGCAGGAGCAGCGGGGCGGTGTCGGCGAGGTAGAGGGAGATCCAGCCGTCCTTGCCGGGGAGCGCGCCCGCGCCGGCCCACAGCACCTCGCCGGTGGAGGTCAGCTCGTCGAGGAGCGCCGGGGCGTAGTCGCCGACGCGGGAGGGCAGCACCAGCTTTTCGAGGGCGGAGGCGGGCACGGACGCCCCCTGCAACTGTTCGATGGCGCGGACCAGGCCGTCGATGCCGCGCAGGCCGTACGAGCCGCCGCGCCGCGCGCCCGACCCGTGGGACGCCTTGGTGGCCAGGGGGCCCACCTGCTGCCACTGCGGCAGGAAGGAGGCGAGGGCGGCGGGCGGTACGGGCTCCAGCTCGTGCCGGAGGGCGGCCAGGGAGCGGCGGCGCAGGCGGCGCAGGACTTGGGCGTCGCACCATTCCTGGCCGATGCCCGAGGGATGAAACTCGCCTTGTACGACACGCCCCGCCGCGGCCAGCCTCTGCAGGGCGCCGTCCGTGACCGCCGTGCCGAGGCCGAAACGGGCGGCAGCCTGGTCGGAGGTGAACGGGCCGTGCGTACGGGCGTAACGGGACAGCAGGTCGCCGAGGGGGTCCTTGACGGGCTCGGTGAAGGACTCGGGGACGCCGACGGGCAGAGCCGTGCCGAGGGCGTCGCGCAGCCGGCCCGCGTCCTCGATCGCCGCCCAGTGGTCCTGGCCGGCGATGCGGACCGTGATGGCCCGGCGGGCCGATGCCAGCTCCCGTACCCAGGTGGGATCGGCGCCGCGCTCGGACAACTCGGCGTCGGTGAGCGGGCCGAGCATGCGCAGCAGGTCGGCGACGCCCTCGGCGTCCTTGACCCGGCGGTCCTCGGTCAGCCACTGCAGCTCGCTCTCCAACTCGGCCAGGACGTCGGCGTCGAGCAGTTCGCGCAACTCGGCCTGGCCGAGCAGTTCGGCCAGCAGCCGGGAGTCCAGGGACAGGGCGGCGGCCCGGCGCTCGGCGAGGGGGGAGTCGCCCTCGTACAGGAACTGGGCCACATAACCGAACAGCAGGGAGCGGGCGAAGGGGGACGGCTCGGGGGTGGTGACCTCGACGAGGCGGACCCGGCGGGCCTCGATGTCGCCCATCAGCTCCGCCAGGCCCGGTACGTCGAACACGTCCTGGAGACATTCGCGGACGGCTTCCAGCACGATCGGGAACGACCCGAACTCGCCCGCCACCTGGAGGAGCTGGGAAGCGCGCTGGCGCTGCTGCCACAGGGGCGTGCGCTTGCCGGGGTTGCGGCGGGGCAGCAGCAGGGCGCGGGTCGCGCACTCGCGGAACCGGGCGGCGAACAGGGCCGAGCCGCCCACCTGGTCCGTGACGACCTGGTCGACCTCGCCCTTGTCGAAGACCACGTCGGCGGCGCCCACGGGGGACTGTTCGGGGTCGTACTCCATGCCGCGGGCCGCCGGGTCGAAGTCGCCGGTGTCGCTGTCGAGCAGGTCCAGGCCCATCAGGTCGGCGTCCGGCAGGCGCAGCACGATGCCGTCGTCGGCGTGCATGACCTGCGCGTCCATGCCGTAGCGTTCGGCGAGGCGGGCGCCGAGGGCCAGCGCCCAGGGGGCGTGCACCTGCGCGCCGAACGGGGAGTGCACCACCACCCGCCAGTCGCCCAGCTCGTCGCGGAAGCGCTCGACCACGATCGTGCGGTCGTCCGGCACATGGCCGCAGCTCTGCTTCTGCTCGGCGAGGTACGCGAGGACGTTGCCCGTCGCCCAGTCGTCGAGACCGGCGGCGGACAGCCGCTCGCGGGCGGACTCCGGGTCGAGCGAGCCGATCTCGCGGAGGAACGCGCCCAGCGCGCGGCCCAGTTCGAGAGGGCGGCCGAGCTGGTCGCCCTTCCAGAAGGGCAGCCGGCCGGGCACTCCGGGGGCGGGGGAGACCAGCACCCGGTCGCGGGTGATGTCCTCGATGCGCCAGGACGTCGTACCGAGGGTGAAGACGTCGCCGACGCGGGATTCGTAGACCATCTCCTCGTCCAGCTCCCCGACCCGCCCCCCGCCCTTCTTGGGGTCGGCACCGGCGAGGAAGACACCGAAGAGGCCGCGGTCGGGGATCGTGCCGCCGGAGGTGACGGCCAGCCGCTGGGCGCCGGGGCGGCCGGTGACCGTCTGGGCCACGCGGTCCCAGACGACGCGGGGGCGCAGCTCGGCGAAGGCGTCGGAGGGGTAGCGGCCCGCGAGCATGTCCAGGACGCCGTTGAACGCCGACTCGGGCAGGGACGCGAAGGAGGCGGAGCGGCGGACCAGGGACAGCAGCTCCGTCACGTCCCAGGTGTCCATCGACGCCATCGCGACCAGCTGCTGGGCCAGGACATCCAGGGGGTTGGCCGGGACGCGCAGCGACTCGATGGAGCCCGCCCGCATCCGCTCCGTGACGACCGCGGCCTGCACGAGGTCGCCGCGGTACTTGGGGAAGACCACGCCCCGGGACACCGCGCCGACCTGGTGGCCCGCGCGGCCGACCCGCTGGAGGCCGGAGGCGACCGACGGCGGGGACTCGACCTGCACGACCAGGTCGACCGCGCCCATGTCGATGCCCAGTTCCAGGCTGGACGTGGCGACCACGGCCGGCAGCCGGCCCGCCTTCAGGTCCTCCTCCACCTGGGCGCGCTGTTCCTTGGACACCGAGCCGTGGTGGGCGCGGGCCAGCAGCGCGGGCGCCCCCTTGGCGGCGCCGGACTCGGCCATCAGCTCGGCGGGGGAGTGGTCCTCGGGCAGCGCCTCGCCGGTGGCGCGTTCGTACGCGATCTCGTTCAGCCGGTTGCACAGGCGCTCGGCGAGGCGGCGGGAGTTGGCGAAGACGATCGTCGAGCGGTGGGCCTGCACCAGGTCGGCGATCTTCTCCTCGACATGCGGCCAGATCGACGGCTTCTCGCCGGTGTCGCCCTCCTGGACGGGCGAGCCGCCCAGTTCGCCCAGGTCCTCGACGGGGACCACGACCGACAGGTCGAACTCCTTGCCGGACGGCGGCTGGACGATCTCCACCCGGCGCTGCGGCGACAGATACCGGGCGACCTCCTCCACCGGGCGCACCGTCGCCGACAGGCCGATCCGGCGGGCCGGGCGCTCCAGCAGGTGGTCCAGCCGCTCCAGGGAGAGCGCGAGGTGGGCGCCGCGCTTGGTGCCGGCGACGGCGTGCACCTCGTCCACGATCACCGTCTCGACGCCTTCGAGGGCCTCCCGGGCCGAGGAGGTCAGCATGAGGAACAGCGATTCGGGGGTGGTGATGAGGATGTCCGGCGGACGGGTGGCGATCGCGCGACGCTCGGCGGCCGGGGTGTCGCCGGAGCGGATGCCCACCCGGATGTCGGGCTCGGGCAGCCCCTGGCGGACGGATTCCTGGCGGATGCCGGTGAGCGGGCTGCGCAGGTTGCGCTCGACGTCTACCGCGAGGGCCTTCAGGGGGGAGACGTACAGCACGCGGCAGCGCTTCTTCGGCTCGGCGGGCGGCGGGACGCTGGCGAGCCGGTCGAGCGAGGCGAGGAAGGCGGCCAGGGTCTTGCCGGAGCCGGTCGGCGCGACCACGAGCACGTCCGACCCCGCGCCGATGGCCCGCCAGGCGCCCTCCTGCGCGGCGGTGGGCGCGCGGAACGCCCCCGTGAACCAGTCCCGGGTCGCGGGGGAGAACGAGTCGAGCGCTGTCCTGTCCATGCGACCCATCGTGCAACGGACCACTGACAATCGACGGTGACCCGCCGCTCACCTGCGGTGATATCGGCGGACAGCACCGTCCACGACCCGGACACCCGGGCGGCCGCGGGCCGCACCGGAGCACAATGGCGCCATGATGGGCAGCGGGGCGGGGGACGCGGACGGCCCGGAGGCCGCCGCGACGGGCGCAGGAGCCCAAATCGCCAGGCCCCCGGCCGCGGCCCCCGCCGCCCGCAGGAACGGCGAGTGGGCCCGGCACTGGCAGTACGCCGAGCTGCCCGGCCTCGACCTGCTGCGCGCCCGCTACGTACGGCACGCCTTCCCCCGCCACTCCCACGAGGGCTACGTCCTGGGCGCCGTCACCGGAGGTGTCGAGCGGGTCGGGCTGCCGGACGGCGCCGTGGAGGCCGGGGACGGCGGCATCATCATGATCAACCCCGAGGTGCCGCACACCGCGCAGGCCGGCGCGCCCGAGGGCTGGGCGTACTCCACGCTCTACCCTTCCCCGCAGCTCGTCGCCGGCATAGCCGCCGAGACGACCGGCCTGACCGGCACCGCCGGGTTCACCGAGACGTTCGCGGCCGACCCGGAGGCCGTACGCCTCGTCAACGGCGTGCACCGCGCGGCCGAGCAGGGCAACGCGCTGGCCGCCGACAGCCTGCTGCGCGTCGTGATCGCCCGCCTGCTGCGGCGCCACGGCGGCCCGCTGCCGGTCCGTACACCGGCCGCCGCCGGAGCGCGCACCGCCGAGCGCGCCAAGGCGCTCCTGGAAACCCGGCTCACATCGCCCCCGACCCTGGAGCAGCTGGCACAGGAACTGGGCACCAGCCCGTTCGCCCTGCTGCGCGCCTTCAAGAGCGTGTACGGAATGCCGCCGCACGCCTGGCTCACCGACGCCCGCGTACGCCGCGCGCGCCTGCTCCTGGAGGCCGGTACCGCGCCCGCCGAGGCCGCCGTCGCCGTCGGCTTCACCGACCAGCCGCATCTGAACCGGCACTTCACCCGCATCGTGGGCGTACCCCCGGGCGCATACCGGCGCGAGCGGGCGGGCGGCGCAAGAACGTACAAGACCGCCGGGGAAGGGCCTTCTTAAAGTCCGGAAAGTGGCACAGCGAACGAAACAGCCGGGAACTACACGGCCAGAACAGACAGCACCCGATCAACAGACGTCACCTGACCAACAGACAGCCCCCGATCAACAGACGGCCCCCGATCAACGGACAGCACCCGATCAACGGACAGCACCCGATCAGTCGACACCGCAAGCGAAGTCGGCCCAGCGCGCAGGACACATACCGAGCCCGGAATGCGCACCGAGCTTGGAACGCACACCCGGCCCGGAAGGCCCACCGAGCCCGGAACGCACACCCAGCCCAGCGGCTCCGGAGCATCCCCCCGGAAGCAAACCCCGTTCCGCCGTCATCCGGGACGCGCTCGGCGTCGGCATCGCCGTCGGGCTCTCCGGCTTCGCCTTCGGAGTGACCGCGTCCGGCGCGGGCCTCACGGTGCTCCAGGCGTGTGCGCTGAGCCTGCTGGTCTTCACCGGCGCCTCGCAGTTCGCGCTGGTCGGCGCGCTGGCCGCGGGCGGCAACCCGTTCACCGCGGCGGCCGGGGCGTTCTTCCTCGGCACCCGCAACGCCTTCTACGGGCTGCGCCTGTCCGGCCTCCTCGGATACCGGGCGGCGGTCAAACCGTTCGCCGCCCACTGGGTCATCGACGAAACCTCGGCCGTCACCCTGGCCCAGCCCGACCGGCGCAGCGCGCGACTCGGCTTCACGGTCACCGGACTGAGCCTGTACGCCCTGTGGAACCTCACCACCCTCGCCGGGGCCATGGGGGCCGAGGCGCTGGGGGACACGGAGGCCTGGGGGCTGGACGCGGCCGGACCCGCGGTCTTCGTGGCGCTGCTGGGGCCCATGCTCAAGACGACGGCGGAACGGGCCACGGCAGGGCTCGGGGCCGTACTCCTGCTGGTCACGCTGCCGCTGCTGCCGGCGGGCGCCCCGGTCCTGGTGGCGGCGCTGGCCGCGCCGGCCGTCCTCTGGGCGGAGGGACGCCGGACCCGCACACGTACCGGCGACGCTCCGAGCACCACGCATACAGGCACCACGGACACGGAAACCGCGGATACAGGCACCACGGATATAGGCACCACGGTTACAGGCGTCACGGATGCAGAGAAGAGCACACGAGAGGCGGGCGCACGATGAACGTCTGGATCGCGATCGGCGTCACCGCCGTCGGCTGCTATCTGGTGAAGTACCTCGGCCTCCTGGTGCCCGCGGGCGCCCTGGAACGGCCGCTCGTCCAGCGCCTGGCCGCCCTGCTGCCGGTGGCCCTGCTCGCCGCGCTCACCGCACAGCAGACCTTCAGCGACGGACACCACCTGTACCTGGACGCCAGGGTGGCGGGCGTCGGCGCGGCGGTGGTCGCCCTGCTGCTGCGCGCGCCGTTCCTGCTGGTCGTCGCGGTCGCGGTGGCGGTGACGGCGGGCGTACGGGCGCTGGGCGGGTGAGGACGGAGCGGTGAGGACGGAGCGGGTGAGGACGGATACGTACACAGGCGTACGCACGCGTCTGACCGCGGTCAGACGTCTGACCGCGGTCACTGCCGGCCGGGCAGGCGCCCATAGGCGCGCAGCGTCAGCAACGCCTTGACCGTCACCATCGGGCGGCCCTCCAGAGCGGTGCCCGGGGCCCATACGCGCCAGTTCACGGGCCAGCCGCCGTCCTCCCGCTGGAGGGCGGCGAGGTGGTCCAGCGCCCGGTCCGTCTCGGCATCCGTGAACCAGCGGCGGGCGAGCGAGCCCGGCGCGGCCGCGTAGTCGTACGCGAAGTGGTGCTCACCGGGCGCGTAACCGGCCGGCACCGGCGTACGGGCCGCCTGTTCCGGCTCCAGGAGGACCAGCCGCTGCGCGCGCACCAGAGAACCCAGGCGCTGCGCGGCGGCCTCGGCGCGGGGCCGGTCCGGCGCGCCCTCCAGGAACGCGAGCGCCGCCTCGACCTCGTACGGATGGGTGCTCTCCAGGGACTCCACCGCCTGCCAGCAGAAGTCCGTGGCCCGGAACAGCCAGGCGTGCCAGACTCCGTTGCGGTGCAGCAGCCCCACGACGGGCCCGGTGGTCAGCAGAGCGCTCGGCGGGTCGTCGGGCACCGGCAGCCAGGGTGCGGCCGGATAGCCGCGCAAGGAGGGGTGCAGCGCGGGCAGCGCGCCCTGCAGGGTGGACACCTCGGTCAGATATCGGCAGATCCGCTCGGCCCGCTGACCGCCACAGCGCCCGATGCGGTCGAGAACGTACAGGGCGTGCGCGGTGTGCAGCGGCTGACTGACCGGGCCGCGCAGGTCGGGCTCCAGAGCGTGCCCGTAACCACCGTCCGGATTGGCGTACGCGGCGAGCGCGGCCTCGACACCGTCCGCGCTCCCGCCCAGGAAGTGGTACGCGAAGCGGCGCTGTTCGAGCACCCGGGCAGTGAGCCAGATGAAGCGCTCGGCACGCGCCAGTGAGGTCGGCTGTGGTGCTCCGTTTTCCGCCATGGACCGACGGTAGGGCCGAACCGGCGGCCCGGCACCGACGCGGACACGGCTGCACTCTCAGGGGCGGGATACTGGAGGTATGCGGTTGACGGTCTTCTGGGAGCGGATGGCGGAGCACTTCGGTGCGTCCTACGCCGACTCCTTCGCGCGTGATCATGTGATGTCCGGGCTCGGCGGGCGGACCGTCCACGAGGCGCTGGACGCGGGGTGGGAGGCGAAGGAGGTCTGGCGGGTGGTCTGCGCGACGATGGACGTCCCGTACGACAAGCGCTGACGCGGGCCGGGCCGGGAGGGCCGGGAGGGCCGGAAGGGCCGGGAGGGGCCCGCGCGGAGGGGCCGGGCGGGGGTGGACGGCCGTGCCGCGCGGGGCAGGGCGGGAGTTGTCGGACCTGTGCGCGACACTTGGGCCGTGCCAGCGACCGAGAATCCCACCAGCCACGACGACCCACGACCGGACGGCCCAGCCGCGCCGCGGATGCCGCGGTGGCTGCCCCGCGCCATGGTGCTGGCGCTCGCCCTCGTGGCCTGTTTCCAGCTCGCCAGCTGGGCGTTCCACCAGCTCATCTCGCTGCTGCTGAACGTGCTCATCGCGTTCTTCCTCGCCCTGGCCGTCGAGCCCGCCGTGGACTGGATGGCGGCCCGGGGCATGCGGCGCGGGGCCGCGACCGGCCTGGTCTTCCTCGGCATACTCATCGGGACCGCGGGGTTCTTCGCGCTCCTCGGGTCGATGCTCGCGGGCCAGATCGCCACCATGGTCCAGGAGTTCCCGCAGTACCTGGACTCGGTGATCAGCTGGATCAACAGCACCTTCCACAGCCACCTCTCGCGGGTCGAAGTGCAGAACAACCTGCTCAAATCGGACTGGCTGCAGAAGTATGTGCAGGACAGCGCCAACAACGTGCTCGCCGTCTCCGCGACCGTCCTGGGCAGCCTGTTCAACCTCCTGACGGTGGCGCTGTTCTCCTTCTACTTCGCCGCCGACGGCCCCCGGCTCCGCCGCGCCCTGTGCTCGGTCCTGCCGCCGTCCCGCCAGGCCGAGGTGCTGCGCGCCTGGGAGATCGCGGTCGCCAAGACCGGCGGATATCTGTACTCGCGCGGCCTGATGGCGCTCATCTCGGGCATCGCGCACTACGTCCTGCTGGAGATCCTGGGCGTGCCGTACGCCCCCGCGCTCGGCATGTGGGTGGGGCTGGTCTCCCAGTTCATCCCGACCATCGGCACCTACCTCGCGGGCGCGCTGCCGATCCTGCTCGCCTTCACCGTCAACCCCTGGTACGCGCTGTGGGTCTTCGGCTTCGTCGTGGTCTACCAGCAGTTCGAGAACTACCTGCTCCAGCCGCGCATCACGGCCAAGACCGTGGACATCCACCCCGCCGTGGCCTTCGGCTCGGTGATCGCCGGCACGGCGCTGATGGGCGCGGTCGGTGCGCTGATCGCCATCCCCGCGACCGCGACGCTGCAGGCGTTCCTCGGGGCGTACGTGAAGCGGTACGAGGTCACGGACGAGGTACGGGTACGGGGCGGCGGCCGACGCCGACGCGCCTCCTCGGCCCTGCGCCGACTGCGCCGCTCCCTGCACGACGACCCACCGGCCGCGCCGCTGGAGGGGCGCGGAGACGGGGGCGGGGGCGGCGACGGCCCGAGCCATGGTGGTACGGACGGGGATGAGCGGGGCACGGGCGGCACGGACAGCAAGGGCGGATGAGAGGGCGGGCGGAGCCGAGGCCGTCCGCCCTCGGCTCCGCCCCGGGCTGCCCTCAGCCCTCCCTCGCTGCCCCTCCAGCGCCACCTTCGGCAGCAGCCGGGCCAGGGGCGCCGGGAGCCGCCACGCGCGGCGGCCCAGCAACCGCAGCACCGCGGGCACGATCAGACAGCGGATCACCACGGCGTCCAGCAGGATTGCCACCGCCAGGCCGAGGCCGAACTGCTGCAGCATCCGGTCCGGGCTGAGCACGAAGACCACGATCATGATGGCCGCGGCGGCCGTGATGACCCTGCCAATGGCGACCAGGCCGGCGCGTACGGACGCGGTGGGGTCGCCGGTGCGTATCCACTCCTCGTGCACCCGGGAGAGCAGGAACACCTCGTAGTCCATCGAGAGCCCGAAGACGATCGCGCGAGCCGCCGAGGGTGGCGCGCAGGTGGCCGAGCACGTCGTGCAGCTCCCTGGCGATGCGCAGCCGCTCCTCGGCCGCCGACTGCCGGGCCCGCACCTCCTTCTCGCGCTCGGCCCCCGGCACCCGCCGCTCGGCCGCTCCCAGGTACGCCCGGCGGGTGTGCTGCGCGTGACCGACCGCGATCAGCCCGACGAGCCAGCCCGCCAGCAGGAACATCGAGGCGTCGTCGACGTGCCGCTGCCCGGGCCCCGCGTCCTCGCCGTACGCGACCGCCAGCATCGTGACGGCGGCGAGGACGACGGCCGGGACGAGGCGGCCCTCGGCGGCGACCGTGGAAGGCGCGACTGCGTAGGCCAAGAGCACCAGCGGCAGGTCGTAGGCGCTGACGGGGAAGTAGACGGCGGTGCACAGCAGGACCAGGACGGCGACCGGTATGGGGTGCCGGCGGCGCCCCAGGAGGGCCGCGCAGCCGGTGGCGATGAGAGCCCAGCCGAGGAGCGTGCGGGGCGGCGGCTCCTCGTGGCCCCGGCTGTTCAGCATGGTGCCCACCACCATGAACAGGACGGCGCCGAGTCCCGCGGCGAGGCGCATGGCGCGCGGGGACGAGCGCCGCCGTGGGGCGGCCGGCGGGAGGGGCGTGCCCGAAGGGTAGGGCGGCGGGTCGCGCGTGGTGTGCTTGACACCAAAATCGAACGTCTATTCTTATGAGACGTCCGACCCGTGTTTCTGCCCGAGTTCCCGGGAGTTATCCACAGGCCGGAGCCGGGTCCGGGCGCATTGTCAGTGGCAGGCGTTAGCGTCATGGACGTGAAGCGATCGACTCAAGCAAACCGGGTGGAAGCCATGGCAGGCACTGACCGCGAGAAGGCGCTGGACGCCGCGCTCGCACAGATTGAACGGCAATTCGGCAAGGGCGCCGTGATGCGGATGGGCGAGCGCCCGAACGAGCCCATCGAGGTCATCCCCACCGGGTCGACCGCCCTCGACGTCGCGCTCGGCGTCGGCGGCATCCCGCGCGGCCGGGTGGTGGAGGTCTACGGTCCGGAGTCCTCCGGCAAGACGACCCTGACCCTGCACGCGGTGGCGAACGCGCAGAAGGCCGGCGGCTCCGTCGCCTTCATCGACGCCGAGCACGCGCTCGACCCCGAGTACGCCAAGAAGCTGGGCGTGGACACGGACGCGCTGATCCTGTCCCAGCCGGACAACGGCGAGCAGGCCCTGGAGATCACGGACATGCTGGTCCGCTCCGGCGCGCTCGACCTCATCGTGATCGACTCGGTCGCCGCGCTGGTGCCCCGGGCCGAGATCGAGGGTGAGATGGGCGACTCCCACGTGGGTCTCCAGGCCCGTCTGATGAGCCAGGCGCTGCGCAAGATCACCAGCGCGCTCAACCAGTCCAAGACCACCGCGATCTTCATCAACCAGCTCCGCGAGAAGATCGGCGTGATGTTCGGCTCGCCGGAGACCACGACCGGTGGCCGCGCCCTGAAGTTCTACGCCTCGGTGCGCATCGACATCCGCCGTATCGAGACCCTCAAGGACGGCACCGAGGCGGTCGGCAACCGCACCCGCTGCAAGGTCGTCAAGAACAAGGTCGCCCCGCCCTTCAAGCAGGCCGAGTTCGACATCCTGTACGGCCAGGGCATCAGCCGCGAGGGCGGCCTGATCGACATGGGCGTCGAGCACGGCTTCATCCGCAAGTCGGGCGCCTGGTACACCTACGAGGGCGACCAGCTCGGCCAGGGCAAGGAGAACGCCCGCAACTTCCTCAAGGACAACCCCGACCTCGCCAACGAGGTGGAGAAGAAGATCAAGGAGAAGCTGGGCATCGGCGTGAAGCCGGAGGATCTGACGGCGGAGCCCGGCGCGGACGCGGCGGGTGCGGCGGCCGGCGCGGAGGCCCCGGCCAAGTCCGTACCGGCACCGGCCACCAAGGGTGCCAAGGGTTCCAAGGCCGCCGCGGCCAAGAGCTAGTCCATCGTGACGCGGCGAACGGAATGGCCCGAGGACCGCGGCTACGGCCATGGTGACGGCGTCGTCCACGGCGGGGGACGTGACGACGCCGGCCGGGACGGTGGCGCCACCGGCGCCGAGAACCGTGGGAAACGCAAGGACGGCGGTGGCCCCTCCTCGTCGAGGGCCGAGGCGGGGCCGCCGCGTACGCCCGAGGAGCAGGCGCGGGCCATCTGCCTGCGCCTGCTCACCGGGTCCGCGCGCACACGCAAGCAGCTGGAGGACGCCCTGCGGGAGCGGGGCATCCCCGAGGAAGCGGCGCAGGAGGTGCTGTCCCGCTTCGAGGAGGTGGGGCTGATCGACGACGCGAAGTTCGCCGGCGCGTGGGTGGAGTCCCGGCACCACAGCCGCGGCCTGGCCCGTCGCGCGCTCGCCCGCGAACTCCGCACGAAGGGTGTCGACGCGCAGACGGTCGACGAGGCCCTCGGGCAGCTGGACTCCGAGCAGGAAGAACGCACGGCCCGCGAACTCATCGACCGCAAGCTCCGGACCACCCGCGGCCTGGACCGCGAAAAGCGCATACGCCGCCTCGCGGGCATGCTGGCCCGCAAGGGCTACGCCGAAGGACTGGCCCTGCGCGTGGTCCGACAGGCACTGGAGGAGGAGGGCGAAAATCCGGAGCTGATGGAGTATCAGCTGCCGCCGGAGGTGTAGGGCCGTGGGGTAGGGCCGTGGGGGTGTAGGGGGGCAGGGCTGTAGGGACGCAGGGATGCAGGGCCATGAGGCCGTACGGGCGTTAGAGGTGTAGCGGGCGTGCGGGCGTGCGGGCGTGCGGGCGTGCGGGCGTGCCGGAGTGCGTAGA
>NZ_JOCQ01000106.1 GCF_000720725.1 Streptomyces rimosus subsp. rimosus
GGCGAGCGCCGCGCCGGGTCGGCCCGGCACCGCGAGGCGGTGCGCCGCCGCCGGATCAAGCTGGGCCTGGCCGCCGCCGCGGTGGTGGCCGCGGCCGGGATCGGCGGCTGGTTCGCCTCCCAGCACGGCGACTCCGGCGACGCCAAGCCGGGCATCCGGCACTCCGACACGTCGACGCCGCGGCCCGTGCGCTGAGCCCCGCGGCTCGTGCGCTGAGCCCCGCGGCCCGGTTGCCGAGCCCCGAGGCCCGTACGTCCTGAGACGGGTCGCCCGGCCCCGCGGGGACCCGGGCGGCCCGTACCGGCGCCGCCGCACCCCGCCGCACCCCGCCCCACCTGCGGCCACGCGCCCGCGTGCGGGACGCCGCGCGAGGGTCGGGACATGGATGCGGCGGCAGCCGTTAGGCTGGGGTGCGTGGCAGTCGTCGATGTATCCGAAGAGCTGAAGTCCCTCTCCTCGACCATGGGGTCGATCGAGGCCGTCCTGGACCTCGACAAGATGAGGGCCGATATCGCTGCGCTTGAGGAGCAGGCCGCGGCGCCGTCCCTGTGGGACGACCCGGAGAGCGCGCAGAAGATCACCAGCCGGCTGTCCTACCTCCAGGGCCAGCTGCGCCGGGCCGAGGAGCTGCGCGGCCGGGTCGACGACGTCGGCGTGCTCTTCGAGCTGGCCGACGCCGAGGGTGACGACGAGGCCCGCGCCGAGGCCGAGGGCGAGCTGGCCGACGTCCGCAAGGCCGTCGACGAGCTGGAGGTCCGCACCCTCCTGTCGGGCGAGTACGACTCCCGCGAGGCCGTCGTCAACATCCGCGCCGAGGCCGGCGGCGTGGACGCCGCCGACTTCGCCGAGAAGCTCCAGCGCATGTACCTGCGCTGGGCCGAGCGGCACGGCTACAAGACCGAGCTGTACGAGACCTCGTACGCCGAAGAGGCCGGCATCAAGTCGACCACCTTCGCCGTCCAGGTGCCGTACGCCTACGGCACGCTCTCCGTCGAGCAGGGCACCCACCGCCTCGTGCGCATCTCGCCCTTCGACAACCAGGGCCGCCGCCAGACGTCCTTCGCGGGCGTCGAGGTGCTGCCGGTGGTCGAGCAGACCGACCACATCGAGATCGACGAGTCCGAGCTGCGCGTCGACGTGTACCGCTCCTCCGGCCCCGGCGGCCAGGGCGTCAACACGACCGACTCCGCGGTGCGCCTGACGCACATCCCGACCGGCATCGTCGTCTCCTGCCAGAACGAGCGTTCGCAGATCCAGAACAAGGCGACCGCGATGAACGTCCTCCAGGCGAAGCTGCTCGAACGCCGCCGCCAGGAGGAGCAGGCCAAGATGGACGCGCTCAAGGGCGACGGCGGCAATTCCTGGGGCAACCAGATGCGTTCGTATGTCCTGCACCCTTACCAAATGGTCAAGGACCTGCGTACCGAGTTCGAGGTCGGCAATCCGCAGGCCGTGCTCGACGGCGACATCGACGGCTTCCTGGAGGCGGGCATCCGCTGGCGCAAGCAGCAGGAGCAGGAGAAGTAAGCGGCGGCGAAAGTCCGTCCGGATAATCGGTGAAAAACAACTGCCGCTTTTTGGGCGGCAGTTGTTTTTTGCTGCCCGGAGCCTCTGTGGCAATTTGGTCACAGTCATACGTCCATGGACCCCGCAACTCCCCTCAATTCGGTCATCGCACCTTTATTTGACCTTGACGATGATGTGAGAACTGGGAAGGGTGGTACGCGGCATGCGTATGTCTGGGGCGTGTGTGTGAACGGGGATCTGAGTGCGACAACCGCCGGGCGGTACTGCGCCTCGTGTACCCGGATCGGCCGCTGCCCCGAACAGCGATGCTCCACAAACGAGTAGAGCTACTGGGGGTAGCAGGCACATGACGAAGAAGACGCGGCTGCGCGTAGCGCGCATTGCGGCCGGTGCGGTGATCGCGGCCGGTGCGTCGCTCACCGCGGCCGGCGCGGCCTCGGCGGTCGGTACCGACCAGACGGTGGGTTCGCCGGACGGCGGGATCATCGGCGGAGTCATCGGCGGGATCATCGGTGGTTCCGACTCCGGCGGTTCCGACTCCGGTGGCCAGTCGGGCAGCCAGACCGGTGGTTCCCAGACCGGTGGTTCGCAGACCGGTGGCCAGTCCGGTTCGCAGACCGGCGGTACCGAGACCGGTGGCCAGTCGGGCAGCCAGACCGGCGGCTCGCAGACCGGTGGTTCGCAGACCGGTGGCCAGTCCGGTTCGCAGACCGGCGGCACCCAGTCCGGTGGCCAGTCGGGCAGCCAGACCGGCGGCTCGCAGACGGGCGGTTCGCAGACCGGTGGCCAGTCCGGTTCCCAGACCGGCGGCAGCCAGTCCGGCGGTCAGTCGGGCGGCCACAGCGGCGGCCAGACCGGCGGTTCGGGCAGCACCGGCGGCAGCGGTTCCACCGGCGGCAGCGGCTCCACCGGCAGCACCGGCGGCAGCGGCAGCACCGGCGGCAGTGACGACGGCACCGGCACCGGTACCGACAACGAGGGCACCTCGCCGATCGAGCAGCCCGGCGAGGGCAACGAGCAGATCGTCAACACGCCCGGCCAGCCGCAGCAGCAGGCCAAGGGCGGCGAGCTGGCGGAGACCGGTGCCTCCGGCACCACCTTCCTGCTCGTCGGCGCGGCGACGATGATCGCCGGTGGCGTCGGCTTCCGCCTGATGCCGCGCCTGATCAACAAGGGCGGCGGCGCGGCCGCGGCCTGACACCAGGCCCCGCCCCGTACCCGGGGCAGCGCATGAGAAGGGCCCGGAGCGCACTCGGCGCTCCGGGCCCTTCGGCGTTCTCACATCATCGGTACGGGCGTGCCGCCCCTGGCGGAGCGACGCTCCGTACGCGAACCGTCACCGGATCCGGCTCAAGCGGCCTGGTGCACCAGCACCGCAAGTGCGATCAGCGCCACCAGCAGCGCCACCAGGGCCGCGGGCGTCACCTGGCCGAACAGCCCGGTCTCCGGCAGCCGTTCCCTGCTCGCCCGGCACACGGGACAGCGGCCCTCGTTCACAGGGGCCGCGCAGTTGGCGCACACCAGCCGGTCGTACGTCATGCGACCTCCTCTTCAACCGCTGCAACGCGCAGGGGACCACGATGGTTCCCTTACCACTGTGCCAGCTCGACGGCGGAACGGCGCGCCCCGGTCACCTTCCGGCCTTTTCGGCGACATCCACCGGGCCGGCGGGCCGGAATGTGCTCGGTTTGTCCCCGTAGATGCCGTGAATAAACGCACCAACCCCGAACGGCGACTGCGCCGTCGCGCGGAACTCGCGTAGGGTCACGCTCACCGACGGGAGCCACAACAGGGGCGTCCCGTGCCGCTACCCAGGTCGACCGTGGTGCATCAGTGATCCGATTCGACAACGTCTCCAAGACCTACCCGAAGCAGAACCGCCCCGCCCTCAGGGATGTCTCCCTGGAGATCGAGCGCGGCGAGTTCGTCTTCCTGGTGGGCTCCTCGGGCTCCGGCAAGTCCACCTTCCTGCGCCTGCTCCTGCGCGAGGAGCGCGCCAGCCATGGCGCCGTGCACGTCCTGGGCAAGGACCTCGCGAAGCTCTCCAACTGGAAGGTGCCGCAGATGCGGCGCCAGGTGGGCACCGTCTTCCAGGACTTCCGGCTGCTCCCCAACAAGACGGTGGGCCAGAACGTCGCCTTCGCCCTCGAAGTCATCGGCAAGCCGCGCGGCCAGATCCGCAAGACGGTCCCCGAGGTCCTCGACCTCGTCGGCCTCGGCGGCAAGGAGGACCGGATGCCGGGCGAGCTGTCCGGTGGCGAGCAGCAGCGCGTCGCCATCGCGCGGGCGTTCGTCAACCGCCCGCTGCTGCTCATCGCCGACGAGCCCACCGGCAACCTCGACCCGCAGACCTCGGTCGGCATCATGAAGCTGCTGGACCGGATCAACCGCACCGGTACGACCGTGGTCATGGCCACCCACGACCAGCAGATCGTCGACCAGATGCGCAAGCGGGTCATGGAACTCGAAAAGGGCCGGCTCGTGCGCGACCAGTCGCGCGGCGTGTACGGCTACCAGCACTAAGCGTGTACGGCCCCCAGCACTGAAAGGACGCCATGCGCGCCCAGTTCGTCCTGTCGGAGATCGGCGTCGGTCTCCGCCGGAATCTCACGATGACCTTCGCGGTCATCGTCTCCGTCGCCCTCTCGCTCGGCCTGTTCGGCGCCTCGCTGCTGATGCGCGACCAGGTCAGCACGATGAAGGGCTATTGGTACGACAAGGTCAACGTCTCCATCTTCTTCTGCAACAAGAACGACAGCGAGACCGGCGCCCACTGCGCCAAGGGTCCCGCCACCCAGCAGCAGAAGGACGACATAAAGGCCGAGCTGGACCGCCTGCCGATCGTGCAGAACGTGCAGCACGAGTCCAGCGACCAGGCGTACAAGCACTACAAGGAGCAGTTCGGCGACACGCCCATCGCGGGCCTGGTCACCCCCGACCAGATGCCGGAATCCTTCCGGGTCAAGCTCAAGGACCCCACGAAGTACGAAGTGATCAAGTCGGCGTTCTCCGAGCGGCCGGGCGTGCAGGAGGTGCAGGACCAGCGGGACACCGTCGAGCCGCTGTTCAACCTGCTCAACGGCATGAACATCGCCGCGCTCGTGGTGATGGCGCTGATGCTGCTGGTGGCGCTGATGCTGATCGTCAACACCGTGCGGGTGTCGGCGTTCAGCCGGCGGCGGGAAACCGGGATCATGCGCCTGGTGGGCGCGTCGAGCTTCTACATCCAGATGCCGTTCATCCTGGAGGCGGCCATCGCGGGCCTGCTCGGCGCGGTGTTCGCCTGTGTGCTGATCGTCGGCGGCAAGTGGGTGCTGATCAACAACTGGCTGGCCGCGCGGATCCAGGTCATCCAGTTCATTGGCTGGGATTCGGTCGTGGCGGTGCTGCCGCTGGTGCTGCTGATCGGTCTGTTGATGCCGGCGCTCGCCGCGTTCTTCGCGCTCCGCAAGTACCTCAAGGTGTGACCCATGCCAAGAGCGCCGTACGGTCAACTCCCCGTACGGCGCTTCTTTCTGGCCTACACTCACCGGCATGACGGGCCCGTGTTTGTTCGCCCGGCCCCGCCGCAACCGCCGCGGGGCGGCCCTGACGTTGGTCTTCGTGAGCGTCCTGGCCACCGGTGCCGCGGCGGGCACCTGGGAGGAGAGCGGGCAGCGGCCGGAGGAACGGCGGATACCGCAGCGGGTGGCCGCCGAGGCCGACCGCGTCCACCGGCAGGAGCGCGCGGACCGGCACGCCGCCGGCGCCGGGGCGGCGGGCGAGGTGGTCGGCCGCAGCGGCGACCGCTGGTCGACGGCGTTCTCGGCGCGCGAGTACGAGGAGTTCCAGCAGGAGCTGGACGGCGCCTACGTCGGCGTGGGCCTGTGGCTGCGGCAGGCGGCGGACGGCCGCGTTCTGGTCTCCCGGGTGCGGCCCGGTGGCCCCGCCGCGGCGGCCGGCATCCGGCCCGGTGACGAACTGCGCGCCGTGGACGGCGTGGCCTCGCGGGGCGGTCAGGTCCCCGATGTCGTGGCCCGGCTGCGCGGCAGCGCCGCCCCCACCTCGGCAGCACCCCGGCCGGGCGCCGGGAGCCGCGTCGAGCTGGAGCTGCGGCGCGGCGCACGGCAGTGGACCGAGCACCTGCGCCGGGCCCACCTGCGGGACCGGAACGTGGTCACCGACCGCCCCGACGGCCCGGACGGCCCCACCCGCATCAGGGTCGGCGCCTTCAGCAAGGGCACCGGCGAGGAGATCCGCCGGGCCGTGCGCGCGGCCTCCCCGCGCGGCGGCGTGCTGCTCGACCTGCGCGGCAACACCGGCGGCCTGGTGCGCGAAGCGGTCACCGCCGCCTCCGCCTTCCTGGACGGCGGCCTGGTCGCCACGTACGACGTCCACGGCAGCCAGCGCGCCCTGTACGCCGAGAACGGCGGCAACACACAGGTGCCCCTGGCGGTCCTCGTGGACGGCGGCACGATGAGCGCCGGCGAACTGCTCGCCGGGGCGCTCCAGGACCGCGGCCGGGCGGTGCTGGTCGGCACCCCGACCTTCGGCAAGGGTTCGGTGCAGCTGCCCAGCCGGCAGCCGGACGGCTCGGTCGCCGAGCTGACCGTCGGCCGCTACCGCACCCCCTCGGGCCGGACGGTCGACGACCGCGGCATCACCCCGGACCTGGTCGCCGAGGACGACGCCCAGGCACGCGCCCGTACGGTATTGAGTGGCCTCGGGGGCGGGGCGTAGTGCGAAAATGGCGCCACTATGGCTAAGGCGAACAAGAAGAAGAGCAACAAGAAGGATGACGGGACCGGCCGCAAGCTCATCGCCCAGCACAAGAAGGCGCGGCACGACTACCTCATCCTGGACACGTACGAATGCGGGCTGGTGCTGACCGGCACCGAGGTCAAGTCGCTGCGCCAGGGCCGGGCGTCCCTGGTGGACGGCTTCGTGCAGATCGACCGCGGCGAGGCGTGGCTGCACAACGTGCACATCCCCGAGTACGCCCAGGGCACGTGGACCAACCACAGCGCGCGGCGCAAGCGCAAGCTGCTGCTGCACCGCCTGGAGATCGACAAGCTGGAGTCGAAGTCGCAGGAGACCAGCCACACGATCGTGCCGCTGTCGCTGTACTTCAAGAACGGCCGCGCGAAGGTCGAGATCGCGCTGGCCAAGGGCAAGAAGGAGTACGACAAGCGGCAGACGCTGCGGGAGCAGCAGGACCGCCGCGAGGCGGACCGGGCGATCTCGGCGGCCAAGCGGCGCGAGCGGGCCTGAGGACCGCCGGTCCCGGCCCGCCGGAATACGCTGGCATCGTCGCGCGTTGGTCACGTACGATGGGCTACGCACCGCACGCCGGTGCAGGCACCACCTTGAAAAAACAACATGGGGATGATCGGTTTCGACAGCGGATGTCGAAGCAGGGGAAGCGAGCCGAGGAAGCGGCAATGATCTCGTAAACCATATGTCGCAAAAAATAATCGCCAACACCAAGCGCGATTCCTTCGCCCTCGCTGCCTAAGTAGCGACCTGCGAAGTGTCAGCCCGGGGATGTTCCCGACCCGGATCCTGGCATCAGCTAGGGGACTAAACTTCTAGGTCCGGTCACGGGTCCTGGGAGGAAATCAAACAGTGACTGAGCCCGTCGGAGACTTGTCCGCGAGATCTCCGGGGCCGAGAAAATCGCAGCGGACTGCGCTCGGAGAAGCCCTGTTTCCGCACCGTTGGACGCGGGTTCGATTCCCGCCATCTCCACTCGACGGAGAAACCGGAGGCCCCGGCCCCCGGACCCGTCACCCCATGTGAGGCGAAGGCCCCGCTGCCCCGGCAGCGGGGCCTTCGCCGTTCCCCGCTCACGCCGGACGCCGCGCTGCCCGTACGGCATGGGCGGTGCCGGCCGCCGCCAGCGCCAGAGCGGCGGCGCAGGCGGGCACGCCGTACCCCGCCGCCGTACCCTCCGGCAGGTGCTGTACGGCCCAGCCGCCCGCCGCCGAGCCCGCCGCGATGCCGGTCAGCAGCGCGGTGACGGCCAGCGTCATGCCCTCGTTCAGCCGCCCCCGCGGCACCCGGGACTGGATCAGCCCCATGCCGGTGACCATGGTCGGCGCGGTGGCCATCCCGGCGAGCAGCAGAGCCGCCCCGAGCAGGAGCCCGCCGCCCGCGCCCGCGGCCGAGAAGGGCAGCCACATCAGCGCGGCCATCGCGGCGACGCACCGCACGAACCGGCGCCCCGCGGGCCCGGCCGGGCGCAGCACCCCGTACAGCAGCCCCGCCGCACAGGACCCCGCCGCCTGGAGAGCCAGCAGCGCACCCGCCACCGCGCGCTGCCCGTGCGCGTCCGTGAAGCCGATCGTGACGACCTCCAGCGAGCCGAAGACCGCGCCGGTGGCGAGGAAGGTCAGCAGGAGCGGCAGCAGCGCCAGGACGAGCTGTCCGGCGCCGCGCCGGTCGGGCGCCGGTGTGGCAGGCGGCTCGGTGCGGCGCTGGGCGGCGAACAGCAGCACCCCGCTCAGCAGCAGCACTGCGCCGGTCAGCGTGCCGGCCTCCGGGAACAGCGTGGTGCACAGAAAGGCCGCCAGTACCGGGCCGAGCATGAAGCACACCTCGTCGGCCGCCTGCTCGAAGGAGTTGGCGGTGTGCAGCGCGCGCGGGTCGTCCCGCAGGAGGTGGGCCCAGCGCGCGCGGGCCATGCCGCCGGTGTTCGGCGTGGTCGCGGTGCAGGCGTACGCGGCGAACAGCGTCCAGGACGGCGCGTCCAGGTGGACGCAGAGGACCAGGGCCAGCGAGCCGAGGACGGCGAGCGCCGTCGCGGGGACGGCGATCCTGGCCTGCCCGTAGCGGTCGACCAGCCGCGCGGTCCACGGCCCGGCCACCGCCGTCGCCGCCAGCCCGGTCGCGGTGACCGCCCCGGCCAGTGCGTACGAGCCGCGCGACCCGGCGATCATCAGGATCGCGCTGACGCTGAACATGCCCATGGGCAGCCGGGCGAGCAGGTTGGCGGCGGTGAAGGCGCGGGCGCCGGGGACGGTGAAGATCCGTCCGTACGGTCCGAACACGCGCCGGAGCACGGCGGGGCAGCGGCGGCGCGGGCGGCGGGCCGGGCGGACGGGCGGGGCGGTGACGGGCCGGGAGGCGAGGAAGAGGATCACCCGACTACGGTCGCGGCGCGGCCCGTTCCCCGTCCAACACCTGATCCGCGCGCATTCACGCACTCTCGTTGTCAATCATGGCGGCGGGCCCGGTGGCACGATGTGCCCGTGCCCCGAGACCTCGACCCGCGTCTGCTCCGCGCCTTCACCACGGTCGCCGACGAACTGCACTTCACCCGCGCCGCCGCCCGGCTCTACGTCGCCCAGCAGGCGCTCAGCCGCGACATACGGCGTCTGGAGCGGGAGTTGGGCACGGACCTCTTCGACCGTACGACGCGCCGGGTCAACCTCACCGAGGACGGCAGCCGCCTGCTCCCGTACGCGCGCCGGGTGCTGGCCGCCCACGACGACCTGGCCGCCGCCTTCCGCGCGCCCGAGGACCGCCCGCTGCTGGTCGATGTCGGCGTCCCCATCGGCACGGCGCACACCGCCCTGGAGGAGGCCCGCCGCCGGGCCCCGGACCGTGAACTCGTCGCCCGCTTCCACAGCGGCCTGACCGGCGCGGCGGCCGAAATCGCCGCCGGGCGGCTGGACGTCTCTTTCGGCCGCTTCGCGGGACTGCCCGCGTCCCTGCGGTCCCGCCTGGCGCACCAGCCCGTACGGTACGAGCCGATGGCCGTCCTGCTGGACGCGGACCACCCGCTGGCGGCCCGCCCCGCCGTTCCCCTGTCGGCCCTCGCGGGCGAGACCCTGTACGCCGCGGCCGGGAACCCGCACACCGCCGAGTGGACCGACCTCGCCGCCCGCCTCTTCGCCGGCCGGGGCATCGCGATGGCGGAGCCGTTCCCGGAGATCGACGGGGCGGCGGAGTTCCTGCGGGTGGTCCGCAAACAGGGCTGGTCGGTGCTGGCCAGCGTCGAGTTCATCGACGTACCGGGTATGGTGCTGCGACCGGTCACCGACCCGGTACCGCTCTCCCCGATATCCCTGGTGTGGCGGCGCGGCCTGCGCCACGCGGGCCTGGAGGCACTGCGTGCGGCCTGCCGGGACCTGTCCGCCGGGCGCGGCTGGCTGCGACGGCCGGAGGGTCCCGTGTGGCTGCCCGAGGAGGACGCGGCCGTGATGGCGCAGGTGGGCTGATGGCCGAATTTTTGCCGTATAAGCAACCTATAAGCGTGAGAACCCCTCCTTACCGACGGCAGGAACCGTAGCCGGACTGTTGGGGGTCCCCGTGCGTAAGCGTCCGCTGACCGTGGCGGCTCTGGCCGTGCTCGTGCTGAGCGGCGGCCTGGTCGCGTGTGACGATCCGCGTGTCGACGCCTTCCAGGCGAACTGTGCGACCAAGGACCTGAAGTGGAAGATGACCGTGCTGAAGAAGAAGGGGCACGGCCCGCACCGGGAGGGCCGGCTCTCGGCGGTCAACACCGGCACGCGCGGGTGCGTCTTCCGCGGCTATCCGATGTTCATGGTGCACAGCGGCAAGGCCTGGCAGGCGGACGCCGTGGGGCAGGGCCGGACGCGCCCGGTGAGCCTGCCCAGCGGCAAGGGCGTCGTGGTCGATGTGCGTTACCAGGATGCCGAGAAGCACACCGAGGACGGCGGGTGCTGGGCCAAGGGTGACGACGTCGTGGTGGCCGCGCCCCGCGACGGCGACCGGACCGCGATCAAGGCCCAGGACGAGAAGGGCCGGAAGGCCGACATGGTCCTGTGCGACTACCGCATCCAGATGGCGCCCCCGCGGGCGGCGGCCGGCTGACCGGCCCGGGGCCCGGTCCAGCCCCTTAGCGCGGAACGCGCAGCAGCGGCCGGTAGAGCCGTGTGTCGTCCGGCTCGCCGACGGGACGGCCGTCCACCGCCACCCACGCGTGGGCGCGGAACGGCTCCGTCCGCACACCCGTGCACCACTGCGGCCACCGGCCGCGCAGTCGGCACAACAGGGCTGTGGCCACGGAGCGTTGCAGACAGCCGTTGCCCGCGCAGCGCACGTTGACCGTGACGACGGCGTGCCGGGCGCGGGCGGCCTGCGGCTCGGTGGCGGGGCGGGCTCCTCGCCGTACGGCATCGAGAACGCGGCAGAGCGTACGCGGCGAACACGACACCAGGACGCGGGCCGCGGCCGCGCAGCCGCGCGCGGCGCAGCGCTCCGCGAAGGACAGCCGCGCGCGCTCGCCGAGGGCCACGGGCACGCTCACCAGGTCACCAGCTTCGCCGACTGGAGCGACTCCAGCAGTGCGACGGCGTCCGCGGCCACCCGGTGGGCCGCCGACGGGTGGCGGCTGCGCAGCTCGTCGGCGGCCGACGCGGTGGTGCCGCCCGCCAGGAGGTGCTCCAGGACGAACGCCCCGGTGTCGTTCATCTGCCAGTAGCGGCCCGTACGGGCGTTGAGCAGCACCATCCCTCCGGGGGTGCGCACACTGCTGACGTGCGGGGCGAGGGTGAACGTCATCGGGCTCAGGCTCCTTCCGCGGCGGGAACGGTGGGGCGGACCGGGACGGGGGCCTGCGTCTCCTGGAGGGAGCGCAGCCAGTACTCGGCCGCCAGGGTGGGGTCGAGGGGTTGCAGGAGGTGGGAGTGCGGCTGGAGCGAGGTGAGGGCGGTGTGCAGCACCTCGGGCCGGATCAGGCCCAGCCCGGCCAGCCGCGAGTCGTCGCACAGCGCGGTCAGCGCGCGGCGGTGCCGGCGCAGGCCCGCGTAGACCTCGGCGCTGTGCTCGCCCTTGGTGCCGCGGGACCGCAGCGCGTCCGGCAGGATGCCGTCCATGGCCGCGCCGAGCAGGGGCTTGTACGAGCCGACCGCGACCTGGTCCACGAGGCGGACGGTCAGCGCCGCCTCGATGACGTTGTCGTCCAGGAACGGGGCCTCGAAGGCGACGCCGTACCGGGCGGTCAGCGCGGCCGCGCCGCGCACGATCTCCCCGGCGCGCGCGGCGGCCCGCAGCATCTCGTGCTGGGAGCGCAGCGGCGCGAACGGCTCCGGCTCACCGGCGGCGGCCTCGCGCACCAGGCGGCGGACGGTGGCCACCGCGTCCGGATGGGCCCACGCCGGCATGCCGGGCACGACCTCCCAGTCGGCGCCGCTGTCGCCGGACCGGACGCCGGGCACGATCCGGTCGGCGCAGGACTCCAGCCACTGGGGGTACGGGGCGCCGCCGAACAGCGTGCGCAGGGTGTCGACGAGCGTCCAGCGGCCGAGGCGGCGGGCGGCGCACGCGCGCCGCGCGGCGGAGCGGAAGTCCGTACGGGCGAGGGAGTTCAGCGCCACCGGGCGCGGCGCGAACAGCTCGTCGCCGCCGACGCCGACCAGGTGGACCCGGGAGCCGCGGGCGGCGACAAGCCGGGCCTGATGGGCGAGGCGGGCGCTCTCGCGGACCACGGCGAGCGGGCCGGCCGGGTCGGCGTGCCCGGGCCGGGGCGGCGTGTACCAGGTGGGCGCTTCGGTGTGGGGGAGCGGCAGGTGTTCCGCCGAGCGCAGCAGGGCCGCGCCGCGCTCGCTCCAGACGTTGTCGTCGTTGGCCTCGTCGCGGCACACCCAGGCCGTGGTGATCAGCCGGGTGTCCTCGCGGGCGGCGAGGAAGCACAGGCTGGTGGAGTCCATGCCGCCGGACAGGTCGGCGCTGAGCGCCGGGTGGCGGGTGCGCACGCGTACCGCCTCGGTCAGCGCGTCCCGTACGGCCTCGGCGGCGTCCTCCAGCCAGAGGTCGGGCCGCGGGGGGTGCCACCAGCGCGCGGTGCCGTGCCGGCCGTCGGGGCCGAGGGTCAGGCAGTGGCCGGGGGGTACGGCGTGGACCGCGCGCCAGGCCGGGCGGCGGGCCAGGGGGAACGGCGGGAACGGGGTGAGCAGCCGCAGCGCCAGGGTGTCCGTGTCGACCGAGCCGAGGCCCGGCGCGCCGATGGGCAGGCCGGCGGCCGCCGCCTCGCGGGCCAGCGCCGCCAGGTCCTGCGGGTGACTGGCCGCGACCGTCACGCCGTTGATGCCCGCGTGGTGGACCTGCCGGATCGTCGAGAGGGTGCCCTGGCACCGGATCCGCGGGCCCATCGCGGCCAGCAGGAAGAAGCTGCCGGGCAGTTCGCGGACCCGGGTGTCCAGGTCGTCCAGGCTGCGCAGCCGGCGCAGCAGCCGGTCGAGGGTCCCGGCGTCGGCCGAGGTCGTGCCGAACAGCAGCAGCCGGTCCGGCCCGGCCTCGGCCGCCACGATGTCGTCGTCGGCCCAGTGCCCCATGACCCAGGGGCGCCCGGAGGGGTGGCGCACCGTCCGCACGGTGGGGTCGCGCCGCAGGCACAGGCACAGCGGATCGGTCGCGGGATGGTCGGGGAAGACGACGAAATCCACGATGACTTACCACCCCTGGGCGTGCGGTTCGGGCGTGTGGTGGATGGCTGGTCCGGGTCGGTGGGGGCGGCCCCTGCCGGGGCGGGCGGTGCGCGCCCGGGCAGGGACCGCCGGTCGGGGGCGGGATCGCGATGTCCTCGGGCCGGTGGTGCGGGGAGGGTGGCAGGAGGGATCGGCGGGCCCGCGCCCACGGGTCACCAGAAGGTGCTGTGCATACCGCCCCAGCTGTCGGACAGTTCGCCGGTGTAGCCGAGCGTCCGCTCGGCGAAGTCCCCGGCGTCGGCCAGCTCGGGCGGTTCGTACTCGGTCGTCTCGTCCACTTCCGGCGCTTCCCGCATCGGTTCGGTCCCTTCTCGTAGCCGCCGCACGGTCGAACACGCAGGGTGCTCGTGCGATTACGCAGCGCTTCCGGGAAAGATGCTGCCAGCGTCCACGCCCCCTGCCATTGCCCCTAACGAGTGATATCGGGGGCGTGCGGGGTGCATTGGCGTAACCTCCGGCGGTTGTGCGCCGCCGGAGTGCGGACTGCTCACCGTGCGCTCCCAGGCGCGGTGAGAGCAAGGTTTCGCGGTGGTCACGCACCGCCACAGAGGGGAAACGCGCCCTCCCTAGCGTCCCGGTACGACGGCATACCGCGAGCTGGGAGGCGCGATGACAGACACGGGAACGATGACGGGCGGGCCTCCGGCGCATCCCCCCGCGCGGGGAGCGGGCCGCTGGATCGAACGGTGGGACCCCGAGGACACAACCTTCTGGGAGGAGCACGGGCGGCGGATCGCCCGGCGCAACCTCGTGCTTTCCATCGTCTGCGAGCACATCGGGTTCTCCGTGTGGAGCCTGTGGTCGGTCCTCGTGCTGTTCCTGGGGCCGGAGTACGGGATCGACGCGGCCGGGAAGTTCTTCCTCGTGGCGGTGCCGACGCTGGTGGGGGCGGCGCTGCGGGTGCCGTACACCTTCGCGGTGGCGCGGTTCGGCGGGCGGAACTGGACGGTGTTCAGCGCGGCGCTGCTGCTGGTCCCCACCGCCGCCGCGGCGTTCGCGCTCCGCCCGGGCACCCCGTACCCCGTCTTCCTGCTGGTCGCGGCGCTGGCCGGGGTCGGCGGCGGCAACTTCGCCTCGTCCATGACGAACATCAACTCCTTCTACCCGCTGCGGAAGAAGGGCTGGGCGCTCGGCCTGAACGCGGGCGGCGGCAACCTCGGCGTGCCCGTCGTCCAGCTGCTCGGTCTGCTCGTCATCGCCACCGCGGGCGCGGCGCACCCGCGGCTCCTGCTCGCCGTCTACCTGCCACTGACGGTGGTCGCCGCGGTACTCGCGGCGCTGTTCATGGACAACCTGCGGCCGGTGCGCAACGACACCGGCGCCGCCCGGGACGCGGCCCGCGACCCGCACACCTGGATCGTCTCGCTGCTCTACCTCGGCACGTTCGGCTCCTTCATCGGCTACGGCTTCGCCTTCGGCCTCGTCCTGCAGACGCAGTTCGCACGCACGCCCCTCCAGGCGGCGTCGCTGACCTTCATCGGGCCGCTGCTCGGCTCGCTGGTACGGCCGGTGGGCGGCCGCCTGGCGGACCGGTACGGCGGGGCCCGGATCACCCTGGTGAACTTCGCGGCGATGGCCGCGGCGACCGGCGCGGTGATCCTGGCGTCCGCGCGGCACTCGCTGCCCGGCTTCCTCGCCGGTTTCGTCGCCCTGTTCGCGCTGTCCGGGCTCGGCAACGGCTCCACGTACAAGATGATCCCGGGCATCTTCCACACCAAGGCGCTGGCGAAGGGCCTGACCGGAGCGGCCGCGGCGGCCCACGGGCGGCGGCTGTCCGGCGCGGCGATGGGCCTGATCGGCGCGGTCGGCGCGCTCGGCGGACTGGGCATCAACCTCGCCTTCCGGCAGGCGTTCCAGGCGGCGGGGACGGGCACCCCGGCGTTCGTGGCCTTCCTCGGCTGTTACGCACTGTGCTCCGCGGTGACCTGGGCCGTATACCTGAGGCGCGCGGCGCCCGCCGGGCCCGTACGGACACCGGAGGCGTCCGAGCCCGCGCTCGCGGAGGTGTGACGCGCGGGGTGGCGGGGGCGAGCAGTGGTCCGTAACAGCTGGGAAATACTGCGGGAGCGAGCCTGTCACCGGCGGTTGGCAGGCTCGGACCTCCACCGGTGCCCGGCGGCACCGGGAGTCAGGACAAGCCAGGGACGGACGATGTACGAGGGTGAGCACGACGAGCGGCGGGACGACGGCGCGCGGCACGGCGGACGGGACAGCGGACGGGACGGCGGGCGGCAGGGCGGTGACCGGGCGCGGACTGGGGCGGCCGGGCCCGCGGACGTACGGCCGCTGGACGGGTTCACGGTCGGGGTGACCGCGGCCCGCCGGGCCGAGGAGCTGGGCGCGCTGCTCGAACGGCGCGGCGCCCAGGTCGTGCACGCTCCCGCGCTGCGCATCGTGCCGCTGCCGGACGACGCGGAACTGCTCGCCGCCACCAAGGACCTGATCGGCCGGGCGCCCGACGTGGTGATCGCGACCACCGCGATCGGCTTCCGGGGCTGGATCGAGGCCGCGGAGGGCTGGGGGCTCGGCGCGGCGCTGCTCGACCGGCTCGGCGCGGTGGAACTCCTCGCCCGCGGCCCCAAGGTCAAGGGCGCCATCCGCGCGGCCGGGCTCACGGAAACCTGGTCGCCGGCGTCCGAATCGCTGGCGGAGGTGCTGGAGCGGCTCCTGGAGGAGGGCGTGCACGGGCGGCGGGTGGTCATCCAGCTGCACGGCGAACCACTGCCCGGCTTCGTCGAGTCGCTGCGGGCGGGCGGCGCCGAGGTGGTCGGCGTCCCGGTCTACCGGTGGATGCCGCCCGCCGACATCGGCCCCGTCGACCGGCTGCTGGACGCGGCGGTCACCCGCGGCCTGGACGCGATCACGTTCACCAGCGCCCCGGCCGCCACCTCGCTGCTGCGCCGCGCCGAGGAGCGCGGCATGCGCGACGAGCTGCTGCACGCGCTGCGGCACGATGTGCTGCCCGCCTGCGTCGGGCCGGTCACCGCGCTGCCGCTGGAGGCCCACGAGGTGACCACGTACCAGCCCGAACGCTTCCGGCTCGGTCCGCTGGTCCAGCTCCTGTGCCAGGAACTGCCGCACCGCACCCGCCCGTTGACGGTCGCCGGGCGGCGGCTGGAGCTGCGCGGGCAGGCCGTCCTGGTGGACGGCGACCTGCGCCCCGTACCCCCGGCAGGCATGGCGCTGCTGCGAGCACTGGCCCGCAGGCCCGGCTGGGTGGTCTCCCGCGCCGACCTGCTGCGCGCGCTGCCGGGCACCGGACGCGACGAGCACGCGGTGGAGACGGCGATGACCCGGCTGCGCAGCGCGCTGGGAACGCCGAAGCTGATCCAGACGGTGGTCAAGCGGGGGTACCGGCTGGCGCTGGATCCGCGGGTGGGGGGCAAGTACGGCGACGGGTGACGCAGGGCCTCGTACGTTCGCGTCCGAGGCCCGCCCCCGTACGTACGGCCTGTCCGCCCGCCACTACGCCGGATTCGTGACCCGGATCTTCGACTGGCCGTGCGGCCGGGTCTCCCAGTCCTCCATGAACCGGGCCTCCAGCCCGTGCTTGCGGGCCAGTGCGAGCAGCGTCTCGGTGCGGTAGTAGAAGTCCTCGCGCAGCACCTGGTGCTCGGCGCCCTCGGTGCGGTCGAAGGTGAAGTCGAAGAATCCGCCCGGGGCCAGGATGCGGCCGACGTGCCGCAGGCCCTGGTCGATGACGGACAGCGGTGAGTGGGAGAAGACGCTGTGCGCGTGCACCACGTCGAAGTGGGCGTCCGGCAGGAAGTCGAACGTCAGGTCCTGGGTGACGGTCAGGTGCGGCAGCTTCTCCTGGAGTTCGTAGGTGACCAGCGTCTTCTTGGCGGCGACGAGGATGTCGGGGGAGATGTCGATGCCGTAGTAGTTGCCGCTGTCGAGGTACGAGATGAAGCGCCAGCCGGCCCGCAGGTTGCCGCAGCCGATGTCCAGCATGCGCATCTCCGGCCGCAGGCCGTGCTCCTTCAGGTAGCCGAACTGCATCTCGCCCAGCGCCAGCCACCGTTCGTGGCTGCGGCTGCCGACCGCCGCCTCCGGGCTGCGGCCGGCGTCGGAGGCCATCACGGCGCGGTAGTACGCGATGTGGTCGGGGTGCTTGAGGCGCAGCCAGCCGTCCCGGGCGGTGCGCTTGAGGTAGGGCGCTATGCGATCGGGGTGGTCGATCGCGTAACGGACCTTGTGCGTCAGGCTGGAACGGTTCTTGAGCAGGGTCTTGGCCGACATGCCACCGGACTATACAACAAGCGTATACATGCGATGTATAGGTGGTGTGCGGCGCGGCGCGCGGCGGTGCCGAGGGTTCCGGCCCCGGGCCGCGCCGGGCACTCTGATAGGGCAAGGGTTGTCTCCTAGAGAGTGACGGGCACATGGCGGCGCCTTTTGACCTGCGGTTCGACTGCGGGCGGATCTGCCTGGACCTGATGGCCACGACCGGCCGGCGCGCCGAACGCCTGGCCGGCCCCGAACACTTGGCGGCCTGGCTGGTGGGTTCGGGTGTCGTCCCCGGCAGCACCCAGCTCGGCGCCGTCGACCGCGGCTGGGTCGTACGCTTCCGGATGCTGCGTGAACTGCTGCGGCGCGTCGTCCACGACGAACTGCGCGGCCGGGCCGCCGAGGCCGACCTGCACCTGCTCAACGCGGCCGCCACCGCGGCGGTGCCGCCCGCCCGCGCGGTCCGTACCGAGGACGGCGTCCTGGTGCGGGCGTTCACCGGGCCGCCCGACTGCACCGGGCTGCTGGCGGCGGTCGCGCGGGACGCCATAGGCATGCTGACCGACGCGGTGGCGCGCGGCCAGCTGCGGCAGTGCGAGGGCGAGAGCTGCTCGCTGGTGTACCTGGACACCTCGCGCGGCCGGCGGCGCCGGTGGTGCTCCAGCGAGGTGTGCGGGAACCGCGAGCGGGTGGCGCGGCACCGCAGGCGGGCCACCCGCCGGGCGGACGGCGCGGTTGCGGAGGCGAAGGTGCAGGCGCAGGCACAGGCGGTGGGCGGGGCGTCCGTTGCCGGGGTCCGTTGAGTCGCGGTCCGTACAAGGTCGTACACGGGCGTACGGGAACGCCTGCCGACCGCCGCGCGCAATTCACCGCAGCACACCACGAATTCTCCGGTCCGGAACTGAGTCGGCGCTCGTCCGTACCCGTACTGCTGGCTGAAAGGGCCTGGCCCACCAGGGGATCCGAGACGAGGAGGGCGGACATGCGCGAGCCCAGCCGCGGACGGCAGGACGAGGTGAGCGACGGTGCGGATGGTGACCGCTGTGACACCGGCGACGCACGTGGGTGCTGATACGCATGCGCAGCGAATGTCCGACCCGCGCTATCGACCCGGGAGTTGGCGTGCGCAAGGATGCCGTCGTGGCAGACAGTACGGCGCCGGACGAGGAGCTGATGCGGGCCCTCTACGAGGAGCACGCCGGCCCGCTGCTCGCCTTCGTGCTGCGCCTGGTGGCCGGCGACCGGCACCGGGCGGAGGACGTGGTGCAGGAGACCCTGCTGCGGGCCTGGCGCAACGCCGACCGGCTCCAGCACGCGACCGGCTCCATCCGCCCCTGGCTGGTGACCGTCGCCCGGCGCATCGTCATCGACAGCCACCGCAGCCGTCAGGCCCGTCCCCAGGAGGTCGACGCCGCGCCCCTGGAATCGATGCCGGCCGCCGACGAGATCGACCGGGCCCTGCGCCTGATGACGATCACCGAAGCGCTCGGCGACCTCAGCCAAGCCCACCGAGAGGCCCTGATCGAGACCTATTTCAAGGGACGTACCGTCAGCGAGGCGGCCGAGGTGCTGCACGTGCCGGCCGGGACCGTCCGGTCCCGCGTCTTCTACGCGCTGCGCTCCCTGAAGCTCTCGCTCGAAGAACGAGGAGTGACGGCGTGACGCGGCCCAGCGAACCCGTGGAACACACCGACGTCGGCGCCTACGCGCTGGGCGTCCTGGACGACGCCGAGGCGGCCCGCTTCGAGGAGCACCTGGCCGAGTGCGACCGGTGCGCCGCCGAACTGGACGACCTGATGGACCTGCCGCCCCTGCTCGCCGATGTCAGGGAGTCCGCGCCGGACACGGAGGCGGTCGTCGCGGTCCCCGGACCCGCCGTCCTGGAGAACCTGCTGGCCGAGGCCGGCGCGGCCCGCCGGGTCCGGCGCCGGCGCCGCCTGTACCTGGTCGCCGCCGCGGCGGTGCTCGTCGCCGGCGGCCCCTTCGCCACGTACGCGCTGACCTCGGGGGACGCCGAGGAGAGCCCCGAGCACCTGGCGGCCTACGCCCGGACGATGTACGAGCACGGCGAGAAGGCCGGCACCGTCGACCCGGTGACCAGGGTCGCCGCCAGCGTCTCCATGGAGCGCAAGCCCTGGGGCACCCACGTCGCCCTCAAGCTGGGCAACGTCCGCGGCCCCCTGACCTGCGACCTGGTCGCGGTCGGCAAGAGCGGGGCCGAGCAGACCGTGACGACCTGGGCGGTGCCCCCGGGCGGCTACGGCCTCAAGGACGGCGCCGCCAAGTGGAACAAGGAACCCCTGTACACGCACGGCGGCTCGGCCATGAACCGCTCCAACATCGACCGGTTCGAGGTCCGCACCCTGGACGGCAGGCGGCTGGCCGAGATCAAGGTCTGACCGGGCGGGCGTCACCGGCCGACCGGCCGGGCGTCTCCGGCCGCCGCTCCCGCGGAGCCTGTGGACCGCCACCCGGTCCCTTCCCTTCGGATTCCCTTCGGATCAGGGCCCATCCCTGCCCCCATAACAGAACGGAGCCGCTGATTCCGCGCGGGGCACCCACCCGAGCTGCCCGCTTTGATCCCGCCCGGTGGTGATTTCGTCCTTTGGGCCAGGTGCGCCCGGTGCCCGGTTCGCGTACGGTTGACGGCTGCCCTACGCACAGAAGAAGGGGGCCTGGGTGGCCGCGCAGAATGCCACGCACGCGCCGGACTCCGTCGACGACGCCCTGCCGGACAGCATCCGCGACCGCGAGATCGCGTCCGAACAGGAACACCTCGACCGCGTCTACCAGCGTCTTGAGGAGAAGATCCACGAGGCCGAGTTCCTCATGGACGACGCCGCCAAACGCGGCCAGGTCGGCACGCCCGGCGCGCTCGCCGAGCGGGACGCCCAGGTCTTCCAGGCCGGCGCCCACCTGAACCGCCTCAACTCCGAGTACGAGGACTTCCTCTTCGGCCGGATCGACCTGCTCCTCGGCAAGGACGGCAAGAAGGGCCCGGACGGCGCGTACACCTCGGTCGAGCCCGCCGACGGCGCGGTCACCGACGGCCGCGCGGAGATCGCCGAGACCCTGCACATCGGCCGCCTCGGCGTGCTGGACGCCGACTACAGCCCGCTGGTCATCGACTGGCGCGCGCCCGCCGCCGCCCCCTTCTACCGGGCCACCCCGGTGGCTCCCGGCCGGGTCGTACGCCGCCGGGTCATCCGCTCCAAGGGCCGCCGCGTCCTGGGCGTCGAGGACGACCTGATGCGCCCGGAGATCACCGCGACGCTGAACGGAGCGGAGCTGCCCGCGGTCGGCGACGGCGCGCTGATGGCCGCGCTGGGCCGGGCCCGCAGCCACACGATGCGCGACATCGTCGCCTCCATCCAGGCCGAGCAGGACATGGTCATCCGGGCCCCCGCCGCCTCCGTCACGGAGGTCGAGGGCGGCCCCGGCACCGGCAAGACCGCGGTGGCGCTGCACCGCGCCGCCTACCTCCTCTACCAGGACCGCCGCCGCTACGCGGGCGGCATCCTCATCGTCTCCCCGACGCCGCTGCTCGTCGCGTACACCGAAGGCGTCCTGCCGTCCCTCGGCGAGGAGGGCCAGGTCGCCATCCGGGCGCTGGGCTCCTTGGTGGACGGTGCCGAAGCCACCGCATACGACTCCCCGGCCGTGGCCCGCATCAAGGGTTCCAGCCGGATGCAGAAACTGCTGCGCAAGGCGGCGCGCGGGGCCCTGGAAATGGCCGGGACGGCGTCCGCGGGGGCCGCCGACACCGCGCCGGCCGACGGCCAGCTCGCCTTCGGCGAGGAGGACGAGGAGTCCACGCAGGCGGCCCCCGCGGGCCCGCCGGACCGGCTGCGGGTGGTCGTCTTCGGTGCCCGTATCGAACTGGACGCCAACGAGCTGCACCGCATCCGGCAGTCCGCCCTCGGCGGCACCGCGCCCGTCAACCTGCTGCGCCCGCGCGCCCGCCGCCTCATCCTGGACGCCCTGTGGAGCAAGTCCGGCGGCCCCAAGCGCTACACGGACCCCGAACTGGCCGCCGAGGCCCGCCAGGCGTTCGACGAGGACATCACCACCGAGGACGGCTTCCAGGACTTTTTGGACGCGTGGTGGCCGGAGCTGACCCCGCGCGGCGTCCTGGCCGCCATGGCCGACGAACGCCGGCTCGGCCGCTG
Organism: Streptomyces rimosus subsp. rimosus; assembly: GCF_000720725.1. GTDB lineage: Bacteria > Actinomycetota > Actinomycetes > Streptomycetales > Streptomycetaceae > Streptomyces > Streptomyces rimosus_A. The sequence goes on from NZ_JOCQ01000106.1 coordinate 21,359, forward strand.
GTCGCGCCGGGTGCTCAACCAGCGCGAGGCGCGCCGGCTGGCCCGCTCCCTCGGCCGCCTGGACGCGAAGGGCCAGGGGCCGCTGTCGGTGCACGACGTGGCGTTGCTGGACGAGCTGCAGCTGATCCTCGGCACCCCGGCGCGGCCCGCCAAGCCGCGCGAGGCCGACCCGCTGGACCAGCTCACCGGCCTGGAGGAGCTGAGCACGTACGCCGACCGCATGTCCGGCGGGGGGCGCAGCCGCCGCGAGCGCCTGGAGGAGGAGCGCGCGGACTACGCCCACGTCATCGTCGACGAGGCGCAGGACCTGACCCCCATGCAGTGGCGGATGGTCGGCCGCCGCGGCCGGCACGCGACCTGGACGGTGGTCGGCGACCCGGCGCAGTCGTCCTGGTCCGACCCGGACGAGGCCGCCGTCGCCCGCGACGAGGCGCTGGGCACCCGCCCCCGCCGCCGCTTCACCCTCACCGTCAACTACCGCAACCCGGCGGAGATCGCGGAGCTGGCCGCACGCGTGCTGGCGCTGGCGATGCCGGGCATGACGGCGCCGGAGGCGGTCCGCTCCACGGGCCTGACGCCGCGCTTCGTGGTCGCCGACCCCGCCGACCTGGCCGGTTCCGTACGGGACGCGGCGCGGCTGCTGCTGGACGAGGTGGACGGCACGGTCGGCGTCGTGGTGGCGATGAACCGCCGCGCGGAGGCCCGCCGCTGGCTGGAGGGGCTGGGCGACCGGGTGGTGGCGCTGGGCTCGCTGGAGGCCAAGGGCCTGGAATACGACGCGACACTGGTGGTCTCGCCCGCCGAGATCGCCGACGAGTCGCCGGCCGGGCTGCGGGTGCTGTACGTGGCGCTGACCCGGGCCACCCAGCAGCTGACCGTACTGTCCGGCGCGCGGGACGAGCCGGACGGGGACGGGGTGCCGGACCTGCTGAGGGACTGACCGGCGGACATCCCGCGGGGCCGGGCGGGGGAGTCCCGCAGGGCCGGCCGGGGGAGTCCCGCAGGGCCGGGCGGGGGAGTCCCGCGCCGCCGGGAAAGAAGGTGGCGGGACGGGATTCGCTTCCAGGGATGGTTTGTTAGCCTTGGTGGTGGCACCGGCCCGATCCAAGCCCCCGGGCCCAACCATAGTCGCTACGAGCGACCACTTGCCGCGAGGCGAGCATGGCGGGTCGGTGTCACTGAAGCACCCCGACGGGCGCCTTCCGAGCACTTCGGAAGGCGCCCGTCGCCGTTGGCGCGCCAGGGCGGTCGCCGTTGGCGCACCGGCGCCGCGGGGGTTCGCGCACCGTTCATCCGCGGTTGGCGGCCGGGTCTTCCGCCCGCCGAGGTTCTCTCGTAATGTGGAAGAACCTTTCCGGAAACGCGGGCTGGTTACCGTGTACCGGCTGGTAGGTGGGACGATCGGTCCTCGCGCTCCGGCCCGGTCCCGCCGCGGACCCCGGAGCGGCGCGCAGAGAGAAACAAGGGAAAGCAGAGGAAGTCGGCCATGGCAACGGCGCCTAGCGTCTCGTATTCGATGACGGTGCGGCTGGAGGTTCCCGCGAGCGGTACGGCGGTCAGCCAGCTCACCACGGCCGTGGAGTCCTCGGGCGGCTCCGTCACCGGCCTCGATGTGACCGCCTCCGGCCACGAAAAGCTCCGTATCGACGTCACCATCGCCGCGACCTCCACCGCCCACGCGGACGAGATCGTCGAGAAGCTGCGCGGCATCGAGGGCGTCGCGCTCGGCAAGGTCTCCGACCGTACGTTCCTGATGCACCTCGGCGGCAAGATCGAGATGCAGTCCAAGCACCCGATCCGCAACCGTGACGACCTGTCCATGGTCTACACCCCCGGCGTCGCCCGGGTCTGCCAGGCCATCGCGAACAACCCCGACGACGCCCGCCGCCTGACCATCAAGCGCAACAGCGTCGCGGTCGTCACCGACGGCTCCGCCGTGCTGGGCCTGGGCAACATCGGCCCCAAGGCCGCGCTGCCCGTCATGGAGGGCAAGGCGGCCCTCTTCAAGCGCTTCGCCGGCATCGACGCCTGGCCGCTGTGCCTGGACACCCAGGACACCGACGCGATCGTGGAGATCGTCAAGGCCATCGCCCCCGGCTTCGCGGGCATCAACCTGGAGGACATCTCCGCGCCCCGCTGCTTCGAGATCGAGGCCCGGCTGCGCGAGGCCCTGGACATCCCGGTCTTCCACGACGACCAGCACGGCACCGCCATCGTGGTGCTCGCCGCGCTGACCAACGCGCTGCGCGTGGTGGGCAAGAAGACCGAGGACGTCCGGGTCGTGATGTCCGGCGCCGGGGCCGCCGGCACGGCCATCCTCAAGCTGCTGATCGCGGCCGGCGTCCGGCACGCCGTCGTCGCCGACATCCACGGCGTGGTGCACGCGGGCCGCGCGGACCTGGTCGACGCCGACCCCGACTCGCCGCTGCGCTGGATCGCCGACAACACCAACCCGGAGGGTGAGACCGGCACCCTCAAGCAGGCCATCGTCGGCGCCGACGTGTTCATCGGCGTCTCGGCGCCCAACGTCCTCGACGGCGACGATGTCGCCAAGATGGCCAAGGGCGCGATCGTGTTCGCACTCGCCAACCCGGACCCCGAGGTGGACCCCGCGATCGCGCGGCAGACCGCCACCGTCGTGGCCACCGGCCGCTCCGACTTCCCGAACCAGATCAACAACGTGCTGGTCTTCCCGGGCGTCTTCCGCGGCCTGCTGGACGCCCAGTCCCGTACGGTGAACACGGACATGATGCTGGCCGCGGCCGGTGCCCTCGCGGACGTCGTCCTCGACGACGAGCGCAACGCCAACTACATCATCCCCAGCGTCTTCAACGAGAAGGTCGCGGGCGCGGTGGCCGGTGCGGTGAAGGAGGCCGCGAAGGCCGCCGGGGAGGCTGTGACGGCCGCCACGACGGCCTGACGCCCGGCGCGTCGCGTGCCACCGGGCCTGTTGGGCCCCCATAGGGTGGCGGGCAGCAAACGGTCGCCGCCCTGCGGGCCGGCCCGGTGAGGCACGGTGCGGGACGTCACCACTATGAGGCAGTGGCGCTTTTCGTGTGACCCTCCTGGGTGCCGGATTGGCTTTACCGCCGCAGGTGGGGGCAGGATGCGTACCCGGGCGCGAGGGTCTGTCAGCAGACCCGGGTCCGGGCACCGTCCAAGGGCCCTGGCAGCATCGGCTTCGATCTCACGCCTCATTGGCAAGAAGAACACGGGAGTACAAACATGAACCGCAGTGAGCTGGTGGCCGCTCTGGCCGACCGCGCCGAGGTGACCCGCAAGGACGCCGACGCCGTTCTGGCCGCGCTCGCCGAGACCGTCGGCGAGGTCGTCGCCAAGGGCGACGAGAAGGTCACCATCCCCGGCTTCCTGACCTTCGAGCGCACCCACCGTGCCGCTCGCACCGCGCGCAACCCGCAGACCGGCGACCCGATCCAGATCCCGGCCGGCTACAGCGTGAAGGTCTCCGCGGGCTCGAAGCTCAAGGAAGCCGCCAAGGGCAAGTAAGCCGCTGGGGCCGCAGGGCCCCGGTCGCCACAGGCGTGCGGGCGGCCGTTCCCCCCGGGGGAACGGCCGCCCGCTGTCGTTCCCGCAGCCCGCGGCGGGCCCCAGGGGGCCGCAAGCGGGGCCTGAGGGGCCCTTGCGCCACCTGTCGCTCTACAGGGCCGTAGAGGGCGTTCAGGGCTTACGTGGGGGACGGATGGGCCGTGCAGGGGCGGTGTGAGCATCGCAACCGCAACGCGCCGGGGCCGGGGTGGCTGGCGAAACCCCACCGAAAGGCACGGATTCAACCATTCGCCCAAGCAAACGGGCGAACCCTCGCTGATCGGTGCGCGGAGCACGAAAGGGCGGCCACCCCGGTGGGTGGCCGCCCCTTGCGTCCTGCGCCGTACGGTGCGCCCGTCAGGCGCCGGCCGCCCCGTTCGGCAGCTCCACGTGCGCCCCCAGGCTCACGAGCTTCTCCATGAAGTTCTCGTAGCCCCGGTTGATCAGGTCGATGCCGTGCACGCGCGAGGTGCCCTGCGCCGCGAGGGCGGCGATCAGGTACGAGAAGCCGCCGCGCAGGTCGGGGATGACCAGGTCGGCGCCCTGCAGCTTGGTCGGCCCGGAGACCACGGCCGAGTGCAGGAAGTTGCGCTGCCCGAAGCGGCAGGCGCTGCCGCCCAGGCACTCGCGGTACAGCTGGATGTGCGCGCCCATCTGGTTCAGCGCCGAGGTGAAGCCGAGCCGGGACTCGTAGACCGTCTCGTGGACGATGGACAGGCCGGACGCCTGCGTCAGGGCGACCACCAGCGGCTGCTGCCAGTCGGTCTGGAAACCGGGGTGCACGTCGGTCTCCAGGGCGATCGCGTCCAGCGAGCCGCCCGGGTGCCAGAAGCGGATGCCCTCGTCGTCGATCTCGAAGGCGCCGCCGACCTTCCGGTAGGTGTTCAGGAAGGTCATCATCGAGCGCTGCTGCGCGCCGCGCACGTAGATGTTGCCCTCGGTGGCCAGCGCCGCGGACGCCCAGGAGGCCGCCTCCAGGCGGTCCGGGAGGGCGCGGTGGTTGTAGCCGCCGAGCTTGTCGACACCGGTGATCCGGATGGTCCGGTCGGTGTCCATGGAGATGATCGCGCCCATCTTCTGCAGTACGCAGATCAGGTCCTCGATCTCCGGCTCCACGGCCGCGTTCGACAGCTCGGTGACGCCCTCCGCCAGGACGGCGGTCAGCAGCACCTGCTCGGTCGAGCCGACGGACGGGTACGGCAGGCGGATCTTGCAGCCGCGCAGCCGCTGCGGGGCCTCCAGATACTGGCCGTCCGCCCGCTTCTCGATGGTCGCGCCGAACTGGCGCAGCACGTCGAAGTGGAAGTCGACCGGTCGGCCGCCGATGTCACAGCCGCCCAGGCCCGGGATGAAGGCGTGGCCGAGGCGGTGCAGCAGCGGGCCGCAGAAGAGGATCGGGATGCGCGAGGACCCGGCGTGCGCGTCGATGTCCGCGACATTGGCGCTCTCCACGTGCGACGGGTCGAGGATGAGCTCGCCCGCCTCGTCGCCCGGGCGGACCGTGACGCCGTGCAGCTGCAGCAGGCCGCGTACGACGCGTACGTCGCGGATGTCGGGCACATTGCGCAGTCTGCTCGGGCTGCTGCCGAGCAGGGCGGCGACCATGGCCTTGGGCACGAGGTTCTTCGCGCCGCGAACCCGGATCTCGCCCTCCAGCGGGGTGCCGCCGTGGACAAGCAGTACGTCGTCGGTAGAGACGGTCATGGATCTCGCGTTCCTGGAGACGGACAGGGGGCCAAGGGGAAATGGTAAGCGCGCCGGAGGGGTTGCCCGTAGGCCGGAGCGGGTCCGGGGCATGTAATGGCTTTGTCACAACACCCTGCGCTACCGTCCGCCTTTGTTCTGTAATCGACATTCGGGATGGTCCGTACGGGTGTGTCCCGGTGTGCCGTCCGTGGCGCGGAACCGTGCGCCGGGGCTGCCGTCGTACGCCCTGCGCTGCTCTCGTGCGGGTCCCGCTGTTGACTCCCCGCCGCGGTGCGATGTGCGGGATCATGTCCCCATGACCGAGGTGTCCTCGCTCACCGGGCGGCTGCTCGTCGCCACACCGGCGCTCGCCGACCCGAACTTCGACCGCGCGGTGGTGCTCCTGCTCGACCACGACGAGGAGGGGTCCCTCGGCGTGGTCCTCAACCGCCCGACGCCCGTGGGCGTCGGCGACATCCTCGAACCGTGGGCGTCCCTGGCCGGCGAGCCCGGCGTGGTCTTCCAGGGCGGCCCGGTCTCCCTGGACTCGGCCCTCGGTGTGGCCGTGGTCCCGGGCGGCCCGGAAGCACCGGAGAGCGTGCCGGGCGGCGACGGGCCGCTGGGCTGGCGCCGGGTGCACGGGGCGATCGGCCTGGTCGACCTGGAAGCGCCCCCGGAACTCCTCTCCACGGTCCTCGGCAGCCTGCGCATCTTCGCCGGCTACGCAGGCTGGGGCCCCGGCCAGCTGGAAGAGGAACTGGTCGAGGGCGCCTGGTACGTCGTCGAGTCCGAACCGGGCGACGTCTCCTCCCCGGACCCGGAACAGCTCTGGCGAGCGGTCCTGAGACGCCAGCGAAACGAATTGGCGATGGTGGCTACGTATCCGGACGACCCGTCGCTGAATTGACGGTTGGGTTGGCTGTGGGGTGGCGGTTGGGGTGGCTGTGAAGTGACGGCCGAGCCGATCGTGAACTGACGGGCCGCCACGGGGGGCTGGGGCGGGGGTTCCGTGCGGCCACCCCCTGGGTAAGCCCCCGCTGGGGGGATGTGCCGCGCGGCCTATAGGGCGGCCCGGTTTGCCCGGGCCCCGCCCCCTTGGGGCTCGCGCCCCCGCCCCCTTGGGCCCGCGCCCCCGCCCCCTCGCCTCCCAGCTCCCGTTC
>NZ_JOCQ01000107.1 GCF_000720725.1 Streptomyces rimosus subsp. rimosus
CCTACCTCCACGCCCCGCCCCGCCCCGCCCCCACGACACGGCGACTCCTTCACCGCCCACGGCCCACGCAAACACGACAGCAATTCCGTTCACCCATCAACATTCGGCGAGGCGGCTCCGCCCGTCGCCGAATAGCCCACGAGGCGGAAATAGTTCATCGCGAAATCACCATTGGTACGTATCAATGCCCCGCCGCGCAGGCCGAATTCGCTCCGGCCCACCGGTCATGGCATGATCACCCAGCTCCCTTTCCGCACCTCTCCACTTCTTCGCAACCGTCCCATTGTTGTGAGGCGCCGTTCCCGAGGGCGACTTCGTCGCGGCGTACCCCATCCCACATTCTTTAGGGCTCACCTTGCGTACGATCACCAAGCAGGCGCTAATACCTGCCCTGACCGTCATCTCCCTGCTGGCTTCCGGGTGTTCGGCGGCCAGTGGCACCGATACCGGCCCCGGCGGATCCGCCGAACCCGGTGCCGGGGCGACCGCCGCCCAGGCCGCCGAGGGCCGGGATGCCGCCGACACCACGGCCGGCAAAGCCGCAGGCGGCGGGCAGCGGCTGACCGTCGACGCGGCACCCGCGTCGCCCGGCCCCGCCGGTACGGCGGCCGTGGCCCGTCCGTCCGGCAACGGACGCCCGCAGTACAAGTCCGCGCTACGGGTTGCCTCGTACGACCGCAGCAGTGGCCGCGCGGTCATCGTCAGCCCGGCGAAACACGCCCCGAGCCCCACTCCTTCGACCTCGGCACCCTCCTCCCCCTCCCCCACCCCCTCTGCCTCCACGCCCCCGAAGAACTCGGCCGTGGCCGTCGGCGACGTCATCGCGAGCGCGCCCGCACCCGGCGCCCCCAGCGGCGTCCTGGCCAAGGTCACCGCGGTGCGCAGCACGACCGCGAAGGGCACCGAGGTCAACACCGCGCCGGCCACGCTCGACGCGCTGCTGGGCAAGGGCGAGGCCGACGGAAAGGTGCCCGTCGATCCGGCAGCCGTTTCGGTCGAGCCGCTGGTCAAGGGGGTGAAGGTCTCCTGGGCGAGGAAGGGCGAGCGCCGCTTCGGGCCCCACGGCGCCACGTTGCCCCTCGGCAGCCTGCGCCTGGACGTCGGTGCGTCGGTCGCCACCGCGGAGGGCGCCCCGGCGAGTGCCTCGGCCTCGGTTTCCGGCTTCGTGCAGCTGTCGCCCAAGGTGGAGTTCGCTTACGACGGCAACCGCGCGCACGCCACGCCCGCCCCGGGCCCCGCCGGCCGCACGGCGCCCGGCGGTGCGTTCATCGGGCTGTCCGGTGACTGGTCCTCCCAGTGGCGCTTCAAGGGCCAGGCCGCCGCCTCCACCGCGAACGGCAAGCCGCTGCGGGTGCCGTTCGCCAAGCTCCACGCCGATCCGGTCATCCAGGTCGGCCCGGTCCCCGTCGTCGTCAATCTGGACCTCACGTGCTACCTCGCGGTCGAGGCGGACGGGCGGGTCAGCGTCGACATCAAGCAGGACCTCAAGGGCGACTTCCGGGTCGGCGGCAGCTACTCCTGGGCCGGGGGCTGGAAGCCCGTCAGCGAATCCGGCATGCACTCCACCCCGGTTCAGGCCGCGGTGACGGCGTCGGGCCGGGCGAAGGCCACACTCGGTGCCGAGGCGAGCGTCGGCCTGTACGGTGCGGTCGGGGTGAGCGCCGATGTCGCTCCGTATCTGCGCGGCGAGGCCAGTGCCGCGGCCACCGGTTCCTCCGACGGGAAGGGTTCCGTCACGGCCGACTGGAAGGCCTTCGGAGGGCTGGATCTGAGCGGCTCGCTCCAGGCTCAGCTGACGATCTTCGGCACTCCGCTCTTCCAGAAGCGCATCCCGCTGGGCACCCTGCACCGGGAGTGGAAACTCGCGTCCGGCCACTTCTCCTCCGCCACGTCGCAGCCGCCTGCCGGCTGAGCCCTCCCGCGGGTAACGCCGAAGCCGTACGGGCACCGGTTCCAGCCGGTCCCGTACGGCTTCGGCGTTTGCGGCTCGGTCCCGCGTCCCGTACGGTCTCCCGCCTTCCCCCTTCCCGTCTCATTCCTCGTTCCGCAATGTGAACAGGGCTGTCCGCCCGGGCCATGGTCGATCTACTGTGTCCGGTGCAGCTGGTTCGCCCTGCCCGCCAGGCAGGCGCGTCGTAAGAGGGAACCCGGTGGGAATCCGGGACTGCCCCGCAGCGGTGAGCGGGAACGACCGCCGTCATACGCACTGGATCCGGGCCGCGGATCCGGGAAGCGACGGCCAGTAGGTGCCCGCCGGGAGAGCCCGGCAGGCGTGCCCGTGAGTCCGAAGACCTGCCCGTTGCCCGCGCGCGTCCATGCGTGCGTGGTCATCCCGGAGACCTCGAGGGCGGGTTGGGAGCGTTCCGGACGTAGTCCGGAACCGTACATGTCAGGCGGGCAGGAGCGTCGGCGCACGCTTCGCGGCTCGTCCGGCGTGTCATTCCTTCGCGTTCTCGTCCCGTCCCCGGGACGCACTCAAGAACACATCCGCGAAGGAGAGTTCCGTGACAGCGAAGCCCGCAGCCGCGGCAGCACGGGCCACCGTGTACGGCTACCCCCGCCAGGGACGAAACCGGGAACTGAAGAAAGCCGTCGAGGGCTACTGGAAGGGCCGCGTCACCGCGGACGCCCTGGTGGAGACCGCCCGGGACCTGCGCCGTACGAACTGGCAGCAGCTGGCGGACGCCGGTCTCCACGAGGTGCCGACCGGCGACTTCTCGTACTACGACCACGTCCTGGACACCAGCGTCATGGTCGGAGCCGTCCCGGACCGGCACCGCGCCGCCGTCGAGACCGACGCCCTGGGCGGCTACTTCGCGATGGCGCGCGGCACGCAGGACGTGGCGCCGCTGGAGATGACGAAGTGGTTCGACACCAACTACCACTACCTGGTGCCCGAGTTGGGCCCCGACACGGTCTTCGCCGCGGACTCCGCCAAGCAGGTCGGTGAGCTCAAGGAAGCGCTCGCCCTCGGGCACACCCCGCGCCCGGTACTCGTCGGCCCGGTCACCTACCTCCTGCTGGCCAAGCCCGCCCCCGGGGTCGCCGCCGACTTCGACCCGCTGACCCTGCTCGACCGGCTGCTGCCCGTGTACGCCGAGGTCCTGGGCGATCTGCGCGCGGCCGGGGCCGAGTGGGTGCAGCTGGACGAGCCCGCGCTCGTCCAGGACCGCAGCCCGGCCGAACTGAACGCCGCCGAGCGCGCCTACCGCGACCTCGGTGCCCTCACCGACCGCCCGAAGCTGCTGGTCGCCTCGTACTTCGACCAGCTCGGCGAAGCCCTGCCGGTCCTGGCCAAGGCTCCTGTCGACGGCCTGGCGCTGGACTTCACCGAGGCCGCGGCCGGCAACCTGGAAGCGCTCGCCGCGGTGGGCGGCCTGCCCGGCAAGCGCCTGGTCGCCGGTGTCGTCAACGGCCGCAACATCTGGATCAACGACTACGAGAAGTCGCTGGCCACACTCGGGACCCTGCTGGGACTGGCCGGCCGGGTCGACGTGGCCGCCTCCTGCTCCCTGCTGCACGTGCCGCTCGACGCCGCCGTCGAGCGCGACATCGATCCGCAGATCCTGCGCTGGCTCGCGTTCGCCGAGCAGAAGACGGCCGAGATCGCCACGCTCGCCCGCGGTCTCGCGCGGGGCACCGACACGATCGCCGCCGAACTGGCCGCCAACCGCGCGGACCTGGCGTCCCGCGCCGGTTCCGCGATCACGCACGACCCCGCCGTACGCGCCCGCGCCGCCGCCGTCACCGACGCGGACGGCCGCCGCTCGGCGCCGTACACGGAGCGCGCCGTCGCGCAACGGGCCCACTTGGGCCTGCCCCTGCTGCCGACCACCACCATCGGCTCCTTCCCGCAGACCGGCGAGCTGCGCACCGCCCGCGCCGACCTGCGGGCCGGACGGATCGACACCGCCGGCTACGAGGAGCGCATCGAGAACGAGATCCGCGAAGTCCTCGCCTTCCAGGAGAAGGCGGGCATCGATGTCCTGGTGCACGGCGAGCCCGAACGCAACGACATGGTCCAGTACTTCGCGGAGCAGCTGACCGGCTATCTCGCCACGCAGCACGGCTGGGTCCAGTCGTACGGCACGCGGTACGTGCGTCCGCCGGTCCTGGCCGGCGACATCTCGCGGCCCGAGCCGATGACGGTGCGCTGGACGACGTACGCCCAGTCCCGCACCGACCGTCCCGTCAAAGGCATGCTGACCGGCCCGGTCACCATGCTCGCCTGGTCCTTCGTCCGCGACGACCAGCCGCTCGGCGACACCGCCCGCCAGGTGGCCCTGGCCCTGCGCGACGAGGTCGGCGACCTCGAAGCGGCGGGCACCTCGGTCATCCAGGTCGACGAGCCCGCCCTGCGCGAGACACTGCCGCTGCGCGCCGCCGGTCACGCCGCCTACCTCGCCTGGGCCACCGAGGCGTTCCGCCTCACCACGAGCGGCGTGCGGGACCGTACCCAGATCCATACGCACATGTGCTACGCCGAGTTCGGCGACATCGTCCAGGCCATCGACGACCTCGACGCCGATGTCATCAGCCTGGAGGCGGCCCGCTCCCATATGCAGGTCGCCCGCGAACTGGCCGCCCACGGCTACCCGCGCGAGGCCGGTCCGGGGGTGTACGACATCCACTCGCCCCGCGTGCCCAGCGCCGAAGAGGCGGCGAGCCTGCTGCGCAAGGGCCTCGACGCCATCCCGGCCGAGCGCCTGTGGGTCAACCCGGACTGCGGCCTGAAGACCCGCGCCTGGCCCGAGACCCGCGCTTCGCTGGAAAACCTCGTCGCCGCCGCGCGGACCGTCCGGGCGGAGATTCCGTCGTCCTGACCGGGGCCGGTGACAGCCGGGGACCGGCAACGGCCAGGGCCCGGTGACAGCCGGTCCCCAATCACAGCCGAGGCCCGGTGACGGCCGGGAGGGCGCACACCCGAGCGTCCTCCCGGCCGTTCACCACCACCTTCCGGCGTCGCACCTCACCGGTATCCCCACGGGTGGTTACGGACGCTCGCGCCTGCATCTAGACTACGTCCCTCTGCACCTCGTCTGACCTGCGTAAACAGTGCCGTTGAGCCGGTTCCGGAGAGTGAGGGGAGGCCCTGTGTTCTACCAGGTGCTCAAGTACGTGTTTCTGGGGCCGTTGCTGCGGCTGGTCTTCCGGCCGCGGGTGGAGGGGCTGGAACATGTGCCCTTGCAGGGGCCGGCGATCATTGCGGGCAATCATCTGTCGTTCTCGGATCACTTCGTGATGCCGGTGATCGTGCCGAGGCGGGTGACGTTCCTGGCGAAGTCCGAGTACTTCACGGGGCCCGGTGTGCGCGGGCGGCTGACCGCGGCGTTCTTCCGGGGGATCGGGCAGATTCCGGTGGACCGCTCCGGCGGCAAGGCGGCGCAGGCCGCGTTGCGGTCCGGGCTGGCGGTGTTGCGCAAGGGACGGGTGCTGGGGATCTACCCGGAGGGGACGCGGTCGCACGACGGGCGGCTCTACAAGGGCCGTACGGGAGTGGCCGCGATGGCGATCAAGGCGCAGGTGCCGGTGGTGCCGTGCGCGATGATCGGAACGTTCGAGGCACAGCCCACCGGCCGCCGCCTGCCCCGCGCCATGCGCATCACCATCCGCTTCGGCAAGCCCCTGGAATTCGAGCGCTTCGCCTCCCGCGCCCGGCCTGATCACCGCACACCGGTCTGCCCGTTTCCCGCGGTTTCCGGCAGCTCGCGGCAGTTGCCCGCAGGAACCTGCCGCGCCGATTTCCCATGCGTCTCCCAGTTGATCATGCCCAACCGGCTCCGGACCGCCCATCGGGAGAGGCGATCCCGACAATCGTCACCGCCGTTCACGAGCGCGCGACGGTACCGGAAAAACGGAGCCGCTCGTCCCCCTGACGGGCAATGGATGATGGGGGGGCTGAACAGGTGCCACGTCCTGCACCCTCCTTGCCTGGGCTCTGGTTCAGCTCACCCCGCGTCCTCGGATGCTTCGTTGATACCGCACACCAAGAGACCCCGGCCGCAACCGCAGCATGCTCGCGACGAGAACGCGCGCGGCGGCCAGCGCCGGGCCGTACTCGCGTGCACGACCGCGCAACCCTCCAGGCAACGGCAGATGCGCTGGCCGCAGCCCAACACATTCGCCCTGCCCCGGCACGGACAGCTCTTCGAGGGCCTGAGCGCGCTGGTACACCGCCGTGAGCCCCTCGATGCGGTCACCAGTCACCGTGCTGTCAAAAGCCCAGCACCAGTCCCTGCTACACGCCGACTTCGCCCCCGCCGCCCTGATCGGCCTGCTCTCCACCCCAGTCGGCACCCCCGAATACTGGAGTGAAAAAATCTTGCGGCGCGCCCTGCTCGCCCAGGCCCGCACCACCGCCCTGCGCATCCGGACTTTCATCGATGATGCGGCCAACACCCCGCGCCAGCTCGCCACCGGCAGCCGCCGCGCCCTGGCCGAGCTGACCGCCCTGCGCACCCGCTGGCGGCGCGCCACCCGCAGCCCCGCCGCGCCCTCCCGCTCCCCGGCCGGGCCCCGCGCCGGGCCCCGCCTGCGGACCACCGCTGCCTCACCCACCACCCGTGTCTCCCGATAGCCCCTGCCCGGCCGGGCCGCCGCGTCCGGCCGGGCCCAGGAACGAGCGCCATGCCCCAGCCCGAGACCGCCGCCCACGTCCGCCTCGGCCGCCACCCTCAGCACACCTCCGCCGTCACCGCCGCCCTCACCAGCTCCTCCCCCACCACCGCCCGTGCCCTGCTGAGCGTCCACGGCTTCCGCGCCACCGGCGAACACACCCTGGTCCTGGCCCGCATCGACCATGAGGAACCCCACTACGCCCAGCAGGCCGGCCACCCCCTGCACTGGCTGGACCGCGACGTGATCCGAGACGTCTTCGCCCAGTCCCAGCAGATCCATGACGACATCATGTCCGGACACCTGGTCATTCACCTGCACGCCCACGACGGCTGGACCACCGACGCCGTCGGCACCTACCGCGACGGCCACAGCGTCCACCTGCACGGCGAAGACCACCTGCGGCAGATCGCCCTGGACTTCACCAGCCCCGCCAAAGCCATCTCCGACTTCGAGCGTCTCTACGGCGCCGCGATCCGTCCCGGCCCGGCCCCCGCCACCGAACAGGCAGCCGCCCAGGTCCTCACCCCCGCCGAGGCGAAGCCCGAGCCGCAACAGACGGGGCAAAGTTTGGCGACCAACACTCATAGTCCGAAGGGCCCAGGGCTTGACCAGTAGCGATTGACCGTCGTCGCTCCAAACCAGGCTGGGGCACTCAACGCACATCGGACAACGCCTCTACTGGTCAATCGCTTAACTGGTGAAAGCGTTGACCGGTACGGTCGCGGCATGACGGATTCCCCGATCTTCAGGTACGAGGTCATCGCTCTGGCCCGACCGATTGGGCAGGATGATCAACCACCAGCAGCGTCGTGGACGACTGGTCTGGCACTGCTCACGGCCTCGGCCGCCAAATCCTGAAGCGTTGGCAGGCGGAGCCCTCGGAGCAAGTACACCGAAGAAAGCACTGTGCTTGTGCAGGTGAGTGGCAGTAGCGGCGCCTGGGCCGCGGTGTAGGCGCGGATGTGGTCGCATACGGGCTCAGGCCAGGCAACAGGCCCGACAGGTGTTTCAGGACGACGCCGGCCGCCGTGAAGGGGCCGGCGGGCAGGGGGTGATGTGGTCAGAGCGATCATTGTGTCGGGGGTGTTTTCTGGCTCGCTCTGGCAGCTGCCTCTTTCAGGCCTGCCGCACCAGCTGGCGCAAATAGTGCGTACGCCAACGGTTGATCAGCGCCAGACCGACGATCGGCCCGGCCCCGGCGACCAGGAAACAGGCGAGGCGCAGCGACCCGTTGCCGTATCCGGCACCCGACACCAGCAGGGTCACGGCGAGGAAGGCGGCAGTGAAGCAGACCAGTCCTGGTCTGTGTACCTGGGGCTGCCACAGTAGGTACGGGCCCACGGGGCGGATCGCTTGCAGGTTCTCGGGGAGGGGTTCGGTAACGGGTTCGCCCGCCGGGGCGTGCGGGGGCGTGCCGATGGTTGTCGTTCCCCGTATGTACCGGCCGTCGTCCAGGACGAGCAGGGCGGGGACGGAGTACTCGGGCCGGTCCTCCGGCTTGGGGGCCCAGTACAGCCGGCCCTCGGCGCCCATGAGGGCTTCGGCAAGCGGTATGGGGTCCAGGCACCGCTCCAGCAGCAGATCGCGGCTTTCGCTTGACGAGATCAGACGCAGCGCGGGACTCAGGAGCGGACCGTACGACTTCGAGCCACTGATCGGGCGTCCGAAACGGTCGCCCGCACCCGCGGCCACGACCCGGACCCGGAGCATCCGGGGCTCGCCGTCGCTGAACACGCCGTCCCAGGGGAGTGCGGCAGCACGTCTACGGAAGGCGGTTCCGGCGCAGGCCAAGGGGAAAATACCCCAGACGCCCAGCATCACCAGATCTTGCGGCCCGGCACGCCCACCGAGCAGCGAGCGCAGTTGGGCGCGGGTGTCCAGAATGACTCCTGCGGTGAGGTCGCTGGGGGCGTACAAGCCCGGGAAACTGTCACCCGGGTGCGGCGGCTGGGGGGAGCGCATGGTGCTCTTGAGCCGTGGTGCTCCTTTCCCGGGCCGCCCGGTGGCCGCGTCCCCGTCTCCGTCCCTGACTGGGATCGTGACCGTGACCGCGGATTCGTAGTAGCTGTAGCCCTTGCCCTTTTTCAGGTACGAGTGGTGAACCTGAACGATCGTCACGTCCGAGAGGCGCGGGCTGTGCGCGCGAATCGCGGCCACTTGGGGCGAGCCGTCCGCCACCGAGGAAAACAGCAGGAAAAGCGGCAGCGGCCATGCTGTCAGAACGAGGAGGATGAGGGGGACGCGCCTCTCGGGCCACCAACGAATCCGCCGCCCCCCTTCTGGGACGGGCCGGGCCGATGCCTTCCACCCGCTCCCCGTACGTCCGCTCGCCGACCGCCACCACGCCAGCATTGCGGCAGCACAGACCGCCAGGCAACCGAGCAGATCCCAGCGGGGATACGGCGCGACCTTCCGCAGCAGCAGGCAGATCAGGAAGGCCACGGCACCGCCCCAGGCCACGGCGGCAGCCAGGGCGGTGCCGGTGTCACGCTCCTTCACCCGAACACGTCCCTCACTGTTCCCTTCTTCGGTGCCTGTGCCGCGCTGGGACCGGCGTCCTCGCTCTTCGTGTCGTCCGGCCCGTCGCCGACGATGGCATTGTGCACGGGCACGCCGATGGCGCCGATACCGCCGTAGGCGGCTCCCTGAGCCGGCCCCTCGACCGAGAAGTGCGGGCCCTCCCGCCCGGGTGGCAGGTGCTTGTTCGCTCCGTGTACGGCTCCGCCTCCCACGCCGCCGCCGACCCCGTTGACCGTCGCGTCCCAGAGCATGTCGTTTCCGCTGACGTCGTTCGACGAATCGTTGTCGAGGTTTTTCGTCCCGTCGACGGCGAACCCGCCTGCCACGCTGCCTGTGGCGCCGCCCGCGATGTCACCGAGTAGCGGCCGGCCCGCTTTGCCCAGCCCCCGGGAAACAGCTAGCCCGGGTCCGGTGCCGACGACCGCGGAGAGCCCGCCTTGCCAGGTCGCGTCGAACAAGTTGGTGTCCTGCCCGGTCAGCGTGTTGGTGATGACGGTGCCGCCGGTGTTGCTGGCCCAGTTGACCAGGACGTTCTTCAAGAAGCGGTGCTTCGCCAGCCCGGAGATGGCTTTGAACGCCTGTCCGACCTTCTGGAGGATGGTGCCGAGCGTTTTGGCGAGTTTGGCGGCCCGGGCGGCGAGCTGGGCGGCTCGGGCGGCCCCCGCGGCCGCCGAAAAGCCCATGGTCAGGAAGGACAAGCCGACCGAAATTCCGACGGAGATGCCGATTTCCAGATAGATCTGGTGAATCTCGTGGTTGATCTCCTCGACGGCGTCCGCCGCCTCATCGAGACTCTCTGCCGCCTGCGGCAATTGCGGCAGGGTCTTGTCCATTCCCGCCTTGAGGTCTTTCCAATGTTTCGCGAAGGCGTCAGCTGCCGGTCCCCGCCATCCGGAACCCAGGGTCCGTTGCACTTCGTGGTCCAGGCCCTGGAACATGCTCTGGAGGTTGTCGTGGAGATCCCGCCACCCCTTGGCCGCCGCGCGGAGAGTGACGGGGTCTCCGCCGGGGTTGATGATTTCCAGGCCGGCCTCGTAGACCTGTTCCGCTACGGATTCGTCTCCGCTCACGCGTGACGCCCCCGGCCAAAGCTGCTCGAAAGGGACTCATCAGTCGCCGTGGCGTTCTGCTGGACCTGGCGCATCCCCTGGCTGACCTGGTCGAGATGGCGCCGCAGCTCGTTCAGCGTCTCCGCCAGGTCGGTGGACAGCTCGATGTATGCGGAGGTGACCTCCTCGGATTCGGTGAGGACGCCGAATCCGTCATGAATGGCCTCGGATCCGGTCTTCGTCTGGAATTCTTTGAGATAGCTCTCCAGGTCCGACCCGTAGGTCTCGAAGCTCTTCGCAAGCTTTCCGAGAGCCGCCGCATCCACTAAAGACTCGCTCTTGGACATGAGTCACCCCTTACTGTTCCCCGTCCCGAAGCAGCAGACGCTACGACGAGAAACGGCACGACCGCGCCGTCCGGACTCCGAGTTTATGAAGGAGTGATCACCGGAAAAGCGCTCGGAGGTTTTATTGTCGCGCCCTTACCGGATTCTTTATGCTGAAAATATGCACGCAAGGCGGAGCCCTCAGTTCCGGATTGACCCGCCTCACGCACAGCGGTCAGCACCTGCCGCCCTTGTACAGCTATGCCGCCCAGTGGTGTCCGAGGCCGGCCAAGACTGCGAGTTTGTCCGGGGCGCAGCTTGGCACTCCTGGTCCAGAGCCGCGCGGAAGCCCGCCACCAGCGCGACCCGGCCACCCGCTGACTGTCCGTACGCCCGCGCCGCCACCGCACCCGGCGATGGGAACCTGCCCCGGCGTCGGCCGCATCGGAGTCGTTGCGCGGGTGCCATTCATCCACCAGGTGCAGGGCGACGGCAGCGAGGCGGCGATGGCTGCGGGGCACATAGCCGGCGCACCGGGGGCAGCCGCTGCTGCTTGCCGGCCCCACCCGAGCTTGCCCGTCCCGGGCGGGCCGCCATGCGTGCGGGGCCGGTACCCGCTGCTCCGCCGGGACCGGCCCCGCCGCTACCTCGGGGCGCTTCCAGTCCACCCCGCGCCGCAGGCCGCCGCGCGGTGAGCGCGGCCAGACCGGCTCACGCTACCCTTCACGACGGCGGAAAGGCGCAGCAATCGGTGGCCGCCGCGCTGGCCGCGCAAGGCCGGGACTACGGGGTACTGAAGAGAGGCGGCGGGGCAGGCGCCGTCGCGGCCGCCACGTCCGGGGTCGGCTCCTCTCCGGCCCCGGACGAGCGCCTCACCACCGTCGCAGGGCCGCGGGAGTGCCCCGGGGCAACGGGCGGCGGGCAGGCCGCAACCATGCGTCCGCTGCTGGAATGCGGACCCGGCGGCCTGCTCTGTCGGCTCAACCGATGGGTCGAGCGGACAGGTGGCAACGCACCGGCCGGGGCTGGGGCAGGCGTTGACCAGAGTAGAACCGCCGGTGGCATCCCTCAATGGGCCTCATACCGACACCGGACCGAGGCCGGCGGGCAACAGGCTCCGACCGTTCCGGCCTGGCCTGTCGGGTGAGCAACAGTCCCCGAGCTCCACGTTCGTCTTCCAGCTTCCGACTCGGTAGAGAGTGCCTGGACCTAGCGGCGCATCGCAGGCACCGCGATCTCCGCTACCAACGCGGCAGCCGTGGGCCGGCCGCCACGTTCAGCGTCGAGCCCGGCGTTGCGAGAGCCGAACGACCGGCGCCACGATCAGCAGGAGCAGGATCGCCGGCACACCCACGGACATGGACAGGCCGGCTCCGATGTTCGCGCCGATGGTTGCGGCGGTGACCACCCGCCCCACCACCCCGGCAATCAGCCCCGCCGCTACCAGGGGCAGCAGGACCGGCCACCAGCGCCGCTCGAAAGTGCCCCTGCGCGAGGCACGGACCAGTACGGCCCCGCTGATCACCGCCAGTACCAGACAGACGGCACCCGGTGTCGTCTCCAAGCCTTCTGCAAAGTGCGGGGGCTCGACGGCACGGCTGACCTCAGACGGCGCCCCCGGCTCATCCAGCGGTCCTATCAGGCCCCACGCGGCGACCGGCACGGCCGCGACCAGAACCGCGGAAGCCACCGCATGGAAGTGGAATGTGCGCGTCCTCATGCGGGCATCCTGCCCATTCCCCGGCTCGGCGGTCAATGAGTACCCGCTCCTGGACGGAAGCGCCGGGCGGCCAAGACACCGGCGGCGCCGCGCCCGGCGACACCATCCAAGAGGAAGAGGGGCACAGATACGGTGCGCGGGAGCGGACCCGCCACCGAGTTGATCTCTATCCGGGTTTTGCCTGCTGCCTGGCTTTGCCCTGCGGTTTGGACCTGCGTGCCCGGCAGCAGCGTGATGTGGACGCTGCGGGCCCAGCCCTACAGCCGGCCGCGTGCCCGGCGGGCGATCACAGGCTCTGATCGCCCGGACTGTGGAGGTGGCCCACGATTCTCTGTGGTCCGCCTCAGCGAACCACCAGGTCAGAGACTGTCGCGCCTCGTTAACGGCCATGAGTGACGATTGAGGTACGGCTGACGCACGATCTCGGCACGGCTGTAACACCGGGATGGCTCACTGATATGCGAGCACGGAGGCATCCGCCGTCCGTGTCGGCGTTTCGAGGCGTCCCTGTGGCAGTTGGGACTGCTCTGCGCAGGGTCACAACGAGGTAAACGACTCCGTCGTGCCCGAGGCGTCCAGCCGAAGGACCAGAAGCTCCACGGCGTTGGCCGCGGCCATGCCTGCCGCGGCACCAGAAGGGGCGGAACAGCACCGATCCCCGGGAGAAGGAAGACCATGAACACCCAACGACTGCGCTCACTGCTACGCCTGACCTTCGGCAACCGCGCCTCGCAGCTCTACCTCGCGCTGGTCACCGCCGCGGCCATCGTCAGCGAGCTCATGGGCACCGTTACGCTGTCCCCGTTCTCCGGGTTGTTGCTGATCATCGCCGCCTTCCCGGCGCTCTTCGTCTTCCTGATGGCCAACGGGCTCGTGTCGGGCTGGGATGCGGAACCGAACGGGCTCTTCTGGCTCGCCTGGACGCTGTCCGTCCTCGTCCAAGCATTTTTCATCGGATACCTGGCGTCACGAGCCTCGCGACGCGCGCGACCGGCTCGGCGGCCCGGTCCTGCCCCGCGCTGGCACTGATCAAGCACCGGCGCGCCACCTCTTGGCGTCAGGCGTTGCGAGCGAAACGACAACGTCTACGACTACGACAGAAGGTGGGAGCAATTCCGAAGGGCGTGCGGTACCTGGGCCCGTCCCCGATCGACGGCGGCTGGGCCGGCTCCTCAGCCGTCTGGTGGAGCCCGGGCAGAGGCGTCCGGTCCGGCCGGGTAGGGCTGCGGCGGGCCGGTCTCGCCCGTGCGGAGGGGAAGACGGGGCGCGCGTGCCCGGAGCCCCGCCGCCCTGCGGTTACGGCACCGTTCGCGTCCCTATGGGTGGCCGTTACACAGCCGCCGGTTTGCCGCAACAGGGGGCAGCCAGCATCGTGACGATGTGAGCCCTTCGGCCTGCGCCTGTGTGTCCACCGACAGGAAATGATGTGTCCTGCCCCTGCTCCCGGTCGTCTTCCGGCCGCGTACGGCTCTGGTCGGCGCTCCTTGCCGCGGTGGCGGTGGCCGCGTCGCTGAGCGGTTGTACGCAGACCGGGAACCCCCGGAGCGCCGGGCGGACACCGGCCGCCTCCGCTCCGGCCCGGCTGTGGCAGGAGCCTTCGCAGTCCCCCTCGTCCAGCCCGGAGGCCGCCGAACCCGATCCCGTCCCCCTGCCCGGGGCGCCGAAGGTGCCGTCCGGCGACCTGCGCAATGCCTCGTGGCTCGGCATCGTCAAGGCACAGGCCGCCGTGGGCGTCACGATGAACAACGCGCTGCCGTTCGACCAGAACACCACGCAGAGAATCAACCGGTGTACCGCGGACCGGCAGCACGACCGGCAGTGTCCGCTACGGGCCCCGCAGTACCGGGATCTGACCGGTGATGGGAAGGACGAGCTGATCGTCGGCATCGAGGGGCCGCGCGACGTGACCGTCTGGGCCTTCAGAAGTACAGGCGGGCGCGTGGTCCGGATCCTGGACACCTTCGCCCGACCGCTGTCGATCGAGGTGTCCGGCCGGAAGGTGATCCTGCGCGAGCCCAGCGGCTCGACCGGCTACGAGCAGCGCACCGTCTACTCCTGGAACGAACGGGAGCAGACCATGGGTATGCGGAGCACGGAATACGACCGGCTGCGCCCCGCCGCTTCCGGATCGCCCTCCCCCTCCGCGCCGTCGAAGGCCCCGCGGTGAGCGCCCGCACGGCCCGGAGGGAGGAGCGACGGCTGCGGCTGCCGTCGTGGACGGCAACGCTGCAGTGGAAGGCCGCCCTGTTCATCATGGTCATGTGCTGCTTCCTGGCCGCGGTGCTCGGCATCCTGGTCCACGTCCTGGTCAGTCGGCAGACCGAGGAGCAGGCCAGGGACGCGGCGCTGACCCGGCTGGATTCCGTCGTCGCGTCGTACGTGGCCGGGGAGCCGCTCGGCCGCGACGCGCGGCTGGACCCGCCGGAGCTGCCGCCGGCCCTGCGGAAAATGGCACACAAGGGCGAGCGCGGCACCCAGCTCGGCCAGCGGAACGGCCGCCCGACCATGTGGGCGGTGGCACCGGCCGACGGCAAAGCCCTGGCCGTCGGCCAGGACTACCGCGAACGGGCGGACGTCATCAGCAGCCTGGACCAGACCATCATCAGATCCGCAGCCCTTGCGATCACCCTGACCCTCTTCGTCGGCCTGTTCGTCACCGACGGCGTCACCCGGCGTCTGCACCGCACCGCCCAGGTGGCCCACCGCATCAGCACCGGTGACCTCGACGCCCGGGTGGACGACCCCCGCGCACAGCGGCCCAACCGTACCCGGGACGAGACCGCCGCCGTGGCCGCCGCACTCGACGCGATGGCCGCCAGCCTGCAGAGCAAGCTGCACAGCGAGCAGCGGTTCACCGCCGATGTCGCCCATGAGCTGCGCACCCCGCTCACCGGACTGCACGCGGCCGCCGAACTGCTGCCGCCGGGGCGGCCCACCGAAATGGTCCAAGAACGCGTACAGGCCATGCGCCGGCTGACCGAAGACCTCTTGGAAATCTCCCGGCTGGACGCCCAGGTGGAACGCGCCGACCTCGACGTACACCGGCTCGGGCCACTGGCCGAACGCGCCGTACGAGCCACCGGGGTGGAGGCCGAAGTGCGGGTGGTACAGGACCGTGAGGTGGAGACCGACCAGCGCAGGCTGGAGCGGGTCCTGGGCAACCTCGTCGTCAACGCGCACAAACACGGCCGTCCGCCGGTGGTCCTCACCGTGGACGGGCCGGTCGTCACGGTGCGCGACCACGGCGACGGCTACCCCGACGAACTGCTCGCCGAGGGCCCGCAGCGCTTCCGCAGCCGCCCCAAGAACGGCGGGAAGAACAGCGGGCACGGGCTCGGACTGACGATCGCCATCGGGCAGGCACGCGTCCTCGGCACCACCCTGCGCTTCTCCAACGCCCCCGACGGCGGCGCCATCGCCGAACTCACCCTCCACCCGCCCGCCGCCGACCGGCGCCAGCCACCGGACAGGACTCCCCCGCCCGAGGACAGTCACACCGGCACCCCACGCCAGGACACCGACACCCGAGAGGGGTCCGCATACGACGAATGAGGCTTCGGTGCAGCAGGAATGGGTGCCTGCCGCTCGTGGCAGCATCCGGCGTCATCAGTAGAGGCCGGAGCCAAGCTGCTGTTCCAGATCTTCACCGAGAGAGAAGAACGCCGGGCCATCGCGATCGCGTCGAACGCCCCGTTCTCGGAGTGGAAGCAGACCTTCACCGCCCCCCGGCTCCGCACGGCCATCGTGGATCGGGTCACGTTCAACGCACACATCGTCGAGACCGGCACCCAGTCCTACCGGTTCGCGCAGACCTAGCGGAAACCCCGTCGCCGACCTGCACCGACAACTGCGGCCGACCTCCCGCACGGGAGGTCGGCCGCAGCCATTTCGGGCCCAGCCGTCAAGTCCCAGTGCCAGCCGCACCATCGCCCGTTCTCGTCCAGCCGCCGCGGCCACCGGGAGGTCCGCGGCTTGAGCCGAGCCGGGTCGGCAACCCTCCACACACCTGTCGGGGATGCGCTGACGGAGGTCCACCGAGGCTTCGAACTACCGCCAACACTCCCTACCTGGGCCAGCGGAACCACCCGGTCGAAGTGAGGCCAAATCACCTTGCTACGGGGGGCGCGAATCACACCAATCCACGCCCCCTCCACCCCGGCAGTGGAGCCAGAACAACTCCGTGCACTGGAGCCAAAACAAGTGCTTACAGGCACCGCACAGTTCATGGAGCCAGTCGGTAGCAGAGGACTGAGCCGACGACCATCGCATAGTCACACAAGTAGATATCTCTGGCACACACCCGTGGTCACATCAGGCGTTCTGGCGACTCGTCCGCTCGCACCGATCGGAGCTCGGGTGCGCGGAGCAAACAGCTCTCCGGCCCCATGGGGCGGACGGTGGCTAAGGCGTGGGCGGGCAAACGGACCAGGGCGCTGGCCGGCGCCCGTAGGTGCACGCATCCGGTCGTGTGTGTGGCCGTCCGCCCTGCATCGGGGACCGGCGATGGTGTTCGAGGGCTTCGATCAGCTGTGTCGCGGTGTCCTGGCGTCACAGGCCGTAGCGGGTGAGGACGATGCGGGCGACGTCGGCACCGGGCAGCCTCTTGGAGGCCGCGGTGGACTGGAGCCAGGCGGTGGCGTCGTGGGTGCTGATGCCCTGGGCCGCGGCGAAGACCCCGATGGCGGTGTTGATGTCACCGGCGTCAGCGGCGGCCCGGAGCTGCTGGATGATCTCGGTGTCCAGGTCGGCGAGCAGGACCACGGTGGTGAGGTCGGCGAACGTCGGGGCATCGGCGGGCGGCCCTTGGGGGTGCCTTCTCGGCCGGGTGCGGTAAGGGTGAGGGTGCCGAGTGCGGTGGTTGCGGTGCGCAACGGGTACGCGAAGATCGCCGAGATGCCGGTCCGGAGCACGGCGTCGGTGAAAAAGGGCCACCGGGCGCCGTGCTGGTCCACGGCGGGTACCAGCACGGGTTCACCGCTGCGGTGCGCGGTCAGCGAGGGGCCCTCCCCCGGTGACCCGTTGCAGGTCTTCGGCGCGGCGTGCGCCGGGGGCGCCGGGGGCAAGGTGGTGTGGTGCCGCTGTCGTGCAAGGTGATCGCGGCGGCGTCGACGGTCGGCAGTACCTGTACCGCGGCCGCGCAGACGGCGTCGGCGCAGCCCGCAGGAGGGGCGGGGCGGGGGTGTGGTCAGACTTTGGCGATCAGCACATATCGCGACAGAGATCCGGAAACGAGGGACCCATCACGCCTGATGGAAGGGACAACGCTGCAAGGCCCACCACGGGATACACAAGGACCACACACAGCTGTCCGGTCACGCCGAGCACGCGGTAGGCGCCGAGCGACCCGGTACGACGCCACTGCGAAGCTCCACCGATGAGTGGACGAACGCGGGTCCGGCTGGTGCGACTGGTGCCTGGGCGACTTCCCCGCGGGCGGGTTGGAAATCGATCACGTGCGGTCCCTCTCGATGGGAGGGAGCTACACGGACGGGAACGTTCAGGTGTTGTGCGCCGGGTGCCACGGGCTGACCAACGAGGGCTGGCGCAAACGATCCGCGTGAAATCCTGGCTGCCCACCGAGCTACCGGTACCGCACCCACTGCCCAGGCAGGATCAGGTCGTCCGTGATCCACGGGTTGAGCCGGCGCAGGTTCGCGCTCTCGGTCGCGTAGCGCCGTGCGATCCCCCACAGCGTGTGCCCCGTGGTCACCCGGTGGCTGTGCAGCCGGGGGCGGACCCAGGTTCGGAAGTCGTCCATGGCAAACGCCGGGTCGATCTTCCCGGGCTGCCATTCCTGGTGCCCGATCACGGACCGTTCGGTCCAGCCATGACGGCGGCAAAGGGCCGCAGCCCACCGCACGGCCGCGTCGAGCTGCGTCTCGGGCCACGGATCTGTGCCGGTGCCGCGGTTGACCAGTTCCAGGCCGAAGAAGTGGGCGTTGCCGTCTGTGGTGGCCTGCCGGTCCAGGGGGAGCGGGAGGCCCCGCCCCTTTCATCGCATCACTCCAAACGAACCGGCTTCAACGCTCGGCCAGTCAGACACAGGGTGGGTCGTACCTCAGGTGCGGGAGGTAACGACGCCATTCCTGAGGGCTGACGGAAGCGCGCGCACAGACATGTGCCTTGAGGTCGGACACGTTCAACTGCCAGGTCCGGACGGTCATGTCCCAGCCGCCGCTGGCGAGGAACTGACCGTCCCGGCTGAACACCACGGATCTGACGGTGCCGGTGTGCCCGTTCAGCGGCTCGCCTACCGGTCCGGACCGTTCGGGAGCAGTGACGTTCCACAACCTGATCGTCATGTCCCAGCCGGCGCTGGCAAGGGTGTGCCCGTCCGGGCTGAAGGCCAAGGAGGAGATGTCACTGGTGTGCCCGGAAAGCGCCTTCCCGACAGGCTTGGGGCCGGCAGGGTCCTTCATGTCCCACAGGCGCACGGTGTAGTCACCCGCCGCATTGGCGAGTATGCGGCCGTCGGGACTCCACGCCATCACCGAGATCGCTCCGGTGTGGCTGCTGAACGGCCGCCCCAGAGAACGGGCGGCGGCGCGGTCAGTCAGGTCCCACAGGCGTGTGGTCGTGTCCCAACTGCTGCTGGCGAGGGTGCGTCCGTCGGGGCTGAACGCGACTGAGGTGACAGCGGCGGTGTGCCCGCGCAACGGCTCGCCGAGCGGCCTCGGGTGGCGCGGGCGGCCGACATCCCACAGCCGAACCGTTTGGTCGTCGCTGCTCGTGGCGAGGACACGGCCGTCCGGACTGAACACGACGGAATTCACACTGTCGGTGTGGCCTCGAAGGGGCCGGCCGAGCAGGCCCGGGTGGTCCGGATCGCTGACGTCCCACAAACGCACCGTATTGTCGTTGCCCCCTGTGGCGAGCAGGCGCCCGTCCGGACTGAAGGCAGCGGTACGCAGCAGGTCGGTGTGACCGGTGAGCACGGTCGGGCGCGGTGTCGGACGGGTCCAGTCCGTCATGGCCCACAGCCGGATGTCCCGGTCCGCGGATGCGCTGGCCAGCGTCCGGCCGTCCGGGCTGACGGCGAGGCTCTGGACGGCTTGATAATGCCCTGTCCGGATCGACGCCGGAATGGTCCACAAGCGGAGTTCCCGGTCATGGCCGGCGCTGGCGAACACGCGTCCGCCCGGTGCGAAGCTCACGTCCCGTACCGGCCCCGTGCGGCTGGTGACCGGCCGGAAGATCTTCTGCGGGGCGACAGGGTTGGTCACGTTCCACAACTGGACGGCACTCCGCGTCGCCACGGACAGCATCTGGCTGTCTTCACTGAAGGCGACCGAATTGACAGCGACTGCACCGTTGTTGGTCTCGCCGACCGTGCTGAGATGGTCGGGACGTGCACGGTCCTCCACGCTCCAGATCTGTACTGTGCCGTCGTCGCTTCCGCTGGCGAGGGTCAGGCCGTCCGGGCTGAAGGCGACCGCCTGCACCGCGTCCTGGTGCTTCGCCAAGGGCGCTCCGACCGGGGTCGGCCGACTGGGGTTGCGCACATCCCACAGCCGTACCGTCTTGTCGATGCCCGCGGTGGCGAGGGTGCGCCCGTCCGGGCTGAACGCGACAGCGAGTACGGCATGGGTATGGCCGGCGAGGGGGTCGCCGAGTGGTCTCGGCCGACCGGGGTCGCGTATGTCCCACAGCCGCGCCGTCCTGTCGAAGCTGCCGGTGGCCAGTACGCGCCCGTCCGGGCTGAACGCCAGCTTGGTGAACTTCTCATCCCCCCTCATCGGCTGCCCGAAAGGAGCCGGGTGGGTTCGGTCGCTCACGTCCCACAGGCGCACCGTCCTGTCGAAGCCGGCGCTGGCGAGGACACGTCCGTCACGGCTGAACGCGACCGACACGACCGCTCCGCCGTGTCCGGTGAGGGGGACGCCGAGCGGTCTCGGCCGACTGGGGCCCCGGACGTCCCACAGGCGCACGGTCCGGTCGTCACCGGCGCTGGCAAGCGTATGCCCGTCCGGGCTGAAGCTCACGGAATTGATCACGCTCCGGTGGCCGGGCAGGGGAACGGACGCAGGTGTATTGGCATCGGACATCAGACGCGTGATCAGATCCGGGGTCGGCCGCATGCGGTAAGCCGTCAGGTCCAACCGGGCCGCGAGCGTGGGGTGCGTGTCGCGGAATCCGTCGGCCTCGGCGGTGAGCTGGTTGTAGATGGCGGTGGCACGCTCCTCTTGTGCGGTGGCGCGCTGGACGAACGCGTACACCGCGATGCCGGAGGCCAAGAGGGTCAGCGCGGTCAGGACACCGATCACGGCACGCCGTAGACGCGCCCCGCGGCGCTGGGCCCTGACCGAAGAGGTGAGGAAGTCGGCCGCGGTGGTGCTCAGTCCGTGGTGCCCGGCACCGGCCCAGCCGCTGGCGGCTTCCAGTCGGCTGCCCCGGTACAGCAGACCCACATCGCGGCCGGACCGGCTCCAGTCGGCGGCTGACTCCTCAAGCTGCTGACGGACGAGGTGGCCGGCCCGGTCGGTATCGATCCAGTCGCGCAGGCGCGGCCAGGCGTGCAGCAGCGCTTCGTGGGTGATGTTGACACTGTCGTGTTCGCGGGTCAGCAGGCGCGCCTGGGTAAAGGCCTCGATGACCGCCTGGGCCGGGCCACGATGGTCGCCGTGGCCCAGCAGGTCCTCGTACCGTACTCGCCGACGGGTGTCCTCGCCGCCGCTCCCGACCGTGACCAAACGTAACAGGACGGTGTGAGCCGCCTGTTGGGCCGCCAGGTCCAGGCGGAAGTAGCACTGGTCGGCGGTGTTGGCGATGGCACGGGCGATGCCACCGGTGCGCTGGTAGCCGTCGAGGGTGAGGACGTGGCCCTGCCGCTGCTGCCAGGTTGCGCGTAACGCGTGTGCCAGCAGCGGCAGACGACCGGCCTCGTAGGCCCCGGCTTCGACGTCGTGCGTGCAGCTCGCCGAGGTGGCGCGGAGCGGGGCGCCGAGGTCGCGCAGCAGTACCTCGACCAGGCCCGTTTCGACCTCCAGCCCCACGTCCTGGGCCGGATACAGGATCGCTTCCCGTACTCCGTCCGCGGACAGCGCGCCAACGACGACCTGGCAGCCCTGCAGGGCGGTCCGCAGTTGTGGGTAGCCGGCGCAGGGCGTGTAGAAATCCGACCGCAGCCCGTAGACCACCAGCCCGGCCGGGCCGTTTCCTTCCGGGTCCGTCCCGGCGATGCCCAGGAGAAGATCCAGGAAGGAGCGCCGTTCCTCTTCGTCGGCGCACAAGGTGAACAGTTCCTCCAGCTGGTCGACGACCACCACCCACCGCTGTAAGGACCCGCTCTCGCCGGCGGACCGCTCCCGCAGCGCCTCACGGAGCCTCACCACGCACGCTGTCGTTCCCCGTGCCATGGTCTCGGCCACTCGCCACGTGGGGTCACCAGTGACCTGGGCCAGCTGGGAAACCAGGGCTTCCCGTGGAGACGCGGTAGGGGTGAACAGAGCGCGGGGCCATCGTGCAGAACCCTCGGCCGGCAGCGCCCCGCGTCCGATCGCCGCCAGTACCCCGGCCCTTAGCAACGAGGACTTTCCCGTTCCCGAGGGAGCGACCACCACCACCGGCCCACCGGTGCGCAGCCGCTGGTCCAGCCGCACCAGCAGGTCGGCGGTCAGCTCGTCCCGTCCGAAGAACCAGCGGGCCTGCTCTTCCTCAAAGGCCGCCAGCCCCGGGTACGGGCACTGTCCCGGCCCCGGCCCGGGCTCCACGCGGCGTGCCTCACGGACTCCGTGCGTGTAGTGCACGTGCAGGTCCCGCTCGGCGAGGTTCAGGTCCCGCAGGGCTTGGTAGATCCGGGCCTGGTCCGAGGCATGGGCCCACTGGCGCGGTTCCTCATCCTCCCCGGGTGGTTCGCCGGACGGACTCACCGTTCGGTGATGTGCTGGTCACGTCCGGCCTGGTACACCCGGCCTTCCCCCGACGCCGACGCTTTGAGCACCTGTGACCCCGCCCGGGGCCGTTCCTGGGGCGGCAGCACCGGGATGATCACCTGGTCCAGCAGACGCCTCAGCTCGTCTTCCAGCTCCGGCCTCTCGCGCAGAAGCAGGCTCAGCCGGTGACGCCAGTCGGACACCAAGACCGCTTCACCAGCAGCGTCCCGGGCCTGCCGTACGGTCAAAATGCGCGTCCGGGCCTCCCCCAGTTCGCTGTCGACAACTTCGGCCTGCTGCGGGTGGGCCCGGCGCCACCACGCCACGACGGCATCGCGCGTCTGCTGCCAGGCGTCCGTAGCCATCGCGCTCACCACGGCTGTCCCGGCGGTCATCACGATCGGGTCCATACCGCTTCGCCTCCCCGTTCGGCACGGGCCTGAGGGAACTACGGTACACACGGTCCCCGTTATCGCCACCCCCTCATAAGGCCCTGGGGCGACGCGCTCCGCCGAGGAGCCGGGCGGGGGCCGAGACGGCGTACACGCGAAGCCGGCGCATGGTGCAGATGGGGGTGTGGCTGCGGTGGGATGCATTGCGCTTGCCCGTCGATTGTTCGGGGTGTGTTTGTTCAGCGCGGCGTCCTGACACTGAACAACGAATCGCGGCTATACCGGACGCAAACAGGCCGCCTCGCTGTGGCGATGCAGCTGGAAACCGGAGCGGCGTGCGGCGGGAAACGGAGGCGCGCCGCTTCTCCGGCAATGTTGGGAGGGCTTCATGAAACTCGTCAAGACCGGGACCGCGGCAGCAGCCGCCCTGGTCGTCGCCGTCGCGGTGCCCGCAGCCGGCCAGGCCGGTGGTGATGCGGAGAAGACCGCGTCACAACAGCCCCGAGTGCTCACCCCGGCCGAGGTGAAAGCGGAGAAACGGCCTTGCGGTCTGTCGGTCGACCAGCCGGGGGGCACGGGCGCCCCGGCTTGGATCTACTGGAACAACTGCTGGGCGGACAACCACGGCCTGAGCGAGACGCCGGTCTTCTCGAACGGCAAGGGAAACACCTACACCTACGTCCGGGTGTGCCAGTACATCGCGCCCGGCCGCACCGAGGGGTGGTATTTCCCCGCGGGCTCCTACCCTCCGGAGCCGACGAGTGTCACCGGGGTCACCTACTGCAAGTAGGTACCGATAACAGCAGCACGAGCCGGTTCCGCGGGAGAACATGGTGCTGAGCGGCTGCCGTGCGGTTCAAGAGGCCAGGTCGCGGCAGTGGGCCCCGGCAAGCGCCGCAGGGCCCGCTGCCGCCCGAGGCAATCAACGGCGGGGCAGACTGCTATCACCGTTGTGCCGGGCCATGACGATCGCGGCCATTCGCTGTACCTGCCCGAAGACCGGTGGGCCCCGGCGGCGTGATAGCGGCGCCGCCCGGGCCCGGACGCAGGGAGCGCGGTGTGCCCAAGAGCGTTACCTGCGGGCCCTCGCCTGCGGTGGGATCGGCCGTACGGTCATTGCGGTTGCGGACGTGCCCGGGCCGCCGTTGTCGCATCCGTAGAAACCGGGCGACAGGACGGCCATCTTCTGCAGGCAGTTGCCGAGCGCAGCCTGACCGTAGGCGTTGGGGTGTGCGTCTTCCTGGATGTGGCCCTGGAAGTAGGAAATGTCGCGGGCCCACTCGCTGACGGTGTCAGCAGGGTTCTGCTCGTCGGCCTGACGGGTGTCCCGTCCGCATACCTCCCGGCGCTCCAGGGCATTGCGCAGGTCGAGGAATTCCACGTTGTTCTCCCGGGCGACCTGCCGCAGACTCTCGGATATCTGCGGGATCAACCGGTCGCGGGCCCAGTCCTCGTCGGCGCCGTGGAACGGACAGCCGCGCCGGAGCGAGTCGGCACTGGCGGGGAAGCGGGACTCGCTGCCGCGCGGCAGGGGCGAGGGGTAGGACTGCAGGATGATGCGGTAGCCGCTCTGGGCCCCCATCGCGGCACGGATGTCGGCGATGCTCGCGGCGATGTTGGCGCGTACGCCGGCGAGTTTGCGGTCGATGTTGGGCTGATGCAGCCCGTTGCACGGGCCTAGGCCGACCACGTAGCGCCGCACGCAGTCCGTGATGATGCCGGTGAAGTCCAGGTCGTTGCCACCGATGGACAGCACGATGTACTTCACCTGAGCCTGGGCGGCGATGTTGGCGAGCTGGTCGACCTGAGGCGGCTCCCCTTTGAAGGTGGTGTTGCGTACGTGAGCGGTCTCGGCGCCGGAACACGCCAGGTTGATGCGTGTGGTGACCGGAATACCGGAGCTTCTGCCTTCGATCTCGGCGGTGTCCGAGCGGTGGCACCCGTTACCGCCGTCGGCGGTGGTGCCGCCGTAGATCCTGGCCGGGTCGTAGTCGCAGGACAGTATGGTGCAGGTGGTCGCCCGGTCGGATCCGTTACGGGTCAGGTCCCCGGTGGGCGAGTTGCCGTTCCAGCGGCCCCCCTCGCCGGAGATGTAGCTGTCACCCATGGCTACTGCGACGGTCTCACCCGGCGGCAGTTTGCGCGGCGCGTTCTTCAGCCAGGCGGAGGAGATCCGGTCGTTCATCTTCAGCCCGACGTTGACGACCCGGTCGCCGTAGTAGTCCTCGGACAGGCCGCGGAAGTCGGTGGCCTGGTAGGCCGTGACCTTTGTGCAGTTGTTGTACATGACGAAGGAGGTCGTTGTGGTGCTCGCGGTGTAGCCCAGGTCCCGGATGCCGTATCCGCTGGCGTCGCAGGAGCCGCCGCTGCTGCTGTAGACCTCCCAGTTGCCGCGCAGTTGCTCGTGCTCGTAGACCTTCAGCAGCAGGGTCCGGGCCTGCTGGGCCTCGGCCAGCGCCTTCTCTGCGCGCTGTCCGCAGGTGCGCGAGACAACGCGGGAGAAGCGCTGCCCCGGTTGGACCGGGTCGAGGACGGTCAAGCAGTTCTTGGCGGTCATCTTGGGCCGGGGCGTCTCGGACCGGGGGCCCGGCGTCCGATGGCCCGGGGACGGTGCCGGTGGCGCCGACGGCGAGGCGGTCGAGGAGGCGGTGGACGTGCGGGGTGAGACGGACGCCAGGTGGGCGGCGGTCGCCGTGGTGGTCAGCATCGCCCCGGGTAACATCACGGCTGCGACGATGGTCGCGGTGCGTCTGAGAGCACGCATGGAAGGACAGTCCTTTCCTCTGTGGAAGAACGACACATGCCCTGCCGGCCAGGCTCCCGTCGGCCCGGCCTCCTCCCGGTAGCCGGGCCGGACAGCCTCCCGGCCGAAGGAACGGCGCGCCGTCGGCTGCCGCGTCTCGATCAGTTCGTGCCTGCGCAGCCTCCGATGGGCGCTTCCTGTTTGCCGGGTATACCGGAGGCTCGTTGTTCAGGGTCATGGCGGAGTGTTGAACAAACACACACCGAACAATGGGCCGAGCGGGGTGCAGCAGGGGATGACGTGACTCAGCCCCGGTCCCGGTGATCGACGGACGGTTCCGCGCAGGGCGGCCTGTAGGCGATGCCGGGGAAGTACTGCTCCCATTGGGCGCGGGTGATGTCCGGGTGGACGGTGCGGCAGATGCGGGCGGTGACGCGATCGAGATCGGTGTCCCACAGCTTGACGGAGCCGTCTGCGTCCGTGGTGGCGAGGGTGGTCCCGCGCGGGTGGAAGGCCACTGAGTAGATTTTGGCGGTGTGCCCGGTGAGCCGTGCTGTCTCCACGGGTTGCTGGGGGTCGGCGGTGTTCCACAGGCGGACGATCTGGTCGTTGCCGACGCTGGCGAGACTGGTGCCGTCGGGGCTGAAGGCCGTGTCCTGGAGGGTGGCGGTGTGGGCGCGCAGGACCGACAGTTCGCGGGTGGCCCCTGTCAGCGTCACGGTGCGCAGTCTGATGGTGCGGTCCGCGCTGTAGCTCGCCAGGAGGTCGCCGCGTGAGGCGAAGGACAGACCGGTGACGTCCGTGTGGCCGCTCATGCCGCGTAGCCGCTTGGGGTTCCGGGGGTCGGTGATGTTCCAGAGCCGGACGGTGGGGTCGATGCCGCTGGCGGCCAGGATGGTGCCGCTGGGGTGGAAGCTCACCGACATGAGGGCACCGGTGCGGATGGGGATGGTGGCCAGGCGCCGGGCCTGAGACGGACGGGTGAGGTCCCACAGGCGGATGACCCGGTCTGCCCCGGCGCTGGCCAGGAGGTGGCCGCGGGGGTGGAAGGCGACCGACATGACACCGCTCCCGGGCCCACCGCCAGGAGTACCGGCGGGCTCGGGGAGAGTAGTGAGGTGTTCGGGGCGATGGGGGTTGCTGATGTTCCACAGCTGGGCGGTGTGATCCGCGCTGCCCGTGGCGAGCATCCGGCCGTCGGGGCTGAAGGCCACCGTGTGGACGGCCGCACGATGGCCGGTGAGGGTGGCGATGGGGTAGGGCGCGGCGGGATCGGCCACGTCCCAGAGCCGGACCGTGCGGTCGGCGCTCCCGGTCGCCAGTATCCGGCCGTCAGGGCTGAAGGCCACGCTGTAGGCGATCCCGGTGTGGCGTGCGGTCAGGGCGCGCAGGTCCTCCAGCCGGACGCTGTAGTCGTCGCTGGCGGTGGCCAATGTGGTGCCGTCCGGGCTGAACGCGGCTGACGAGACCATGTCGGTGTGACCGGTGAGGACGGTCAGCAGCGTTGCCCGGGGCGGATCGGCGGTTCGCCAGATCCGTGTGGTGTCGTCGGTACTGGCACTGGCCAACGTATCGCCGTCGGGGCTGAACGCGAGAGCGTTGACGAGGTCGGTGTGGCCGCTGAGCGGCGCCGAGCGCAGGCGGGGCCGCGAAGCCGCGGTGATGTCCCACAATTGGACGGTCCGGCCGGTCCCGGCGGTGGCGAGCGTCTTGCCGTCGGGGCTGAAGGCCGCCGCGTAGCCCGCCGAGGTCAGGGTGGTGAGGTGGCGGGGGCGAGCGGGGCGGGTGACATCCCACAGGTGGGTCGTGGCGTCGTAGTCGGCCGAGGCAAGGGTCTTGCCGTCAGGGCTGAAGGCCACGGAACTGACGTTGTCGCGATGGTTCCTCAGCACGGCCAGCGCGCGCGGCCTGCGCGGATCGGTCACATCCCAAAGCCGGGCCGTCCCGTCCTGGCCCGCTGTGGCCAGGAGCGAACCAGCGGGGTGGAAGGCCAGCGTGCTGATATCCCCGGAGTGGCCCGTGGCTGCAGACAGCCGGCGGGGCCGTGCCGGGTCGGCGACATCCCACAAGCGCACCGTCCGGTCCCAGCCTACGGTGGCCAGTACACGGCCGTCGGAGCGGAACGCGGCAGCCTGGACGGTGGCGGTGTGCCCCCTCAAGGTGGACAGTTCCCGGGGACGGTACCGGTTCTTGATGTCCCACAGCTTGATGGTCCTGTCCATGCTGGTGGTCGCGAGTACGGTGCCGTCGGGGCTGAAGGCCGCGTCGGTGGTGCCGCGGTGATGCCCGGCCAGCCGTGTCGTGTACGGCTGCGATGAGGTGCTGAGTACGCTGTCGCGCGTCTCGTCCTGCGGTGCGAGCCGGTGGGCGGCCAGCCGCAGCTGCGCCGCCAGCGCCGGATCCTGCACCTGCAGGGCGGCGGCCTGCGCCACCGCCTTGCGGGCCAGGGCGCTGTTGCGCTCCTCGGTCGCCCGGCGTTCGGCACCGACGGTGAACAGGGTGGTCGCGGCGGACAGCACGGCGAACGTCGCGAGCAGCGCTACGAGTTGGCGCAGTCGGCGGGCGCGATGGCGGGCCGTGGCGCTCTCTGCGGCTTCGGCGGCCAGACCGGCGTCCAAGAACGCCCGCTCGCGTACGGTCAGGGTGGTCTCGTCGTGGTGGAGGAGGTCCTTGGCCAGGGCGAGTCGGGTACCTCGGTACAGTGCGCCGGGATCGCGGCCGAGCGCCTCCCATTCCCGGGCGGCTTCGGTGAGCTGGCGGTGCAGGCGCAGCCGGTCGCGGTCTTCGGCCAGCCACCGACGCAGCCGTGGCCAGTTACGGATCAGTGCCTCGTGGGTGATCTCCACGTGGCCACGGTCCAGGGTCAGGAGGCGGGCGTGGGCGGCACGGTCCAGAACGGCCGTGAGGTCCGCGGTTTCGTCGAGTTCGCTGCGCGGGATGCGGCGTTTGGTGTCCTCGGTGCCCTCGCCCAGGGCGGTCAGTCGTAGGAAGAGTTGCCGGGCCAGGCGTTGCTGGGCAGCGGTGAGGGCGGTGTAGATGGCTTCCGCACTTTGGGTCAACGCGCCGTCGAGGCCGCCGGCCGCCTGGAAGCCGGCCAGCGTCAGCGTGGTGCCGTGCCGGCGCCGCCAGGTCTCCAGCAGGGCGTGGGAGAGCAGCGGCAACATGCCCGTATGCCCGTGAACCTGCGCGGTCAGCGCCGCCAGCAGCGTCCCCTCCACCCGGCATCCGGCGCGGGTGGCCGGCTGGACGATGGCCCGGTGCAGCTCACAGCTGCTCATCGGCCCCAGGGTGACCTGGGCATCACGCAGCGCGTCGACCAGCTCCGCGTGGCGTGTGCAGTGCGGGTAGAAATCGGCGCGTACACCTAGCACCACCCGGCAGCGGCTGTTCGGGGTGCGTGCCGCGGTGACCAGCGCGGCGATGAAGGCGGCGCGCTCCAGGTCGCTGTGGCACAGGGTGAAGATTTCCTCGAACTGGTCCACCACCATGACGACCTCCGCGTTGTCGTGGTGGTGCAGGGCGATCTGGCGCAGCACCCGGTGCAGGTTGGCGCGGTCGGACACGAAATCCTCGTGGAGTCGGCCCGGCGCGATGCCGGCGTGCGGTGCCAGGTGGAGCGCGCATTCTTCCAGCGGGTGAGCGCCCGGCGTGCACAGGACGCTGATCAGTGGCCCGCTGTCGGCGGCCCGTAAGCGGGGAAGCAGACCCGCGCGCAGCAGCGAAGACTTGCCCGAGCCCGAAGCGCCGAAGACGGCCACGAACCGCTGCCGGGCCAGCCGTTGCACCAGCTCGTCGACCAGGCTCTCCCGGCCGAAGAACCGGTCCGTGTCCTCGGCCCGGAAGGCCGCCAGTCCCGCATACGGCGCCTCCGCTTCCCCTGCGGCCGGCGCCACCTCAGCCGCCTCGACAGCCCGTTCAGCGGCTACCTCGTGCCAGCGCCGCTCCCACTGCCGGACGTCACCCCCGCAAGCCCGGACATACGCCAAGGTCACTGCCAAGGAGGGCAGTTGCCGTCCCGCCGCAGCACCGGACAGCGCAGCAGCCGAGTAGTGCGCGCGGGCGGACAACTCCCGGTACGTAGGACTGCCGGCCGCATGCCGCAGCTCGCGCAGCTGCGCGGCGAACCGCAGCAGCGCACTGTCCTCCTGGTCAAGCGGACGCTCTTTACGAGGCATCACCCCGCCCCTCGCACATTCGTACCCGGCGGCACAGGATTTGGTCTTCTACGCCGCCCCGAGACCCATTCGCCTACGCGCTCCCCCGGGGCCCGCATTGTTCACGAACCGTTTGTTCACCGCCAGGGTCCAGACACTGAACAACGCATCACTGCTAAAACGCGGTCATCAAGCGACCGAAGAGGAGGGCCATCGATGACCAAGGCCAAAAGAAGGCACCTGGTAGCGGCGGCACTGACCGCCGTGGGTGCAGGCGGGCTCGCCCTCGTCCCGGCAGCTGGCGCAGTTCCCTCCACCAGCGCCGACACCCGCAATGTCACCGCCCGCGGTGGCGGTTGGATCAACAACGTCTTCATCCGGGGCGGCAACAACGACGAACCCGTCCCCGGAATTCCCATCTGCTGAGGTCACGGCCCAGCTCTGCCCAGGGCGCCGTGGCCCGAGCACCAGGGGCACGCGACCCGCTCCCAGAACCGCTGGGCAGTACAGCTCCACTCCCTGGCCAAGCAGACGTCTAGCCGCCACCTGTCGGATGTACATGCCGGCAGAGTGTCCTGATCGACCTACCGGTTCCCGGGGGCGCCCACATCGAGGCCGCGATGCCGCGCCGGCCGCCTGTGTATCGAGCCAGCACGCTGGCGGCACCGGGCCGCGCGCCTGCGGCCCCGACGAGGAGCCAGGTTGACTCACGATTCCGCACCCCACAGCAGAACGACCAGGTGTCACCCAGCGGGCCGGCGCGCTCGCGGGGACCGTCACCGCCGCGCACCCCTGCTCGGGGCGACACCCACCCCAAAGGCCGGGCCACCGGCCACGTCCGGTGCCCCGTTCCAAACTGAATCGCAAAGGGACGGCCCAGAAGCCAGACAGGAGAAACGATGAAGAAGAACCGTCGGTACACCAGCGGCGCCCTGATCGCCGCAGCTCTCAGTGTCATACCCCTCTTCGGAGCTTCCCCCGCCGCCGCCAGCAACCATGTCCCCAACAAGCCGCCGACGGAGGTAAGCGATGGGGCATTCGTCGAGGAGCCGGGCGACAAACCCCAGTGCGGCGGAGGGTGCGCGCAGGCCCCGACAGAAGCACGAGGCAACCACTCTCCCAATGCCTCCGCCCCGGCTATCGCGCCGAGCGCAGCCAGCGTCTCCGTGCCACTCAGCGGAGCACGCGGCGTCTGCCGCGTGCCGCACACCTGCTGGGTGCAGGAGAACAACGTCAACTTCCGCACCGGCCCGGGAACGAACTACCCCTCGTTGGGCCAGGTGCACAGGGGGCAGGGTTTCGACGTGACCAGCTGGGCGGGCCCCTGGTTCAAGGGGAATTTGTGGGGCGGGCCACGCAACGTCTGGATCCACGGCCAGTACCTGGACGAGCGGCGCCCTTAGTTGGATCACCCGCCACACCACCGGTATCCACATCTGAAAGACGTACTGCGGGGTCGGAACGGGTCCTCGGCCAGGTGGGTACCGGCAACATCACCGCCGCCTTCCCGAACATCGGCGAGCAGGTGGCGTAGGGCCGGTCCACCAACCATTGGTGAACGTACATCACCGCCCACGGCGGGGGGGGGGTGGACCGACAACGTGTCCATCCGGGGCGGCAAGAACATCGAGCCCGTCCCCTGCATCCCCCAGTGCTGACCAGGCCCTCCACTGCCTGATTCTCCCCGAACACGGAATCAGCACGAGCACCGGATTTTCGCGGCGTGCCCACTCCGGCGCGCCGCACCGGTCGCCTCCTCGCACCACTCAGGCCACCAAGGCGAGCAGGCCGCCGGCCCGCATCGTCCTGGTCGTGACCTCGTCGGGCGGAGAAGACGATGACGTACTCCCAGCGGCCCGCCACGGAGGGCCACCGGATGCTCGGCCGCCGCCCATGGCGTCGGCGCGAGCAGCACAAGACCAAGAGCGCCCGCCGCCCGCTGTGACTGCCGGGCACCGCCCGGTCCGGCCTGACAGGGGGCTGGTCGCGGCCGTGCTGGCCGGCTGCGGCCCTGGGCCGGTCGGCCCACCAGCGCCTGGACGCGCACCGACAGCCCCGGTGCGCGAGCCGAGTCCAGCCCAGGTCCGTCTGCTGGAACGGGCCGAACAACTGCTCGTCCAGCGGTGCGTGCGGGCACGCGGCATCCCCTACAGCGTTGCCGCCCCCACGATGAATCTGCAACCGCTGTACGTGGCGCAGGTACATGCGGACCCAC
Source organism: Streptomyces rimosus subsp. rimosus (assembly GCF_000720725.1). Taxonomy (GTDB): domain Bacteria; phylum Actinomycetota; class Actinomycetes; order Streptomycetales; family Streptomycetaceae; genus Streptomyces; species Streptomyces rimosus_A. Next base: position 31,610 of record NZ_JOCQ01000107.1, read on the forward strand.
GCTATGAGGCCGCCGTGCAGCAGTGGGCCGCCTGTATGCGGGCGCAGGGCCACCCGTATGTCACCCCGGCCGCCAGCCGGAAGGCCGCCGTCACCTCCACCCGGAGACTGCCCGTTGCCCAAGCGGACGCCCGGCAGGCGCGTATCGCCGTCGCCGAAGCCCACTGTGCCACCACGACTTCCCTCCGCCGCACCGTCCGCGACCTGGACCGCCACTACAGCGACCAGGTTCGTGCCTGCTATCGAAAGGACATCACCGTCCGACGCACCCTCCAGCACGCGGCCCCAGCGACGGCACGCCGCCTCGTGACGGAGGCCGGACGATGACCGGCGTTCTGGGCCGCTGAACACTCAAGGAGATTCCGTAAGAACCCTACGCACCTTCATCAGCACCGGGGCTGTCATCGCTACCCTGTGCGCGGGCCTGGCCGTTGCCCCCGCGGCCGACGCAGCCGCCTCCCCTGGAACGCTCCCGGCTGTGAAGGCACTGGCCGAACCCGGTTACTACCATGTATGGGAGCACACCAACCGCGGCGGGCGAGAGTGCCGGTGGCGGGCCAACGACGACTGGCGGGACTGCGGCTACTGGCCTGCTCGCTGGAACGTCAACGACAAGGCATCCTCCTGGTGGAACAACGGCTACAGCGGGACCCTGGCGGACGTGCGGGTGTACGAGCACATCGGCCACGGCGGTGCCAGCACCTGCGCCCCCAACGGCTCAGCAGGCAACATTCCGTGGGAATGGGAACGACCGCATCTCCTCCCACAAATGGGTGACCAACTACGGCTTCTGACCACACCCCCTCCGACCACGCGCAGGCACACGGCCGACGGGGGCCGACCGGCCCCGCCGGTCACCTTTAGCACAGCGCAGCGGCCGGACGCCCCGCGGACTGGGCTTGCCCGTCCGCAGAGTCCCGGTGACTGGTACCAAGATCCGGACCATACACGGACCAACGCCCTCTCAGTATCCGTGGGCAGCCGCCAAGGCCGCAGGCCAACACCACCGGGAGCGCCGTAACACCAACAGACGAAGCATCTGTTGGTGAGCTGCGGTTGCCGTCGTGCGCCGCGGGCTGGCGTTGCGCAGCGAATGGTCGTTCGACCTGGGTCGTTAACCCCAGGTTAAGCAGCGGTGCAGCGGTACCGGCTCCGGACGGGCACCCCCATCCCTCCGGCCACGCCGCGCCGTGGCCGGTATGTGAAGAAGGACCGCAAGAAGAAGCGTCCGCTGGCCATGGGCCCGGTCTACCAGCTCGCCGTGAACGCTTACACGGTGTGGGGCTTCACCGGCTGGACCTACATCTGGGACGCGGCCTTCCAGGGGATGCGGCCCGGCGAGATGTACGGCCTGACGACTCCCACCGCACCCTCGTTCAAGCTCCTTTCCTGACCGCAATGCACACCGCACTCGCAGCGTCGCACCCCTCGCCGTGGTCGTTCCCAGCCCTCAGT
>NZ_JOCQ01000108.1 GCF_000720725.1 Streptomyces rimosus subsp. rimosus
CACCTCCCCACCACTCCCCCACGCCGCCGCCCGACCATGAAGGACATCGCCGAACGCGCCGGTGTCTCCCCCTCGGCCGTCTCCTTCGCCCTCAACGGCCGCGACGGCGTCTCCCCCGGCACCCGCGCCCGGATCCGCGAGGTCGCCGAAGAGCTGGGCTGGCAGCCGAACAGCGCCGCCCGCGCCCTGTCCGGCGAACGCTCCGGCTGCGTCGGCCTGGTCCTCGCCCGCCCCGCCCACACCCTCGGCGTCGAGTCCTTCTTTCTCCAGCTGGTCTCGGGCATCCAGGAGGCCCTGGCCGCCCAGCGCGTCGCACTCCTCTTCCAGGTCGTCGAGGACCTGGAGGCCGAGTGCGCGATCTACCGACGCTGGTGGGCCGAACGCCGCGTGGACGGCGTCCTCGTCGTGGACCCCCGGGCCGAAGACCCCCGCCCCGCTCTCCTCGCCTCCCTGGCCCTCCCCGCGGTCGTCATAGGCGACACCAGGACCCCTTCAGCCCCACCTCCAGTCCCAGCCCCCACCAGCTCCCCGCCCGCTTCCTTCTCCGCTTCCCCCGCCCCCACCCTCCCCGCCCTCCCCGACCCCCCACCCCCTCCCACCGCCCCCCTCTCCACCATCTGGGCCGACGACGCGGCCGCGATGCGGTCGATCATCGATCACCTGTACGAACTGGGACACCGCCGCATCGTGCACATCGCCGGGCTGCCCGGCCTCGCGCACACCGAGCGCCGGGTCGCAGCCCTGCGCGCCGAGGCCGCGCGTCTCGGCCTGGACGCCGCCGAGGTCCGCTCCGTATCCACGGACTACTCCGACGAGCAGGGCGCCGAGGCCACCCACCGCCTGCTCGCCGCCCCCCGCCCACCCACCGCGATCGTCTACGACAACGACGTGATGGCCGTGGCAGGCGCCGCCGTGGCCGCCGGCCGCGGCGTGCCCGTACCGGCCGCCCTGTCCATCGTGGCCTGGGACGACTCACCCCTGTGCCGCGTCACCCATCCGCGCCTGACCTCACTCGTACGCGACACCGCCGGCTTCGGCCGCCTGGCCGCCCAGGAACTCCTCTCCCTCCTCGACGGCGCCCCCACCCGCCGCCTCCAAGCCGAACTCCCCCATCTCGAACTCCGCGAAAGCACCGCTCCCGCTCCTTGACCCCGCGTCACCCGAACCCTCCAGTTACCACCCGGTACGGGGAACCTCTCGGCCGTTCGGGCGCCCACCGGGCGTTTCCGGATGCGTCCGCCCGGCGTAGGGCGTGTCCTCACAACTATGAACTGGCTCCGCAGACGACTCCTGCTGTACGGCGTGGTGCCGGCGGCCGTCGGTACCGTCCTCAGCCTGACCGCGACCGAGGCGGTCCCGGCCGTGCCGACGGGTCCGTGGACCCGCCCGATCGCCGCCCATGCCCGCATCAGCTCGCCCTACGGTGTCAGAGGCCACTGGGCCGCCGGCCACCACACCGGGGTCGACTTCGCCGTCCCCACCGGCACCCCGGTCTCCTCCGTCGGCTCGGGCACCGTCGTCCTGGCCAAGCGGTCGGGCGACTACGGCCTCGCCGTCACCATCCACATGACCGACGGCTACTACACCCTCTTCGGACACCTCTCCCGCATCACGGCCCGCGTCGGCCAGCGCGTCCGAGCCGGCACCCGTATCGGCTACAGCGGCGCCACCGGGCGCACCACCGGCCCCCACCTCCACTTCGAGGTCCGCAGAACCCGCCACTACGGCTCCGACATCAACCCCCTCACCTACCTCTCCCGCCGAGGCATCCGCCTCACCAAACGCGCCCTTCCCCACTAGCCGCACCCGCGCCCAGATGCTCGGCCCCGTCACCACCCGACGGGTCCGGGCGATACCGCCCTCCCCCACCCCATGACGCCAGCCACCCGCACCCTTCCTCCCCCTCCCCCTACCCGTGCCCCTCCCTCTCCGGCAGTTCCTCGACCCTCGCCCGGTCGTACCGGCCGAGCCGCCCCGGCACCAGCCCGTTCCGCTCCGCCGCCACCTCGAACTTCCCGGCCGACCACCCGAGCAGCGCCGCGGCCTCCTTGGCCGTGACGCTCCGTTCGATCCACCGCTGCCGCTCGTCCACCACGGCCGCGACCCGCTCCCGGTCGAGCCCGTCGATGCTCTCCAAGCTGAACATGGGATACCCGCGGAACTCGCCCGCCGGCCGGAGCAGCCCCTCCTCGGCCAGCACGCGTACGTCCTCCCGCTCGACCTCCAGCTCCGTACGCTCCGCCAGCCGCTTCGCCGCGTCGATCGATCCGAGCCCGGGGTGATCACCGAGCGTTTCCCTGATCCGCTCCACCTCGCCCCGCAGACCGTCCACCACCCTCCGCGACCAGCGCCTGCCGTCCACGTCCGGCGGCGGGATCATCCCCCGCTGCTCGGCCCGGCCGACCTGCCACCGCTGGAGCTCCAGCTCACTCGCCAGCTGATGCGGCCCGAACGCATCCCCGGTGAGCGCCTGCCGGCGCCCGGCCCGCCCGGCGTCCTGAGCCGTCGGATAGTTCTCGTCCCCCACCACGGAAAGGATCTCCTCGACCCGGTCCGGCAGCGTCTTGGCCACCCCCTCCGACCACCGCTCGTCCCCCACGTCCGGGGGCGGAATCAGCCCCCTGGTCTCGGCACGCCGTACGTGCCGCGGCTCGATCCCCAGCCACTCGGCCAGCTGATGCGGTCCGAACGCCCGTTCCTTGGCCATGTGCCCTCCCGTTGCCACCGCCGTCGGGTACCCGATCACGTACCCATGACGAAGCCCACCGGCCCCGCAAAACCCAACTTTAGGGCTCACGACCAAAACGCAACTGCCCTGTGGATAACCGCCGTTCCGACATCACCGAACACCTCGGTCGGTACTGAAAACCCCAGCACCACCCACCGCGCCTCCGCCACAGACGCCAACTGCCGACCGGCCCTGAGCACATCGCGGACCCTATCGAGGGCCGGTCCCGGCAGGACTCCGCCCTGGCCGCGATCGAATGGTCCCGAGCCGGGCCATGATGGGGCCCACCACGGGGATCGCGCCCGGTCGCCGCCCCATCACAGCCCGGACGGGCACCCGGCCAGGAACTCCGGCGCCCGCGCCTGCTCGCCGCGCGAGGATCCCCGTACGTCGGCCGGTCAGCCTTCGCACATGGGTTTGCCGAGGTTGGCTGCTGTTTCAGCGGCGTCCGCATGTGTCATGACGGTGACGGTCGCCGACAGGGCGATCATCAGGCCGGCGATGACGACGCACATGGTGGAAAGGCCGCTGCGCCAAGGTGCGGTCGGTCCGGATTCCCGGCGTCGTGCACTGCGCAGGAGCACGATGTGCACGGTCACTGCCAGTACGGCGGCGGCCAGAGCGCCGTAGGACAAGGCGAAATGGGTCCATGGCACGGCGATGTAGCGGCAGGCGGCGGACTGGTGGTGGACATGCTGTGTGGACACGACCAGCGTCGCGACGAAACAGGTGACGGCTGCGGCGGTCAGCAGCGGAACGGACAGAATCGCAGTACGCCGGCGCCTCGACAGCTGCTGTGGCCGCTCTTGGGTATCTGAGATGGTTTCAGCCACGGGATCAGTACCAATCCGGGTGCGGGCGGACGATGCGGACCTTCTGCCGCCCTTCGGCCTTTTCCGTGTTGGGGAGGCGGCCGTCGAGGCTGACGTTGCGGTACGGGTCGCTGTGCTGGGTGTACTTGATCTCACCGTCCGGCATGACGCCGGTGACGATGGCGGCGTGGTGGGTGTTGCCCTTCTCGATCTGGTCGTTGTCGCCGGCCTGCTCGTAGTAGATGATGTCGCCGGGACGGACCTGGTCGCGCGGCACTTCCTCACCTCCGTGGTCGAGCATGAAATTCTGCTGGTTCTCGGCTCCGCCCCAGGACTTCGAGTAGTACATCGTCTTGTCCCACCAGTCGTTCCCGATACCGCTTTCGTGGCCCCAGGTGTCGTCGCCACGCGCTCCCGACCAGAAGTCGAGCTTCTTCTGCATGCCTGCGTGATCGAGAGCTTGGGAAACGAAGTTGGTGCAGTTGTTTCCGAAGTCGATCGGATCGTCCTGGTCCCAGTTCTGCAGCGCGTACTCGACCATCTTGACGCGGTCGAACTTCCCGTCCGTACCGCGCATTTCCTGCTTGGCGCTCTCCGGCAACCCCTCCAGCTTCGACAGGGCGACCGGGTCGGCCAGCATCAACTCGTGCCGCTGCTTGTCGCTCAGGCCGTTCCACCACATGCGCTGGGTCATCGGTCCGGCATCCTTGGGTATCTCGGCGCCGAGGATCTCCATCTCCGCCTGCGAGGCCTTGTTCTGCACCTTGAGCGCTTCGTCGGGGTCAGCGATGTCCACTTGTTTCGTCAGCATGGCGAACTTCGCGGCAGCCGTATTGTCGGCCTCGCCGACCTGCTGCAGCACATGATCGCGCAGCGCGACGATGCGCTCACGCGCATGCAGCTTGTCCGGGTCCTCGCCGGGCATCGGCGCTCCCTCGGGCAGGCCGTCCGCGCCGATACGCAGGTCGTAGCGCTGGGCGAGTTCCTGCATCTCGCGCGCCGAGCTCAGCGCGGTCTCCATGCTGTCGGCCACGGCTTCGCAGAGCATCTTGCCGCCGAGCAGGATGTCGTAGGCGGACTCCAGCTGATCGGCCAGCTTCTCGAAGTCCTTCGCGGCCTTCTGCCCCACCTCATCGCTCCAGTGGTCCGCCAGCGGCTTGGTGCCGTTGTCCCGGATGTCCTGGGCGGCACGCAGAGCGTGCTTGGCCAGCGTCTCCCATTCCGCGGCGGACTTGTGCCACTTTTCGGGCCGGGCGTTGATCACAGCCCCGTAGTTCACCACCGGCCGCTCACGCCTTTCCCAGGTCGTTCAGGCCGTGCCGCAGCCGCGAAGCCGCTTCCTCATCCTGCGCGTCGTAGCTGCCGGCGCTTTCCTGCAGGCGCTCGCCCAGCTCCCCCATCTTCTTCGCCAGGCCCACCATGTGCTCCTCCCACGTCAGTGCGCAGGAGTAGAGGTGCTGGGCGCACTCCCAGCCCCAGACGGAATCCGCCGCCCCCGTCGCCTGGCTTTCCTCCAGGGAATTGTTCAGCTTGCGAGCCACCTCCCGGGCCAGCGCGGACATATCACTGCCCGTTGCCCGCACAGCATGACTGTTGATTCTGATGTCGCCCAAGACCCCGTCCCCGCCGCTCCGCTGTCCGGCTCATCGTAAAACGGCTCCGCGCGGTCGAACCGGCTGGTCAGCGGTGGCGACAGCGCACGCCGACAGCCAGGCGGCCCAGATGACACAGAGTGCTGGGCACGGGGTGCATGGGCTACCCGCCTAGGGGGGCCGAGTCGGCCGGCCGGCACAAGCACCATTCAGCTCCGCCTCGTCCGTCGGCGCGCAGATCCTTGCCCGAGCTGCGGGCTCGGACTCGGACTCGGACTCGGAACCTGTCCTCACCTCGGAAAGTCGGCATCGTGTCGTGTGCCTCGGTGCCAGGTCAGGCTTTGCCGGGCCGCCTCCGCGGTCGCGCTCCCCACACCGTGCGACTCACGGCGGCGCTGCACGTCGCCGCCTGGGAAGACAACGTTCCCGAACACTCGTGGCGGAGCGAGCTGCTGCAGAAGATCAGCGACAGCCTGATTCTGTTCACCGTCCACCTCGCTACCAAGCCCCTCGTCCCCATCGCAGCGGCCGGGCACCTGCGGCCCCGCCCCCGACGCCTGTCACCCCCGGTCAGCAGGCACCGAAGCATGCTCTCCGAGCCCCGGACCACCCCAGAACCACTGCCACAGCTCAGTGAGAACCCATTCCGCGCGCCATCCACGTTCGGACACGGCCTCGAAACAACGCGCCACAACGCAGAAATCCCGCCCGATCAATGGATCGGACGGGATCTCATGAACTACTCCTGAGCTAACTCAAGAACAGTCCGTCGGTGGACCTGAGGGGATTCGAACCCCTGACCCCCTCGTTGCGAACGAGGTGCGCTACCAGCTGCGCCACAGGCCCTTGCGACGAGTCAAACTCTAGCATCCCTGTCCGGGTGCTCAAAAATCGCTTCCCCTGCTGGTCAGGTGTGGGGGGTCACTCGTTTGCCGCGCGGGGGCGGTCGTTGTCGGCGTACTGGTCGAACAGGGGGGTGCGGCCGCGGGTGCGGCGGGACGTCGCGGGGCGGTGGCGTGGGTCGACGGCCGGGGGGTGCGGGGTTTCGGTGGCGGGGCCGGAGCGGGCGGAGCTCCAGGCGTCGTCGGCGTCCAGGTCGACGTGGCTGGTCGCGCGGGGGGCCACCGGGGCCGTGACGTACGTCGGGAGGGGGACCGGGACCGGGTCCCAGCCGCCGGGCTCGGTGCGGTCGCGTTCGCGCTGCTGGTCGACCCACTCGGCGTGGTCGGTCTCCTCCACCAGGGCGCGCCGGCCGGCCGTGGAGGCCGGTTCGGGCCGGGCGGCGGGTGCGGCGGGGTGCGCCGGGTCGGGGAGCGGTGCGGCGGCGTCCTCAGCGGGGGGTTCGTCGGCGGCGGGCTGCTGGGACGCCTGCGGAGGGCGTGGCCTGCCCTCCCGCAGCCGTTGGGCCGCCGCCTCCGCCTGGCGCTGGTCCATGGTGAAGGTGAAGCGGCGGCGTTCCTGGGCGCGGAGGTAGACGATGTACGCGCTGAGGAGTATGGCCGGAATGGCCGGTGCCCAGAGGAAGGCGAGGCCGCCGACGGCGGCGACGATCGTGCCGACGGTGAACGCGAGGAAGAGCACCGTGGTGGTGCGCCGTCGGCGGGCCAGGACCTTGGCGCGCTTCATGCGCTCGGCGGTGTAGGGGCGCCGGGAGCCGGGCTTCTTGCCGGAGCGTGGCGCGGCGCCACCCGCGGCGCCACCCGCGACGCCAGAGCCCCCCGCGGAAGCGGCGCCACCCGAGGGAACAGCGCCACCTGCGGAAGCGGCCCCGGCGGCAGACGGCGTACCGCCGGACGAGAACACGGCACCGGACGACGAGCTGCTGACCGCGGCCCCGGAGCCGGACGGCGCACCGCCGGGCGCGGCCGCCGGCTGGCGCTGAGCGGCGGGCGGCGCTGCCTCGTCCGCGGGCGCGTCGAAGTCCCGGACGTCGGCCGTCTCGGCCGCCGCGTCCGGGTCCCGCGCGTCGCTCGCATCGTCGGTGCGGCCGCCCTGCGCCGCCAGCCCCTTGGCGTAACGGCGTTCCATGGCCGCGCGCCCGGACAGGAGCCGGATGGCGGTACTGAAGCGTTCCGTCGGCCGGGCTTCATTGAGCTCGTCCTGCCTACGGAGCCACATCGGCACCAAGTAGGCGGCCCAGGCCCCGACGATGACTGCGTAGATGAGGCCGCTGCTGCTCACGCCTCACACGGTAGAGGGGTTTGCGGGGGGCCATCCGCCAATTGGGCCGGTGTGTCGCACGATCTGGCTGATATCTCGAACTTTTTTTGTGATTGTTGAGATCAGCCGTATGCGGTTGTGAGCAATTGGTGAAATAATTCGAACACGTATTTTATTTGTGGGGTGTACTCGGCTTCTCCCGGCGCCAGCGGTTGAGCAGGCCTTCCGGCACCTCCTCCGCGGTCAGCGCGAATACGAGGTGGTCGCGCCAGGCGCCGTCGATGTGCAGATAGCGCGGGCGCAGTCCCTCTTCCCGGAAGCCGAGTTTCTCCACGACCCGCCGGCTGGGCAGGTTCTCCGGGCGAATGCAGACCTCGATGCGGTGCAGCCCCACCGAACGGAAGCAGTGGTCGACGGCGAGCGCCACCGCGGTCGGTATGACGCCCCGGCCGGCCACCGCCTCGTCGACCCAATAGCCGACGTGTCCGGAACACATCGAGCCCCAGGTGATTCCGGCCACCGTCAGCTGCCCGGCCAGCCGCCCCCGGTGCTCCACGACGAACGGCAGCATCCGCCCCGCGTGCGCCTCGGCGCGCAGGTGGCGGACCATCTGGCGGTACGTGGGCCGGTGCGGCGCGGGGATGCCGGGCGGGGGCGGCGGGATGGTCGCTTCCCAGGGGCGCAGCCAGTCGCGGTTACGGCGGTTGACCTCGCGCCAGGCCCGTTGGTCGCGCAGCTTTATGGGGCGGAGGGCGGTGTCGCCGTCCGCCAGTACGACCGGCCAGGGGGCGTTCAGTGTGCGCTCCCGGTCGGTCCCGGCCGCCCCGGCCGCGGGGGTGTCTGCGCCGTCGCGCCGGTGTCGGGGCGGGGGTGGTCGCCGCCGCGCAGCTGGTCCACGGCGTGCGGGAGGAGGTCGGCGAGTACGGCCAGGCCGTCGCGTACGCCGCCGGTGGAGCCGGGCAGGTTGACGATCAGCGTACGGCCGGCGACACCGGCCAGGCCGCGGGAGAGCGCGGCGGTGGGCACCTTCGCGCGGCCCGCGGCGCGGATCGCCTCGGGGATGCCGGGGACTTCGTGGTCGATGACGCGGCGGGTGGCGTCGGGGGTGCGGTCGGTGGGCGAGATGCCCGTACCGCCGGTGGTCAGGACCACGTCGTACGCGGCGGTGACGGCGGCGCGCAGGGCGGCCTCGACGGGGTCGCCGTCCGGCACCACCTGCGGCCCGTCGACCGCGAAGCCCAGCGCGGCCAGCCCCTCGGCGAGCACCGGCCCGCCCTTGTCCGCGTACACACCGGCGGCCGCCCGGTTCGACGCGGTGATGACGAGGGCGCGGGGCGGGCCGGTGGGGACAACCGTTACGTCCGTGCCTGTCGCGTCTGCATCTGTTACGTCGTTGCCTGTGACGGGTGCATCGGGTGCACCGGCTGCGTCGGGTGCCGTCCCCGGGCCCGGGTTCGCCGTCGTCCGCCGCGCGTCGTCGTCCGCGGCACCCGGTCCCGGGTTGGCGGTGGTGTTGCGTACGCCGTCCCGGGCGCCCCGCTCCGGCTCCCGGCCCGCGGCGGTCACGACCGGCTCCAGTTGCCCGACTTGCCGCCCGTCTTCTCCTCGACGCGTACGTCCGTGACGACGGCGCCCTTGTCGACGGCCTTGACCATGTCGATCACGGTGAGGGCGGCGACCGAGACGGCGGTCAGGGCCTCCATCTCGACGCCCGTGCGGTCCGTGGTGCGGACCGTGGCCCGGATCTCCACCGCGTCGTCGGCCACGTGCAGGTCCACCTCGACACCGGACACCGCCAGCGGATGGCACAGCGGGATCAGGTCGGGGGTGCGCTTGGCACCCATGATGCCCGCGATGCGGGCGGTGGCGAGCACATCGCCCTTCGGGAGGCCCGCGCCGCGCAGCAGCTCGATCACGCGCGGCGCGACCAGTACGCGGCCACTGGCGCGGGCCGTGCGCGCGGTGATGTCCTTCCCGGACACGTCGACCATGCGGGCCGCGCCCGTCGCGTCGAGGTGGGTGAGATCTTGCTGGCCGCTGCTCATCGTTCTCCCGGTCCGGACCGTGCCGCCTGTGCGACGACACCGTACCCGCAGGCGTCGGGCGTCACCCGGCTACCCGGCTACCCGGCTACCCGGCGAGGACGGCGCACCCGCCACCTCACCCGTCCCCGTCCCCCTTCGCTTCTCCGGCCCCTCACCCCAGCAACACCACCTCCACCTCCGCCCCCGCCGCGACCTCCGTCGTCTCCTCCGGGAGCACGATCAGCGCGTTGGCCTGGGCCAGCGCCTTGATCAGGTGGGAGCCGGAGCCGCCGACGGGCGTGACGGTGCCGGTGTCGGCGTCGTGGCGGCCGCGGAGGAACTGCCGCCTGCCCCGGGGCGAGTCGGCGATGGCGGTGTCGCACGTGGCCCGGGAGGTGTGGCGGTGTACGTCGGGCAGGCCCATGAGCGTACGGATGGCGGGGCGGACGAACAGTTCGAAGGAGACGTACGAGCTGACCGGGTTGCCGGGCAGGGCCAGCAGCGGGGTGCGGTCGGGGCCGATGAGGCCAAAACCCTGCGGCTTGCCGGGCTGCATGGCCAGCTTGCGGAACTCCACGACGCCCTCCTCGGCGGAGAGGTCGGCGAGGGTCTCCTTGACCACGTCGTACGCGCCGACGCTCACGCCGCCGCTGGTGACGAGGATGTCGGCGCGGATGAGCTGGTCCTCCAGGGTGGCGCGCAGCGTCTCGGCGTCGTCGGCCACGGCGCCGACCCGGTAGGCGATGGCGCCGGCCGCGCGGGCGGCGGCGGTGAGCTGGAAGCTGTTGGAGTCGTGGATCTGGCCGGGTGCCAGGGCTTCACCGGGCTGGACCAGCTCGCTGCCGGTGGACAGGACCACGACCCGCGGGCGCGGCCGCACCCGGACGGTGGCACGGCCGATGGCGGCCAGCAGGCCGATCTGGGCGGGGCCGAGGAGGGTGCCGGCCGACAGGGCCAGCTCACCGGCCTGGACGTCGCTGCCCTGGGCGCGGACGTGCTGCCGCCCGGTGACCGGACGGTGGACCCGGACCTCGCCGCCGGCGGCCTCCGGCGCGGCGCTGTGCGCGCTCATCGCCTCGGCGGGGCCGCGGCCCGTACCGCCGTCGGTCCACTCCACGGGGACGACGGCCTCGGCGCCGGGCGGCAGCGGCGCGCCGGTCATGATGCGGGCGGCCTCGCCGGGGCCGACGGCCGGCAGCTCGGCGCTGCCCGCCGCCACGTCGCCGATCACGGTCAGCGCGGCGGGGAAGTCGGCGGTGGCGCCCGCGACGTCGGCGACGCGGACCGCGTAACCGTCCATGGAGCTGTTGTCGAACGGCGGCAGGGCGGCGGGGACGGTGACGTCCTCCACCAGGACGCAGCCCTGCGCGTCGAGCAGGTGCAGGTCGATCGGCTCCAGCGGGTGGATCTTGGACAGTACGTCGTCGAGGTGGTCGGCCACCGACCAGACGCGTTCCTGGTGGGTGGTCCGGTCGGTGGTGGCGCTCACGGTGTCACATCTCCTCGCTGACGAAGCTGCGCAGCCAGGCCCGGAACTCCGGGCCCAGGTCCTCACGTTCGCATGCCAGTCTGACAATGGCGCGGAGGTAGTCGCCACGGTCGCCGGTGTCATAGCGGCGCCCCTTGAAGACCACGCCGTGCACGGGGCCGCCCAGGTCCGGGTCGGCGGCGAGCGCCTGGAGGGCGTCGGTCAGCTGGATCTCGCCGCCGCGGCCCGGCTCGGTGGTGCGCAGCACCTCGAAGACGGCCGGGTCGAGGACGTACCGGCCGATGATGGCGAGGTTGCTGGGCGCGTCGGCCGGATCGGGCTTTTCGACCAGGTCGGAGACGAGCACGACATCGTCGTCGCCGTCGGGGACGGCGGCCGCGCATCCGTAGAGGCCGATCTGCGCGGGATCGACCTCCATGAGGGCGATGACGGAGCCGCCGTGCTGTTCCCGCACCTCGATCATGCGCTGGAGCAGCGGGTCGCGCGGGTCGATCAGGTCGTCGCCGAGCAGTACCGCGAAGGGCTGGTCGCCGACGTGCGGGGCGGCGCACAGTACGGCGTGGCCCAGGCCCTTGGGGTCGCCCTGGCGGACGTAGTGCATGGTCGCCAGGTCGCTGGACTCCTGGACGCGGGCGAGCCGGGACTCGTCGCCCTTGCGGTCCAGCGCCTCTTCGAGCTCGTAGTTGCGGTCGAAGTGGTCCTCAAGGGGACGCTTGTTGCGTCCGGTGACCATCAGGACGTCGGAGAGCCCGGCGGTGGCAGCCTCCTCCACGACGTACTGGATGGCGGGTTTGTCGACGACCGGCAGCATCTCCTTGGGCGTGGCCTTGGTCGCCGGGAGGAAGCGGGTCCCGAGACCGGCCGCCGGAATGACAGCCTTGGTGATCCGAGTACGCGATGGAGTCATGCGGATCACGATAACCGGCACTTTGCGCCGGAAGATGGGGTCCTGGGAACGGGTCACAGGAGCGGGAGCGGCGGCGCATCATGAGCGGTTACGACGGTACGAAGTACGGGTTGCGGCGCGCCCTCCTGGACGTGAGGGCGCAGTTGCCGCCGGATGAAGTCCGGGCGACGGGGGCGGTGCTGGCGCGCCGGGCGCTGGGACTGCCGGAGTTGGCGGCGGCGCGCACGGTCGCCGCGTATGTGTCGGTGGGGCGCGAGCCGTCCACGCGCGCGCTGTTGGACCAGCTGCGCGCCGCCGGGGTGCGGGTCCTGCTGCCCGTACTGCTGCCGGACAACGATCTGAGCTGGGCCCCGTACGAGGGCGCCGACGGCCTCGTACGGGCCGGGCGCGGCCTGCTGGAGCCGGCGGGGCCCCGGCTGGGCCCGCAGGCCGTCACCGAGGCCGACGCGGTGCTGCTGCCGGGCCTGGCGGTGGACCGGCGCGGGCTGCGGCTGGGCCGTGGCGGCGGTTCGTACGACCGGGTGCTGGAGCGCCTGGAGAAGGCGGACGCGTGGCCCGCGCGGGTGGTGCTGCTGTACGACGCGGAGGTGCTGCCGGAGGTGCCGGCGGAGGTACACGACCGGCCGGTGGATGTGGCGGTGACGCCGGGGGGTGTGCATCGGTTCGAGAGGTAGAAGGCGGTTCGGGCGGGTTCAGGCAATACGGGAACGCACGCACCCGCCCACCGCACACCACCCCCGTAAACGCCACCGGGCGGGCCCGAAGATCTTCGAGCCCGCCCGGCCTACGAGGTCAGTGCCCCGCCACGGATTCCGTGCCGCGTTCCGTCACGGCGACAGCGTCAGCGTGTCCTGGGCCGCTGCCTTGACCGCCTTCGGGGAGAAGGCCCACGGCAGCAGTTCGCCCTTGGCCCACTTGTCCGTCTGGTCGTAGTAGTGCGCGTTGTACGCGTGGCCGGAGGCGCCCGTCAGGTTGATCCAGCGCGACTTGTCCAAGTCGGCCAGGTTGACGACCATCCGCATCGACGGGACCCAGGTGACCCCGTAGCCGCCGGCCGCGTTCCAGCCGGTGGCGTCCACGGCCGCCTCGCCGCCGCCCATGTTCCAGGGGCCGCGGTTGAACAGGCCCTGGAGCAGGCCCGGGCCGCTGGTGCCCAGGGTCTGGTTCTTCAGGGTCATCTGGTGGAGGCGGCCCCAGCTCCAGTTGTCGATGTTCTTGCCGAGCTTGCTGGTCAGCTCGTAGCGCGCGTCCTTCATGGCGTGCCCGAGGAGCTGGTCGCGGTTGGCGTCGAGGACGCGGCCGGGGCGGGACTCGGTCTTCCACCAGTCGTTCTTCGGGTCCTCCAGGATGGACCGCACGACCTCGAACCAGCGGTCGCCGCCGTCCGGCTGCGCCTGGTCGGGGGCCCGCTCGCCGCACTCGCGCACCGCGTCGTCCTGGTCGTCGACCGGGCCGGTGTCGTTGGCGGCGCGGACGTTGAGGCACTGGCCCTCGACGCGCAGCTCCTTGGGCATCTTGTTGCCGAAGGCCAGCTTGAGGGTGTTGCGCCAGACCGCGTTGAAGTACGCGGCGGCGGCCGAATCGGGCTCCTGGGTGTAGTCCCAGCCCTCCAGCAGCTTCTGCGCCTCGCGGACGTACGGGTCCTTGACGTCGATCTTCAGCAGGTAGGGCGTCAGCAGCTTGGCGATCTCGCTGCTGTTGTCCATCTGCATGGTCTGCATGTCGTCGGTGGAGACCTTGCCGCCGTCCTTGATCTTCGACTGGATGAGGTCGTTGATCCGCTGGCTGCGGGCGCCGTAGCCCCAGTCCTTGGTCAGCAGGTACGGGTACTTGTCCGGGTCGATGACGGCCTGGTTGGCGGTGACGATGTAGCCGCGCGCCGGGTTGTACTCGTTGGGCAGCGCCGACTGGGGCACGTCACCGGTCCAGCGGGCCTTCGGGTCCCAGCCGGGGGCGGGCATCGAGCCGTCGAAGCCCTTGCCGCGCACCGGGATCCGCCCCGGCGCCTGGTAGCCGATGTTGCCCTTGGTGTCGGCGTAGATCAGGTTCTGCGACGGCACCTCGAAGTGCGCGGCGGCCTTGCGGAAGTCCGTCCAGTTCTTGGCCCGGTTCAGCTCGAAGACCGCGTCCATGGAGCGGCCCGGATCCAGGGCGGTCCAGCGCAGCGAGATGCCGTAGCCGTCGCCGCGGTCCGGCGCCGCGTTGCCGACCGGGGCCTGCTTGCCGACCCGGGTCATCTCGTCGTCGCGGTCGGAGATCAGCGGGCCGTTGTCGGTGGAGCGGACCGTGATCTCCCGGCTCGCGCCGCCGGCGACCTTGATGGTCTCCTTGCGGGTCTTGAAGGGCTCCATCTTGTCCTTGACCAGGTACCCGTTGGCGTTGATCTTCTCCAGGTACAGGTCGGTGACGTCGGCGCCGAGGTTGGTCATGCCCCAGGAGATGTCCTGGTTGTGACCGATGACCACGCCGGGCATGCCGGAGAAGGTGTAGCCGGCCACGTCGTAGTTGCACTTGGCGCTGGTCGTGCGGCAGTGCAGGCCCATCTGGTACCAGAGCGACGGCATCTGGGGGGCCAGGTGCGGGTCGTTGGCCAGCAGCGGCTTGCCGGTGGTGGTGTGCGCTCCGGAGACGACCCAGGAGTTGGAGCCGATGCCGTTGCCGTTGGGGCCGAGCAGCGCCGGGATCTTGTCCAGGGACTTGGACACGGAGGAGAGCTGGGACTTCAGGCCCTGGGTGGCGTTGGAGGCGGAGTTGGTTCCGGTGCCGGTGTTCGCGCCCGTACCCGTACCGGCGGTGCTTCCCGAGCCCGAGCCCGTGCCGGTACCGGCACCGGTGCCCGTGCCGTTCCCCGTACCGGCGCCCGTGTTCGCGCCGGAGCCGTTCTGCGACTGCGTGTTGCCGCTCGGCGTGGCCTTGGCGTCGAACTCCTTGGTGGCCTGGTTGACCGCGCCGCCCTCGACGATCGGCTTGTTCCGCTTGGCCGGGTACTTCGGGTAGAGCTGGTCGATCTGGGCCTGGCTGAAGCGGCTGGTGAGCAGGGCGCGGTCGATCTCCTCCTGCATGTTGCCGCGCAGGTCCCAGGCCATCGCCTTGAGCCAGGCCACCGAGTCGACCGGGGTCCACTTCCCGGGCTTGTAGTCGTTCTGGAAGCCGAGCGCCGCGTACTCCAGGGAGAGCGCCGAGCCCTCGTGGTCCTTGAGGTAGGCGTTGACGCCGTCGGCGTACGCCTGGAGGTACTTCTTCGTCTGCGGCGAGAGCTTGGTGTCGAACTCCCGCTGCGCGACGTCGTGCCAGCCGAGCGTCCGCAGGAAGGCGTCGGTGTCGACCTGGCTCTGGCCGAACATCTCGGAGAGGCGGCCGGCCGTCATGTGGCGGCGCACGTCCATCTCCCAGAAGCGGTCCTGGGCCTGTACGAAGCCCTGGGCGCGGAAGAGGTCCTCGTCGCTGTCGGCGTAGATCTGCGGGATCCCGTTGGCGTCGCGCGAGACATCGACGGGGGCGCTCAGACCGGCCAGCTTCAGTGAACCGGTGGTCTGCGGGTACGAGGCGCGGACGGTACTGACGCCCCAGTACGCGCCGTAGCCGATGCCCGCCACGAGCAGAAGCACGACCGTGATCGCGACGAGGCGGCCGCGCCGCCCCTTCTTCTTCGGCTTCTTCGCAGCCTTGTCAGGGGCGGGGGCGGACTTGTTGGCGGGCATCTCTGTCCTTCGAGGGGCAGGGTGGGAGTGCTGGAGCAACCATAGGCGCACGGGTCCGCCGAGCCCTACGCGGTGTAGCCGCCGACACCTCCAAGGTTCAAGCAATGGTAAATTGTTAGTCTCAGTAACTAGATACAGTAAGGAAAGCCCGACCACTCCACCCTGTGCCCGCCCCGTGCCCGATCCCCGCGCCCGATCCCCGTGCCCGATCCGGCCCGCCACGAGGAAGGACCAGCTCCTGACTGTCGACCACCTCAACGAACTCCTGCTGATCTGCGCCCTCGTCCTGCTCGTCGCGGTGGCCGCGGTCCGGGTCTCGTCCCGGAGCGGGCTGCCCAGCCTGCTCATCTATCTGGGGATAGGCATCGCCATAGGGCAGGACGGTTTCGGCGGCGTCGTCTTCGACAACGCCGAACTGACCCAGATACTGGGCTACACCGCGCTGGTGGTGATCCTGGCCGAGGGCGGCCTCGGCACGAAGTGGAAAGAGATCAAACCGGCGCTGCCCAGGGCCGCGGTGCTGTCGACGCTCGGCGTCGCGGTGAGCGTGGGGGTCACCGCGGCCGGGGCGCACTACCTCGTCGGCCTGGAATGGCGTCAGGCGCTGCTCATCGGCGCCGTGGTGTCCTCCACGGACGCGGCGGCGGTCTTCTCCGTACTGCGCAATGTGCCGCTGCCCGCCCGGCTGACCGGTGTCCTGGAGGCCGAGTCCGGCTTCAACGACGCCCCCGTCGTGATCCTCGTCGTGGCCTTCTCCACCGCCGGACCGGTGGAGCACTGGTACGTACTCATCGGCGAGATCGCGCTGGAGCTGGCGATCGGCGCCGCCATCGGCCTGGCCATCGGCTGGCTGGGCGCGTACGGCATGCGGCACGTGGCGCTGCCCGCCTCCGGCCTGTACCCGATCGCGGTGATGGCCATCGCGGTCTCCGCCTACGCGGCCGGCGCGCTGGCGCACGGCTCCGGGTTCCTCGCGGTCTATCTGGCCGCGCTGGTCCTCGGCAACGCGAAACTGCCGCACTCGGCCGCCACCCGCGGCTTCGCCGAGGGCCTCGGCTGGATCGGCCAGATCGGCATGTTCGTGCTGCTCGGCCTGCTGGTCACGCCGCACGCGCTGTACGACGACGCCGTACCGGCCCTGGTCATCGGCCTGATCCTGACGATCGTGGCCCGGCCCACCTCCGTCTTCCTGGGGCTGCTGCCCTTCAAGGTGCCCTGGCGCGAGAAGGCCCTGCTCTCGTGGGCCGGGCTGCGCGGTGCCGTACCGATCGTGCTGGCCACCATCCCCATGGTGGGCGGCGTGCCCGGCAGCGGCCGGGTCTTCAACATCGTCTTCATCCTGGTCGTCGTCTACACGCTCATCCAGGGGCCGACGCTGCCCTGGCTGGCCAGGAAGCTGCGCCTGGGGGACGACGAGGAGGCCGCCGACCTGGGCATCGAGTCGGCGCCGCTGGAGCGGCTGCGCGGCCATCTGCTGTCCACCACGATCGGCCCGAAGTCGCGGATGCACGGCGTGGAGATCAGCGAGCTGCGGCTGCCGCCGGGCGCCGCGGTCACCCTCGTCGTACGGGACGGGACCAGCTTCGTACCGTCGCCGACGACCGTGCTGCGGCGCAGGGACGACCTGCTGGTCGTGGCCACGGATCCGGTACGGGACGCGGTCGAGAACCGGCTCCAGGCGGTCTCCCAGCACGGCAAGCTGGCCGGCTGGCTGGCGCCGGGCACACCAGGCGGGCGGCGGCCCGTCAAGAAGGCCGGGGTACGGCCGGGCGACCGGTCCGGCGAGCGGCCGGAAGGCAAGGCAGGGAAGCCCGGCAAGCATCCGGACGGCAGGACCGGAGGGCGGCCGCCGCATACACCGGCGCGGTGAGCGGGACGGCTGCACCGGCGCGATGAGCGGGACGGCCACACCGGCGCGGTGAGCGGGACGGCCGAAAAATCCACGGGAGGCCCTGGTCGACACCAGGGCCTTTCGCGTACCGGCCTGTACTATGACATGGCAATCAAAGGAACCAACTCTGCCTGACGCAGAGCTGGCGCGACCGCTCGGCGGCCGCGGTCCCCTGCCACACGCAGCCACCTCCCAGGTGCGGACCACGCGGTATCACTCGGTCCAGCGCGAGAGGACAGCTCTCGGCGCGCACCCCGTGACAACCTGGCGGGCAGCGCGCTACCAGGCGGCAGAAAGGCTCGGCCGTGGCATCCGCGGTCAAGGACAACGCGGGCAGGGGCGCCCGGGGCGAGGCCGCCCAGGACACGACCACCCCCGCCCAGCAGACTCCGGTCAAGGACGTCCGTCCCGGTTACGGACAGCTGCTGCGCACCCCCGGCGCATGGGCGTTCCTGCTGCCGGGCTTCCTGGCCCGCCAGCCCTTCGCGATGCTGACGTTCAGCATCCTGCTCCTCGTCCAGCACACCACCGGCTCGTACGGCACCGCCGGTGTCGTCTCCGCGGTGACCGGCGTCTCGATGGCGCTGTTCGCGCCGCAGAGCGGCAAGCTGGCGGACCGGTTCGGGCAGCGCGCGGTGCTCGTGCCCGGCGTACTGGTGCACGCCGTGGCGGTCGCCGCGCTGATCACGCTGGCGCTCTCGCACGCCCCCCTGTGGGCGCTGCTGGTCGTCGCCGTACCGACCGGCGCCTCGACGCCGCAGGTCGGCCCGATGGTGCGCTCCCGGTGGGCGGCCAAGCTGACCGGCACTCCTCTGATGCCGACGTCCACCGCCTTCGAGTCGGTCACCGACGAGTTCACCTTCGTCATCGGCTCGGTGCTGGCCACCGCGCTGTGCACCGGCATCCACCCGGCGGCCGGCCTGATCGCCGAGGGTGCCCTGACGCTGGGCGGCGGCCTGCTCTTCGCGGCGCAGCGGCGCAGCCAGCCGCCGGTGCACCGGTCCGCGGACAGCTCCGCCAAGCGCGTCTCGGCCCTGTCGGTGCCGGGCCTGCGGGTCCTGATCGCGGCTCTCTTCGGCATCGGCACGGTCTTCGGCGGCATGCAGGTCTCCCTCACCGCCTTCACCGAGGACATCGGGCAGCCCGGCATCAACGGCCTGCTGTACGGCGTCTTCGCGGCGGGCAACATGCTCGCCGGCATCGTCTGCGGCGCGATCGCCTGGAAGGTCGGCCCCCGGCGCCGCCTGCTGGTCGCGTACGCGCTGCTGGCGCTGATGACGACTCCGCTGTGGGCGGTGGCCGTGGCGCCCCTGATGGGCGCCGTGGGCCTGCTGGTGGGCCTGTGCATCGCGCCCGCGCTGATTACCGGCTACACGCTGATCGACTCCCTGGTGCCGGCCGCGGCCCGTACGGAGGCCTTCACATGGCTCACCGGCGCGGTCGGCCTCGGCCAGGCGGCGGCGTCCACGGTCGCCGGCCTGATGGCGGACCACTTCGGTCCGCATGCCGGATTCCTGGTGCCGCTGTGCGGTACGGGGCTGGCGCTGGTGGTGCTGGCGGTGTTCCGGGGACACCTGGTGCCGCGCTCCGAAACCCGGGTGATCGGACGTGGGGTCGGTCACCGAACCCCGGCAACAGTGGACTGACGGGCCGGAATACTGCACTATGGAGCGTCGTTAGCACTCATTGAGTGAGAGTGCCAGGAGGAAGTCACAGTGCCGACCTACCAGTATCAGTGCACCGCGTGCGGCGAGGGCCTTGAGGCGGTGCAGAAGTTCACCGACGACGCGCTCACCGAGTGCCCCGCTTGCCAGGGACGCCTGAAGAAGGTGTTCTCCGCGGTCGGCATCGTGTTCAAGGGCTCCGGGTTCTACCGGAACGACAGCCGCGGCTCGTCGTCCAGCAGCAGCCCCGCGTCGTCCCCCTCGTCCTCGACGAGCTCTTCGTCGTCGGGTTCGTCGTCGTCGGGTTCCTCGTCCTCCTCGGGCGGCGAGTCGAAGTCGTCCGGCAGCTCTTCGAGCTCGTCGGGCTCCAGCTCGACGCCCAGCACGTCGGCTGCCTGAGCAGCACCCCAGCGGCGCTCCCTCCCGGCAGGGCCGAGCGCCCGGCAACTCTTCGCGGAAGCCCCACCGTCGCGGACGGTGGGGCTTCGGCGTACGCGGAAACGCCATCCCGGCGCCCTCCTCGCCGCCCCTCCCCCCGATTACTGTGACCGCATGGCTGACGCGGAGATCGGTGTCATAGGCGGGTCCGGCTTCTACTCCTTCCTCGACGACGTGACCGAGATCACGGTCGACACCCCCTACGGCGCTCCCAGCGACTCGCTCTTCCTCGGCGAGGTGGCCGGCCGCCCGGTCGCCTTCCTGCCCCGGCACGGCCGTCGGCACCACCTGCCGCCACACCGCATCAACTACCGCGCCAACCTGTGGGCGCTGCGGTCGGTCGGCGTACGGCAGGTGCTCGGCCCGTGCGCGGTCGGCGGGCTGCGCGCGGAGTACGGGCCGGGAACGCTGCTCGTACCGGACCAGCTCGTGGACCGTACGAAGGCCAGGGAGCAGACCTACTTCGACGGGACGCCCCTGCCGGACGGCAGCGTGCCGAACGTGGTGCACGTGCCGTTCGCCGACCCGTACTGCCCGGCCGGGCGGCAGGCGGTGATCGCGGCGGCCCGGGGGCGCGCGTGGGAGCCGGTGGACGGCGGCACCCTCGTGGTCGTCGAGGGCCCGCGCTTCTCGACCCGCGCGGAGTCCCGGTGGCACGCGGCGCAGGGCTGGTCGGTGGTCGGCATGACCGGCCACCCGGAAGCGGCGCTGGCCCGCGAGCTGGGCCTCTGCTACACGTCGCTGACGCTGGTCACGGACCTGGACGCGGGTACGGAGACGGGCCAGGGCGTCTCGCACGCGGAAGTTCTGGAGGTCTTCGGCCGAAACGTCGGGCGGCTGCGCGAGGTGCTGTTCGACGCGGTGGGCGCCTTGCCGGCGACGGCGGAACGGGGCTGCCTGTGCGGGGAGGCGCTCGCGGGGGTGGAGTCGGGGATTCAGGCGCCTTAGGGGGATCAGCTGAAGATGCGGGCGTGCCTTGGGGGGATTGGGCTGGGCCGGAAACCGGGCTGGGTCGGGTGTGAGAGGGCCTGGGCACTCGGGCGGGTGAGCGGGTTTTCCACAACCCGTGGGTAGCGGGTCCGGCCGTCCACAGGGCCGAGCGGGCTTCGGCGAGGTCCGGCACGGTGGGGGTCGTCCGCACCGATTCCTTCCGGCACCGCAGGCGGTGGTCACCGTGTCCCAACCCTCCTCCCTCCACGCCTTCTCCGGCCTCTCCCCGGCCCTCGTCCCCGCTCCTCCGCTCCCCCTCCCTCCACCGTGTGAGGTTGCCCACTTCGCTCCCGTACGGGCCCGCGGCGGACGCCACCGACTGCGCCGCGCGGTACGGCGGCGACGACGGACCCTGACGGCGGGACTGGCGATGACGGCCGCGGCCCTGGCCGCGACGGCCCACCAGAGCGGCGAAGGGCGCGCCTCGGGCGTCGCGGGCGCCTGCGCCGCACCGGCACCGGGAGCGGCGCCGGGGGCCCCGGAAACGGCACCGGGAACGGCACCGGGCACGCACCTCGAAGGGGAGCGGGAAGGGGTGCGGTCATGAGGCATCAGACCGCACCGAGGACTGCTCCGAGGACCGCTCCGAGGACCGCTCCGAGGACCGTCGCACGACCCGCCCCCCGGATCGCCGGGCAAGATCGAGTGGCCTTTGCCCGATTTGCTCGCCACACTGGCAAAAGTGGCGGGGTGCGTTCGGCGTGCCGGTGGGAAGGCTCTTCCCCGGCCGACCGGAAGAACGCGACGCCGATCCGTACGGACACTCTGTCCGCTCACCGGTTCAGGTCATGGGATTGGACAGCCACGCCCTGCCCTGCCGTAGGTTGCGGTGCTGTTCGTTGCACAGTGCGTAGTGAGTGTGGAAAGAGGCTTTCAGGTGAGCGAGAAGACGGGCGTACTCACGGGGTTCAAGGAATTCCTGATGCGCGGCAACGTGATCGAGCTCGCTGTGGCGGTCGTCGTCGGAGCCGCGTTCACGAACATCGTGAACACCGTGGTCAAGGGCGTCATCAACCCGATCGTCGGCGCCCTGGGCTCGCAGAACCTCGACCACTACAAGGCCTGCCTGACCACCTGCCACACGGATGCCAAGACGGGCGACTACACCGACGGCATCTACATCCTGTGGGGATCGGTGCTCAGCGCGGTCCTGACGTTCCTGATCACCGCCGCGGTCGTGTACTTCCTCATGATCCTGCCGATGAACAAGTGGAAGGCGCGCCAGGAGGCCAAGAAGCCGGTGGACAATGCCCCGGCCGACCCGACCGAGGTCCAGCTGCTGATGGAGATCCGCGACGCGCTCGTCGCGCAGCGCAACGGCTCGGCCAATGGCTCGGCCGGCGGATCGGCGACCGGTGGCGTCGGCTCGGTGGTCACACAGAAGACACAGCAGTAAGGGGCGCAGGCCCCACGGCGAAGCCGCCCCGGCGCCTCGGTCAGAGGTGGTGGGGCGGCTTTTCGTCGAGGAAGCGCGCCAGGTCGGCAGCGCTGTCACTGCCGCCCGGACGCTCGCCCCAGCCACGATCGGTGTCGTCCGACGACGGCCGACTCAACGGATCATCGAAGATCAACGCCGCCAGCGCCTCGGCCCGCGCGGGCCGCACAGGCTGCCCGGCCTGCTCCATATCGGCCTCGGGGGCGGCGGAGGCACCGGCCTCGGGCCGGGATTCAGGGGTGGTACTCACCCCTCCAGGGTACGGCCGCCGGGGCAGGGGCCGGTTGGGGTTGGCGGGGCGGCGGTTGCGGGTAACAGCAGCGCGCAGGGACGGCAGGCCCGGATGACCGACGTCAGCGGACGGCCAGGGCCTCGTGCCACCAGTGGTCGCGGCCTGCGGTCCAGGACACCGGGCGGCTGGTGCGGTTGACGACCAGTACGGACCGTACCTGGGGGCAGCCGTGCCGTAGCGCGCGGTCCAGTACGGGCTTGACCGGCCGGACCGCTCCGTCCCAGAACGCGGCGTCCGCCGTGATGACCACCTTGGCGCCGGACTCCCGGGTGCGGGCGGCGAGCTCCGGCACGGTCAGGTAGACCGGCAGCGTCGTGCGCACGGCGTCGAGCCGACCGCAGGCCAGTGTGACGATCACGGACTCCGGCACCAGCGGCAGGTGCACCGCCACCGGGTCGCCGGCCCGTACCCCGAGCCGGGCCAGCGCCGCCGCGGCCCGCTTGGCCTGGCCCATGAGCATGGTGTGGGTCAGCTCCTCGTGACGTCCCGGCTCGCCGTGCCAGGTGAGGGCTATCGGGGACGGGGACGCCGGGGGCTCTTGCGGTACCCGGGTCGCTTCTGCATGCTCGGAGGTCACACTGCGCAACATGCGGACCAGCATGAAGATCAAGGATCAACGATCGCTGAACGTCCGCTGTACGGCACCGGCCGGCCGCGCCGTACAGGCCGTACGAGCCGTACGAGCCGTACGGACGGTTCACGCGGCGCACGGTGTGCGAACCGCTCTCGCGGCGCCCCCAGGGCAGCGTCGCTTCTCGTGCCCTTGGGCGACGTGCCCGTAGGACCTCACCCGTAGGACCTCATAGGTGCCCGTAAGCGCCCTCACGTCTTTGCCCCGTCTCCGGCACGCCCAATCCCCCACCTTCACCTTCTCTTCCCGTACGTGATGCGCCGCGCCCACCCGCGCGGCGCGAGAGGTGGGCCGGTGTGCCGGATGTGTGAGTGGAGTCGCGAGCGTCGTCGTGGGTTGTGGGCCGTGGTGGCCGTGGCGATCGGTGGATTCTGTGTCCAGCTGGACGCCTTTGCGCTGAACATGGCGCTGCCGGTGATCCGCCGGGACCTGCACGCCTCGGCAGCCGCGGGCCCGTGGGTGATCAGTGCGTACCTGCTGGCGGCCGGGGCGTTGATGCCCGCTGCCGGGCGGCTGGCCGATGTGTTCGGGAGGCGGCGGCTGCTGGTACTGGGGCTGGCGCTTTTCGGAGGTACGTCGGCGGCGTGCGCGCTGGCGCCGTCGTTGCCGTTCCTGGTGGCGACCCGTGTGGCGCAGGGGGCGGGCGGGGCGCTGGTCATGCCGGTGGGGCTGGCTCTGCTGACACGTTCCTTCCCGCCGGAGCGGGCGCGCGTCGCGACCGGGTACGCCCTCGGGCTGGCCGGTCTGGCCACGGCTTGCGGCCCCTTCGTGGGCGGGGCGCTGGCCGACGCCCTGTCCTGGCGAGCCGTGTTCTGGATCAATGTGCCGCTGTGCGGGGCGGCGGTGCTGTCCGCCCGGCGGGCACCGGAATCCCGGAACGGGAGCGGCCCCCGGAGAGGCCGGGAAGGCCGGAGGGGCTGGAGGGGGCAAACGGTTCAGAGGGGGCCGAGGGGCGAGGTGGGCTGGGGCACGCTGGCCCTGGCGACCGGGGTGCCCGCCTGTTCGGCACTGGCCGTGGAGAGCGCGGGCACGTGGTGGCACGCCGGCGGTTGGGCTGCGGGTGCACTGGTGCTCGGGGCCTTGTTCGTACGCGCTGAGCGCCGATCGCGCGCGCCGTTGGTCGACCGCTCCCTCTTCCGCAACGGGCCGTACGTGACTCTCACTTCAGCCGGTGCCGTGGCCAACGCGGCAACCGTGGTGCTGCTGTTCGCGGTCCCGCTGATGCTTCAGGAAACACTGGGGATGTCCGTACTGGGCGCGGGGACCGCCTTCCTCGTACCGGCGGTGGCGATGGCCGCGGCCGGGCCGGTGGCCGGGCGGGTGCCGCCCCACTCCGCCGAGCGGGCGATGGCCGCCTGCCTGGGCCTCGCGGGGGCGGCGCTGGGAGTACCGGCGGCGCTGGGAGTGCCGACGGTGCTGGAACCAGCGCCGTCCGGTGCGCTGCCAGGTCCAGGTGGCGGCGGCTCCTCGCTCGTACTGCTTGCAGCCGCCACCGTGGCCGCCGCGGCCCTGGGCGTGGCGGGCGCCCTGGTACTGACCGCCACCCAGGCCGTCGTCCACCCGGACCGCGTGGGCGAGGCGTCCGGGCTGACCAAGTGCGCGATCACCGTGACAGCCGGGCTGGGCCTGGCCCCCGCGGGAACCGCCCCGGGCGCCGCCCTGTCCGGGGCCGCGGCCGGATGCGCGACGGCGTGCCTGGCACTGTTCGCCCGCAGGGCGGCCGCCCTCATCCGCAGGCGGAAACGGCCCCCTCGTACCCCCCGACGATGTCCCGTACGTCCCGGAACCCCCGGGCCTCCAGCAGGGCCGCGGCGATCACGGAGCGGCTGCCGCTGCGGCAGTAGAGGACGACCGGGCGGTCCGGGTCCAGGGTCGTGCAGCTGGTGGGAAGGGTGGCGAGGGGGAGGTTGACGGCGCCGGGGAGGGCGCCCGCCGCGTACTCGGACGGGTTGCGGACGTCGACCAACTGGGCTTCGGTGGACAGCGCTTCGTCGGCCGGCAGGCGGTGGGTGCGCGTCACCAGGTCGGGGTGGCGGGCGAGTTCGGCGGCCGGGTCCGGTACGTGGCCGAGGACGTGGTCGTACCCGATACGGGCCAGGCGCAGGCGCGCCTCGGACTCCGTACCCGGGTCGCTGATGAGGACGATCGGCGTGCCGGGCTCCACCACACTGCCCGCGTACTCGGCGAACCGGGTGTCCAGGCTGGTGTGCAGCGACCCGGTGAAGTGCGCCTCCGTATAGGCGGCGAGGGGGCGGCTGTCCAGAAGGACGGCGCCCGCGTCGCGGCAGGCGGCCAGGGCCGCGTCCAGGCTGAGGGCGGCCGGCGGCGCGGTGTCCAGGAGGGGGTGGCCGTCGCGGTTGAGGGCCGCGTCGTGCGCGAAGTAGCCGGGGGTGGCGGGCTGCCCGGCCGTGACCAGGCGCACGAACTCGGCCTCCGGCATGGGCTGGAGCGCGTAGTTGTAGCGGCGCTGCTCGCCGATGGTGGAGGTGGTCTCGGTGGAGAGGTTGCGCCCGCAGGCGGAGCCCGCGCCGTGGGCCGGGAAGACGCGGGTGGCGTCGGGGAGGGTGAGCAGCTTGTCGTGCAGGGAGCGGTGGAGCCGTCCCGCCATCTCCTCCGGCGTCAGTCCGGTCGCGGCGAGCAGGTCGGGGCGGCCCACGTCGCCGACGAAGAGGGTGTCGCCGGTCAGTACGCCGTACGGCTCGGGCGCGTCCGGCTGTTCGTGTACGACGACGCAGATGGACTCCGGGGTGTGGCCGGGGGTGGCCAGGATGGTGAGCGTGACGCCGGAGGCGGCCGCA
This sequence comes from Streptomyces rimosus subsp. rimosus, assembly GCF_000720725.1. Taxonomy (GTDB): domain Bacteria; phylum Actinomycetota; class Actinomycetes; order Streptomycetales; family Streptomycetaceae; genus Streptomyces; species Streptomyces rimosus_A. The sequence continues at coordinate 25,553 of NZ_JOCQ01000108.1, forward strand.
CCCGTGGCGGCTCCGTCCGTGTCCGCCCCCAGGAATATCCGCTCCCCGTCCCGCAGCCGCCGTATCGGATAGCCCGTCTCCGCGGCCTCGCCGAAGGCGATGGTGGCGCCGGTGGCGCGGGCCAGTTCCAGGTGTCCGGAGAGGAAGTCGGCGTGGAAGTGCGTCTCGATGATCAGCTCGATGCGCAGTCCGGCCGCTTCCGCGTCGCGCAGGTAGTCGTCGATGTCGCGGCGTGGGTCGACGAGGACCGCCCGTCCGGTGGTCTCGTCGCCGATCAGGTACGACGCCTGGGAGAGGCAGTCGAGGTAGTACTGCGCGAAGTGCACGGTCGACCTCCGTGGTCCTGCGGGCCCGCCGAGCCGCGGACCCCGCGGGGGGTTGTTGTGCGGATGCACGGATGTACGTACATTAGGCAGTCCAGGCCGTTGCCGACAAGTTCGGCTGTGCAGTCCGGTCCCGCCGCTCCCGCCGGTGCGGCCCGGCCCCGGCCGGTGCAGCCCGACCCGCCCGTACCGTACGCGGGACCCGCCCGCGTACGACCCGCAACGTACGGCCCGTACCCGCTCGGAGGCGACTTCATGACCGCACATCCCCCGGGCCCGCGTCCCCTGGACCGGCGCTCACCGCTTCCCCTGTGGGCCCAGCTCTCCGAAGACCTGCGTCGCCGTATGGAAGCGGGCGAGTTCACCGACGAGTTCCCGGCCGAGCACCGGCTCACCGGGGAGTACGAGGTCAGCCGGCACACCGTCCGCGAGGCGCTGCGCAAGCTGCGCGCGGACGGGCTGGTGATCGCCGAGCGGGGGCGGGCCAGCCGCCTGAACACCCGGCGCATACAGCAGCCGCTCGGTTCGCTCTACAGCCTCTTCCGCGAGCTGGAGGGCCAGGGCGTGGAGCAGCGCAGCGAGGTGCTGCGGCTGGAGCGGACGGCGGACGGCCCGATCGCCGACCAGCTCGGTCTCGTGCCGGACGCCCCGCTGATCGTCCTGGAGCGGCTGCGGCTGGCGGACGGCGAGCCGCTGGCCCACGACACCACGTACCTGCCCGCCGAGGTGGCCGAGCCGCTGCTCGACGCCGACTTCCGGCACACCTCGCTGTACGGGGAGCTGCAGCAGCGCTGCGGGGTGAAGGTCACCGGCGGCCGGGAGCGCATCCACCCCTTCCTGCCGGACATCCGGCAGGCGTGGCTGCTGGGGCTGGCCGACCGCGAGCCCGCGTTCGCGATCGAGCGGCTGGGCCGGTCCGGGGAGCGGCCGGTGGAGTGGCGCGAGACCGTCGTACGCGGCGACCGCTTCACCTTCGTCGCCGAGTGGACCAGCGACAGCCGGGCGGTCGAACTCGCGCCCCGGGCGTCGTGTCCGTCATGAGGGCGGGGGGCGGGCCGCGGACGCCCCGTCGGGCACCATGCCGTTGCTAGCCGTGACGGCGCTGCCCTGCGGGCTGGTCATCGGGCTGCTGTTGGGCGCGCTCGGTGGCGGTGGGTCGATCCTCGCCGTACCGGCGCTGGTCTACCTCCTGCACCAGTCGCCGCACGAGGCCACGGCGGGCGCGCTGGTCGTGGTCGGTATCGGCGCGGCCTCCGGCCTGGCCTGCCACGCCCGCGCGGGCCGGGTCCGCTGGGCGGCGGGCGCGGCCTTCGGCGGGCTGGGCACCGCCGGTACGTTCCTGGGCTCGCGCTGGAGCGCGGCGCTGGACCCGACGGTCCTGATGACGGCGTTCGCCGGGCTGATGCTGGTGGTGGCGGCCGCGATGCTCGTACGGACCTGGCGCGAGCGGGCGAGGGCGTGCCCGGCCGAACAGGACACGGCGTGGCCGGCCGCGCGCCGCGCCCCGGCCCCGCCCCCCGCCGTAAC
>NZ_JOCQ01000109.1 GCF_000720725.1 Streptomyces rimosus subsp. rimosus
CATCCCCGGACCCCCCGCCCCCGGGCCCGTCTCCCGCGCGGGCCCGTCGCCTCCCGTTACGCGCTGAAGCGGCCGAAGGTGCCCCGGTGGAACAGCAGCGGCCCGGCCTGCGCGGCCTCCGGGTCCGTACCGAGCGCGGCCACCCGTCCCACGACGATGAGGTGGTCGCCGCCGGTGTGCACGGCCTGGATCGCGCAGTCGATCCAGGCCATCGCGCCCGTGAGGCGCGGCGAGCCGGTGACGGGGGCGGGCGTGTACGGGACCCCCGCGAACTTGTCCGCGCCGCTGACGGCGAAGGCCCGGCACAGCGCCTCCTGGCCCGCCCCCAGGATGTTGATGCAGAAGACACCGGCGCGGGCGATCCGCGGCCAGGTCGTGGACGTACGGGCCACCATGAACGTGACCAGCGGCGGGTCCAGGGACAGCGACGCGAACGACTGACAGGCGAAACCGGCCGGGCCGGGAGCTGTGGTGCCACCGGCCCCGGTCTCGGCCCCGGTCTCGGCCCCGGCTGTCCGGGGCGCGGGCGCGGTGATGATCGTGACGCCGCTGGCGAAGTGGCCGAGTACGGCGCGGAAGTCGGCCGGGTCGAGGGGCGCGCGCTCGTCCTCCCGTACGGCCCTGAGGGCGGGGCGCGGCGGTACGGCGGCGTGGTCGGGGCCCAGTGCCGTGGCATGGGGCGTGGCGGGGGCCGTGGCGGAGGTCGGCGCGCCGACCGAACGCAGATAGCGCACCGCGGCGGCTGCCATACCGGCGTGTCCCATCATGCTTCCATTGAACCTGATGGCCCGTCAGATTCGGAAGCCCTGGACGGGGGTCCCTGACTCACCGCCCCCGGTACGTGGGCCGGCGGCGCTCCACGAAGGCCGCGACCCCTTCCCGCGCGTCCGCCGTCGTCATGTTGATCTCCTGGGCCGCCGCCTCGGCCGCGAACGCCGTGCCCCGGTCGGCTTCCAGCGACGCGTTGACCAGCTGCTTCGTGAGGGCGAAGGCCCGGGTCGGGCCGGTGGCGAGCCGTTCCGCCCAGTCCCGCGCGGCCTTTTCCAGGCCCGCGTCCGGCACGACCCGGTTGACCAGGCCCAGCCGTTCCGCGTCGGCCGCCGTGACCGCGTCGCCGAAGAACAGCAGCTCCTTCGCGCGCTGCGGCCCGACGAGCCGGGGCAGCAGGTACGCGCCACCGCCGTCCGGTACGAGGCCGCGCCGCGCGAACACCTCGATGAACGTCGCGGACTCGGCCGCCACCACCAGGTCGCAGGCGAAGGCGAGGTGCGCGCCGAGTCCGGCGGCGGTGCCGTTGACGGCGGCGAGGACCGGTTTCTCGCAGTCCAGTACGGCGGATACGAGGCGCTGGGCGCCGCGCTGGATCAGGCGGGCCACGTCGCCTACGACCCGCTCGGGCGGCCGCGCGGCAGCGGAGCCGGAGGCGTCGGCCGCCGCGCCGCCGCGCAGGTCGGCGCCCGCGCAGAATCCTTTGCCCGTGGCGGTGATGACGACGGCCCGTACGTCCGGGTCGGCGGAGGCCTCGAAAAGCCGGGAAATCACGCGTTCGCGCTGGTCGGGGGTGATGGCGTTGAGGGCGGCCGGGCGGTTCAGGGTGATCCACAGCACACCGTTGTCAGTGGTGCGGAGTATCAAGGAATCAGCGGACGCGGGCCGACCGGATCCGGTTCGGTCCGAGCCGGTTTGGTCCGATCCGGGCCGGCCGGGTTCGGGGGAAACAGGGGTGGACGACATGACGAAGCGGCTCCAAGCGGTGGTGGGGGCGGGCGTACGGAGGGCATGGGCGCGCCCGTCAGTGGCAGACGGCCAGCGCGTCGAGCGCGACCGCGCCCTGCCCGCGCGGCAGCACCATCAGCGGGTTGATGTCCAACTCGGCCAGTTCATCGCTCAGTTCGAGCGCCATGCGCTGCACCCGCAGCACGACCTCCACCAGCGCGTCCACATCCGCGGGCGGCGCTCCGCGCACGCCGTCCAGCAGGGCCCGGCCCCGCAGTTCGCCGAGCATCGCGCGGGCCCGGTCCTCGCCGAAGGGCGGCACGCCGACGGCGGTGTCCCGCAGCACTTCGACCAGCACCCCGCCCAGCCCGACGGTCACGGTCGGCCCGAAGAGCGCGTCCGGCGTGACGCCCACGACCATCTCCACGCCCCGCTCGACCATCTGGCAGACGAGGACGCCGTCCAGCTCGATGCCCTCGTGGCGGGCGATGTCGGCCAGCTCCCGGTAGGTGTCCCTGACCTGGCTGGCGGAGGTCAGCCCGGTGCGTACGAGCCCGAGTTCCGTCTTGTGCGCGAGCCGCGGCGCGGACGCCTTCAGGACGACGGGGTAGCCGACCAGGCTCGCCGCGCGCACGGCCGCCGCCGCACTGGTCACCAGCTGCTCGCGCGGCACCCTGATTCCGTACGCGCGCAGCAGCTGCTTCGCCGCGTGCTCGCTGAGCTGCTGTCCCGGGCGCATCAGGTCCTGCGCCTTGCGCGCGGCGGGGGACGGGGTGCGCGGGGCGCCGTCGAAGGGGGAGCGGTAGGCGGCGGTGAAGCGGTGGTGTTCGAGGTGGGCGCGTACGGCCGTCACGCAGTTGGCGAACGTACGGAAGGTCGCCACCCGCCGCGACCCCAGCAGGGTGCGCCGATAGGCGTCCTCGGTGCCGACCGGCGAACCCCAGACGACGCACACCAGCTTGTCCGTCTCTTCTGCCGCGGCCACGAGATCCTGCGCCAGCTTGTCGCTCATCGGCGGGGACGGGCCGGTGATCGGGCAGATCAGTACGCCGACCGACGGGTCCGCCAGGATCGCGTCGATGATCTTCCGGCCGCGCCGGTCGCCCACCGGGTGGCCGCCGCTGTCCACCGGGTTGGCGACGCTGAGATAGTCCGGGATCCACTGGTGCAGCTCGTCCTGCTTCGCGCGGCCGAGCGTGGGCAGGCGGAGCCCGGCGGCCGTCGCCAGATCCGCGAAGTGGGCGCCGGTGCCCCCGGATATCGAATAGACGGCGACGCCGTCGGCGGTGGGCGTACGGGCGCGGGCGAGCAGGGCCGCGGTGTCCTGCAACTCGTCCAGCCCGTCCACCCGGACCACACCGAACTGCCGCATGGCCGCGTCCACCACCGCGTCGGCGCCGGTGAGCTTGCCGGTGTGTGAGGCGGCGGTGCGCGCCCCGGCCTCGGTGCGGCCGACCTTGACGGCGACGACCGGGACCTTGTTGCGGGCCGCGCGGTCGGCGGCGAGCAGGAAGCTGCGGCCGTCCTTGAACCCTTCGACATAGGCGGCGATGGCCCCGACCTCGGGACGGGAGGCGAAGTAGGAGAGGAAGTCGGCGGTCTCCAGATCGGCCTCGTTGCCGGTCGGGGCCCAGTGGGAAAGGCGGATGCCCAGCTCCTGGAGGGAGAAGACGGGACGGCCCTGGTGGCCCGACTGGGTGATCAGGGCGATGGCGGGACCGTCCAGGTCCTCGCGGAACGACTCGAAGGCGTTGAGGTTGGTGTTCGGGCCGAGCAGCCGGATGCCGGTACGGGCCACGGCCTCGGCGAGCCGGGCCTGGGCAGCCGCGCCGGCCGCCCCGGTCTCGGCGAAGCCGGAGGCGAAGGCCACCGCGAACCCGGCCTTGGTGTCGGCCAGTTCCTCGATGACCGGCACCGGGTCCGCGACCAGCAGTACGGCGAGATCGACCTGCTCGGGCAGGTCGGAGACGGAGGTGTGACAGGGCAGGCCGAAGACGCGGTCCCGGCCCGGGTTGACCGGGTGGAGGCGGGCGCCGACCCGCTCGGCCCACGCGATCAGCTGCCGGGTGATCCCGGCGTTGGGGCGGCCCTCGCTGTCGGAGGCCCCGACGACCGCCACCGACCCGGGCCGGAAGAACCGGTCCAGGTCGGGGACGGGGGCGTACAGCGGACGCCCGCTGACGTCCAGGTCGGGCCCCGTGCCGTCGGCGTGCGCGCCGTCGGCGGACGGGCCGCCGGCGTGCGGTACGGCCGTACCGTGCACGGTGTGCGGCGGTGTCGCCCCGCACGCCACCACGCGGGCCGGGCTGGAGTGAGTGGTGAGGCTGCCGTAGGTCGATCCAAGCATCGCTGACGCCCGCTCCCGTGTGACGAGTGCCGATTCAACTGACGCTCAGTCAGGTTAGGTCAACTGACGTGCCGTCAGGAATAGGTCGTACCGGCCTCGCCGCTGCGCGAGCCCGCCGTGTCGAAGCCGGGGCGCGGGCGCGTGCCTCAGGGAAAGCCGCGTGCGGGTGCCGACTCCGTACCGCTCCCGGTGTCCGCGACGGCGACGGCGCGGGCGATGCGCCGCGCGTCCAGGGCGAGTTCGCGGAACATGCCGCTGATCGGGTTCGTGTAGCCGGTGAAGTGGAGGCCGGGGGCGGATGGCAGGGTGCGCGGGCCGTGGACGCGCGGGCGGCCGCGTGCGTCGAGGAGGCCGAGGTGGCCGACCAGGTCGTCGAGGCCGCGCCGGTAGCCGGTGGCGGCGATGACGACGTCCGGCTCGATCGCGTCACCGTCCGCGAGCCGCACGGTGCCGCCGTCGAAGGATGCCACCGCCGCCACCGGCCGTACCGCCCCGCTCCGTACGGCATCGATCAGCCCCACGTCCTGCACGGGGATCGCACCTTCCAGCACCCGGCTGTAGAGCCCGGTGTCGGGCATGGGCAGGCCGTGCGCCGACAGGTCCGGCACGGACAGGCGGCGCATCACATGGGCCGCCCGGTCCACCGCGCGTGGCGGCAGGCGGCGTACGAGGATGCCCGTCGCCTGGGCGGGCCACCCCGCCGTCGAACGGCGCACGATGTGCGGTGCGGTGCGGACCGCGAGCCGTACCCGTGCCGCGCCGCCCTCCGCCAGGTCGACCGCGATCTCGGCCCCGGTGTTGCCGGTGCCGATGACCAGCACGTCCTTGCCCGCGTACGGGCGCGCGTTGCGGTAGTCGCCGGCGTGCAGCAGTTCGCCCGGGTAGCCGTCGCGGCCCGGCCAGTCGGGGAGGTGCGGGGTGTGGTTGTAGCCGGTGGCGATCACGACCGTACGGGCGGCCGGCTCGCGTCCGCCGTTCGCGTGCAGGACCCAGCCGCCGTCCGCCGCACGGTCCACGCGCCGCACCTCGACCCCCGTGGCGACCTCCAGGCGGTGGTGCTCCGCGTATTGCTCCAGGTAGCGCACCACGTCGTCCCGCGCGACCCACCGTCCGAACCGGCGCGGAATCGGCAGGCCCGGCAGTCCGGAGAGCCGGCGCGTGGTGTGCAGCCGCAGACGGTCGTAGTGCCCGCGCCAGGAGGCGCCCACCGCGTCCGCCTTTTCGAGGACGACGGCGCGGATGCCATGGGCGCCCAGCGCGGCGGCGGTGGCGAGCCCGCCCGGCCCGCCCCCGACGACGTACACGGGCGAAGCGGCGGCCGGGGGTGTGCTGGATGCGGTGGGGTCGGCGTGCGCGGAGGCGTCCGGCATGCCGGTGAGGGTAACCGCGGAGCGCCCGCATGTCGCCGTACGGGACCAGGTCCGGACCCGCCCCCTTGCGCATCCTGGCCAACATCAGTAGAGCTGACGTCTAGTCAGTTCCCGCATGCCACACGAGGAGTGGGTGACCGCCGTGCAGCCGAAGACCGCCCCCGGGCACGACCTCCCCGAGACCGACGCCTTCAGCCGCGTCTACTGGGAGGCGGCGGCCGAGGGGCGTCTGCTGCTGCGCCGGTGCCGTGCCGACGGCTGTGGGGCGGCGCATCACTACCCGCGCGAGTTCTGCCCGCGTTGCTGGAGCGAAGACGTGGTGTGGGAGGAGGCGAGCGGCCGGGCCACGCTCTACACCTGGTCGGTCGTGCACCGGAACGACCTGCCGCCGTTCGGCGACCGCGTGCCGTACGTGGCCGCGGTCGTGGATCTGGCCGAGGGCCCCCGGATGATGACGGAGATTGTCGATTGCCCGGAGGCCCACCTGCGGATCGGGATGGCGCTGCGGGTGCGTTTTCGTAGGGTCGAGGGGGCCGGGACGGCATCCGGAGGGAGCGGAGCGAACGCCCACGAACTGGCCGTCCCCGTCTTCTGTCCCGCTTCCTCCCCCGCTCCCTCCTCCGCCCCTCCGGCGGGTGTGTAGGCGCCGGCTCCGGCGGTCGTTCCGCGGGCTGACGCGCGTTCCCCCTCGCGGGGGAGGGAAAGCCCTGCCGTGTGCCGACGACCGTTCACCCGTGATCGCGAAGACTGACGGGCATGACGACGATCACCCCTGAACCCCGTGTGACGTTTCCGCACGGCACGGAGCGTCCCGTGCCGAGATGGGCGGACATCACCGCGCACGCGATCCCGCTTCTGCTGCTGCCGCAGTGCCTGTGGCGCCTGCCCTTCGCCTTCGACTTCAAGATGGGGATGGTCGATCCGAACGCCCCGGGGTGGGTGTGGTGGGCCGTCCCCTACGTATTCGCACTCAGCATCGTCTCGGAGGCGTTGGCGCTGCTCTCCTTCGGCCTGGTGCGAGGCTGGGGTGAGGTGGCGCCCCGCTGGCTGCCGGGCATCGGGGGAAAGCGCATCCCTCCCTTCGCGGCCATCGTCCCGGCGACGCTCGGCGGCCTGGGCGCGACCGCCTTCTGGATGCCCACGCTGCTGCACTGGCTCCACGTCCCCGGCTCCGAGGGAGTCGGGTTCTCCGGCATCGGGTGGGAGATTCTGGCGAAGGTCTGCATCGCACCGGGCATGTTGTGGGGCCCCCTGGTGCTGGCACTGACCTGCGCCTACTACGTACGCCGCTGCCGCCCCTCCAACTGACCACGCCCTACACGGATTACTTGCATTACTTGCCTTGCCCGGATCACTTGGATTACTTGGATTATTTGGATTCGACCCGGCCCAAGGGCTCGGCCTCGGCCGCCAGCGCCTCGCACGCCGCCCGCCACGCCGGGTCCCCGGGGTAGAGCTGGGTACGCAGGTACGCCCAGGTCAGCCGCTGGACGGTGGCCACCCGCTCCGGGTTCTCGTCCGTGGTCTCGGCGACGTCGTATCCGGAGATCCCGCCGAGTCCGTGCCCCGCGCCGAAGAGGGTGAGCAGGGACTTCGGGCCCGGCGCGAGGATGTACGGATCGGCGTGCCAGTCCGGCCCGTTGACCGTCAGGTGCGCGGAGTCGTCCTCGTCGCCCGCGACCACGAGGGTGGGTGTGGCCATCTTGGAGTAGTCCGTGGTCGTGAAGAACGGCCAGTTCTCGGTCACGGTGGGCGTGAGCGCGTCGCCGCCCCGGCCGGGCCCGGCGAGCAGGACGCCCGCCTTGATACGGGGCTCGGTCAGGTCCACCTCCATACCGTCGTCCGGATCGGTGAGCCGCGCGCCCAGCAGCAGGCTCGCGGTGTGCCCGCCCATCGAGTGCCCGGCGACGGCGACCCTGCCCCGGTCCAGACGCCCGGCCAGCTGCGGTACGGCGGCCTCGACCGCGTCGAGCTGGTCGAGTACGTGTGTCATGTCCTCGGCCCGCGAACGCCAGAACATCGGAGCCCCGGGTGTGTCGGCGGGCAGGCTCAGCGTGCGGGAGCTGAGGTGGGTGGGCTGGATGACGACGAAGCCGTGCGCAGCCCAGTAGTTGGCGAGGGGCGCGTAGCCGTTCAGTGAGGAGAGGTGGTTGGAGTGGCCCTGCCCGTGCGAGAGGAGGAGGACCGGCAGGCCATCCCCGGTCACCGGTGCGGAAACCCGCAGCTGGAGGTCCACGGGCCGGCCGGGAACGGGCAGCGACACGGGGCTGACCGAGAGGACGGGAGTGGGGGCGGAGGCGGGTGCGGAGGCGGAGGCGGATGCGGAAGTGGATGCGGATGCGGATGCCGGTTCGCTCATGGTGCGCGATTCCCTTCGATGGTCGAACGCAAAGCGGAACGTCGTTCCGGATTGACGATACGGAACGACGTTCCGCTTCGTCAACGCTTATTCGCTGGCTCGCCGCGCCCGCCCCGCGTCATGCTGGCCGGTGTGCTGATCCGAGAGGCAACCGCGGCCGACTGGCCCGCCATCTGGCCGTTCTTCCGCGCCATCGTGGCGGCGGGCGAGACGTACACCTATCCCCGCGACATGGACGAGCCGACGAGCCGGGAGATGTGGATGCTCGCCCCGCCGTCCCGCACGGTCGTGGCCGTGGATGGCGCCGGTACGGTCCTGGGCTCGGCCAAGATGAACGCCAACCACATGGGCGCCGCCGCGCACATCGCGAGCGCCTCCTTCATGGTCGACCCGGCCCACGGCGGCCGGGGCGTGGGCCGCGCGCTCGGCGAGTACGCCGTCGACTGGGCCCGTACGACCGGTTTCCGCGCCATGCAGTTCAACGCGGTCGTCGAGACCAACACGCGCGCCGTCGCCCTCTGGCAGTCCCTCGGCTTCGAGATCATGACGACGCTCCCCGAGGGGTTTCTGCACCCCGCCAAGGGTTACGTCGGGCTGCACATCATGTATCGGCGCTTGTGAGCGCGCGCCGGGGGGCGGTGCCGGGCTACGGCCAGAGCAGTTCCCGGCACCAGTCGCCGCCGTCCTTGCGGTAGTTGATCCGTACGTGCCGTCGCCGCTCATCACCCTGGAAGAACTCGACCTCGTCGGGGTCCAGCACGTAGAGCGTCCAGCTGGGCACCGGGGCGTCCGGCTCCCGTTGCGCGCGCTCCCAGGCCGCTTCCGAGGCGCGTTCCAGTTCCGCGTACGAGGTGAGCGCTTCACTCTGGCGGCCTACGAGGGCGGCGGCCAGGGCGCCCGTCGAGCGACGGTGGAGGTCGGCCGCGCTCTCCTCCGGGCCCGCCTCGGCGACCCGGCCCCGGACGCGTACCTGGCGGCCGAGCGCGGGCCAGTAGAAGCCGAGAGCGGCGCGTGGGCGGGCGGTGAGTTCGCGGCCCTTGCGGCTGTCGCGGTGGGTGGCGAAGTGCCAGCCGCGCGCGTCGGCGTCGTGCAGCATCACGGTACGTACGTTGGGGTCGCCGGACGCGCCCGCCGTCGCGAGCGTCATGGTGTGCGGCTCGGGTACGCCCGCCTCGGCCGCCTCCCGCAGCCACTGCCGGAAGAGGGGCAGCGGGTGGGCCGGGGCGTGCGCGGGGTCCGGGTCGATGGCGGGCAGCTCGCAGTCCCATACGCGGAGGGAGCGCAGGAGCGCACGGAAGCGGTCGTCGGCGGCGGGGTCCGTGGGTTGGCTTTCGGCCGGGTGATCCACCATGCCCGGCAGCCTAATCCGCGCACAGCGCGGCGGGCTCCGGGATGGCGGGCTGCGGGGCGGCGGGCTCCCAGGTCGTGGGCGTGTACGGGGACGCGTACGGCTTGAGCGTGATCGCGTTCGCGCCGCGCTGTACGTCCTCGGCGAGCTTCTTCGCCACCAGGTTCTTCCACGGCATGTGGGGCAGCATCCGCAGCATCAGGTGGCGGAACCGGATCGCCCGCCTGCTGCCGAGCAGCATCTGCGGTACAAAGTTTTCCGCCATCCGCTGGTTCTCCGTGACGTACGGGCGCATCTCGGCCTCGTAGCGCGCGAAGGCCGTCAGCGGGTCGCCGCCCGCCGCCGCCAGTTCCCCGGCGAGTACGTACGCGCCAACCAGCGCCATCCCCGTCCCCTGCCCCGACGCGGGGGACGCGCAGTGCGCGGCGTCGCCCAGCAGCACCACGCGCCCGCGCGACCAGCGGTCCATCTCGATCATGTGCAGCCCGTCGAAGTAGAAGTCTTCGGCCGTACGGGAAGCGGCGAGGAGGCCGGGCACCTGCCAGCCGGCGTTCGCGAAGGCGTCGGCCAGTAGCGCGCGCTGGCGGTCCGTGTCGCGGTGATCGTAAGCGAGCCGCGGCGACCGGAAGCAGAGCATGGCTTTGGCGCCCGCGTCGTCGGGCGTGCTGTAGACGCAGGCCAGCGCGCCGGGTGCGGCGTAGTACAACTCCTCGCGGTCGAGGCCGAGTTCGTTCGGCACGCTGAAGGCGGAGATGTACGCGCCGAGGTGGCGCAGGTAGCGCGACTCGTCGCCGAAAGCGAGGCGGCGGACGGTGGAGTGCAGGCCGTCCGCGCCCACGACGAGGTCGAACCGGCGCGGCGCGGTGCGGGTGAACGTGACGTCCACCCCCGTCCCGTCGTCCGCGAGCGAGGTGATGGAGTCGCCGAAGACGTACTCCACGTCGTCCCGCGTGTGCGTGTACAGGATGCGGGCCAGGTCGCCGCGCATGATCTCGTCGTCGCCGTCCACCCGGGCGCCGAAGATGTCGGCGGGCAGCGTGGCTACGCGCCGCCCGCCGTCGTCCACGTACGCGCCGGTACGCATGTCCGTACTCGCGCGCCGGACCGCGCCCATGACGCCCATGCGTTGCGCGGCGTTCACCGCGGCGCCTCGGATGTCGACCTTGTAGCCGCCGGTACGCGGCTGAGGGGCGCGCTCCACGACGGTTACGGCGTAGCCGTAGCGGTGGAGCCAGTGGGCGAGTGCGGGGCCGGCGATGCCGGCGCCGGATATGAGGACGTGGGTGCGTCTTGTTGTGGTCATGGCGCGACTATACGAGTGATCTATACGCTTGTCTATGACGCGTGTATGGATCGCGTGGGTCGGTCGCGCTCACGGTGCGTGAAGGGTCTGGTTCAGCCTGCGGCCCCGGCTGTCGGCCACGCGCACGGCGTCGGTCAGCGACTCGGTGAGCCGGTTGGTGATGAACAGCAGCTCGGTGGGGGTGAGCGGTTCGGGGCGGCTGAGGCTGGCTCGCGAGTGGTCCAACACCTGGATTGCGGTGCACAGTTGCAACTCTTCCAGCTGGTCCGCGAAGTCGGACACGAGGCCCCGGCCCTCCCCGATCACGTAACAGGGCTTGCCGTCCTCATTGGCCCAGGGGAGGAGGCGTGGCTCGTCGGGGTGGTCTTTCGTCGTCATGACAACAAGGGTCGGCGTATGTGCGTAGCGTCACCAGGTGAAAGCGGCTCACATGCAGGATGTAGGGGAGGAGCTGGTCATCGTGATGGGGCGTATCGAGCCGTCGGCCGCGCGTACACACGTCGGTGGGCTTATCAAGATCTGCCGCCAGCGAGTCGGTATGACGCAAAGGATTCTGGCCAAGGAGACGCACGTTTCGGAATCGCTGGAGGGCGCGTACGAGCGGGGTGAGCGGATTCCGAGCGCGGGATTCCTGATTGACGCGGATCGGCTCACGGTGGCCGACGGCACTCTGGAATCGTGCGTAGAGCTGATGGAGCAGGAGCCGAGCCGGGCACAATTCCTGGAGTGGCAACTGCTGGAGGCCGAGGCGCTGAGCATCGGTGGGTACCTGGCGATGGTGATTCCCGGGCTCCTGCAAACCCCGGACTACATCCGCGCACTTCATCGATCGCGGGTCCCGGCGCTGCGTAGGGGAGACATCGACGAACTGGCTCAGGAACGACTGGAGCGCCAGGCGGTGCTGCTGCGGGAGCCCGCGCCGACCGTGAGCTTCGTAATCGAGGAAGGGGCGCTCCACCGGCCGCTGGGCGGAGAAGGGGTGCTGAAAGCGGCCCTGCTGCACGCGGCGGCCACTGCCCGCGAACTGGCACACGTAACGCTGCAAGTGATGCCCACCGTCACGCCTACGCACGCAGGGCTGACTGGACCGCTGGACCTGCTGTTCTCACCGGACGGGCGAGACAGCGTCTTCTTGGAAGGCCAGGACCGGAGTAGGTTGCTCACCAAGCCAGTTGAAGCAGCCCACCACAGGGAGCGGTTCGGAGCACTTCGCGCGGAGGCTCTGTCGCCAGGGAAGTCCCTGGAACTGATCGAGAAGGTAGCAGGTGAGCTATGAGCGCCGAATTGGCGTGGACCAAGAGCAGTTACAGCCTCAATGAAGGCGGTACATGCGTCGAAGTCGCCCCCACCCCCACCACCATCCACATACGCGACTCCAAGAACAAATCCGGCCCGGCGCTCGCCGTACCCCCCGCCGCCTGGGCGGAGTTCCTCCGCCTCATCGTCTGACGTACTCGGTGACGCGTTCGTTCATGACCTGCAAGTGGGGGTCCCAGGTGTAGATCCGGCGCAGGTCGTATCCGGCGTAATCGGCGGGCTCGCGGACGAGTACGTCACCGCCGGACAGCTCGACCGACGAGGGGGTCACCCCGGCGTCCATGATCTGGGCGACCGTCCCGTCCTTGACCGTGAAGGCGCTCAGGAACAGGAACGTCTTCCCGGACGCGACGCCGATCAGCAGCTCGTCCTTGCCGTCGCCGGTCAGGTCCCAGTACTTCGGCGTCTCCACGGAACACGTCTCCGGCCCGGCGGCCCGGCACTTCCCGACCGTGGCCCGCGCCACGTCCCGCGCCGGGATGCGGCGCATGTCGCCGGACGGCACGCGCGGCAATCCCCGTACCGGTTTCGGCTTGTCCGCCGCCTCCGGCGGCTCCGTGGGCTGTGGTGGGGCCAGCCGACCGGGCCACAGTCGGGACGGCGCCGATACGGCCGCCGTATGCCCGGCACTCCTCGGCCCGCCGGTCACCGCACACCCGCCCAACAGCACGGACGCGCACACCAGGCAGGACGTCAGGAAGCGGCGTATCGGCATGGGTGCGTCACTTCCGGCCGGTCTCGACGTACTCGGTGACGCGTTCGTTCATGGCCTGTAGGCGTTCGTCCCACGTGTAGACGCGGCGCAGCTCGTAGCCGCCCGTAGTGACCGGGTCCCACAGGATCACCTCGCGGCCGGACAGCTCGACCGACCTGGCGCTGTTCGAGTTGGCCAGGACCTGGGTGATCACTCCGTCCTTGACCGTGAAGGCCCACAGGGACACCCAGCCGTTGCCCGCCTCGATGGCCAGCAGCAGGTCGTCCTTGCCGTCGCCGGTCAGGTCCCGGTAGCGGGGGGCCTGCACGGCGCACGGCCGCTGCCCGATGGTCCGGCACTCCTTGATCTTCTTCACCGTGTCGTCCGAGGCGTCCATCGGCTCGGCCGCGGCGCGGGCGATGGTGAGCGGCGCGACCTCGTGAATGTTTCCGGACGGCACGCGCGGCAGCGCCCGCAGCGGGGTCGGCCGGCCGGCGGAGTTGGGCGGCCCCAGGGGTTTCGGGGGCCTACTGGCGGACCACACCTGTTCGGGGGCGCTGGCCGCCGGTGTCCGCCCGGCGCTCTTCGGGTCGCCGGTCGCGGCGCAGCCGCTCAGCAGCACGGACGCACCTACGAGGGAGAGGGCCAGGCCAGGCGCCACCGCTTGGGCGCGCCTCAGGAAGGCCGTCGGGGAGCGGCGCATCAGCACGTCATTTTCCGTGGGGCCCGGCGGGGCGGGCGGGCAAAGGGCACACCGCACATGATGGTGTCTGCCCTCTATTGCGGCGATTCGGCGGCTGCGTAACGGGGTCCCGTAGACGGAGGCACAGTGGTGTTACGGGAGGTTGCCGCAAGGCGTGGCGCATATAGGACGTGACCCGTCCTGCATGGCGCCTAGCGTCATCGGTACCGGGTCAGCGCGGCCGGCCGGCCGGTCGCCCCGTACCGTGAGGAGCACGTCATGAGCCGTGTCACCGGCAACCAGCCCGACGGGACGCCCACCTGGATTGAACTGACCGTGCCCGACCTGGACCGGGCCATGGACTTCTACGGCGCGCTGTTCGGCTGGACGTACGAGACGGAGACGACAGGGGCGGCGGGGGAGGCGGCGGATCCGGCGGCAGAGGGCGCGGAGCACGGCCGGTACGCCGTCGGGCTGGTGGACGGGCAGCGCGCGGCGGGGCTGATGGAGCGGCCCGGCGAGGCGGGCGGCGCGTGGATCATGTACATGGCCACCGACGACTGCGACGGCACGGCCAAGCGCGTCGCCGACGCGGGCGGCCGGGTGCTGTGGGGGCCGGTCGAGATCCGGGATTACGGGCGGGCCGCGCTCGTCGAGGACACCGTGGGCGCGCAGTTCGGGCTGTGGCAGGGCCGCGCCCGCCTCGGCTGCGAGGTCGTCAACGAGCCCAACTCCCTCATACGCAACGACCTGATCGCCCCGGACCCCGCCCCGGCCCGCGACTTCTACGCGGCCGTCTTCGGCTACACCCTGGAGCCCAACGCCGACCTGCCGGACGCCGACTTCACCTTCCTGCGCCGCCCGGACGGGCACGAGATCGGCGGAATCATGGGCGACCCGTCCGCCGGGGCGGCGGGCTGGGGAACGCTCTTCGAGGTCGCGGACACGGACGCGGCGGTCGCGCGGGCGGTCGCGGCCGGTGGTACGGCGGGCGAGCCGGAGGACAGCGTGTACGCGCGGCATGCGCGGATCACCGACCCGTTCGGCGCCGAGTTCACGGTCGGGGCGCGGCCGAAGGCGTGAGGCGGCGCCCGGGAGGCACTACGCCAGTATCTCGCGCGTCCACGCCGCCAGACCCGCGACGAAGCCCGCGCGGTCGCGCGGCGACAGGGTGTCGAGGGCGCGCAGCAGCGGTTCGGAGCGGGTCGCGATGAAACGCTCGATCGCGGGGCGGTAGTCGGCGGACAGGGAGACGAGGACCCGGCGGCGGTTGGCCGGGTCCTCGTTGCGTTCCACGATGCCGGCCCGGTTCAGGGCGCCGACCAGCTCGGACGCGGTCGGCAGGGACACCCGCAGGCGCCGGGCCAGGTCGCCGACGGTCAGCGCGCCCGCGAGGAGCTGCGGCAGCACCGCACCGTGGCGCGGGGTGAGGTGGTGCGCCTTCATCGTGCCGAGCAGCGGCTCCGGCATGGCGCCCTCGACGAGCCCCTTGCGGAAGTACGGGGCGAGCAGCGGGATCAGGCCGATGACCTCGACGTCGGCGGGGGCCGGTACCGGGAGGGAGGAGCCGGCGGCCGGTTCGGCGACCGGTCCGGCGGGATGCCCGGCGTTTTCGGCCTGAGGAGCGTGCGGCATACTGCGAGTCTAGATGGTTTGGATTTCCAAACTGTATCTCCAAACTGTTGGGATCGCGACCTCCGGAAGGAGCAGGCGCATGCCGTCGATCAGCTATCACGACGCGGTCAATGAAGCCTTGGAGCGGATGGACGACCTGGGGTACGAGCGGGGAGCCGGGGCGGATCTGGCCAATCACGGGCCGATGGGCGCCGAGGCGCTGGCGGTGCTCGGGTACGAGGGCGAGGTGGCCGGGTGGGTGGAGCGCTACCGGGTCGCGATGCCCCACCACGAGCCGCCCGCCGCCCGTTTCGCGCTCGACCCCGACGACGAGAGTTCCTGGCGGCCGGCGCTCGGCGCGTTCGACCGGGCCGGTGACTGGGAGCGGCTGTTCGTACGGGAGCTGGCCGGTGCCCCGTGGCGCGATGTGCTCGCCCGGTGGTGGCCGCGCCTGCTGCCGGGGCTCCTCGCGGGGCTGACGCACGGGCTGATCCGTACGGCACATGCGGTGCGCGCGCTGTACGGGGCGGGCGAGGATGGGCCTACGGGGCCCCAACTCACCGAGCTGGCGCGCGGGTTGGCGTACTGGGCGGCCCGCTGCACCGCCCTCCCCGGGCAGGCGCGGCTGCGCGGCTCGTACGACCTGGCGGGGGCGATCGCGGCGCTGCCGCGCGTACCGGGCGACGGCGGGCCGATGAACCCGGGCGTCGCACGCGGCCGGCTGGCGCGCCTCGCCGACCTGCCGGGCTACGGCGAGGCGCTGGACGCGCTGGCCGTCGAGCACGCGCCGTACCTGCTGAGCGAGATGACGGCGCAGTTCTCCGACGTGTACCTGAGCCACGACGAAGTCTTCCCGGTGCCGCTGATCCACGGCGTCACCGCGCCCGCCGCCGCCCGGCTCGTACTGCCGCACCTGCCCGCCGACCAGTACGAACCGACGCTGGCCGCGCTGTGGCAGGTGCACGCGGCGCTGCTGCTCGCCTTCACGACGAGCCGGCGCGGAGAGGGGACGGGCGCATGGCGGGCCGAACTGCCCGCGGAACTGCCTTCGTTGGACGAGCTGGGTGCGCGGGCCGTGGAGCACGGGGACGAACACGTCCTGAAGTTCACCGAGGCGTGCCGCCGGGAGTACGCGCTGCGGCCCGATCCGCGGTTCCGGGCGGCGGTGGTGATGGCGCAGCGGCGGATCGCGCCGCTGGGGAAGTGAGACGGAGCGGGACGCCCGGGCGGCCGGGCGTCCCGCCGTAACCGTGAGAGATCAGCCGCGCTCGCCGGCAGCGGTACGGCGACGGCCGGCGATCACCAGGCCCGCGCCCGCGGCGACCGCGACGGCGGCACCGCCGACGGCCCACGGGGCGGCCGGGCTGACGCCGGTGGCGGCCAGCGAGGTGCCGTGACCGGCGGACGTGACGGCGTTGCCGGGGGTGGTGACGGCGGTGGTGCCGTGCTCGCCGTTGGCACGGACATCGGTGGCGGGCTGGACGTTCTTGCCGTCCGTGCCGCCCTTGCCGCTGTCCTTGGCGGCCTTCTCCTCGGCAGCCTTGTCGGCCTTGTCCTTGGCTGCCTTGTCCTTCGCAGCCTTCTCCTTGTCGGCCTTCTCCTTGGCCGCCTTCTCCTCCTCGGCCTTCTTCTTGGCGGCCTCGTCCTTGGCGCGGGCCTCGTACTGGCCTACGTCGAGGAAGCGCTGGATGGCGTCGTCGCCTTCGCGGATCGCCTCGTGGGCGGCCTCCTGCACCGCAGGTCCGCCGATGCTGGAGATCTGCACCGCGAGGGTCCGGTTGTCCGCGATCTGCGCCAGGTGGTACCCCTTCTCCAGGTAGTACACGCGGTCCTGCGGGGTGCCGTCCATCGCCTTGTTCACGGCATCGCGCACGTTCCGGCCGACGTACTTGCCGGACAGAGTCCGGATGACCGCCACGCGGTTGTCCGTGTCGCGCGCCTTGTACTGCCCCGTCTCCAGGAACCGGCGCACGTCCTCGGGCGTGCCGTCCAGCGCCTTGTTGGCCGCCTCCCGCAGGCTACGGCCGGCGTTCTTGTCGGAGGCGATCTGCGAGACCTTGATCCGGTCCTCGACCACCGACCGGGCGTCCGACTGCTTCCCGGCCTCGTCCGGCTTCGCCTCCGCGCCCCGGTCCGGCGCCGACTTGGCCGTGGACGGCGCCTCGGCGGCGACCGCCGGGGACGAGAACAGGACGGCCGGCGCGACGGCGGCAGCCGCGAGGAAGGCCGTGAGACGGGCCTGCTTCTTCATACGCTCACACTCGATTTTCCATGAATGCCCAAAAACGGCCTTAAGCGTACGGTGAGGTGATCTCACCCGTACTGTCGGGGCATGGAAAGTCCGCGATACGTGCGTTCCGAACTGCTTCTGAACAACCGCCGCAACCGCCGCCTCTCCTACCTGGACTTCGGCCGGGCCACCGGAAAACCCCTCCTCGCCCTGCACGGGCATTTCTCCGAAGGCCATGCCTTCGCCGCGCTGGCCGGCGAACTCGGCCCGGAATGGCGGGTGATAGCCCCCGACCAGCGTGGCCACGGCGAGTCCGATCGCGCCCCGGATTACTCCCGCGGGGGCTATGTCGCCGACGCCGTGGCCCTGCTCGACCACCTCGGCCTGCCGTCCGCCGTCGTGCTCGGCCATTCCATGGGCGGCAAGAACGCGTACCACCTGGCCGCCCGGCACCCCGGCCGGGTACGTGCCCTCATCAACGTGGACGACCCGGTCGTCATCGCGGACACCGGCCCCAGCGGCATCTCCTTCTGCCTCGACTGGCCGCGGCGGGCGCCGACCCGGGAGGCGATGCTCGACGGGCTCGGCGAGGCGGCCCCGATCGTCGGGGAATGGCTGCGGCAACAGCCGGACGGCAGCTGGCGGTTGCCGTTCGTGCCGGAGGACATCGTGGCGTCCGACCTCGCCGTGCGGGGCGATCACTGGCCGGTCTGGCTGGGCAGCGACTGCCCGGCCCTGCTCGTGCACGGCCGTACGAGTTTCCTGCTCTCCCCGCGACTGGCCCGGGAAATGGCCGAGCGCCGGCCGCACACCCGCCGGGTCGAACTGGACGCCGGGCACTTCATCCTGACCGAGGAACCGGACGGGCTGGCCGCGGCCGTACGGGAATTCCTCGCCACTCTCCGGTGAGCCGTCGGAACGGAGGGCCCCTTCGTATCGGGGCGATAGTGGACGAGCGGGGGCAATTTTCCCTATGGTAAAGAAGTGGCAAACTTCGTTGAATGCATAACCGATCCGGCCATCGCCGGTGAGCTGTGGTGTGGTGAGGACACCGTCGCCGTCTTCACCGCGCGCCCCCTGGGGGCCGTCGAAGGCTCCGTCGCGCTGCTGGACCTGGGCGCGTCCGATGCCTCGCTGCGCTTCGTCGCCGTACTCGACTGCGCGGAGGACGAGCTGCTGGTGCCGCTGCTGCGGGAGGCGGCGGACGCGGTCCGGCAGGCGGGCGGTACGGCGCTGCGGTGGATCACGGAGGAGGACACCAGCCCCGGCAAGACCGCGGTGGAACTGAACGCCATGGAGAGCGGCGAGGTTCACCGCTGGTGGCGGCGCGGCCTGCCGGCCGGCGCTCCCGTGGGGGACGCGGCGGTACGGCGGCTCCCGGCCGAGGACGAAGACGTCGCGTTCCGTATCGCCACGGACGAAGCCCGCTACGACGTCGAGCTGACCGGCACCCGCGCCCGCCTCGTCCACAACCGCGAGGCCGACAGCACCGCCGACGCGCTCACGGCCCTCACCGCGGCGGCGCTGCACACCCTCGACACGGACCACCCCGGCCTGAGCGCCGCCGAGGTCAACGCGGCACCCGACGACGAAGCACTGCACGCCGCGCTCCAGCGGCTGGGCTTCGCCCCGACGGCCGAACGCGCCGTGGAGTACACGCTGCCGCTCGCGTAGGCGGGGGGCGGGTCAGGGCTTCGCGGCGACGGCAGGAAGGCGACCTGGCGGGCAGTAGGACAGAACCTGTCCTACTGCCCGCCTAATGTCATCACTGACGTTGAGGCACGCGCATTCCAGGAGGCACCAGATGTCCGTCAAGCCCGTCCCGCACGGCTACCACACCGTCACGCCGTGGATCATCTCCCGCGACACGGTGCAGCTGATCGACTTCATGAAGCGGGCATTCGGCGCGGAGGAGCTGGCCTGCCTGGCCGACGAGGACGGGGTCGTCGGGCATGCGGAGGTGCGCATCCGCGACTCGGTGGTGATGATGTTCGACGCGCGGCCGGAGTGGCCGTCGACCCCGGGCTTCCTGCGCCTCTACGTGGAAGACGCCGACGCCGTGCACCGGCAGGCCGTCGCGGCCGGAGGCACCTCGGTCACCGAGGTCACCCACCTGTCCTTCGGCGACCGGGTCGGGCGGGTGCGCGATCCGCTGGGCAACCTGTACTGGATCCAGGAACGCGTGGAGGACGTGAGCCCCGAGGAGATGGAACGCCGTCTGGGCGACCCGGAATTCACCAAGGCGATGGAGTATGTGCAAAGCGCCGACTTCTTCCCGGGCAGCGCCGACAACCGCGGCTGAGCGGCCGGCGCGCTCTCCGGCGCTCCGCGTGTTAGCGGAGCGTTAGCCGTACGGCGGCGGAGCGTCAGCGGCGGCCGACAACCTTGTTCTCACGAGCCGAAGCGCCACTCGACGAGAACGGGGAAGACCATGACGCACCGCACCGCCACCCTCCGCCACGCCCGCAAGGCCGCCGCCGCCCTGGTGATCGCCGCCGCCGCGTTCGGGCTCACCGCCTGTCAGGACGGCACCGGCGTGAAGTCCGCCCCGTCCACCTCGGCCGTCGCGGGTGGCCAGCAGTCCTCCGGGGCCACGGGCGAGAAGTCCCGGGGAGGCGAGCAGGGCGCGCCGTCGGGCACCGCGAAGAAGTCCCAGGGGGACGGGAAGAGCGCGCCGTCGGGCACCGCGAAGAAGCCCGGTGAGAAGTGCACGGACAAGATCAACTATGCGGGCGACCCGCGGTCCAACGCCGAGATCAACTCCATCGGTGAGGACACCGGCCGCTGCCCGGCGCCGAAGAAGACGCAGCCGAAGGACCAGGCCACGCCGTCGGGCACCCCGAAGGAAGCCGGCAAGAGCTGCACCAACCAGATCAACTACGCGGGTGACCCGCGGTCCAACGCCGTGATCAACTCCATCGGTGAGAAGACCGGCTACTGCCCGCCGGTCCAGAACAAGTGAGCCCTTGCCGCGCCGGCGGCCGCCCCACCACCCTGTGGAACACTTGATCGCCGATCAAGGGCCAACGGTCATCGGTCACCGGTCACCGGCCACCGATATCCGGTCACCGGGCCGCAGCAGTCGCTTGGGGGAGCTTCCATGGGCATGGTCATCTCGTTCACATGCGTGACGCCGGCGGAACTGGAGCAGGCGCACGCGGACCCGGGGTGGGCCAGGGAGTTCCTGGACGACCTCAGCTGGAACAACCGGCGGCCGGGCAATCCCGGGGTGTATCTCGACAAGTCGTGGGCCGGAATCCAGTACCTGCTGGACGAGGCGGAGGCGGAGCTCGACCTCCAGACGGACGGGATACCGATCACCGAGGAAGGCACGCTCAGCGGCTGGTCCGCCGAAACCGTGCAGGCGGCAGCCGAGGAACTGCGGGCCCTGCCGTTCGTTCGGCTGGCCGCTCACTACGACGCGGCGCGGATGACCGAAGAAGACGTGTACCCCGGCGTATGGGACGACGGCGAGGGCAGCGACGAGGACGGCAGCGAGGACGGCAGCGAGGACGGCGAACTCTCCTACCTGCGGTCGAACTACGAAGAGCTGGTCGCCTTCTTCGACACCACGGCCACCACCGCGCAGGCGGCGATCATGTCGTTCTCCTTCTGAGTCCCCCGCGGGCGGGTAAAGCGCGCCCCTACCCCCGCCCCAGCACCAACGTCCCCGACGAACAGAACCATCCGCCCGTCCCCGACGCCACGGCGAGTTCGGGCGGGCGGCCGTGCGCGCGGCGTACCTGGCGGTCGGGGCCGGCTTCGCCGCGTAACTGAAGTGCCGCCTCGACCAGGAGGAACAGGCCGCGCATGCCGGGGTGGCAGGCGGACAGGCCGCCGCCGTCCGTGTTGAC
Source organism: Streptomyces rimosus subsp. rimosus (assembly GCF_000720725.1). Lineage (GTDB taxonomy): Bacteria > Actinomycetota > Actinomycetes > Streptomycetales > Streptomycetaceae > Streptomyces > Streptomyces rimosus_A. The sequence continues at coordinate 20,835 of NZ_JOCQ01000109.1, forward strand.
GGGCAGGCCGCCGTCCCGCAGCAGCCGCCCCTTCGTGACGAACGGGCCGCCCTCGCCCTTCGCGCAGAAGCCGAGGTCCTCCAGGGTCACGAGGGTCATGTAGGTGAAGGCGTCGTAGATCTCGGCCACGTCGATCTCCGCCGGGCGGACCCCGGCCCGCCCGAAGGCCCGGCGCCCGGAGACGGCGGCGGGGGAGACGGTGAAGTCGTCCCACCCGGACATCGCGGCGTGCGAGACGGCGGTGCCCGTGCCCAGCACCCAGACCGGCGGTTTGGCCAGGTCGCGTACGTACTCCTCGGCGACGAGAAGGACCGCGCAGCCGCCGTCGGAGCGGATGCAGCAGTGCAGCTTGGTGAACGGGTCGGCGATCACCGGGCCGGACAGGACCTCGTCGACCGTGATGGGCGTGCGGTACATGGCGTCCGGGTTGGCTGCCGCGTTGGCCCGCGCCTGGACGGCGATCTCCGCCAGCTGGTCCAGGGTGGTGCCGTACTGGTGCATGTGGCGGCGGGCGGCCATGGCGTACTTGGAAACGAGGGTGTGGCCGTACGGCACTTCGTACTGGAGCGGGCCCCGGGCGCCGAAGGAGAGGTTGGCGGTACGGCGGCGGGCCTTGAGATCCGCGCGCGCTGTCGAGCCGTACACCAGGAGCACCGCGCGCGCCTGCCCGGCCGCGATCGCGTCGGCGGCGTGCGCGGCCATCACCTCCCAGGTGGCGCCGCCCACCGAGGTGGAGTCCACCCAGGTGGGGCGCAGTCCCAGGTACTCGGCCACCTCCACGGGCGCGAGCGTGCCGAGCCCGGCCGAGGCGAAGCCGTCGACCAGCGAGCGGTCCAGTCCGGCGTCGGCCAGCGCGCGGCGGGCGGCCTGGGCGTGCAGGGCGTACGGGGTGGCGTCGTCCACGCGTCCGCAGTCGGAGAGCGCGACACCGGCTATGGCGACCTTGCGCATGGAGCTGACGGTACATCAGGTTTGCTGGGCGGCGGCAGGCGTGTGGGGCTGGGCATTTGCGGTGGGTGTACCTAACATGACGGCTCGTCAGGTCACGCCGGTGACGGCCGGGAGGAGCCCGCCGATGGATGCCGCGTTCACCGAGGAGCAGCACGAGATCCGCCGTACGCTGCGGGAACTGCTCCAGAAGCGCTGCGGCCCCGACGAGGTCAAGGCCGCCGCCCGTACCCCCGAGGGATACGACCCGGCCCTGTGGCGGCAGCTCGCGCAGCAGCTCGGGCTGCCGGGGCTGGCCCTGCCCACCGCGTACGGCGGAGTCGGCTGCGGGGCCACGGAACTCGCCCTGGCCTGCGAGGAGACAGGGCGCGTGCTGCTGCCGTCACCGCTGCTGCCCACCGCCGTCCTCGTCGCGCCGCTCGTACTGGCGCTGGGGACGGAGCGGCAGCGCGCGGAGCTGCTGCCCGCCCTCGCGGCGGGCGAGCTGACCGGCGCGCTCGCCGTACCGGGTGGCCGGCTGGCCACCGCGCTCGCGCTGACCGGCCCCAACGACGGGGACTGGGCGGGCGGCGGCCGGGCCGGTGGCATCCAGGCGCGGAGGTGCGCGCCGGAGCGGGGCGGCGCGGAGGGGGAGTGGCGGCTGTACGGGGAGGCCGAGCAGGTGGTGGGCGGGCACGGCGCGGATGTGCTGCTGGTGGCCGCGCACGCGGGCGGCTACGCGCGCAGTCGCACGCTGCTCTTCGTCGTGCCCGGCGACGCGCCCGGACTCGTACGGACCCGGCAGACGGCGATGGACGAGACCCGGCCGTCGGCGCGTGTCCAACTGCGCGATGTGGCAGCGGGGTTGCTGGGGGCGGAGGAGGCGCCGGGGCCGGTCGTGGCCGCGCTGGCGCGGGTGGGGGCCGGTGCGGCGGCGGCGCTGGCGGCCGAGGCGGTCGGTGCGGCGGACGCGGCGCTCGGGCGGACCGTCGAGTACGTCCGGGCGCGGGAGCAGTTCGGGCGGCCCATCGGATCGTTCCAGGCGGTCCAGCACCGGCTGGCGGATCTGTACGTACGGGTGCAGGCGGCCCGGTCCGGCGCCTACTACGCGGCGTGGGCGGTGGGCGCCCCGGCGCAGGCCGCCGAGCCCGGCGCACCCGGCCTCGCGCTCGCGCACGCCCTGGAGACGCTGCGCGCGGTGGCCGGGGAGGCCATCCAGCTGCACGGCGGCATCGGCTTCACCTGGGAACACGATGCCCACCTCGCCTTCAAGCGCGCGGCCTGCGACGAACTGCTGCTGGGGCCCGTGCACCGGCTGCGGGCGCACGCCGCCGAGACGGCGGGCCTCTTCGGGGCCGACGGCCGGGCGGCGGTTCCGGCGTGAGGGCGGCCGGGCGGGGAACGGTGCCCGTAGGGGCGGGGGAGGCCGGCGGAGCGAAGAGGTGCAGCAGGGTGAAAGGGGTCGGCAGGGTGAAGGGGACCGGCAGGCGGCTGGTGCAGAAGGTGTCGGCCACGCGGGCGTTCGCGCGGGTGGCGCCGTACGTCATCCCCGCGCTCGACCGTACGGTGCACCGGCTCACCGGCGGGAAGGTGCTGCTGAGCGCCCGGATGCTGCCCGGGGCGATCCTGACGGCGACGGGCGCCCGGACGGGGCTGCCACGGCGTACCCCGCTGGCGTGCCTGCCGGAGGAGTCCGGCACCTGGCTGCTGATCGGCAGCAACTTCGGCCGTACGGGGCACCCGTCCTGGACGGCCAATCTGCTGAAGAACCCGGCGGCCGAGATCAGTTGGCGGGGCCGGGACATTCCGGTACGGGCGCGGCTGCTGAGCGGGGACGAGCGGGCGCGGGCGTGGGCGGAGGTGCGGGAGATCTGGCCGCCGTACGCCGCGTACCAGGCGCGCGTCACACGGGAGATCCGGATCTTCCGGCTGGAGGCGCGATCATGAAGCGGCGGCGTGCGCAGACGCGTACAGCGGGTGCCGGCCGCCCCGGGGGCCGCCAACACCCGCTGTACCGGACAGCCATGGCAGGACGTGCGCGAACGCAGAAGAGTGTTCCGTGAGCCGGATTCCGTGAATTCCCCGAGTTGGCCGGGATTCCCGGAATTCCGCAAATTCCCGTAATGCCGCCCGGACCGGGTCGAACGGGGCCGGACCGGCCGGGTTCATTTCGTGGGCTTCTTCCCGGTGACACCGAGATGGACCAGCAGGGCCAGGTTCGGCTTCAGTTCCTGCTGTTTGACGCCCCAGCTCGTGAAACCCTTCTGGTGGGCGGCGACCGCGGCCAGCATGGCGACGATCGAACCGGCCATCGCGGCCGCGCTGACGTCTTTGTCGACCTTGCCCTTGGACTGGAGTTCCTTGATGGAATCCGTAAGGGAGTTGGTGACGGCATTGAGGATCTTCATGCGGATCTTGTAGAACCGCTTGTCGCCCTCGGCGGCACCGAGGTCCACGACGCGCAGGATCGCGTCGTTCTGCCGCCAGAAGGAGAGGAATCCCTCGACGAGTTCCTCGGCCGCCTGGCGGCCGGACTTGCCCACCCAGGAGCGCCCGGCGACGAGATCGGTCAGACTCGCGCCCTCCTTGGCCATCTCCTCGGCGATTTCCAGTACCGCGCCCTCGACATCGGGGAAGTACTGGTAGAACGTCGCGGGCGAAGTGCCCGCTTTGCGGGCCACATCGATGACCTTGACGTCTCTGTACGGGGACGAACTGAGCATGTCGCTGAGGCAGTCGAGCAGCTTCTGCCGGGTCGCCTGTCCGCGGCGCCCGGCGACTCTGCCGTCGACGGTTCGTACTTGTCCTGTCATGCCGTCAGCTTACCGAGGGGTGATCGGAGCGCGATTTGGCTGCCTGCAAATGGGGATGCGGGAGTTCGGCCGTATCGGCCCTGCCCGATCCCGGGCCCACGGCGTCTTCGGAGGTCCGCGGCGGGGCCGCGGGCGGCTTGGCCCGAACAAGTGAATCGTCTTATCAACAGGCTGTGGACAACTTATCCGCACCGGTGGACGAGGTTCCGAAGGCCGTACGCCGGCCGCGGGACGGTCCATTGTCGGACGCCGAGAATTGTCCGGTAATGAGCGTGATCGCAGAGAATTGACAAAATGTTCGATTACTGTCCGGGCGTGCTGCTTGATCCAGGGCTACTTTGTTCCCATGACTGCATTCGCGGCGGGCACGCCCTGCTGGGCGGACGTCATGCTGCCCGATCCGGAAGCGGGCAAGCGATTCTACGGCGACCTGTTCGGCTGGACGTTCTCCGAGGGCTCCGCCGAGCACGGCGGCTACACCGTGGCGTACCGGGACGGCAGGGCCGCCGCCGGCCTGATGCCCAAGCGGGACGGCCGGATGCCCACCGCGTGGAACCTCTACTTCGCGACCCCGGACGCCGCCAGGACCAGCACGAAGATCCTGGAAGCGGGCGGCCGGATCGTCTCCGAGGCCGTGCCCGTCGGCGACTTGGGCACCCTGCTGGTCGCCGCCGACCCCACGGGCGCGGTCTTCAGCGTCTGGCAGGCGGGCGGCCACCGCGGCTTCGAGGTGACGGGCGAGCCCGGCGCGTACGTCTGGATGAGCCTGAACACCCGCGACCCGAAGGGAGCCGACGCCTTCTACGGCGCGGTCTTCGGCTTCGAGGCTGTGGCCGACAGCCCGGCGTCCGACGAGCGCTTCTCCCCCTGGCGGCCGGCCGGACGGACGCAGGAGATCGGCGGCCGGGTCCTCATGGACGACCGCGTTCCGGCCGAGATGCCGCCGCACTTCACCGTCTGCTTCCTCGCCGCCGGAATGGACGACGCCGTGCAGACCGCCACCCGCCTCGGCGGCCGGGTCGTCGCGGAGCCGGTCACTACTCCAGGCGGGCCCTTTGCGGTGCTCGCCGACAACCAGGGAGCCGCGTTCGGCGTCCTGTCCCCTAAATAGACAACCGGCCCGTGCTGCACGGGCACCCCGCACAGCACCCACGGGCCGGTACCGGCACCCGCTGTCGGGCCGCGGACGGCGCGGCCCGGCAGCGGGCCCGTGCGGGAACCGCTCGAACGGGCGGGGCAGCGCGGTGACCATGAGTGCGGCACAGTGGGTAAGGGCCGCGCCGGAGCGCGGCGGCGCGGGACGGACACGGGGACGGGACGGCATGACCGGCAGGGATACGGGCAGCAGGTTCGGCGGACGGCCGCGCACGGGGCGCCGGGCGGCGTCGCCGGAGATATCCGTCGGCACGCGGCCGGTGTGAGGGCGCCGCGGCGCGGCGCCCCAAGGGCCGTGCGGGCCGTGTTCGAGGGGTTTCCGGGCGCGGACGCCGGTGCGCCGGGGCACCCGTACGCGGCACCTCGTCACGACAGGTGACGTCGGCGCCGCGCGGCGCGGGGGCCCGCCGGGACACGACGGGAGCGGCCCCGGGTTCGCAACCGTGGGCCCGGCCAGGAAGAATCAGCACGCGTACGGCCGAATCGGCCAGGCGGTGAGACGCTGCACGGGGCAGTGGCTCTCGGCGGCCACTGGCTTTTGAGAGTCTCTTTTACGCCCCACGGGGAGGTGGCAGGCAAGTGGTGGAACAGCTGACACAGCTGACGCAGCACGATCCCCGGCGGATCGGCCCGTTCGAGGTGCTCGGCCGTCTCGGGGCCGGCGGCATGGGGCTGGTCTACCTCGCGCGCTCGGCGTCCGGGCGGCGCGTGGCGATCAAGACGGTGCGTACGGAACTCGCCGAGGACCAGCTGTTCCGGGTCCGCTTCACCCGCGAGGTCGAGGCGGCCCGCGCGGTCAGCGGCTTCTACACCGCGGCGGTGGTGGACGCGGACCCGCGCGCCGCAGTGCCGTGGCTGGCGACCGCGTACGTGCCCGCGCCCTCCCTGGAGGAAATAGTCAATGAGTGCGGGCCGCTGCCGGCCCAGGCGGTGCGCTGGCTCGCGGCCGGCATCGCCGAGGCGCTGCAGTCCATCCACGGCGCGGGCCTGGTCCACCGGGACCTGAAGCCGTCCAACGTGCTGGTCGTCGAGGACGGCCCGCGCGTCATCGACTTCGGCATCGCCAGCGGCGTCTCCAACACCCGCCTGACCATGACGAACGTCGCCGTCGGCACGCCCGCGTACATGTCGCCCGAGCAGGCCCGTGACTCCCGCAGCGTCACGGGCGCCAGCGATGTCTTCTCGCTGGGCTCCACCCTGGTCTTCGCCGCCACCGGACACGCCCCCTTCCATGGCGCCAACCCGGTCGAGACGGTCTTCATGCTGCTGCGCGAGGGCCCGGACCTGGCCGGGCTGCCCGACGAACTGCGGCCGCTGATCGAGTCCTGCATGCAGATGGAGGCGCCGGGCCGCCCCACCCCCGCCGACCTCCAGTCCCAGCTCGCCCCGCATCTGTTCGGTTCCGGCAGCGACGACAGCGGCACCGCCTCCGCTTGGCTGCCGGACGGCGCGGTCGCGCTCATCGAGGGGCGGCGCGGCGGGCGGCAGACCACCCCGGCGTCCGCGGGCCGAGGCGGCTCCGGGCAGGGCCGCGTCGCGCGGCAGCCCGTACCGCAGTCGCCCCCGCCCGTACAGCCGCCACCGCCGCGTCCGCGCAACGCCCCGGCAGCCGCCGCGGCGCAGGCGGGCGGGGCGATGGCTGCCGCGCCATCGGCCGAGCCC
>NZ_JOCQ01000110.1 GCF_000720725.1 Streptomyces rimosus subsp. rimosus
GCGGCGCGGCGCCGCGCGCCGGGCGCGGCGCACAACCGCCGTACGCGCCGGGACAGCTCCGCGGCGGTGTGCCGGGCCCGCGACGCGTGGTCGGGCAGCAGGCAGTCACCGATCAGTTCCCGCCACCCGGGCGGCAGTTGGCCGTCCATGCGCAGGGGCGCGCCGCCGTGCGCGTACGTCTGCGCGGCGAGGGCGCGGGCCCGTGCCGTACGGCCGGGGAAGGGGTGCCGGCCGCCGGTGAGCACCTGGTGGGCCAGCACGCCGTACGCCCAGATGTCGGCCGTGGGGCGCACCGTCGCGCCGCGCTGCCCGGTGCGCTGCGACCACCACTCGGGCGGTACGTGGTCGAGCGAGCCGAGCGGCGGTACGTACGCGTGGCTGCCCTCCAGTTCGGCGGCGAGGCCGAAGTCGGCGAGCCACGCCGTGCCGTCCGGCGCGAGGAGGATGTTGGCCGGTTTCAGGTCCCCGTGCACCCAGCCGCGCCCGTGGAGGTGGGCCAGCCCGTCGGCGATCTCCCGCAGGAGGCGCGGTCCGTCCGGCAGCGGGCCGCCGGCCGCGTCGGCGAGCAGGTCCCGCAGGCTGCGCTCGGCCCGGTCCATGACGAGGGCGGTGAGCCCGTCCAGCCCGGGGCGGTCCGGGTCCTCGATCGTGAGCGCCGCGTGGGCGCGTACGAGATGCGGGTGGTCGGCCTCCAGGCTGAAGCGGACCTCCCGGCGGACCAGTTCGTCCATCCAGGCGCGCTGCCCCGGCGCGAGCAGGTCGGTGCGCAGGATCTTCACGGCGGCCGGGCGGCGGTCGGCGGTGTGCTCGGCGGCGTACACGCTGCCCCAGCTGCCCGCCCCGATGGGCCCGGCCAGCCGCCAGTCGCCGATCCGGTAGCCGGGCCGGATGCCGGGCGGCGGGGTGGCACTCGCTCCGTCCATCGCGCCGTGCCCCTCAGCCCGCCCCGCGCCTCACCGCCGCCGCCCGGGGGACAGCAGGGCGAGGTGTTCCTCGCGGATCAGGTCGAAGCGCAGCGCGAAGGCGACGAGTTCGTCGCGCTTGCCGCCGCCACGGGCGTCCGGCTCCGCCGGGCCGCCGGCGCGCAGCCGCAGCTTCACCGAGGTCAGGTAGTCGATGTGGTAGTTGACGGCGGAGCGGGTCAGTTCGCGGCACGCCTCCAGCGGGCGCAGCCGCTCCAGCACGTCGCCGACGCCCGGCACCGCGCCGCTGGAGGCGTCGCGCAGGCGCGGTTCGCACAGGGCGAGGAGCACCAGGAAGTACTTCGAGGTCGGGTCGAGCGCGAAGGGGCTCATCGTCGGCTCGCCCACGCCGTCGTACGGTTCGCCGTCCAGGTACGCGTGTTCCGGCGCGAACACCTTGAAAGACGCCTCGCCCCGCGTCGCGGGCAGCAGCACCCGGGAGAACTCGAACGGCACCGGAGCCCCGAGCCGCCCCGGGGCGACCTTGATATGCTCCCCCGCGCCCTCCAGGTTCTCCACGACACAGGTCACCGCGCGGCTGAAATTGGACAGCCGCCAGTAGTCCTCCGCGGCGGTGAGCTGCCCCGCCAGCCGCGAGACGCCCGGGTCGGACAGCGGCACGGCCACCGGCGCGCCCGGCGCGCCGCGCCCGAAGTCCGCGGTGTCCCCCGGCCCCAGCCGCAGCAACTCCGGCCCACCGCGCCCCTGTCCCCCGGGCAACTGAACGATCACGGTGTCCATGCCGCTCCCCCGTTCCTGCCGTTCCCGCACCGGCACTTCCACCCGTACCACGCGCCGCCCCGGTGTCCGGTGCGGACAGGGCGGTGGTTCCGGCCGATCTCGGGCACCCGTAGAGTCACGGCATGCGGCGCACGGACATCACTGGGGACGACGGCACGTGGACGGGCCTGTCCCTGGACGTACAGGCGCGCCGCGAACCAGGGCTGTGCCTGTTCAGCGCCGCGCGGCGGCTGCTTCTCGCCCAGCGGTCGCGGCCCGTGCTCCTCGCCACCGTCGAGGAGAACAACTACGGCGTGGACTTCCGGCGCACCGATGCCTACCGCTCCGTCATCCCGCCGCTGCGTGCCGGGACGGCACGGACCCTGGCCGGGCACCCGGACCGCTGGGCGCACCGCTTCGTGCGGTACCTGCTCGCCGCACCGGACAGCCCTCTGCACGACGGGCGATGGCTGCTCTCCCGCGACAGCCCGCTCCTGCGCTGGAACCACGGCCGCCTGCCGCAGTCCGAGTACTGGGCCTCCCTGCTCATCGAGGGCCATCCGGACGGTTACATCGACTGGTTCGTCCATTCCGGCTCGTGGGAGATCCTGCCCCTGCGGCAGATGCCCGACGCGGACGACGGCCGCGTCAAGGCGTACCGCAAGCAGGCCCGTGACGGTTCGCTGCCGCCCGTGCTGCTGTGGTGGGTCAGCGGATTGGACTGCCATCTGGTCCTCGACGGCCACGCGCGGCTCGCCGCGGCGATCGCCGAGTCCGTCGCACCGCCGCTGCTGCACCTGCACCGCACCGCACCGGACGACGAGGTGGCCGCGGACACCCGGCAGGCAGTGCTGCGCTACGAGACCGAACTGGACCGCTTCGCCGGGCTCCGCACCGTCAACGGCGCCGCGGTCCCGGACGGCGCCGCCGTCGCGGGGCCGCCTCTCGCCCGCCGCCTGCGGGAACTGCGCTCGGCGCCCCGGCCCACCTGGGCCTGGCCGCTGCCGGGCGGAGAAGACCGGTGGCGGCGCGTCGCCCGTGAGGTGACGGCAGGTCAGGGCCCTGCGGTGGGGTAGGTTCGTGCGACATTCCGTTCGACGTTCCGCCCGGCCAGGAGGTCACCCGTATGCCCATCGTCGTCGCCACGATCAGGACGAAGCCCGGCGAGCTGGAGGCGGCGCTCGATGTCTTCCGTGCGCACGCGCCCGCCGTCCACCAGGAGGACGGCTGTCTGCTGTACGCGGTGCACGCGGGCGAGGACCGGGTGGTGGTCGTGGAGAACTGGGCGGACCGGGCGGCGCTGGACGTGCACTCCCGGGGTGCGGCGCTCGCGGAGATCGCGAACGGGGTCAGCGGGCTGCTCGCCGCGCCGATGGATGTCGCCGTACTGGACGCGGTGCCGATGGGCGACCCGGGCAAATCCACGCTTTGAGCACACCCGGAACAACAGCGTCAGCAAAAGGCAGGCAAACACTCAGTCAATTCCCCGCCACAGGGAACCTGTCATTTCGGACGATGCGCAATTTCCACGCGCGGCCGGCGCCCCGAATGCGCGGCCGCGCGCCGCGCGTATACCTTCCCGACGCCCCCGCCCCCCGTTAACCGGCCATTCCCGCGAGCCGCCGGAAACCTCCCGACAGGGCCCTGACCTGCCGTTTCCCGCAGCAGAAAAGCGGGCGTTCGGGGACATCGCACGCCCGAACGCCTCCGTCGGCCTGCCATTGTTGGCCAGATATCCCCGCCTCGGTAAAAGGCCCGCCAACGCGCGTTCGCGTCAACTTGGAACCCTTGATCGACGACCGTTAGCATGGAAATGGTTGTCCGGGGCAACTAACTACCCGTCATGCCCCGGGATCTAGGAGGAATCACCTATGCCCGACACCGCGCACGACTTCCGCACCTACGTGGAGGAGAACCTCGACGCGCTGGGGACCGACCCCGGGCGCGTGGCGCTGGTGCACCAAGGGCGACGCGTCACCGCGGGTGAGTTCCGCGCCCTCGTCCACCGCATGGCCCGCGCGCTGCGGGGGCAGGGCATCGACCGCGGCCAGACCGTGACGCTGCTCAGCGGCAACCTGCCCGAGACCATCGCCGCCCGCTACGCCGCCAACCTCATCGGCTGCCGGGTCAACCACCTCTACAACAAGCTCTCGGCCGACGTGCAGGCCACCATCGTCAAGGACGTGGAGACCGCCGCGCTGATCGTCGACCCCCGGTTCGACGACCGCGCCGCCGAGCTGACCACGCTGGCCCCGGTGGCGACCGTACTGACCCTGGGTCCCGCGAAGTCCGGCACCGACCTGCTGGAACTGGCGTCCGCGGAGAGCGACGAGCCGGTCCCGAGCGGCGCCCGGCCCGAGGACATCTGCACCATCCGCCACACCGGCGGCACCACCGGCCACCCCAAGGGCATCTGCACCACCTACGGCCAGGTGCGCACCTTCGTCAACGACGAGGAACCCGGCGACGCCAAGGTGCTCTGGGAGCGCCCCGCCGACCAGGAGCGGACCCGGCTGCTGGTGTGCACCACGCTGGCGCACGCGGCCGGCATGATGGCCGACGTGACGCTGCGCGAGCACGGGCTCGTGGTGCTCCTGGAGGACTTCGACCCGGCCGAGGTGCTGGCCGCGGTCGAGCGGGAGCAGATCACCCACCTGTTCCTGCTGCCGCCGCTGCTCTACCAGCTCACCGACCACCCGGACGCGGCCACCACCGACACCTCCAGCCTGCGCTGCCTGACCTACGGCGGCTGCCAGTCCTCGCCCGCCCGCATCGCCGACGCGGTCCGGCGCTTCGGCCCGGTGCTGGTGCAGTTCTACGGGCAGAACGAGGCCGGCGGGATCAGCGTGCTGCCCGCCGGTGACCACGACCCGGACAACCCGGAGCGGCTGCGCTCGGCTGGCCGGATCCTGCCCAACGTCGAGGTCGCGGTGCGCGACGAGAACGGCCGCGACCTGCCGCGCGGCGAGCACGGCGAGATATGCATCCGTTCGGCGAGCATCATGCAGGGCTACTGGAAGCAGCCCGAGCTGACCGCCGAGGTGCTGCGCGACGGCTGGCTGCACACCGGCGACATCGGCTTCCTGGACGGCGACGACTACCTGACCATCGTCGACCGGATCAAGGACATGATCGTCGTGGTGGGCGGCCATGTGTACACCACCGAGCTGGAGGACCTGCTCAACTCGCACCCGGGTGTCCTACAGAGCGCCGTCTTCGGCGTGCGCGACGAGGACCGGATGGAGCAGGTGTACGCGGCCGTGGTGCTCTCCCCCGGCGCGGACGTCGACGCGGACCGGCTGCGCGCGATGGTGCGCGAGGCGCGCGGCGCCATGTACGAGCCGGCCCACATCGAGTTCGTCGGGCAGCTGCCGCTGACGGACGCCGGCAAGCCGGACAAGAAGCAGCTGCGCGCGCTGGCGCCCCGTACGGCCGTCTGACGCTCACCGGAGCACACCCGGACCGGCCCGCCGCCTCACCGAGGCGCGGGCCGGTCCGCCGTATGCGGCAGGGCTGCCCGTACGCACGACAGGCCGGGCAGCCACCCGGAGCAGCGCGCCATGCGGACCCGCCCCGCCCCGCCTACGCTCGGTACGGTCACCGTCACCGAGGGCAGTCCGGCCGGGCCGCCCGTCCACGAGCGCAGGCACGAAAGGCTCGCCCATGCCGGAGCTGTTCATCGGGGGTCAGTGGACCGCCGCGGCCGACGGGGAGGTGCGCGAGATCCGCTGCCCGGCGGACGGCACGCTGGTCGCCACCGTCGACGAGGCGGGCGCCGCGGACGCGGCCGCCGCCGTCACCGCGGCCCGCGCGGCGTTCGACGACGGGCCGTGGCCGCACACCCCGGCCGCGGAGCGCGGGCGGCTGCTGCTGCGCGTCGCCGACCTGCTGGAGCGGGACAAGGACACGTACGCGCGGGCCGAGTCCCTGGACACCGGCAAGCGGTTCGTGGAGAGCCGGTACGACATGGACGACATCGCCAACTGCTTCCGCTACTTCGGCGATCTCGTGGCGGCCGGGAACGACGGGCGGGTGGTGGACACCGGGCAGCCGGAGGTCGACAGCCGGGTGGTGCACGAGCCGGTGGGTGTCTGCTCGCTGATCACGCCGTGGAACTACCCACTGCTCCAGACCGCCTGGAAGGTGGCCCCGGCCGTCGGCGCGGGCGACACGTTCGTCCTCAAGCCCAGCGAGCTGACCCCGCACACGGCGATCCTGCTGATGCGCACGCTGGCCGAGGCGGGGCTGCCGGACGGGGTGGCCAACCTGGTGCTGGGCGCGGGCGGCGCGGTCGGCGCGCCGCTGACCACCGACGAGCGGGTGGACCTGGTGTCCTTCACGGGCGGGCTGGTCACCGGGCGGCGCATCATGGCCGCCGCCGCGCCCACCGTGAAGAAGATCGCGCTGGAGCTGGGCGGCAAGAACCCCAACCTGGTCTTCGCCGACACCGACTTCGACACCGCCGTCGACTACGCGCTGATGGCGGTGTTCTTGCACTCCGGGCAGGTCTGCTCGGCAGGCGCGCGGCTGCTGGTCGACGACGAGCTGCACGACGACTTCGTGGACGAGATCGTGCGCCGGGCGCGGGCGATCCGGCTGGGCGGGCCGTTCGACGAGGACGCCCGCAGCGGGCCGCTGATCTCCGCGGAGCACCGGGACAAGGTGGCGAAGTACGTGGCGGCGGGGCTGGCGGAGGGCGCGGTGCTGCGCTGCGGCGGCGAGCGCCCGGACGATCCCCGGCTGCGGGACGGCTTCTTCTACCTGCCGACCGTGCTGGACGAGTGCTCGCCCGGTATGTCCGTCATCCGTGACGAATCGTTTGGTCCGGTGCTGACCGTGGAGCGGTTCCGCACCGAGGAGGAGGCGGTGGCGCTCGCCAACGACACCGTCTACGGGCTGGCCGCGGGCGTGTGGACGCAGAGCGTGGAGCGTTCGCACCGGGTGGCCGCCCGGCTGCGCGCCGGGACCGTATGGATCAACGACTTCCACCCGTACGTCCCGCAGGCCGAGTGGGGCGGCATGAAGCAGTCCGGCATCGGGCGGGAGCTGGGCCCGGCCGGGCTGGCGGAGTACCAGGAGGCCAAGCACATCTGGCGCAACACCGCGCCCCGGCCGCAGCGGTGGTTCGAGTGAGCGGCGCCGGACCCGCGCCGGGCGGGACGGCGGACGGCGGCGGGCAGGGCGACGGCACGGACACCGCGCCCGCCGAGGAGAACGGGACCTCCAGCGACGACGAGTCGCTCGCGGAACTCGGCTACAAGCCCGAACTCAAACGCACCCTGGGCAACTTCCACACCTTCGCGGCCGGCATCAGCTACATCTCGATCCTCACCGGCACCTTCCAGCTCTTCTACTTCGGCGTCAACCACGGCGGCCCCGCCTACTGGTGGTCCTGGCCGATGGTCTTCTGCGGCCAGCTGATGGTCGCCCTGTGCTTCTGCGAGATGGCCGCCCGCTATCCGGTGGCCGGCTCCATCTACAACTGGTCGAAGCAGCTCGGCGGACCGCACGTGGGCTGGCTCGGCGGCTGGATGATGATGACCGCGACCATGGTCTCGCTGGCCGCGGTGGCGCTCGCCTACCAGGTCACGCTGCCGCAGATCTCCTCGTTCTTCCAGTTCGTCGGCGACGGCAGCGGCCGCACCGACCAGGCCGCCAACGCGGTGCTGCTCGGCGCGGCCCTCGTGGTGTTCACCACGCTGGTCAACGCGTTCGGGGTCAAGCTGATGGCGCAGATCAACTCGGCCGGGGTGGCCATCGAGCTGGTCGCGGCCCTGGCGCTGATCGTGCTGCTGGCCGCGCACATCACCCGGGGCCCGGGCGCGGTGACCGAGACGTACGCGCTGGGCCGGGGCGAGTCGCTGGGCTACCTCGGCGCGTTCCTCACCGCCTCGCTCGCCTCCGCGTACGTCATGTACGGCTTCGACACGGCGTCCTCGCTCGGCGAGGAGTCCAAGGACCCCGGGCGCAACGCGCCGCGCGCCATCCTGCGCGCCCTGTTCGCCTCGTTCCTCATCGGCGGGCTGATCCTGCTGTTCGCGCTGCTGGCCACGCCCGACCTGCACGACAAGCGGCTGGCCGTGGACGGCCTCCAGTACGTCGTGCTGAGCGCGCTCGGCACCACCATCGGCGACATCATGCTGTGGTGCGTGGTCATCGCGATCACGGTGTGCGCGCTGGCCGTGCACACCGCCGGCATCCGCCTGGCGTTCGCCATGGCCCGGGACACCAACCTGCCGGCCGCCTCGCTGCTCGCCCGGGTCAGCCCGCGCTTCCAGACACCCGTGGCGCCCGCGGTGATCATCGGGTGCATCGCGGTCTGCATCCTGCTGGTCAACGTCAACCAGCCGCAGATCTTCTCGGTGATCACCAGCATCGCCATCATCATGATCTACGTGGCATATCTGATGGTCACCGTCCCGATGCTGGTACGGCGGCTGCGCGGCCGGTGGGAGCCGGCCGAGGGCAAGTTCTCGCTGGGCCGCTTCGGCCTGCCGGTGAACATCCTCGCCGTGCTGTGGGGCACCGCGATGGCCACCAACCTCGCCTGGCCGCGCGCCGAGGTCTACAACGCGAACGGTCCGCAGCACTGGTACCTGCGCTGGGGCGCGTTCCTGTTCGTCGGCATCGTCGCCGTCGGCGGCTTCACGTACTACTGGTTCGTCCAGCGCAAGCGCACCTGCGTCCTGGCGGGGCACGCGGCCGAGACCTCGTCGCAGGAGCCGGACGAGGCCGGGGGACCGCCCGCCGCGACACCCTGACCCGGCCGCGCGCCCTCGTCCCACAGACCCCGGCCCGCGGGCTCCCCAGGGAGCCCGCGGGCCGCGTCGTGTTCCCGCAGCTCAACGGAACTTCACATTCCGCCGACTCGGCGCACACCTGTACCAATCTGTGACACAAATATCCGTTTCTCCAGGCAACCGATCATGCGGGTCCAGCCGTCTGCATGGTCGGCGGTTACCGGCCGACCGGCCCGGTGCCCGCCACAGCCAGTTGCGTTGCTTTGGAGGGAACCCCACGTGCACGTCAGATCAGCCCGTCGCACCGTTCTGCTGTCCGCCGCCCTGGCGGGGGCCGCGCTGCTGACCGCGTGCGGAGCGGAGGGCGGTTCGCAGGCGTCGGACAAGCCGGCGGCGAAGGTGACCGTGACCCCGGCGGCGGGCAGCAAGTCGGCCGCGCTCGGCTCCCCGATATCCGTGAAGGTCAGCGGCGGCAGCCTCACCGCCGTCGAGGCCAAGGACGAGAAGGGGGAGAAGGTCGAGGGCAGGCTGTCCGGCGACGGCACGTCCTGGACCTCGGCGGGCAAGGTCAAGCCGGGGACCACGTACACCGTGCACACCAAGACCAAGAGCGGCGACGGCAAGGAGTCGGCCGCCGACGCGTCCTTCACCACCGCGAAGGCCGACAAGGTCAACAAGCTCACCAACACGCCGTCCAACGGGCAGACCGTCGGCACCGGCATGCCGATCTCGATCCTGTTCGACCACCCGGTCGCCAAGGACCAGCGCGCCGAGATCCAGAAGGCGCTCAAGGTCACCACGCAGCCGCAGGTGGAGGGCGCCTGGGGCTGGGTCAAGGACTGGTCCGGCAAGGACCGCATCGACTGGCGGCCGAAGACCTACTGGCCGTCCGGCACCAAGGTCTCGGTCAAGGGCGCTCTGGGCGGGATCGATTCCGGTAAGTCCGGTGGCTGGTTCGCGCGCGACTACGACTTCGGGTTCACCGTCGGCCCGGACCACAAGGCCGTCATCGACGTCCCGTCGCACAGCATGACCCTGTACGAGAACGGCAAGGCCGTCGACACGATCCGCGGCTCCGCGGGCTCGCCGCAGGACCCGACGCGCGGCGGCGTGCACACCGTACGCAGCAAGAACGCCGCCGAGACGATGGACTCCTCCACCATCGGCCACGGCAACGAGTGGATGCTGGACTCGAAGTGGGTGACGCATCTCACCGCGTCCGGCACCTTCCTGCACTCGGCGCCCTGGAACAAGTCGATCGGCGTGGTCAACAACAGCCACGGCTGCTTCGGCATGACCACCTCGGACGCCAAGCGGGCCTACGACTTCCTGACGATCGGCTCCACGGTCGAGGTGAAGAACACCACCAGCACCAAGAAGACCGATGTCGGCAACGGCCTGGAGGTCTGGCAGGAGAGCTGGGAGCAGTGGCAGCAGCGGAGCGCCGTGAAGTAACGGTGACGGCGGCGGTGCCGCCCGGGCGCCGCGGCGCCTGACGGTGCGAGCGTGTGGTGGGGCTCCCCCGGAGACGGGGCGGGCCCCATCGTGGTTGCGGACGTGTTCGGACCACACCCCCGTGCCGGTCCGAACTGTCCGCCCCGCGTCACACCAGAGTCTTTGACTCAGGTGTGAAGAATAGAGGCTCCGGGCGGAGCGTGCCAGCCCACGGGGGCGGGAGTGCCGATCCGTCCCGCCGACCGGACCACTACAGTGGAAGTCTCACGTTTGGCCTTGAAGGGAGCGCGGCGCGATGGGGGACGAGGACCGCGGGCCGGTCAGCCTGGCCGAAAAGCTGGACCGGCTGTTCCAGGAACGAAGTCGTGAGCGGGGCAGGACACTGTCCGCCAACGACGTCGCCACCGACATCAACATCAGGGCCGGCGAGCAGGTGATCTCCGGCAACTACATCTGGCAGCTGCGCAAGGGCAAGCGGGACAACCCGACCAAGCGCCACATCGAAGCGCTGGCGGAGTACTTCGGCGTGCCGGCCGCGCACTTCCACGACCAGCAGGACGCGGGCCCCGGCGGCGCGTCCGCCGACCGGCCCGACCAGCCGCCGGAGCTGCTGGAGGCGATGCAGGACGCGGGGGTCATCGCGATGGCCGCGCGCTTCATGGACATGTCCGCCGAGTCCCGTACGGCCGTACTGGAGATGATCGACCGGGTGCGGAAGCTGGAAGGACTGCCGGACGTCGGCGGCACGGCGGGCAATCCGACCGCCGATCCGACCGGCAATCCGGGAGGAACCTGGCGTACCGCCCGCTGATCCATGACGCCGACCGCCTTACGCCCCGCGCCGTCCCCGTCCGTTCCCCCGCCCGCCGCCGGGCCGGGGAACCGGACGGCCGGGGCCGCGGCATCCCGTGCGCCCGCACACGACCCCGTCGGGGAGGGGCCATCCCGCGCTGCATGAGACTGGCACGTGTACCTTTCATGGCCGAGGCCGAAGGAGAGCACGCCATGAAGTTCACACGGCGCCCGGACCGTGTGCGGGCCGACTGTTCGGACCGGCTGCGGGGACTGCACATCCCGCGCCCCTTCGAGCTGGGTGCCTTCCTGGACCGGCTCGCCGAACAGCGCGGCCGCCCGATCCACCTGGAACCGCAGGTCACCCCGCCCGCCGGACCCTGTGGCCTGTGGATCGCCACCAGCCGGGCCGACTACGTCTTCTACGACGCGGCCACCACCGCGCTGCACCGCGACCACATCGTGCTGCACGAGGTCGGCCATATGCTCAGCGGCCACTCCAACCTGCTCTCCGGAGAGGTCGCGCAGACCCTGGTGCCCGGCCTCGACCCCGGGTCGGTGGAATCCGTCCTGGGCCGCAGCCACTACAGCGACCAGGACGAGCAGGAAGCCGAGATGATCGCCTCGCTGATCCTGCGCCGCGCCGACCGCACCCCCGCCCGCCGACCGGCGACGTCCCAGCAGGCCGAGGTCCTCAGCCGCATGGACGACGTCTTCGGCTCTCCGAAGCGACGGTAGAACTGAAGATGGTCAACGTTCTCTTCCTGTCCATAGCGGCCGTCCTGCTCCTGGCGGCCGCCTACAAGGCACGGCCGCTGCTGCGCCGGCCGCGGCCGCGCGGCCTGGGCGCCCTGTGCGGTTTCCTGACCGGACTGGGCGCCTCCCTCGTGTTCCTGACGCCCGCCGTCGGCGACGCGCTGAGCGTCATCTATCCGAAGCTGGGCCGGCTGCTGGGCAACTGCAGCACGCTGGCCGCCGCCACCTGCATCTCGATCCTGCTGCTGCGCTTCAACGAGGAGCCGCCGGACGCGGACCGCAAGGCGCGCCGCCGGCTCGTCTCACTGGGGATCGTCCTGGTCGCGATGGCCGTCCTCTTCTTCTCCTCGCCGGTGGACGACGCTCCCGGCGCCCCCACCTTCGGTGAACTGCCGCGCACCGAGCCGCTGCTGAACATCTACGTGCTGGTGTTCACCGCCCATCTCGGCGCCGCGATCGTCGACCTGCTGCGCCAGGCCCTGCGCTACTCCCGGCACGCGCCGCGCACCAGCCTGCGGTACGGGCTGCGCGTCATCGCCTTCGGCTGCGCGCTGGGCATGGTCTACATCGGCTACAAGATCGTGCATGTGGTCGGGCTGTGGACCGACGCCGGCTGGCTGCCGCCCGAGCAGCTGTGCACCTCGCTGGTGACGCCCGCGACCTGCACGTTCAGCGTCGGCCTGCCCGCGATCTGCAGCCTGCTGCTCGTCATCGGCATCCTGCTGCCCGCGATCGGCCCGGCGCTGGCCTGGCCCGTGCGGCGGATCCACCTGTGGCATCTGCACCGCGGGCTGCGCCCGCTGTGGGCCGCGCTGTCGGCGGCGGTGCCGGAGATCCAGCTCACCGCCACCGACCGGCTGTACGCGGCGCCCGACGCCGAGTTCCGCCTCTACCGCCGGGTGATCGAGATACGCGACGGCATGCTGGCGCTGCGCCCGCACCGCAGCGACGAGGTCCGCCGCGCCGCCGAGGAGCGGCTGCGCGCCGGCGGGGCGGACGCGCGGGAACTGGACGCCGGGGTCGAGGCCGCGGTGCTGGCGGCGGCGCTGGAGTCGCGGCGCAGCGGACGTACCGCCGAGCACGCGGTCAGCGTCGAGGACGCCACGCTGACCCGCCCCGAACTGACCAACCTGATCGACGAGGCCCGCTGGCTGCGCAGGGTCTCGCACGCCTTCGCGGCGTCCGGCGCGGGCCCCGCGCCGGCGCCGGAGTCCCGGCCCGCCGCAGGAATCTGAGGTCACACGTGAGCCACCCCATGGAGTCACCGGAGTTCTTCCGCGACCCGTACCCGCTGCTCGCCGCGCTGCGCGAGCGCGGCCCCGTGCAGCAGGTGCGGTCCGGGCCGCACGGCGCGACCTGGCTGGTCACCGGCTGGTCCGAGGCCCGTACGGCGCTGGCGGAGCCCCGGCTCTCCAAGGACACCACCCGCTACTTCGCCGACAAGCCGTCCAAGCGGAACCTGGCCCCCGCCGTCAGCGCCACCATGCTGGCCACCGACCCGCCGGACCACACCCGGCTGCGCCGGCTGGCCGTCAAGGCGTTCACCCCGGCGGCGGTGGCCCGCCTGGAGCCGCGGGTGGCGGAGATCGCCGGCGGCCTGCTGGACCGGATGGCTTCCGGCGGCGACCGCGCCGATCTCGTCGAGGACTTCGCCGTACCGCTGCCCATCGAGGTCATCGGCGACCTGCTCGGCGTCCCCCGTGAGGACCGCCCGGCGCTGCGCCGCTGGTCAAACGACCTGTTCGCGGCCGGTGCCCCGGACACCATCGACGCCGCCTCGCACGCGATCAGCGACTACATGACGGAGCTGATCGCGAAGAAGCGGGCCGAGGCGGCCGGCGCCGGGGCCGGTCTGCTCACCGAGCTGATCGCCGCGCGCGACGAGGGCGACCGGCTCAGCGAGTTCGAACTGGTCTCGCTGGCCGTCCTCCTGGTCGTCGCCGGACACGAGACGACCACCAGCCTGATCGGCAACGGCGCCCTCGCGCTCCTCCTGGACGACGCGCTCCGTACCCGGCTGCGGCAGGACCCCGCGCTGATCCCGGACGCCGTGGAGGAGCTGCTGCGCTACGACTCGCCGATCACCACGGCCACGTTCCGGTACGCGGCCGAACCGCTCACCCTCGGGGGAGCCGAGATCGCGGCGGGCGACGTCGTCCTGGTCTCACCGGGCGCCGCCAACCGCGACCCCGCCCGTTTCCCCGACCCCGACACCGTCACCCCCGGCCGTTCCGCCGGCCACCTCTCCTTCGGCCACGGCCCGCACCACTGCCTGGGCGCGCCGCTGGCCCGCCTGGAAGTGCGGATCGCCTTCCAGGCCCTGCTCACCCGCTTCCCGGACCTGCGCCTGGCCGCCCCGCCCGGCGAGCTCCCGTGGCGCCACACCCGCCTGATGCGCGGCCTGTCGCACCTTCCGGTCACCTGGTCCGCGCAGGTCACGAGCTGTTGAGGTAGGTGAGGACGGCGAGGACGCGGCGGTTGCCCGCCTCGTCGTCGGTGATGCCGAGCTTGCCGAACATGGACGTGGTGTATTTGCTGATGGCGCTGTCGCTGAGGAACAGCCGCTGTCCGATGGCCTGATTGGACAGTCCTTCGGCCATCAGGGCGAGTACGGCGTGTTCGCGTTCGGTGAGCCCGCCGAGCCGCCGGGTCGCGGCCCCGCCGGCCAGCAGTTTGGCGATGACGGCCGGGTCCATGGCGGTGCCTCCCCCGGCGACGCGTTCCAGGGCGTCGATGAACTGGTCGCCGTCGAAGACGCTCTCCTTGAGGAAGTAGCCGATGCCGCCGGCGCCGTCGGCCAGCAGCTCGCGGGCGTACAGCTGCTCCACGTGCTGGGAAAGGACCAGGACCGGCAGTCCGGGCACCTCGGCGCGGGCGGCGAGCGCCGCGCGCAGGCCCTCGTCCGACTGGTCCGGCGGCATCCGGACATCGACGACGGAGACGTCCGGACGCCACTTCAGCAGCGCGTCGAGCGTCTCGGGACCGGTGGCCGCCGTCGCCACCACCTCGTGTCCGTACGCCTCGATGAGGCGCACCATCCCGTCGCGCAGGAGGTACAGGTCTTCGGCTACAAGGACGCGCATGGCACCATCATCCTCACTCGGGTCGGGCCGCCGGCCGGGCTGGTGATCTCCACGGTGCCGTCGAAGACCGCGAGGCGGCGGCGCAGCCCCTCCAGTCCCCCGCCGGGCCGCTCCTCGGCCCCGCCCCGGCCGTCGTCCTCGACCTCCACGACCAGGCCGGTGTCGTCCTGCGCGAGGGTGATCCGGGCCCGGGTCGCGTGGGCGTGCTTGGCCGCGTTGGTGGCCAGTTCGGCGATGCCGAAGTAGAGGGCGGACTCGACCGGCGGGTCCAGGGGCGCCCGTACGTCGGCGTCGACCGTCGTTTCGAGCGGGCTGTCCATGGCGAAGGTGCGGACGGCGTCGACCAGTCCGCGTTCGTTGAGCACCGGCGGGTTGATGCCCCTGACCAGTTCGCGCAGCTCGGTCAGGGACGCGGTGGCGCCGGCCCGCGCTTCCCGCATCAGCGCCCTGGCCTGCTCCGGGTCGGTCTCCATCAGCTTCTCGGCGGTCGCCAGGGAGAGCCCGAGCCCGACCAGCCGGGCCTGCGCCCCGTCGTGCAGGTCCCGTTCGATCCGCTTGATCTCGGCGGCCTGGGCGATGGTGGTGTCCGCGCGCTGGGCGGTCAGCTCGCCCACCCGGTCCGCCAGCAACATCGCGGGCGAGGGGCGCAGGAAGCGGGCGGTCACCGGCTCGACGGGCCGCCAGGCGTACGGGGCGGAGGCGACCGCCACGGCCAGGCCGAGCACGCCGACGAGGCGCGGGGCCAGGTCCGGCCGGCCGAGCCCGAGGACCGCCACCACGACCCCGGCGGGCACGACGGCCGCGACCACCCCGGCCGTGAACGGCACGATTCCCGTAAAGCGCAGGTCACGCCACGTCGCGGGGTCCTTCCACCGGTTGCGCCACCGCTGGTCCATGAGGGCGTCCCGGCGGGTGCGCTCGTAGGAGTGGCCGTTCCACCAGTAACCGGTGGACAGCTGCGTGACCGGCGCGGCCTGCCGGTATCCGGCGGGTACGACGGTGTCCGTCCACTTCCCGACGAGGTGGCGGACCGCCCGGCAGACCGGGCGGGACAGCGCGAGCGTGCCCACGCACACCAGCACCAGCGGCCCCACCCACGACCACGGGTTCGCCGCGTCCCACCAGATTCCCCACGCCACGGCCGCGGCCCACACCGCCGGTACCAGCATGCTGACAACCGTCACCGCGCAGGCCCGTACGAACCCCACGCAGGCACCGGACACCCACGACACCACCTGTTGCATGACTCTTTCCCTCTGCTTCGAGAACCCCGGCCTTCCGATCACTGTGGCACCCGCCCGACCTGCGCTGAAGTGGGTCTGGCCCCACTCTTGCGTACGTCTGGACCCGTACCGCGCGGCTTCGGCGCTCCTTAACTTCGACACCACGTCAGCAAGAGATGCACGGCGTGCTCGACACGAAGGAGCAGAAGGACCATGAACACCGCCATTCCCGCCACGGCCGAGTCCGCCCCCGCCGGCCAGTCGCCCGCCCAGCGCGCCTTCCGTACGGCGAAGATGTGCGTCGGGGTCTACGGCGCCCTCAGCGCCGCCGTCCTCCTGACGGTCGTCGTCCTCGCCGCCACCGGCCACGAGGTGACCTCGTTCATGTGGGGCCGCTCGGCGGGGGTGCTCGCGAGCGCGGCGGTGACCTACTGGCTGACCGTCCTCGCCGCCCGCGGCGCACGCTGGGCCTATCTGCGCGTCCGCGTCATCTCGGTCGTCATGCCGGTGGTGATCGTCGCCATCGATCTGATCCCGGGCGCCCTGCCGGCGTGGTTCATCGCGATGCAGGCCGTCTGCGCCCTCGCCATCGGCGCGACGGCCTTCATCGTCAACGGGTCAGAACTGCGCGCCGCCTTCCCCAAGGGCCGCTGATCCGCCGGTCCCCAGCGCGAACCGCTCCACCGCGCGGCACACCGCGGCCGCGTGGTCGGCGAGGTAGAAGTGGCCGCCGGGGAAGGTCTCCTCGTGGTAGTCGGCCACGGTGTGGGCCTTCCAGGCGGCCGCTTCCTCGCGGGTCACCCGGGGGTCCGCGTCGCCGGTGAGGCACAGGAGCGGGATGTCGAGCACGGCGTCGGCCGGGGGCCGGTACGTCTCGATCACGCGGTAGTCGTTGCGGATGGCCGGGAGGATCAGCCGTACCAGGTCCCGGTCGGCCAGGAGCTGGTCGGCGGTGCCGTCCAGGCGGGCGACCTCGCCGAGGAGTTCCTCGTCGGTGCCCTCGTGGAGGTTGCGCTCCGCCCGGAACATCGAGGGGGCGCGGCGCCCGGACACGACCAGCCTGCGGTCCGCCGGCCGTCCGAGCTCCGCCAGCCGCCGGGCCACCTCGAAGGCGACGGACGCGCCCATGCTGTGCCCGAAGAGCACCAGCGGGGTGGGGTCGTGGGGGTCGAGGCAGCCGGCCACCTCATCGGCCAGGCCCTCCACGGAGGTGACGAAGGGGTCGTTCCACCGGTCCTGGCGTCCCGGGTACTGGATCGCCGTCACGTCGAGCCGTTCGCCGAGGTGGGCGGCGAACGGCCGGTAGTACGAGGCGGATCCCCCGGCGTGCGGGAAGAAGATGAGGCGGGCGGCCGGTCGCGGCCCCCGGCGTACGTCCCGTATCCAAGCGCTCTTCCCCGTCATGTACCTGTGCTCCTGTGCTGGTGGGCCGATGGTCGGGTGTGCTCGTCCGCGGCGCGCACCGGATCTTTAGCCGGAACGTCCGCGGACGGGTCAAGGATGACCGGTCCGGGGCCGTTCGGGCCAGCAGCTGTTCGATCAAGGACGGGACAGCGCCGCCGCCCCCTGCGCCGCCTGCTCGGCGGCCCGCGTCCGGGCGGCGGCCGCCTTGGCGGTCTCGCCGAGCCGGTCGGCCAGGCGCGCCTGGGCGAGCCAGTTGTACGGGCACACCGGGCGCAGGCCGATGCGCTCGCTGAGCAGCGTGCGGGCCGTCTCGTCGCGCCCGGCGCGCAGCGCGGCCTCCAGGAGCGTCTTCTGTACGGCGTCCCGCTGGGCGTGGCTGCCGCCGTAGGTGTTCAGGCGGTAGCGGATGGGCGCGAGCAGGTCGACCGCGTCCCCGTACCGGCCCTGTCCGTAGGCGATCAGGGCGCGGCAGACGGGCAGGCCGATGTCGGCGGTCATGGCATGGTTGGCCGGCCCGGGCGGGGTGCGGCCGAGCCATGCCTCCCGCTCCGCGACGAGGCGTTCGGCGTCGGCGAGGCGGCCGGCGCCGACGTACGCCATGACGGCGTGCACGTCGTTGAAGGCGTAGTACGGCGGGTCCTGGCGCGCCGCCCAGGCGTCGGCGAGGCGCGGCCAGCGGTCGCCGGTGGCTCGGTCGGCCAGCAGCAGCCGCCACAGCAGGGCCGAGGCGTCGAGGAGTTCCATGGCGAGCCCGGCGGACTCGTCGTGGTGCAGTACGGCGTCGTAGATGCCGAGCGCCCGGGCGGTGTCGCCGGCTTCGAGGGCGTAGAGGCAGTAGTGCCACCAGTTGTGGACGTTGAGGTAGTTGCCGGAGCCCCAGTCGTCGGTGCGGGCGTCCAGGAAGCGGATGCCGTCGGCGAACTGCCCCTGCATCTCATACGTGTGCACCACCGCGTGGATGCCCCACACATCGCGGGGGTTGTGCTCGACAGCGGCCAGGCCGGCCTCCTGCGCGCGGGCGTAGTGGCCCGACTCCTCCAGGCCGAAGGCGTACATGCCCAGGATGTGGCCGTAGTGCGGATCGTCCTCCGGCCAGGCGGTCAGCGCGCCGCCGACGCGGTCGCGCAGCCGGACGGCGTCGCCGGTGAGGAAGTCGATCTGGTGGCCGGTGGCCAGCGCGAGTTCGTCACGCGGGTGGGCGACGGTCAGTTCTCCGAGGATGCGCCCGGCCCGGTGGATGTCCCCGTCCAGCCAGGCGGTGGCGGCGGCGAGGTGCATCCGTTCGCGGGGCGTCGGCTCCTCGGCGCGCAGGCCGTCCGTGAAGCGTGTGAAGGCTTCCCCGGCGGCGGTGGCGTCCTTCGCCTCCGTGCCGAGCAGGCCGAGGTAGGCGGCGAGGACGTTGCCCATGACGGACTCCGGCGCGGCCTCCAGGAGGGCCTGCGCGGCGTCGGCGACCTCGCCGCGGAAGAAGAGCAGGGCGCCCAGCGCGTCCTCGTAGTGGGACACGGCTTCCACGCCGGTCCGGGACATCGCGTGACCGTGCCGGTCACGCACCGTTCGCGGCATCATCATCGGCTCCTCATGGCCCTCTGGCGTCACACCGTCCCCCGCCTTACCTTGTCGGGGGTAGGAATTCTGTTCGATCACCTTGTCATGTCCTGGACTTGCCGAACCTCCGACAGATCACAGACAAGAGGTGCGCTGTGTTCCTTCCCCACAGACCGGCCCGCCCATACCGCGGCACGGCCGGCAAGCTGGGTGTTCTCGCCCTCCTCCTAGGTGTCCTGGCCACCGTCGCCGCAGGCCCCGCGCGGGCGCTCCCCGAGGCCGCACCCGCGGTACGGGCCCCGCTCGTCCAGCCCGTCGACCCGCAGAACTGGCGCAATCCCGACGACATGACCTGGGCCGAGCACCGTGCGGTCCCGGGCACCAACTGGGCCGATCCGGCCGTCAAGCCCACCCAGCGCATGTTCAGGGGCGCGCTCGTCCTGCTGGACTACCCGGACGAGGACTTCAGCGTCACCCGGCCCGCCGGGTCGACCGTCTTCGGCAACCCGCAGCCCAGCGCCCACGACATCCCCCGCGCCCAGGTCCCCGCGTTCTACCGGGACTTCCTCAACAAGCCGGGCAAGCTCAACCACGGCCACACCATCAACGAGTACTGGATGGAGGACTCCGGCGGCCGGCTCGGCGTCGAACTGACCTCGTTCGGCGTCTACCGGATGCCGTACAAGTCGTACCAGTACGGCATCGAGCCGTCGATGAACCCCGGCGCCTGCCCCGTCGGCGACAGCTGCGGCAAG
Organism: Streptomyces rimosus subsp. rimosus; assembly: GCF_000720725.1. Lineage (GTDB taxonomy): Bacteria > Actinomycetota > Actinomycetes > Streptomycetales > Streptomycetaceae > Streptomyces > Streptomyces rimosus_A. Next base: position 19,439 of record NZ_JOCQ01000110.1, read on the forward strand.
AACATCCGCACCGACGGCAAGGCCGCCTGGGTCGCCGACGTGGGCGGCGCGGAGACCAAGAAGTACGACTTCGTCTTCTACCTGACGGCGGGCCAGGACGAGTCCGCCGCCTGGCAGGAGTTCGGGCAGATGAAGTTCGCCTCGCCGCAGGACGTGCCGGCGGCGTTCGGACCGCCCTCCCCCGTCCAGGGCGGCGGCAACGCGGCCCGCACCCGCTACGTGCCGTGGACCTCATGGAAGGCCGCGGCCCGCATCTGGCCGAACGCCGAGACCGGCTCCTCCACCCAGGCCGAGAGCTCCGGCATGGCCGTGTACGCGCACGAGTTCAGCCACATCCTGGGCATCGCCGACAACTACAACAACCCGTACGGCACCCCGCTGCGCCGCGCCTACACCGGCATCTGGAGCATGCTCTCGCGCGGCTCCTTCAACGGGCCCGGCGGCCCGCACACCCGCTGGCAGATCCCGGCCGCCAACGGCGCCTCGATGGGCTCGCAGCACGTCCTGCGCGACAAGCTCAAGCTCGGCATCGTGGACGACAAGAACGTGCTGCGCCTGGACCGGGACGCGCTGAAGACGTCCGGGGTAGCCGTCGCCAAGGTCACCGCGCGCTCCGCGCCGCCCGGCGACAAGGGCCTGTCCGGCGTGAACATCACCATGGGCCGGGACCTGGCACGGCCCTGCTCCACCGGGACGGACCCGCTGTGCGACGGCGGCGGCTACGACAACTACACGGTCGAGGTCGTGGACCGGATGGGCATGGACTCCTTCACGCCGGACCACGGCGTGCTGCTCAGCAAGACCAAGAACGAGGACCGGGCGCCGTTCGCCTGGGTGATCGACGCCCACCCGGAGGACATCCGCATGGTGGACTTCCGGCGCCCCGACGGCACCCCGCAGATGATCACCATGGGTGACTACCGGCAGCTCAGCGACGCGCTGTTCCACGCGGGCGCGGACTCCGGCAGCCAGTACGAGTACATCGACCGGGCCAACCGGCTGCACTTCTACGTCCTGGACATCCAGCGGGACAAGAAGGGCGTCCTCAGCTACACCGTCGCCGTCCGCTCCCTGGACGGCGCGGGGCCGCAGCGCCGCGGCCTGAAGCTGCGGCAGGGCACCGCGTACGGCGCGCCCGCCAAGGGCCGGGCCATGTGCGCCTTCCCGCTCACCAACACCGGGCGGCCGGGCAGCGGCGGCGCGCACCTGGACTCGGACGTGTACCGGCTGACGGCCACCGCCGCCGGGCGCGGCTGGTCCGCGTGGCTGCCGAACCGCCTGGCCACCGCCAGGTCCGGGAGCACGGTGAGCGTTCCGGTGGCGGTCACGGCGGAGCCGGGTGCCGCCCGGCACGGCCGGGTCGTCCTGAAGGCCCGCTCCGAGAGCGATCCGCGCAAGTCCGTACAGGCCACCTGCACGCTCGGCCGCTGACCGGGGGTACGGGCCGTGCCGCTCACCCCGGGTGAGCGGCACGGAGGCCGGCCGGCGGGCGCCGGTCAGCTGGCGCGGGCGGCCGGCACACCGGGCCGGGCCGCGATCCCCGCCCCGGCCCCTGCCCCGCCCGTGTACCCGGCGCGCGCCTTGGCCTCGGCCGCGTACGTGTCCACGTACTCCTGCCCGGACAGCTTCAGGATGGCGTACATGATCTCGTCCGTGACGGCCCGCAGCACCAGCCGCTGGTCGGCCAGCCCGGCGTAGCGGGAGAAGTCCAGCGGCTCCCCGAAGCGGATGGTGATCGGGACGACCCGCGGCAGCCGGCGGCCGGCCGGCTGGGCCTCGAACGTCCCGATCATCGCGCACGGGATCACCGGCGCGCCGCTGCGCAGCACCATCTCCGCCACACCGGTGCGGCCCTTGTACATCCGGCCGTCGTGCGAGCGCGTGCCCTCCGGGTAGATGCCGAGGAGTTCACCGCGGCCGAGCACCCTGACCCCCTCCTCGACGGCGGCCTGTCCCGCGCCGCGCCCCGAGCGGTCCACCGGGATCTGCCCGCAGCCCCGGAAGAAGGCCGCCGTCAGCCGCCCCTTGAGCCCCCGCCCGGTGAAGTACTCCTGCTTGCACAGGAACGTGATCCGGCGCTTCACGGTCGCCGGCATCAGGAAGCTGTCGCAGAAGGAGAGGTGGTTGCCCGCGATGACGGCCGCGCCCGACTCCGGCAGGTGTTCCAGCCCCTCGACACGGGGGCGGAACAGGCACCGCAGCAGCGGCACGAGGACGATGGATTTGAACAAGTAATAGAACATGTAACTGATCCCCTCCCCAGAGTGATCCCCCCGCGTCGGGGGACGGTAGTGCCGCTCCGGGGCAGGAGGGAGAGGGCCTATTGAGCCACCGTCGGTCCGGGGCTCAAAGGCGACGGATCACGCCACACCCGGGTGGCGCGGTCACCGGTTCGCCGGTGTCTCGTCGGCGAACACCTTGGTCACGACGCGCCCGTCCGCGGTCAGGTAGCCGTGCAGCATGCCCTCGCTGCTGTGCGGGGCGTCGAACACGCCCTGGGCGTTCAGCGCGATCACCCCGCCCGTGCCGCCCAGCTTCGGCAGCCGCTCGACCAGCACCTCGTACGCGGCGGTGGCCAGGTCCCGCCCGCCGAACTCGATCAGGTCGGAGATGGTGACGGTGGCGGCGCCCCGGAGGAACACCTCGCCCGCTCCGGTGGCGCTGGCCGCGACGGTGCCGTTCTTGGCGTACGTGCCCGCGCCGACGACGGGCGAGTCGCCGACCCGGCCCGCCATCTTGTTGGTCAGCCCGCCGGTGGAGGTCGCCGCCGCGAGGTTCCGCTTCCCGTCCACGGCCACCGCGCCCACCGTGCCCTGGGTCAGCGTCTCGCCGGAGCCCTTCACCCGGCCCTTGGCCTTCATCAGCTCCTGCCAGCGCTTCTCGGTCCAGTAGTAGTCCTGGGTCACGGTCGGCAGCCCGTTGCGGGCCGCGAAGGCGTCGGCGCCCTCCCCCGCCAGCAGGACGTGTTTGGTCTTCTCCATCACCAGCCGTGCCGCGGAAACCGGGTTACGGACATGGCGTACGCCTGCCACGGCGCCCGCGGCCAGGTCCGAGCCGCGCATGACCGACGCGTCCAGCTCGTGGCCCGCGTCCTCGTTGAACACCGCGCCCTTGCCCGCGTTGAACAAGGGGTTGTCCTCCAGCTCGCGTACCGCCGCCTCCGTGGCCGCCACGCTGCTGCCGCCCTTGCCCAGGATCTTCTGTCCGGCGCGCAGCGCCCCGGCCAGCCCGTCGCGGTACGCCTTCTCCTGGGCCGGGGTGGTGTCCTCACGTTTCAGCGCGGTGCCCGCGCCGCCGTGCACGGCGATGACGACGTGGCGGGCGTCCGGGCGCGGCTTGCCCTCGGCGGCCCGGGCCGCGACGGGCCCGGTGGCTTCGGGGCGGCCCGCGGAGACCGCACTGCTGCCGGGCACGACGGCCAGCAGCGCGGCCACGGACAGCGCCCCGGCTCCCACACCCGTCAGCCGCCGTGTCGAGTTCCTGGTCATGGCTCACTCCCTCGGAAAAAGAAGGTCACTGCCCTGAACGAGAAGGGCTGCCCGCCCCTGTCACGGGGCGGGCAGCCGGGTCACGCCGTACGGATCGCCGGATCGCTGACGCCCTCGGCGCCGGTCTCCACATGACCGGCGAACCGGCGCAGGAAGGTCTTGTCCGCGTCGCAGACCACGGACACGTCGTACCACCGCTTGCCGGCCGTCAGGTCCACGGTGTGCGTCACCCGCTGCCCGGGCCGCACGGTGATCTTCCGGGGAGCGCCGCCGTAGGTGTCGGTGAGGGTGAGCGTGCGGGCGCCGTCACCCGCGTTGGTCAGCGTCAGGTCGAGGTTCCCGGTGGCCTTGTTGTGACGCGCGGTCACCTCGGGGCCCGCGGTCCTGCCCGGCCCCCTGAAGGTGCGCAGGAATCCGTTCGGCCCGTGCACCGACAGGTCATAGGTGCCCTTGGAGTACGCCGTGTTCCAGCTGTCCGAGATCTTCTTGCCGCGCTCGGTGGTGTACGTCCACGGGCCGTCGCCGCGGTTGGGCGCCGTGACATGGAACTGCGCACCGGCGTCGGCACCGCCGCTGAACGTCAGCCGGTACTTCCCGGCCGCGACGTCGGCGGCCCCGTCCACGTACGGCGCGTACCGCAGCGGCCGGGTGCGCCGGGTGCCCCGCTCCTGCTTGGGCAGGCTGCCCCGCGCCGGCGGCACGGGGTGGAAGTCGGCGGGCTTGGGCTTGGTCGGCGCGTAACCGCCGGTGTCCGGCAGCGCGCCCGGCCTCCCGGTCCGGCTGAAGTCGAAGGCCGAGGTCAGATCGCCGCAGACGGTGCGCCGCCAGGGCGAGATGTGCGGCTCGCCCACCCCGAAGCGGCGCTCCATGAAGCGGATGACCGAGGTGTGGTCGAAGGTCTCGGAGCAGACGTACCCGCCGGTGCTCCAGGGGGAGACGACGAGCATCGGCACCCGCTGGCCGAGGCCGTACGGCCCGGCCGGCAAGCCGCTGCTGCCCTTGTAGTGCTCCATTTCGGTGGAGACGGTGGACAGGCCCTGGTTCGCGTCGGCCGGTGCGTACGGCGGTACGACGTGGTCGAAGAAGCCGTCGTTCTCGTCGTAGGTGATGAACAGGGCCGTCTTGCTCCACACCTTCGGGTCGGAGGTCAGCACGTCCAGCACCTTGGAGATGTACCAGGCGCCGTAGTTGGCGGGCCAGCTCGGGTGCTCGGTGTACGCCTCGGGGCAGGCGATCCAGGAGATCTTCGGCAGCTTGCCGTTCTTCACGTCCGCGCGCAGGTCGTCCAGGAGCTGCCCGCCGCCCTTCACGTTCGAGCCCCGCCGGGCCTTCTCGTAGAGCGGGTCGCCCGGCTTGGCGTTGCGGAAGCTGTTGAAGTACAGCAGGGAGTTGTCGCCGTAGTTGCCGCGGTAGGGGTCCTTGATCCAGCCCCAGCCGTGGTCCCCGTCCAGGCCGTCGCCGATGTCCTGGTAGATCTTCCAGGAGACGCCCGCGGCCTCCAGCCGCTCGGGGTACGTCGTCCAGCTGTACCCCTTCTCGTCGTTGCCGAGGACCGGGCCGCTGGGGTCGCCGACGCCCTTGCCGTCGTTGCCCGTGTAACCGGTCCACAGGTAGTAGCGGTTCGGGTCGGTGGAGCCGATGAACGAGCAGTGGTAGGCGTCGCAGACGGTGAAGGTGTCGGCGAGCGCGAAGTGGAACGGGATGTCCTTGCGCGCCAGGTGCGCCATCGTCGTGGCCGTCTTGGCGGGTATCCACTGGTCGTAGCGGCCGTCGGCGAACGCCCGGTGGCTGCCCTTCCAGTCGTGGTTGAGGTCCTCGATGAAGACCAGGCCCAGGTCGTCGTCCTCGACCTGCGGCCGGAACGGCAGCACCTCCTTGCCCTTGCCGTCGGTCTGGTGCCAGACCGGCTTGCCGCTGGGCAGCGTCACCGGCCGGGGGTCGCCGAAGCCCCGTACGCCGCGCAAGGTGCCGAAGTAGTGGTCGAAGGACCGGTTCTCCTGCATCAGCACGACGATGTGCTCGACGTCCTCGATGCTGCCGGTGCGGCGGTGCGCGGGAATCGCGGCGGCGCGGGCGATGCTCTCGGACAGCACGGAGAACGCGGCGGCCCCGCCGGAGAGTTGCAGGAACCGCCGCCGGTTGAGTTCGGGCATGGCTGAAATGACCCCTTGGGTGGGAGACAACGGGCGCGACTGGAGTGTTCCAAGAGGAACGAGGCCGTGGGAAGACGTCGTGACACAGGGGTGAAAAGTCGCAAGACAGGACGTGAACACGCGGAACCCGGCCCTCCGTTCCCGTCGGCGCCGGGCATACCGTGCCGCCGCCGCTCATACCGCCCCGTCCCGCCCCAGCCGGGCAGGTGGCCATGTGTCCGGCCGAATCCCCGCCGGACGGCCGGCTTCCGCCGCGTTGGCATATGCCAATTGCATACCGCCCATTTCTCGCCGCCGCACGATGGTCCGATTTCACCGCCAATGTCGCGCACGACGCCGAAGCGGAATCAGGTAATTCCGATCACCAGTTTCGAACGGACCAGCCGCTGAGTAGGGTGTGGCACTGCCGGTGGAACTGGGGGAACAGTGCGTACCGGTTGATTTCGGCATGGCTGAAAATGCGCCGGTGGCCGACCTCACCGGCGAAACGGCAGGAGCAGCAGGGAACCATGACCGCTGGGTTATTCGAGGGGCAGTACGTGTGGCATCCGGCAGCCGACGACGTCCAGCTCGCGCGGGCATGCGTGGACGTACGGGCGGGCCGCTACTTCAGCGCGCGCGAAATCCTGCGGGAGGCGCGCGGGGACCACGGCGTACGGGCCCACCGCTCCCTGGTGCTCGCCTCGGAAGCGGCCGACTCCGACCTGGCGGAGCGCTGGCTGGCCGAGGAGCCCGGCCGCGAAGCGGCCCTGGTGTGGGCACGGGTGGCGGTGCTGCGGGCGGTCCGCGCGGCCGACGGCGGTGACCAGCGGGCCGAGGCCCTGGGCCGTATCGCGGTGGCCGCCTGCGACCGGGCGGCCGAAGCGGCGCCCGACGACCCCACACCGTGGTCGGCCCGGCTGACCCTGGCGCGCCTGCAACAGCCCCGCGACCCGGCCCCGCAGGGGCTGCTGACCGCGCCGCCCGGCCCTTGGCAGCTCTTCTCCCACATCCTGCGGCTCGACCCCTGGAACAGGGAGGGCCACCACCGCTTCCTGTCGTTCTTCTTCCCGCGGTACGGCGGCGAGGCGAACGCGTCCTGGGACGTCGCCGCGTTCCTCAGCCAGCGCGCGCCGGTCTCCTCGCCGCTGCGGCTGCTTCCGCTGGTCGCCCTGGTCGACGGCTACAACCCGGACTCGCCCCTGGCGGAACGCACCTGGGAACAGCCGCAGTGGAAGGCCACCGCCCTGGGCATCTACCGCAACTGGCTCCCGCACGTCGCCGGTTACCGCTTCACGCCGGTGCTGGACCTGGCCTACCTGGCGCACGCGCTCCACATGGCGCAGTGCTCGTTCGAGGCCAGGGCGGTCTTCACGGCCATGGGCCCGTACGCCTCCCGTATGCCGTGGAGCGTCTTCGGCGACCCCGCGGAGCAGCTGAACAAGGCGAGACGCGCGTGCGGTCTCCCGGTGCCCGATGCTCCCTGAGCCACCGTCCGGCGCCTTCGCCACCCGGCCGGCCCGGGTCCGTGCGCCCCCGGGCCCGCCTCCCCCGTCCGCCGCAACAACGC
>NZ_JOCQ01000111.1 GCF_000720725.1 Streptomyces rimosus subsp. rimosus
CCCATAACCCCACGCACACCCCCGCCCCCACCCCCGTCTCCGTTCCCCTCCTCCCGCCCGAGCTGGACGGGGTGCAGGCCAAGCCCCGGCACGGGGAGTCCGCCGCGCGGCGGGCGGGGCGGGCGCTGCGGCGGGTGTTTGCCTCGTCCGCCGCGGCCGAGACCGAGGCGCTGACCCGGGCCGCGCACGCCATCCAGCAGCCCGTGACCACCGGGCGGCAGCTCGCCGTCTCCAGCATCCGCGGTGGTGCGGGCAAGTCCACCGTCGCCGCCCTGCTCGCCCTCACCTACGCGCACTACCGCTCCGACCCGGTGCTGGCGGTGGAGGCCGACCCGGCGCTGGGCACGCTGCCGCACCGGCTGGGCGCGCGGGAGGTGCGCTGGTCGGGCACCGATCTGGCGCAGATCGTCGGCCCGGACATGCTGATCACCGACCTGACCGGCTACCTCCTGCCGTTCACGGGTGGCGGCTGGCTGCTGCCCGGCAGCCAGGGCGCGATCGGTACGCGGCTGGACCTCGACACGTACCGCACCGTCATGACCTCCCTGCGCCGCCACTTCGCCACCACGGTCGTGGACTGCGAGACGCTGCCCGCCGAGGTGGCGCGCACCGCGCTGGTCACCACTCAGGCGCGCGTTCTGGTGACTCCGGCGACCGTGGAAGGCGTGCTGGCGACCAAGTCCGTACTGGAGTGGATGGGCGGCGTACACCGCGGACTGCTGCCGACGTGCGTCGTCGTGCTCAACCACACGTCACCCGACGGGGGCATTGACGTACGCAAAGCTGTCGAGCATCTGGGGGCGGGCGGTGCGGCGGTGCTGCCGCTGCCGTACGACCGGCACCTGGCCGGCGGCGGCGCCGTACGTACGGAGCTGCTGGGGGAGCGGACGCGGGAGGCGGCGGCGCGGCTCGCCGCCGAGGTGATGGACCGCGCGGTGTCGCGCGGCCCGGGGAAGCAGCGCCGGTCCTGACGCCGCCACGCGGGGCCCCGGCGACGGGGCCAGGTGGGGCGAAGTCGGGCCATAGCCGTCCGTCATGTGACGCGACTGCTCACCTGGGGCGGGGCAGGGCCTAGACTCCCGTGCGTACAGATCGTCGAAGTCGTTGAACAAGAGCAGTCAGGGAGCGAGGGCGGACGTGCCGGACGCGACCGTACGCACCAGCATCGCCGCGGACTATTTCCAAGGCTATTCGGTCGTCGGCCTCATCGCCGTGATCGGTGTGCTCTTCGTGGCCGTGGCCTTCGGTGCCGGGCGGCTGCTGCGGCCCGTGGTGCCCACCCCGGAGAAACTGCTCACCTACGAATGCGGCGTGGACCCGGTGGGCGAGGGCTGGGCACACACCCAGGTCCGCTATTACGTCTACGCCTTCCTGTACGTGATCTTCGCCGTCGACTCGATCTTCCTTTTCCCCTGGGCGACGGTCTTCGCCGCCCCCGGTTTCGGCGGCGTCACGCTGGTGGAGATGTTCATCTTCCTCGGCTTCCTCGCCGTCGGCCTGCTCTACGCATGGAAGAAGGGCGTCCTGGAATGGACGTGACGAACGCCAAGCCGACCGCGACGGCGGGTGCCGAGCTGCCCGTCGTGTCCGCCGGCGGTGCCGTCGAACGGCGCCGGCTGGGCCCGCTCGCCCGGCTGGCCCCCGAACCCATGAAGGTGGTCCTCAACTGGGGCCGCCGCTACAGCCTGTGGGTCTTCAACTTCGGCCTCGCCTGCTGCGCGATCGAGTTCATCGCCGCGTCGATGGCCCGGCACGACTTCATCCGGCTCGGCGTGATCCCGTTCGCGCCGGGGCCGCGGCAGGCCGACCTCATGATCGTCTCCGGCACGGTGACGGACAAGATGGCGCCCGCGGTCAAGCGGCTGTACGAGCAGATGCCGGAGCCGAAGTACGTCATCTCCTTCGGCGCGTGCTCGAACTGCGGCGGCCCCTACTGGGACTCGTACGCGGTCACCAAGGGCGTCGACCAGATCATCCCCGTCGACGTGTACGTACCGGGCTGCCCGCCCCGGCCCGAGGCGCTGCTGCAGGGCATCCTCAAGCTCCAGGAGAAGATCGCCCGCGAGTCGCTGGGGGAGCGGTACGGGAACGGGGACCAGCCGTCCGCGAACGGTGGCCATCCGGCCGCTGACGGCGGCAACGGCGCAGGTCCGGTCGGCGGGCCGTCGGCCGCCGCGCTGCGCAGCGGACTGGTCGCGCCGCCGGAACCGGGGGTGTCGGGGGTATCGGGGACGTCGGCGTCAGCCGAGGCCGATACGGAAGCCGGTACCGGTACCGGTGCCGATACGGAACCCGGTGCCGGAAACCGTGACGCTGACGGGAAGCCGAAGGGAGCGGGGGAGCAGTGAGCGACGAACAGTCCCCGGCTCCGGGCCGCCCGCAGGGCGAGGAGGCGGCGGCCGGGGAGACGCCCGTGGCCGATCCGTCCGCGGAGCCCGCTGTTGCGGAGCCCGCCGCCGCGGAGCCCGCCGTTGAGGAGCCCCCGGCAGCGGAGCCTCCCGTCGGCTGGCTGCCCGGCCCCGCCACCGGGATCTTCGGACCCGGCGCCACCGCCGAAGAGGCCTACGACCTGCTCACCGTCGACGTGCCCGCCGAGGCCTGGATCCCGGCGCTGACCGCCGCCCGCGACGATCTCGGGTGCAGCTACTTCGACTGGCTGAGCGCGGTGGACGAGCCCGGTACGGGCTTCCGCGTCTGCGCCCACCTCGCCGACATCGCCCGGCCCGGAACCGTACGGCGCCTGGTGGTGCGCACCACCGTCCCGCACGACGCGGCCGTACTGCCCACCGCCACCGGCGTGTACGCGGGCGCGGGCTGGCACGAGCGCGAGACGCACGAGATGTTCGGCGTCGACTTCACCGGCCATCCGTACCTGGAGCCCCTGCTGCTCCCGGAGAACTTCGAGGGCCACCCGCTGCGCAAGGACTTCGTGCTGGCGGCGCGGGTCGCCAAGGCGTGGCCGGGTGCCAAGGAGCCGGGCGAGTCCGAGCACGGCGGGCCCAAGCGCCGCCAGATGCTGCCGCCCGGCGTGCCCGACCCGAACGAGTGGGGCCCGTTGAAGGGCCAGCTGCCGCCTGCCCCGGCCCGCCCGGCCCGCGGTGCCCGTGCGGCCGGTGGTGCCCGTGCGGCCGGTGGGGCTGCCGGGGAGCGGCCGGTCCGCCGTACGCGTACGGCCGGCGCCGGGTCGGCGAGCCAGCAGCCGGGTGCTGCGGGCGCGGCGCAGACACCGGCAGCAGACGCGTCGGCCGCCGCCGAAGCCTCGGCCCCGGCCGCCCCGCCGGAACGTCCCTCCCGGCCGGAACGTCCCGCCCGCCGGACGCGCAGCGCCAGCCAGGGGTCGGTCAGTCAGGGACCGGCCGGCCAGGAATCGGACAGCCAGGGATCGGCCAGCCAGGAGTCGGCTGAACCGGCCGCCCCGGAAGTGCCCACCACCCCGGCATCCTCCGACGCCCCGTGGCACCACGCCCGCCCCGCCTTTGAGGACGAGCCGAAGCCCGAGCCGAAACCTGCCCCGAAGCCCGGGGCAAAGGGCGAAACGGCCGCGGCCGCGACCCCGGCCCCGCCCGAGAAACCGCGCCCCGCCGAAGGCAACAGCACCACAGCCGAAGGCAACAACACCGCCCCCGAAACCAGCGACACCGCCCCCGACCCCAGCGACCCCAACACCCTCCACCCCGGCGAACCCCCCGCCCCCGACGGCGCGACAGAAGAAGGCGGGACCAGACCATGAGCGACGCCCTCGACATCGCCCTGCGCCTGATCGCCGTCTTCGTCGCCTTCCTGGTCTTCCCGCTGGTCATCGGCCAGACCGAGCACAAGGTCATGGCCCATATGCAGGGCCGCCTCGGGCCCATGTACGCGGGTGGATTCCACGGCTGGGCGCAGCTCGTCGCCGACGGTGTGAAGTTCGCGCAGAAGGAGGACGTCGTACCGGCCGGTGCCGACCGGCGGATCTTCCAGCTCGCGCCCGCCGTCGCCCTGCTGCCGTACCTGCTGGTCCTGATCGCCATCCCGATCGGCCCGCACAACGCGGTCGGACAGTCGCTGGACGCGGGCATCTTCTTCGTCCTCGCCGTCATGGGCGTCGGCGTGCTGGGCTCGCTGATGGCGGGCTGGGCCTCGGCCAACAAGTTCTCGCTGCTCGGCGGGTTGCGTACCGCCGCCCAGCTGCTGGCGTACGAGCTGCCGATGCTGCTCGCCGCCGCCTCCGTCGCGATGGCCGCCGGCACGCTCTCGCTGCCCGGCATCCTGGACGCCTTCCACTGGTGGTGGGTGCCCTGGCAGATCGTCGGCGGCCTGGTCTTCTTCACGGCGGGGCTGGCCGAGCTCCAGCGGCCGCCGTTCGACATGCCGGTCGCCGACTCCGAGATCATCTTCGGCGCGTACACCGAGTACACCGGGCTGCGCTTCGCGCTGTTCCTGCTCGCCGAGTACGCCGGCATCGTCGTGCTGTGCGCCCTGACCTCCGTGCTCTTCCTCGGCGGCTGGCACGGGCCGTTCGGCGCGGACGGCCTCGGCTGGCTGTGGACGCTGCTGAAGACCGCGATTCTCGCCTTCGGTGTGATCTGGCTGCGCGTCAGCTACCCGCGGCTGCGTGAGGACCAGCTGCAGAAGCTGGCCTGGACGGTGCTGATCCCGCTGGCCCTCGCCCAGATCGCCCTCACCGGCGTCGTCAAGGTGGTGATCTCGTAATGGCCCCGGAGAATCCGCAGAAGAAGTCCGGCTGGCCCGGCAGCGGTCTGGCCAAGGGACTGGCCGTGACCCTGCGGACGATGACGAAGCGTTCGGTCACCGAGCAGTACCCGGAGGTCCAGCCCGAACTGGCGCCCCGCACCCGCGGTGTGATCGGGCTGTTCGAGGAGAACTGCACGGTCTGCATGCTGTGCGCGCGCGAGTGCCCGGACTGGTGCATCTACATCGACTCCCACAAGGAGACGGTGCCGCCCGCCGCCCCCGGCGGCCGGGAACGCAGCCGCAACGTCCTGGACCGCTTCGCCATCGACTTCTCTCTGTGCATGTACTGCGGTATCTGCATCGAGGTGTGTCCTTTCGACGCGCTGTTCTGGTCGCCGGAGTTCGAATACGCCGAGACCGACATCCACAATCTGACCCACGAGCGGGACAAACTCCGCGAGTGGATGTGGACGGTGCCGGAGCCGCCGGCCCTCGACCCCGCGGCCGAGGAGCCCAAGGAGATCGCCGCCGCCCGCAAGGCCGCCGACAAACTCGCCGCCCAGGAAGCCGCCGAACGGCAGGCGGCCGAGGAAGCAGCCCGGGAAGCAGCCCCGGGCAACGCCCAGGAACAGGAGGGGAGAGCGTGACGCTCGCCGCCGCAAGCCACGGCTTCCTCTCCCCGACCGGGGTCGAGATCGCCTTCCTCCTCGTCGGCCTGGTCACCCTCGGCGCGGCCGTGGTCACCGTCATCACCCGGCAGCTGGTGCACGCCGCCCTGTGGCTGGTGGTCACCCTCGGCGGCATCGCCGTCGAGTACCTGCTGCTGACCGCCGAGTTCATCGCCTGGGTACAGGTCCTGATCTACGTCGGGTCCGTCGTCGTCCTCCTCCTCTTCGGACTGATGCTCACCAAGGCGCCCATCGGCCGCTCCCCGGACGCCGACTCGGGCAACCGCTGGGCCGCGCTCACCGTGGCCGTCGCCTCAGCCGCCGCGCTCGTCTGGGTCGTCACGGACGCGTTCCGTACGACCTGGATCGACCTGGACGGCGCGGTCCAGGGCTCCACCGAAGCCTCCGGGCGCAGCCTGTTCCAGTACTGGGTGCTGCCGTTCGAAGCGCTCTCCGTCCTCCTCCTCGCCGCCCTCGTCGGCGCGATCGTGCTCTCCCGCAGGAACGGCGACCCCGAGCACACGGGCGGCAGGAAGCCCGCCGGCGGCCGGCGGCCGGTCGGCGACCGCGCACCGGCTGCCGACCGCCCGCGCTCCGGCGGCCCCGCACGCACCCGAGAGGACCGAGGCTGATGCATCTCGCCTACCCCGCCGTCCTCGCCGTCCTCCTGTTCTGCGTCGGCCTGTACGGCGTGCTCGCCCGGCGCAACGCGATCCTGGTCCTGATGTCCGTCGAGCTGATGCTCAACGCCGTCAACCTCAACCTCGTGGCGTTCGACGTCTGGCTGCGCGACAAGCTGCACGCCGGCCAGGCGCTCACCCTCTTCACCATCGCCGTGGCCGCCGCCGAGATCGGCATCGGCCTGGCGATCGTCCTGCTCGTCTACCGCAACCGCGGCAGCTCGGACGTGGACCGCCTGCGCGACCTCGCCGAACGCCCGGACGGCACGGACCCGAACGATGACCTCACCGGCGGCCCGGACGCCGCCGGCCGGCCGCGGCCGGACCACCAGGCGGAGGCCGCCGCGTGACGACCACGACCACCGCCGTACTCGTACCCCTCCTCCCCTTCCTCGGCGCCCTCGCGGGCCTCCTCCTCGGCCGCCGGGCGCCCGGTTTCGTGCGCCCGCTGGCCATCCTGCCGACCCTCGCCGCGGCCGCCCTGGCCGTCGTCGTGGCGGTCGCCCAGGGCGGCGGCGCCGGTGCGGGGAAGGCCCCGGTGGACGCCGCGACCCGGCTCACCCCGACCGGCTCCGTCCCCATCGACCTCGCCCTGCACATCGACGGCTTCGCCGCCCTCGTCGCCGTGCTCGTGGCGGTCGTCGCCTGCTGTGTGCAGATCTACTCGACCGGCTACCTGCGCGACGACCCCCGCTACCCCTCCTACGCCGCCCTGGTCTCCCTCTTCACCGCCGCGATGCTGCTGGTCGTCTACTCCGGCGACCTGATGGTGCTGCTGGTGGGCTGGGAGATCATGGGCATCTGCTCGTACTTCCTGGTCGGCCACTACTGGGAGACCGAAGCCGCCCGCTCCGCCTCCCTCAAGGCGTTCCTCGTCACCAAACTGGGCGACGTCCCCTTCCTCTTCGGCATCTTCGCGCTCGCCGCCGACGCCGGGACGTTCCGCATCACCGGCATCCTGAAGACCGTGGCCGTCGGCGGGCTGGACCACCCCACCCTGATCGCGCTGCTCCTGCTGGCCGGTGTCGCGGGCAAGTCCGCGCAGTTCCCGCTGCACACCTGGCTGCCCGACGCGATGGCCGGCCCGACCCCGGTCTCGGCCCTCATCCACGCGGCCACCATGGTCGCCGCCGGTGTCTACTTCGTCGCCCGTCTCCTCCCCGTCTTCGCGGCCTCGGCCGCCGCGATGGTCGTGCTCGCCGCCATGGCCGCGGTCACCATGGTCGGCTCCGGACTCGCCGCCCTGGCGCAGGACGACATCAAGCGCGTCCTGGCCTATTCGACGGTCGGCCAGCTCGGCTACATGACCGGCGCGCTGGCCGTCGGCGACCGCGGCGCCGCCGTCTTCCACCTCCTGTCGCACGGCGCGTTCAAGGCCCTGCTCTTCCTCGCCGCCGGTGTGGTCATCCACGCCGCCGGCACCAACTCGCTGGCCGCCATGTCGCGGATGCGCGGCCTCGCCGGACGCATCCCCGACGCTTACTGGACGATGACGGTCGCGCTGCTCGCCCTGGCCGCCATCCCTCCGTTCGCCGGCTTCTTCTCCAAGGAAGCCGTGCTGGGCGCCGCCGAACACGCCTCCACCGGCCACGCCACGGCCTCCGGCACGCTCACCGCCGTCCCCACCGCGGCCGGCTGGACCGTCCTGCTCGCCGGGCTGATCACCGCCTTCCTCACCGCCGGGTACGCGACCCGGCTGTGGCTGCTGGCCTTCCACGGCAAGGGCCCGGAAACCGCCCCCGACCACGGCAAGCAGCCGATCGTCATGAACGCCGTGCTGTGGGTGCTGTTCGTCCCCACCCTGGCCCTCGGCCTGGCCACCCCCGTCCTGCCCGACTGGTTCGACGGCCGCTCGCTGACCCCGACCCTCACCACCTCCGTCCTGGGCACCGGCGTCGCCCTCGTCGGCGCCCTGGTCACCTACGGAGCCTGGCGGCACACCACCGCCCTCGCGGCCCGCGTCCCGCTCGGCGCGGTCGCCGTGGCCCCGGACGCCGCCCCCGCGGACTCCGAGGAGAGCGCCATCGCCACCCACGCCGCCGCCTACGGCGACAACGCCGGCGCCCCGGACCCCGCCGACCCCGGCCGGCTCCTGCTGGGCCCGCTGCACCGCCCCGCCGCCGTCGGCTTCCACCTCGACGCCGTCTACACCGCCCTGTTCGTCCGGCCGGTACGAGCCGGCGCCCGCCTCGTGCGCTTCCTCGACCGCGAGGTCGTCGACGCGTACGTGAACGGCGCGGGCACCGCCTCCCGCTGGCTGGGAGCCGCCGTCCGCCGGGCCCAGACCGGCAATGTGCAGACCTATCTGGGCGCGCTGCTCGCGGGCTCGCTCGTCCTGGCCGTCGCCGTCGTCCTCGTCGCTACGGGCACGGGAGCCTGACCGTGAATCACACCGCTATGCAGCTTCTCCTCGCGGCCGTCGTCGTCCTCCCCCTGGTGGGCGCGGTCGCCGCACTGCTCCCCGCCCCGCCCGGGCTCAAGGGCCGCGACCCCGGCCAGGCCGTACTGCGCCACGGTGTGACCGTCACCGGCGCCGTGCTGGCCGCGGCCATCGCCCTGGCCGTCGGCTTCGACCACGACCACCCGGCCCGGATGCAGGCCACCACCGACATCAGCTGGATCCAGGCGCTCGGCATCCGGATCCACCTCGGCATCGACGGCATCTCGCTCCCCCTCCTCGTGATGACCGCGCTGCTGACCTTCCTCTGCGCGCTCTACAGCTACTTCCACATGCCCGCGGGCCCGTCCCCCAAGGCATTCGTGGCCCTGCTCCTGGTCCTGGAGGCCGGCACCCTCGCCACCTTCGCCGTCCTGGACCTCGTGCTGTTCTTCCTCGCCTTCGAGATGGTCCTCATCCCGATGTACTTCCTCATCGCCCGGTGGGGCGGTGCGCAACGGCAGTACGCGGCGTGGAAGTTCATCCTTTACACCCTCCTCGGCTCGGTCGTGATGCTGCTGGGCCTCCTGCTCATCGGCCTGAAGTCCGGCACGTTCGACATGGTGGCACTCGCCACTGACAACGGGCCGAAATCCCAGCTCAGCCACACCGTCCAGCTGCTGGCGGTGCTCGCGATCGGCATCGGACTGGCCGTCAAGGCGCCGATGTGGCCGCTGCACAGCTGGCTGCCCGACGCGCACACCGCCGCCCCCACCGTCGGCTCGGTGCTGCTGGCGGGCGTGCTGCTGAAGATGGGCACGTACGGCTTCGTGCGCATCGCGCTGCCCATCGCGCCCGACGGCATGCACACCTTCGCCCCGTACCTGGCCGCGTTCGCCGCCGTCGGCATCGTCTACGGCTCGCTCGCGTGCCTGGCGCTCGCCCGGCGCGGCGCCAAGGGCGACCTCAAGCGCCTGATCGCGTACAGCTCGGTCGGCCACATGGGCTTCGTCCTGCTCGGCATCGCGACCATGACACCGACCGGCGTCAACGGCGCGCTGTTCGCCAACATCGCGCACGGCCTGATCACCGGCCTCCTCTTCTTCCTGGTCGGCGCCCTCAAGGACCGCTACGGCACCACCGACCTGGACCGGCTCGCGGGCCGCACCGGCGCCGCCCTGTACGGACGCGCCCCGCGCTTCGGCGGCCTGCTCGCCTTCGGCGCCATCGCCTCCCTCGGCCTGCCCGGACTCGCCGGCTTCTGGGGCGAGATGCTGGCCATGTTCGGCGCTTTCCGGCCCGCCGAGGGCCTCAGCCGCCCCGCGTTCCTCACGTTCATGGTGCTGGCCGGCCTCGGCACGCTGCTCACCGCCGCGTACCTGCTGATCGTCGTACGACGGGTGTGCATGGGGAGCAAGGAGACCGCCGAGGGCGGCGGTGACGAAGCCTTCGGGAAGACCGCGGGCACCGAAGAGGACATCGCGTCCGGCGCCACCCGTACCGCCCCCGTCATCCCCGACCTGGCCCGCTACGAATACGCGGCCTGGTCCCCGCTCGCCGCCCTCACCGTCCTCGCCGGCCTGTGGCCCGCGGCCCTCCTCGGCCTCACCGACCCGGCCGTTCAGCAGCTCCTCGGAGGCGGTAAGTGATGAGTTCCGTGACCTCGCTGGTCCAGTCCGTCGACTGGCTCGCCGTCGCCCCGCCCACGATCACCGCCGTCGTCGCCCTGGCCGTCCTGGTCGCCGACCTCTTCGTACCCGCGCACCGCAAGCCGCTCCTCGGCTGGTGCGCGATCGGCGGCCTCGCCCTGGCCGCGCTCTCCCTCCTCCCCCTGGTGGCGGGGGACCGCCGCACCTTCTGCCTGACCTCGGACCCCGGCGTCTGCAGCTACGCGGCCGACCACTTCGCCGTCGTCATCCAGTTCCTGGTCCTGGCCGGTGCGCTGCTCACCGCCCTGCTGTCGGTCACCGCCATCGAGGACCACCGGCTGCCCGCGGGCGAGTTCTGGTTCCTGCTGCTGTCCTCGGCGGCGGGCGCGGCCCTGCTGCCTGCCTCCCGGGACCTGGCGACCCTCGTCATCGCCCTCGAAGTGGCCTCGCTGCCCGCCTTTGCCCTCGTGGGACTCAAGCGCGCGAACCGCCTCTCCTCGGAGGCGGCCCTGAAATTCTTCCTGTCCTCGGTGGCGGCCACCGCGGTCATGCTCCTGGGCGTCAGCTTCGTCTACGCGGCGACCGGCAGCCTCCACCTGAGCCGCGTCGCCGACGCCCTCACCCGCCTGCCCGACCCCCAGCTGGCCACCCTGGCCACCGCGGGCGTCGCCCTCACCCTCGTCGGCTTCGCCTTCAAGACCGCCGCCGTGCCGTTCCACTTCTGGGTGCCCGACACCTACGTGGGCGCGCCGCTGCCGGTCGCCGCGTACCTCTCCGTGGTCGGCAAGGCCGTCGGCTTCTCCGGCCTCATCCTGGTCGCGGTCCAGGGCTTCCCCTCGTACGCGAACGTCTGGGGCCCGGCCGTCGCCGTACTGGCCGCCCTGACCATGACCATCGGCAACGTCGCCGCGCTGCGCCAGGCCCCGGACCGCGCGCACAGTGCCGTACGCCTGCTCGCCTGGTCCTCGGTGGGCCAGGCCGGCTACCTGCTGGTGCCGATCGCCGCCGCCGGGTACGCCGACGACGCCGCGCACGCCATCGGGTCCACCGTCGCGTACGCCCTGATGTACGCGGCCGTGAACCTCGGCGCCTTCGGGGTCGCCGCCCTCGTGGCCCGTACGAACCCCGCCAACCGCATCAGCGACTACCGCGGCCTCTACGCGCGCCGCCCTCTGGCCGCGCTCGCCCTCGGCTTCTTCCTGCTCTGCCTCGCGGGCCTGCCGCCCGGCATCATCGGCCTGTTCGCCAAGGTCACGGTCTTCTCGGCGGCGGTGGACGCGGGCCTGGCGTGGCTCGCCGTCGTCATGGCCGTCAATGTGGTGATCGCGCTCTACTACTACCTCCAGTGGACGGCGGTGCTCTTCCGTACGGGGGAGGAGCAGAGCGAGTCCGAAGCCGGTACCGGCGCTGCGGCTGTGGCCGGGGCACGGACCGTCCCGCTCACCGCCGCCATCGCCCTGGCCGCCGTACTGGGCATCGTCCTGTCCGGCGCGCCGCAGCTGGTCCTCCGCTTCGCCTCCGGCGCACTCCTCTGAGCGCACCGCGCAAGCGCTTCCCGACGGCGGCCTGACTGCGGCAGGCCGCCTACTCCTCGGCCGCCCAGGCCGTCATTCCTCCCCGCGACTGGCCGGAAGGTGCCGTCCTGCCGTCGGCGGCTGGCCGGAAACACCGGCTCCCCGCCCGCCGCCCGGCCGGAATCCGCCGGGCCGCTGCCCGTGCCGGGACGCACCCGCGGCGCACCCGCGCGGGGGCTCACTCATACGGCCGTACGCCGCCTTCCCGTGCGCAAGGGAACCAGCACCCTCCATCTGGCGTTGACCAGACAGAAAGGGTCCACTGAAAAGTGGAGGAAACGTCAGCAAAGGGTTCCCCTGCCGTACCACCTGGAGGGCGTACCGTGCACCGCAGGCACAACGGGCTCAGGACCGCCGTACTCCTCGGGGGACTGTCCGCGCTCATCATCGTCATCGGCGGCTTTTTCGGCCGTACCGGCCTGATCGTCGCGGTCCTGGTGTCCCTCGGAACCAACGCCTACGCGTACTGGAACAGCGACAAACTCGCCCTGCGGGCCATGCGCGCCCGCCCGGTGAGCGAGTTCGAGGCCCCGCAGCTCTACCGGATGGTCCGCGAGCTGTCCACGGCGGCGCGCCAGCCCATGCCCCGCCTGTACATCTCCCCGACCCAGGCCCCCAACGCCTTCGCCACCGGCCGCAACCCCCGCAACGCCGCCGTCTGCTGCACGGAGGGCATCCTGCACCTCCTGGACGAACGCGAACTGCGCGGCGTCATCGGCCACGAACTCAGCCACGTCTACAACCGCGACATCCTCATCTCCTCCGTGGCCGGAGCGCTGGCCTCGGTCGTGCTGTTCCTGGTCAACTTCGCCTGGCTGATCCCCGTGGGCCGCTCCGACGACGAGGAGGGCCCGGGCATCCTGGGCATGCTGCTGATCATGATCCTCGGCCCGGTGGCGGCCTCCGTCATCCAGCTGGCCGTCAGCCGCTCCCGCGAGTACCAGGCCGACGCCTCCGGCGCCCAGCTCACCGGCGACCCGCTCGCCCTCGCCTCCGCGCTGCGCAAGCTGGAGGCGGGCACCCGGCAGCTCCCGCTGCCGGCCGAACCCCGGCTGGAGACGGCGAGCCACATGATGATCGCCAACCCGTTCCGGCCCGGCGACGGCCTGACCAAGCTGTTCTCGACCCACCCGCCGATGCGCGAGCGCATCACCCGCCTGGAACAGATGGCGGGCCGCCACTCCTGAGGCCGCCGTTCCCGAGGCCGCCGCTCCTGGTTCTCCGGCGTCCCCCGGCGCCTGCAACGATTCGCGCCGCCGCTGCGTCTACCTGGAGGAAAGACTCGACCACCGCACGACTCGGTGCATGGAAGGCTGCCGCGCATGAAGCTCATCCTCAACGTCATCTGGCTGGTCCTCAGCGGCTTGTGGATGGCCATCGGCTACGTGTTCGCGGGCATCATCTGCTGCGTCCTGATCATCACGATCCCCTTCGGCATCGCCTCGTTCCGCATAGCCGGCTACGCGCTGTGGCCCTTCGGCCGTACGACGGTGGAGCGCCGCGACGCGGGCGCCGGATCGGTCATCGGCAACGTCATCTGGGTCATCTTCGCGGGCTGGTGGCTGGCGCTCGGCCACATCGTCACCGGGCTCCTGCTGTGCGTGACGATCATCGGTATCCCGTTCGGCATCGCCAACTTCAAGATGGTGCCCATCTCGCTCCTCCCGCTCGGCCGCGAGATCGTCCCCACGGACCAGCCCTTCGCCGCCCGCTGAGCAGAAAAGTTTCTTCCGGGCCGTCGGCCGGGCACGCATGCATCAGCTCCCCGTGCCTGCCCACGGGACCGGCGCCCCACCGAACCGTCCGAACAGGAGTCGACCGCTCGTGTCCTCGCCCGCCCCCGACGGGGCCCCTTCGCGCCCCGTGCGCGTGCTGCTGGTGGAGGACGACGACCTGATGCGGCGGTCCTTCGCCGTCGCCCTGGAGCGCTACGGCTACGAGGTGAAGGCCGCGGCCGACGGCCTCACGGGCCTTGAGCTCTTCCGCGACGAGAGCTTCGACCTGCTGATCCTGGACGTGATGCTGCCCGGCCTGGACGGGATCGGACTGTGCCGCCGAGTCCGGGAGACCAGCCTGGTGCCGGTCCTGATGATGTCCGCGCGCGGGGACGGCCTCGACGTCGTCGCCGGCCTGGAGGCCGGGGCGGACGACTACGTGGTCAAGCCCGTGGACACGTACGTCCTGGTGGCACGCATCCGCTCGCTGCTGCGGCGCGCGTCCTACGCGCCCGCCCCCGGGCCCGAGCCGGCCGCGGGCGGGGAACCGGAGCCGTCCGAGGGCGATGTACTGGTGTTCGGGGACCTGACGATCGACACCGGCGGCATGGAGGTGTCCGTCTCCGGGAGCCCGGTGGCGCTGACCCCGACCGAGCTGAAGCTGCTGCTGGAGTTCGCCGCCCACCCGGGCCTCGTACTGGAGCGGCACACGCTGCTGCGCAATGTCTGGCAGTACGGCTGGGACGGCGACAGCCGGGTGGTGGACCTGTGTGTGCAGCGGCTGCGCCGGAAGCTGGGCCGGGACCGCATCGAGACGGTCCGCGGCTTCGGCTACAAGCTCAGGCGCTGAGAACGGTGCGCGTGTTCCGCCGTCTGCGGCCGGACTTCTCGTCCCTGCGCTGGAAGATCGCCGCGCTGGCCGCGGCCGCGGCGTTCCTGGTCGTGGGGGTGGTGGGGGTGCTGGTGCACCTGTGGACCGCGCAGGACATCCGCTCCCGGGCCGAAGCGCAGGCGTACAACGCCCTGACCTCGGCCATGGACGTCTACCGGCGTACCGGAGCGGTGGTCGAGGGCGCCGGGCTCGATCCGGCCGACCTGCCCGCGGCCCTGCGCCACCCCGCTGACGGCAAGCAGCACACGGCTTACGACATCCCGGTCTTCTGGGCCGCCCAGCGGACCGGCGGCCCGGGCAGCCCGGTGCTGGCCGTCGACTACCAAATGGGTACGGAGCTGCACAATCTCCGCGAGCTCGATATGACCATGGTGGTGGCCTCGCTGGTCGCGCTCGCAGCGGCCGTGCCGCTGGTGGTCTACGGCGCCGGGCTGCTCGCCCGCAGGCTGCGGCAGGTCTCCGAGACCGCGGGCCGGATCTCCGCCGGGGACCTGGACGCCCGCACCGGGACCACCAAGGGCCGCGACGAAGTGGCCGAGATCGCCGCCACGGTCGACCGGATGGCCGACCACCTCGGCCAGCTGCTGCGCGCCGAGCGGCAGTTCACCGCGGACGTGGCCCATGAGCTGCGCACCCCCGTCGGCGGTCTGCTGGCCGCCGCCGACCTGCTGCCGGCCGGTGAGACGGAGGACCTGCTGCGGGCCCGGGTGCGGGATCTGCGCGGCCTGGTCGAGGACCTGCTGGAGATCTCCCGGCTGGACGCCGGGGCCGAGCAGCCGGTCCGCGCCCGGGTGCCGCTCGACGCCGTTGTCTCCGAGGCCGTGGCACGCACCGGCCTCCCCACCGAGGTCACCGTCACCGAGGCGGCCGAGGGCAACGTTTCCGAGGCGACCGAGGCCACCGTCGCCGAGCCGACCGAGGTCACCGTCACCGGGGCGCGAGCCGCCCGGACCGTGGAGACCGACCCGCGCCGCCTGGAGCGGATCGTCGGCAACCTCGTCGTCAACGCCCACCGGCACGGCGGGCCCCCGGTAGAGGTCACCGTCGAGGGCCGTACGGTCGTCGTGCGCGACCACGGCCCCGGCTTCCCGGCAGACGTGCTGCTCCACGGTCCCCGCCGGTTCCGGACCGGTGCGGCGGAGCGCGGTACGGGCCATGGCCTGGGCCTGACCATCGCCCTGGGCCAGGCCCGGCTCCTCGACGCCGAGCTGCGTCTGGAGAACGCCCCGGACGGCGGCGCCGTCGCCATCCTGCGGCTGCCGGCCTGACCGCCCGGCGCCGCCCCCCCCACAAAACCGCCTCTCCCTACAGAACCGCCACCCCCTATAGAACCGCCCCTACAGAACCGCTACGAAGCGGCGCGGTCGCCGATACACGGCGGCTCAGGCCCCGATACGTTCCCTCGGCATCCTTCGAAGCGTGCCTTGCCGCACCGGAAGAAGAGCCCCTGTGGCCGGCCGGTCACCGCTGTCCGTGACCGGAGCGGTCCACACGAATGCCGAGGAGACCGCCGTGAACACGTCCGACAACGCATCCCCCGTCCAGCCGCGCCGGAGCGGCTTCGCCACCCGCGCGCGGTCCGGCGTGTTCACCGGCGTGTGGGCCGTCGGCGCCCTCGCCGTCGTCACGTCCGTACTGCTGATCATCGGCGCCTTCGCCGCGGACCCGCTGGCGGGCGAGACGGGGCAGCCCGCCGCCCTGCTCGGACTGATCGCCTTCTGCTTCGGCGTGACGCTCCTGACCGTCGGTCTGCTGGCCCGGTCCGTCGTGGCGAAGGCGGAGCGCCCGTAGGAGCCCGTGCACGACCTGATCGCCCAGCGGCCGGGAACGGAACGGGAGAAGCACTCCGACGGGCCAGGACCCCTCGGTGGCACCTGTGGTGAAGCCCAGGTGCTCCGGGGGGTCCTGTCATGTCCTGCCCTGCCCTGGCCGATGCCCGCTTCGACCGCACCGCCCCCTACAGAACTGCTACGAAGCGGCGCGGTCGCCGATACACAGCGGCTCAGGCCCCGATACGTTCCCCGGACACCCTTCGGAGTGCACCGTTCCGCACCCGAAGAGGAGTCCCCGTGTCCGTCGTCCCCTCCACCCCACGCGCGCAGCACACGGCACCCGGGATAGCAGCCGCCACCCTCGACCTGTCGAAGGTCTACGGCAGCGGCGACACCCGCGTCGTGGCCCTGGACCGGGTCAGCATCGACTTCCGGGAGGGCGAGTTCACCGCGATCATGGGCCCTTCCGGCTGTGGCAAGTCCACCCTGATGCACTGTGCCGCCGGGCTCGACTCGCCCAGCTCCGGCTCCGTGCGCGTCGGCACCACCGAACTGAGCACGCTGGGCGACCGGCAGCTGACCCGGCTGCGCCGCGACCGGATCGGCTTCATCTTCCAGGCGTTCAACCTGCTGCCGACGCTGACCGCGCTGGAGAACATCACGCTGCCGCTGACCATCGCCGGACGCCGCCCCGACCAGCGGTGGCTGGACCGCGTGGTCGCCATGGTCGGCCTCTCCGAGCGCCTCGGTCACCGGCCCGCGCAACTGTCCGGCGGGCAGCAGCAGCGCGTCGCGGTCGCCCGCGCCCTGGCCGCACAGCCCGCGATCATCTTCGGTGACGAGCCCACCGGCAACCTCGACTCCCGTGCCGGGGCCGAAGTCCTCGGCTTCCTGCGCGACTCGGTGCGCGAGCTGGGCCAGACCGTGGTGATGGTCACCCACGACCCGGTCGCCGCCGGCTACGCCGACCGCGTGGTCTTCCTCTCCGACGGCCGCCTGGTCGACGAGATGACAGCCCCCACCCCGGACCGGGTCCTGGACCTGATGAAGAGCCTCGACAGCCGCTCGCACACCTGCTGAGCCGTCCCCGCCCCAGCACCGGCCCAGCCCACCGCTCGCCTCCACCGAGCCCCTCAGGAAGCCCCCATGCTGAAAACAGCCCTGCGCAACCTCCTGGCGCACAAGGCCCGTCAGATCATGACTCTCCTCGCCGTCTGCCTGGGGGTCGCGTTCGTCAGCGGCACCCTCGTCTTCGCGGACTCCGCCGCCGAGGCCCATCGCGCCGCCGCGTCGAAGAACTTCGCCGACATCGCGGTCTCCGTGTCCGCGAAGGCACCCCCGCCGGGGGCCGCCGCGAACCAGAAGTCCAGCGCGCTCGACGACGCGCTCGTACGGAAACTGGGCGGCGTACCCGGTGTTGCCGACGTGCGCCCGGAGGTCGACGGTTCGGCCGCCTTGAACGCGGCGGACGGCACCCCGCTGCGGGTCAAGATGGGGGCGAATCGCGCTTCCGGCTACATACCGGGCAAGGACGGCAAGGACAGCCGCTACCCGCTGGCCGAAGGCCGCGCCCCGGCGGACAGCGGTGAACTCGCCGTGGACAGCGGCACCGCCGCCGCCGGCCACTTCAGCATCGGCGACACGATCACGCTGGCCACCGACGGCCCCGTCATGACCAAGCGGCTCGTCGGCATCGTCACCACCAAGGACACCCGGGTGACCGCCGGCGGCACCCTCGCCCTGTTCGACAAGGCGACCGCCCAGAAGCTGTTCTCGTCCCCGGGCCACTACACCGGGATCGATCTGTCCGCCACTCCCGGCACCGACCAGTCCGAGCTCTCCCGCCGGGTCACCGGCGTGCTCCCGGCCGACCGGGCCGAGGCCACCACCGGTGCCGGTCAGGCCGCCCAGCAGGGCATCCTCGTCAACACCCTGACCCGGGGTTACGAGAAGCTGCCGCTGGTCTTCGCCGGGGTCTCGCTGTTCATCGGCTCGTTCCTCATCATCAACACCTTCACCATGCTCGTGTCGCGGCGCACCAGGGAGATCGCGCTGCTGCGGGCGATCGGCGCCACGCGCCGCCAGGTGTCCCGCTCCGTGCTCCTGGAAGCCCTCCTGGTCGGCCTCGTCGCGTCGGCGGCCGGCTTCCTGCTCGGCCTCGGCATCGCCTCCGTACTGCCCGACATCCTGAGCACCGACGGGAACACGCTGCCCCAGGGCCCCCTGGTGATCGGCCCGCGCTCGGTCGCGGCGGCGCTCGGCGTGGGCGTGGGCGTCACCGTGCTCGCCGCATGGCTCCCGTCCCGCAGGGCGGCGAAGGTCGCGCCCGTCGAGGCGATGCGTACGACGGAACAGCCGCCCTCCGCCAAGCGGTCCCGGATCCGCGCCGGGGTGGGCCTCGCCCTCCTCGTCGTCGGCGCCGGTCTGCTGGTGTCGCTCTCGGGGGCGAAGGACGCCTCGGAGAAGAACCTGCAGAACGCGATGTTCGGCTGCGCCCTCCTCGTCGCCGCCCTGATCGTCCTCGCGCCGGTCCTGGCCTCCCCGGTGATCCGGCTGACCGGCCGGATCACCGGCCGCTTCGGGATCACCGGCCACCTCGCCCAGCGGAACGCACTCCGCGACCCGAGGCGCACCGCCGCCACCGCCGCCACCCTGCTGATCAGCACCGCACTGGTCGCCGGCCTCGCCGTCATCGGCAACTCCACCGGGCAGGCCCTCGACCGCCAGGCCGCGGCCGGCCTCGGCGCCGACTACCTGATCAGTTCCCGCAGCGACACGACCGGCGTCGACCCGGCCGCCGTACGACGGGTGGCCGACACCCCCGGGGTGCGGACCGCGGGCGCCGTCACGGACTCCACCCTGTTCACCGGCGGCGGTGTCCGGAGGATCTCCGGTGTCGACCCCAGCACTGTGCAGGACCTCATGAAGCTCGACTTCGTCAGCGGCTCCGCCAAGGATCTCGGGCCGGGCCGGATCGCCGTCTCCAGCACCATCGCCCGGAAGAACGGCGTGACCACGGGCGGCCGCCTCAACGTCCGCCTCGGCCGGAACCAGGAGTTCACGAAGTACACCGTCGTGGGCGTCTACAAGGACAACCCGGTCGCCCACGACGCGCTCGGCGCCCGTACCGAGGTGGCGAAGAACAGCTACCTGCCCGGCTCCGTCCAGCGCGTCCTCGTCCGCACCGACGACGGCGCGGTCTCGAAGACCACCGAGGACCGGCTGCGCACCGCCGTGGGCAACAACCCGCTGCTGAAGGTGCAGGACCGGGAGCAGTTCGTCCAGGAGGCCGCCGGCACCATGGGCGACCTGCTGACCCTGATGTACGGGATGCTCGCCATCGGCGTCGTCATCGGCGCGCTCGGCATCATGAACACCCTGGCCATGTCGGTCGCCGAACGCACCCGGGAGATCGGCGCCCTGCGCGCCCTCGGCATGGACCGCTCCGGAATCCGGCGGATGATCCGTCTGGAGGCGGTGACCGTCGCCGCGTTCGGCACGCTCATCGGCCTGGCGGGCGGCCTGTTCGGCGCCTGGGCGGTCGGCTCGCTGGCCAACGGCGCGATGCCGCAGTACTCCCTGGCACTGCCCTGGGGGACGCTGCTCCTGGTGTGCCTGCTCTCCCTCGTGATCGGCGCGCTGGCCGCCGCCGTCCCGGCCCGCCGGGCCGCCGCCCTGAGCCCGCTGGAGGCCGTGGCGGAGGCGTGACGCACGGCCGGTGTCCGGCGGGACGGTGGCGATCCCCGCTCCCTCACCGCCGTACGAGCCCCCGGGGCGTCACGTACCGCTTGAAGCCGAGCGGCGTGACGCCCGGGACGCTCTCCACGAACCGCATCACCGCCCCGCCCCGCTGGAGCGACGTCTCGACCACGCGCTGGTGTGCGGCCTCGTCCGTCCACTCGCTGTAGTTGAAGACCCGGGTGCCGTCCTCGCTGATGTGGAAGTTCGAGGAGATCCCGCCGGACGGCGTCCGGGAGCCGTCGGCGGCGTCCGGCTGGAGGCCGTTCATCATGTCCAGCAGGCCGTCGACCAGCTGCCGGGCGGCCTCGTGGCCCGTCGTGGCGAAGCGGACGGTCACGATGCACCCCGGCTCCGGCGGCTCGCCCTGCGGCAGCAGGCTGCGGTAGTAGCGGTAGCGCCGCGCCCCGCCCTCCTCCTCGGCCCGCAGGGGCGCGCCGGCGGCCCCCTCCGCCCACTGCCCGAAGCCGAGCACGGTACGGCCGTCCGTCCCGGCCAGGAAGACCTGCGACACCAGCCCGTCCGGCACCGGCGCCGCCGCCAGTGCCCGCGCGGCCCCCTCGATCATCGCCTGCTGACGCCCGGCGTCCCCCGCGTCCCACTCACTGATCAGCACGGGCCCGACGCCGTCCCGCCGCACATCGGGCAGCACGTCCACCAGGAAGCGCGCCGGATCCTGGAAGCCGCCCGGGACCGTGGTGCGGACGTGCGTGGCCTGCTGGTTTTCCGTTTCCGAAGTCATACGGACACTCTCTGACCTCAACCAAACTTGAGGTCAAGGCCCGAACCGTGCAGCTTCCCCGAAGACCCGGTTCCCGCGCGAACCTCTCGCCTCCGGACATGCCGACGGGGCGGCACGCGCCCGCGCGCCACCCCGCCGCACAGCCCCGGGCTGGGGCCCGGAAAACCGGTCCTACCGGTAGTTCGCGAACCTCCCTGTGCTCCTCTGACCTGCACGGATCCGCCTATTAGTATCCTGACCTGCTAAAACTACTCTCGGTGGTTGTCGCGGTCTTCCGTGATCTTCTGGGGGCTTGTGCCCTGGGTGTGCCCTCGGGGTGTGGAGGCTGGCCGCGCCCGAGGTTGGTCTCCCGGAGCTTCGATGGATCGACGGATCTTGTATGCCACTGGAAACCCTCAGTTCTTGCTCAAGTGGCGCCCTGCGTCGGAAACTTCTCGCATAATCAGCGAAATGCCCCTGCGGACATGGGAGAGGGAATGAGTGCCCTTCCGGACGGATTCTTCAGTTCCGTCGAATCTGAAATAGAATCCCCTTGGGTTAATGTGCCAGTGAAGATTGCCGTCCTGTCGATAGCTCTCTATGTTGCCGTAGAGATTGTGCGGTGGATCGCGATCTGGTTCTGGAGTAGTGTAAGTGTACGGATTGAGCGTCGCGCATGGTCGGATGGTTTGGTTGAATCTGCCGGTAAGATCGGTGTTGACGTCCGAGTCCCTGGTTGGCGTAGCCGGATCCCGAGATCCATATTTCAACTCCCAAAGAAGACGCCAAGGCGCCTGTTTCACTATGTGAGAGCGAGGCGTCTTGTCAGGATGATCCCCTCGCGAAAGTTCCATGCTATGGCGACGCGAAGGAGTCGGGTCAGCATGCTCTCTGAGCTTCCCATGCGGGCCGTCCGGGCAGTTGGCAAGCGTCCGATGGTCCTAGGTGCTGCGGCTTTTCTCGTGTATGACTACGAACGTCCACGTAAGCTGGAGAGTGATCTCGATCGGTTCGTTTCGATGCTTCCCAAGATGGCGGAGCAGAGGACGTGGATTCCGGTCTTGATTCTGATGGTCGGCGTCCTGGCTGCTTCTCGATCCAGCCCGCTCGTTGATCGTGTCCGGGCGCGGGATGAGGCCGCGAAGGATGCTAACCGAATGTTGACCGAACTTCTTGCCAGGCTACGTGAGCTGCAAGTGGCGGTAGTGCTGTGCCATGACTCGCTTCCCTCCTATCGGCAGGCTTACTTCGATAATCTGTGCGGCCCATATGAAAAGAGGAGGGCATGGTCGCCTGCATTCGGATTTGAGAGGGGATTTCCATTCCAAATGAGAATCCTGGAAAAGGAGCTGGATGGGTCCGAGTTCCAGAGGGCTCGTGCTGCGATTGAGGCCGTGAATGCTCAATTGCATGCAATACGAGACAAAGGCCTCTCGTCCGTAGTCATTCGGATGCTGTCCCCTGTTTCTGCTGCGTTTCGCGATTGCGGGTTCCATCGCGAGCTCAATTTCACGGGGCGTCAATATGGCGAATCGAATACATCTGTCTTTGATTTCGATTGGATGCTGCGGCGCGGCGAGAATATTGAAAGGAGGGTGAGTCGGCGTGAAGTTCATGAGCCGCCATGCCGACTCGACGTCACTCTCGTGCATGAAGCCTATCGCCTGGATGATTTGATCCTGAGTAGTGTATTGAATGAGTTCCGTCTTGAGCGTATTTGTAGATTCTTGCGGAAGCGGATTCACGGAACTACGTTTACTCGTCTTCTAGGAGGCGCTGGGGCCAAGTGAAGGCGTACTGGAGTCTTCGTGCCGACGGGAAGTTCTTCTTTCGCTACGAGGCTTCCTGATGTGGAAGGGGTATTGGCTGCAGAGGGCTATGTTTCCGCTTAGGGCTTGAGACCAGTGCTGGGTAACTATTGCCCGGAGGCTTCAGCTCGGCACCTTTAGTCGCAATACCTCTTGTTCACCCGGGCTCTCAGATGCAATCGCCTTGGTATGCGAAGGGCACCGGGCGCTCCACAAGCAGCAGGCTGACTCTCGCCACCCGCTCGGCAAGACGCAGGGCTGGGTCTCGAAGATGGAGCGCGGCCTGATCGAGTTCGGTCGCGTCGGCCTGCTCAACCTGATCGCCGCCGAGTGCACCCCAACGACCTGATCGGCCGCCCGTACACCAGCGACCCGGTCGAAAATCAGCGGCAGGTGTCCGCTGGCTCGATCATGCGCGAGTTGCGTCGGTACGACCTGGCGCCGGTTTCTGACGGCACCCCTCGCGCGTCCGGCGAGTTGTGGCGCGAGATGACCCGGCTGCATCGCCTACGGGACGCGGCGTCCAACGTTGCCATTCTGTGAGTCCTGCCCGACCTGCTGCGCGAGGCCCGCGCCTTGGCCGAGGTTTCCGCGGGGCATGAGCGTGAAGAGACGTACGCATCTTCACGGTTGCCTGCAAGTTCGCTCACACCGCTGCGCATTCGCTCGGGCACCCGGAGCTCATCGCCATGGCGGCCGAGCGCGCCGCTGTCAGTACATTCGCGCAGGCTCTGTACGCCGTCTGGGAGAGCGGGGAGGGGCGACCCGCTACCGCACCGGGCTGCGGTGATCGCTACTGCTCGCGACTGGGTCGTGCATCGCGCACTTACTGCCGCGTGAACAGCAGTTGGGGTTTTGCGTCGCGGCCACGATCGGCCTGGGTGATGAGCGGTTACCGCAGGAACAGGGGCTGATAGTCGCCGGTCCGGATGTCCCGGATTTCCTGGTCGAGGTCGGCGAGCAGGACGGCTAGGCGCCGCCCGGTTCCGGTGGGGTAGAGCGCGGTTCCGTCGGCGAGGCGGATTGCCTTGTTGCCCCATCGAGCCATGACGCCGACCTCAGGGTGCGGCAGGTCGGCACTTTCGGGTACGTCGGCCGGGGCGAGCAGTCGGGCGCCTCGGCAACGGCGGCGTTGTACGCCTCGGATGCAGCGACAAACGCGCGTACCGCGTCGCGGGCGGCGACGTACTGGACGGCGAGGGCGCCGGCGTCGAGCGGCCCGCCGAGTATCGGGCCCATGCAGTGAACGGCAAGGGGAGGGGGACGAATGGCTGAGGTCTACGACCGGTGGCACAAGTCGCGCACGACCGACAAGGACAAGTAGTGCGCCGAGCACACCAGCGAGACACGCAAGCTCATTCCGAGCGGTGAGCACGGCAAGGCAAGCGCTGGCAGGCGCGTTGGCGCGACGAGAGCGGGAAGCAGCGCAAAGATAACTTCGACAAGCGCGCCGCAGCCGGGACCCGCGAGGCCACCGTCAAAGCCGACCTCGACCGGGGATTGTACGTTGACCCGGCAGTCGGCAAGAAGAGCTTTCGGGCCGTCGCTGAGCGGTGGCGCACGTCGGCCGTGCACCGGCCGACCACGGCATCCCGTGTCGAGCGGGGGCTGCGCAACCACGTCTGTCCGACGTTCGGCGACCGGCCGATAGCCAGCATTCGGCCGACGGAGGTACAGGCTTGGATCAAGGACCGGACACAGGTGCTCGCACCGTCGACGCTCGCGGTCACGTGTGCCTACCTGAGCACTCCGGCTCAGACGGCAGTGGCCGACGGGATCATCGCGCGGAACCCTTGC
This sequence comes from Streptomyces rimosus subsp. rimosus, assembly GCF_000720725.1. Lineage (GTDB taxonomy): Bacteria > Actinomycetota > Actinomycetes > Streptomycetales > Streptomycetaceae > Streptomyces > Streptomyces rimosus_A. Next base: position 24,066 of record NZ_JOCQ01000111.1, read on the forward strand.
GAGCGGGTGCGGGTGCCGCGGCAGAGAGCGAACAAGGCGCTCACGGCGACGTACGTACGAACAGGCGACGCGACATGGGTCCGCAGGGGCAAGCCCGAGGGCAGCGTGCCCGCCCGCGTCGAGGTCCCGGACGGGGCGAGCCTGCACGACCTGCGGCACTTCTACGCGTCGCTGCTCATCAAGCACCGCGAGAACGTCAAGACGGTTCAGAAGTAGCTCGGCCACGCCAAGCCGTCGATCACGTTCAACCACCTACACGCACCTGTGGCCGGACGAGGAGGACACAACGAGGGCCGCCGTCGAGGCAGTCCTCGGTGATGTGCCCCCGTTGTGCCTGCGCGCTCAGCCTGACGACGTCCGTTCAGGTCAGACCGCTTGATCAGCGGTAGTTCACGAACTGGAGCGCGAAGTCCAGGTCCTTGCCCTTCAGCAGCTGCTGCACGGCCTGGAGGTCGTCCCGGCTCTTCGAGCTGACCCGCAGTTCGTCGCCCTGTACCTGCGCCTTGACGCCCTTCGGGCCCTCGTCGCGGATGATCTTGGCGACCTTCTTCGCGTTCTCCTGCGAGATGCCCTCCTGGAGGGAGGCGGAGATCTTGTACTCCTTGCCGGAGGCCTGCGGCTCGCCCGCGTCCAGCGCCTTCAGCGAGATCCCGCGCTTGATCAGCTTGGACTGGAAGATGTCGAGGACAGCCTTCACCCGCTCCTCGGCGTTGGCCCGCATCTCGATCTTCTCGCCCGACCACTCGATCGACGCGCCCACGCCCTTGAAGTCGTAGCGCTGCGAGATCTCCTTGGCGGCCTGGTTGAGGGCGTTGTCGACCTCCTGCCGCTCGACCTTCGAGACGATGTCGAAACTGGAGTCGGCCATCTTGAGTTGGCTCCTCGTACGTAGATCCGTCAGGGGTGCGGCCCGGTCGGGGCCGCCAGGCAAGCCTAGTCACCCCGCGCATGATCGATCCGGGAAGAACCGGGTGGCGGACCACCCCCGGCCATCGGGTATGGTTTACGTCGTTGCCACGGAGCGGCGCCCGACGGGCGGATCTCCCGGCAGCAAACCCTGGCGGTGTGCCCGAGCGGCCAAAGGGAGCAGACTGTAAATCTGCCGGCTTCGCCTTCCCAGGTTCGAATCCTGGCGCCGCCACAGGTCCGAAGAGGCCCCGATCCGTGAAAGCGGATCGGGGCCTCTTTGCTGTCCCGGGAGCTGTCCTGGGCCTGCCCGGAGGCCGTGCCGCGCGGCTCACCCGTACCCGGTCGGCCGTACGCCGTACGCGCGGGGGAGCGGCGCCGGGCTGACGGGAAGGCCCCCGCGCCTTGTGGGGGCGGGGGCCCGGGCGGCCTCCGGTCAGCCGGCGGCCGCGCGGACCGCGTCCTCGACCGGGGTGTCGCCGCCGACTAGTTCCAGCGTGCGGCCGGCCGTGGCCGGTTCGGTCAGGAGGGCGGCGAGTACGGCCGCGACATCGTCGCGGGGGATCTCACTGCGGCCGGTCGACTCGGCCAGGCGGACGTTGCCGGTGCCCGGGTCGTCCGTCAGGCGGCCGGGGCGCAGGATCGTCCAGTCGAGACCGGACCGGGCGCGTACGTCGGCGTCCGCGGCGCCCTTGGCGCGCAGATACGCCGCGAACACCGGGTCGGTGCCCTCCGGCGGCTCCTTGTCGGCGCCCATCGACGACACGACGATGAAGCGCCGTACACCGGCCGCCTCGGCCGCGTCCGCGAACAGCGCGGCGGCGGCGCGGTCCACCGACTCCTTGCGTTCGATTCCGCTGCCGGGTCCGGCGCCCGCCGCGAAGACCGCCGCGTCCGCCCCTTCGAGGTGCCGGGCGAGGTCGGCGACCGTGGCCGTCTCCAGGTCGCAGACGACCGGCTCGGCCCCGGCGGCCAGCAGGTCCCCGGCCTGTTCGGGCCGCCGGATGATCCCCGCCACCTCGTCCCCGCGCCCGGCGAGCAGCCGCTCCAGCCGCAGCGCGATCTGACCATGTCCACCTGCGATGACAATGCGCATGATCCCGACCGTACGCCTGTCCCGCCGTCCGGGCGCGACACCCCGGCCGATACCGCCGGGCCGGGCGCCCGGCCGCTCAGCGCTGCGACTGCCGCGGCAGCTCCAGCGCCACCACCGCCGCCGAGTCGCAGTACTCGCGCACCGCGCTCGTCCGGGCCACCACGCGCCCCTTGTGCACGACGATCCGGCTGTACGCGAGGGACAGCACCCCGGCGAGGCTGCCGCCGCGTACGGCCAGCAGCTCGGCGGGGAAGCCCGCTTCGACGCGGACCTCCGGGAGGCCCAGCGTCGCCCGGGCGGCCGCGCCGACCATCTCGTAGGCGGCCTCGGGGCTCGCCTCCCCCAGGGAGGCCAGCAGGTACGCGGCCTCCAGGGGATCGCCGCGGCCCACCGGGTTCGCCACGTCGCGCAGGGCGCCGCTGCCGGCCGCCACCCGCACCCCGGCCGCGCGCAGCAGCCGTACGGGCGCCTGACGGGCCGCCGGACCCGGCACCCGGCCGGAGCCCGGCAGGGC
>NZ_JOCQ01000112.1 GCF_000720725.1 Streptomyces rimosus subsp. rimosus
GACGAGTCGACGTGATGTGGGCACTCCTGCGCGACAACAGAGTCTTCACCTTCGCCCCGCCGGTCGCGCAGGCAGCTTGACGCAGTCATTGAAACTCCTTCCGGTCCGGAACTCGTGCTGTTCTCGCCGTCGTGTCCGTGCTCCGGTCTCACCCCCGCGGCACGTCCCGGGGCGGGAGCAGGATCTCCAGTACGTCGGTGTCCTCGGCCCGTACGAACATGCCGCCGCTGTTCTCGATCCGGCGGTGGAAGCTGCCGTCCGGGCGCATCAGCCAGGCCGACTCCAGATACAGCTCCGGCGGGTGCGGATAGGAGGTGGCGTACGAACGCGTGCCGTACCAGCCGCCGATCCACACCCCGTCGCGCAGCCGGAGTCGGACGAAGCACGAGCCGCGCTGTCGGAACATCTGGTCCCACGCCGTGGGCGTGGCCCGGTAGCGCACGGTGCTCAACCGCCGTCGCTGCCGGTACGTCACGGCCGCGGCGGCCGCGGCCGGAATCACCACGAACAGCGCCAGCCCCGCCAGCCCGGCGGCCCGGGGCCCGGCAGCCAACCGGGACCAGCCGTCCTGCCCGATCTCCCGGGCCAGCAAGACCAGTTGAGGTCCGAACACAATCAGGTACAGCGCGTCGAGCACCACGGAAGTGGTGACCGCCCGCAGGACGCGCTCGCCGAGCTTCCGCTCGCCCGGGACCGGACCGCGCCAGTACTCGCGCAGGAACTGGTAGGTGACCCCGGGGAGCACGAAGAGCACCAGCAGCGCCACTTGGAGCACCGTCGAGGGCGCGGTGGTCATCACACACCACCGGGCCCCACGTCGGGGTCCCGGGCCAGGCGTGCGGTCGCGACCGCCGCCGCCGTGAGCCCTCCCAGGACCGCGAGCGCGGCGACCGTCACCCAGGGCTTCCGCTCCGCCACCCACGAACCGCCCTGCTCCTGGCCGAGGTTCAGGGCTGCCATGGCCGCGGCGGCGACCGCCCAGGCGATGGCCAGGACCGAGCGGCGTACCGTCGTCATGTCCGCGAGCAGCACGGCCGCCGCGCCCAGCGCCAAGACCGCGCACACCATCACGGCCGGGTCCCGCCCCGCGCCCAGCAGCAGGCCGCCGAAGGCGACCAGGGCGGCCGTCCGCACGCCACGGCGGCGCCCCGCGAGCGGCCGACCGCGCCGCGCCGTGCCGGACAGGACGGCGGCCATCAGCAGATCCCCCGTCACGAGATACCCGTTCACGCTGCCCCGTCCCTTCCATGGCAAGCGGCCCCGCTGACGCTCAGGCTAGGCCAACTAGCCCTCGCCGACGCGCTGTTCGGCGGCGGTGTCGAACAGCGGGCCGGAGTGCTCCCGGCACGGTGACCGGCCGCCGGGCCGCTGCTAGCCTCGCAGCAGCGGTCCACGGGGGACGGGGGTCCGAGATGAGGTCCGCAGCAGCGAAAGCCGGTCGTCTCACCGCGGCGTTGGCCCTGACGGTGCTCGCCGGTGTCACGGCGTGCGGGCAGCCCGGCGGCGGTACGGGGCCCGGCGGTGGTACGGGTCCCGGGGGCGCGCCCAACGGTACGGCGTCGCCCGCCGGGTCACAGGGGGGCGCTCCCGCGTCCGAAGGCGCGGGCGCGGGCAGCGGCGGCCGGGGGGACGGAGGCGGCGGTCCGGCCTCGTACAGTCAGGGCGGTGACCCGGTGAAGCCGGTGCCGCAGCCCGCCACGGATACGGAAGAACCCGAGACGACCGGCGTCGGGAACACGCCCAGCCCCGGCTTCCCCACCGAAGACACCTCGTGCGCCCGGCCCTCCGGCGAAGAGACCACATGTCCCGATACGGACAGCCCGTCACCCACGGCCGACAGCTCGCCCGGTCCCGCGACGGACGGGGCCGGGAAGCAGACCGACGAGAGTCCGCAACCGGACACCGCCCGGCCCGGCCCCACTCAGCCCGCCTCCGGCACTCCCTGACCCGCGATGGGCGCCCCGCCCGCGGTACCGGGTGATCCGCCCGCCGTACCGGGTGATCCGGCCGCCGTCCGCGCCCGCGCCCGGCGCCGTCGGCGGATCCGCCGGGCTGCCGCACCGCCGGATGCCTCCGGTCCCGGCTCCGGCACACCACCGCAGCCCGACCAGCGGTTCGAGTCCATCAACACCGTCCTCGGCGCCGGGTCGCTCGTCGGCGGCCTGATGTTCTACGCGGGCGTCATGCACAGCAGCGCCTACTTCGGCTACTTCCACATCCGCGCGTCCGTCCTCGGCTTCGGTTTCCCGCAGATGATCATCTGGAGTCTGCGGCTGGTGACCCTGCCGGTCCTCGTCTGCCTGGCCCTCCTGGCCCTGGGACCGCGCCTGCCGGACCTCCTCGTCGCGCTGCGCGTCCCGAGCCGCGTCACGCTCGGGGTGCGCCGCGCCGGACGGGCCATCGCCCGGCAGTACGCGCTGTTCGTGGCGGCCGGTGTCGGCCTGATGCTGCTGTGGCAGCACATCCAGCCGTACGGCTGGGCAGCGCCCGTGCTCGTGGCCACCGGCCTCGTCCTCAGCCAGAGCGGCTCGGCGAACCCGGCCCGCGGCGCACGCGGGCTGTGGCGCAGGGGTCTCCCCGTCGTCGCGGCCGGGCTGTTCCTGGTGTGGGCCGTCGCCCTCGTCGCGGGCCAGCTCGGCAGGCAGGACGCCCGCGCGGCCGCCGCCCACCTGGTGCGCCGCCCCGCCGTCGTGGTCCTGAGCACCGAACGCCTCAGCATCAAGGGCCCCGGCCTGGTGCCCGAGACCCTTCCCGGCATGCACTACCGCTACCGCTACACGGGACTGCGCCTGATCCTGGAGCGCGACCGCCGCTACTACGTCCTGCCCGTCGGCTGGCAGCCCCGTACCGACCCCCTCTACGTCATCGAGGACGACGACTCGATCCTGATCCAGATCATGCCGGGCACCCAGCCCCGGGAGGGAGACGACGAGCCGTGAGGGGCGGCACGCCGCCGGAACGCCCGTTTTTTCGTTTCGCGTGCAACCATCCGGTGCCCGCGCCGGTCTGGCCTCGTATGAACAGATCGACAACGGGGACACGGTCGCAGCGCGTGGTGGGCGCCACGGCGGCCGTGGTGCTGGTGGCGCTGGCCGTGACAGTAACGGTCGGCGGCAAGGCGCCGGTGGTCACCGTCGCCGGCGGAGTGTCCGCCGCGGGGCCGGCGCTGACGCTCAGCGGGATGCGGAACACGTACTACATCCCCCGGGCCGGCTCACCGGTCCGGGACGACACGCCGGGGAAGTACGAGATCGCCCTGAAGGCCCGGGAGCCGCACCCGGTCGTCAAGAACGTGAAGGTGAGCATCGACCTGTCCGTCCTCAAGGGCAAGGCGGACCCCGTCTGGGTGGACAAGGGCAACAAGTGCGGCATGACGGGTCAGGTCATGACCTGCACGGTGGACGTCGAACCGGGAGCGGTCTTCACCCCGTTCACCCTGGTGCCGCGCCCGGGTGCCGCCCCGGGGCCGGCCGGAGCCATGACCGTCACCGTGACCAGCCCCACCACGCCCACCGTCCGGCACACCACGCAGGTCGTCATCGGCGCGCCCGTCATCACGGCCCGTCAGGCAGCGAAGAGGACCGGCGTCGAACCGGGCTCCGGGATACAGCTGGCGCCCGCGTTCGGGAACCGGGGGGACACCGGGATCGACGGGGGCCTGAGCCTGCTCGTCGAGGCTTCCGGGGCGACGCTGCGGCGCCTCCACAGCAACTGCCGGTACGACAAGGCCGTGGCGCCGACCAAGGCGCAGTGCGACTTCCCCGGACCGCTTCCGCCCGGCGCGGCGTTCAAGACGGACGCCCCGTTCACGGCGGAGACCGGCGCGACGGCGATACACGGCCGTATCTCGTACACCGTGCTTCGCGCCCACGAGACGTTCGGCCGGACCCGGCTGCCCGGCTCGGCCCCGCGCGGCACCGGAGCGCCGCTCGGCCTGCGCCCCGTCGACGGCGGCGGGAGCGACTTCGCCCCGCTGATGTACTGGCACGCCGATCAGGCCATGAGTGACCTGGACTTCGACACGACGCTGATCAACGACCTCCAGGCGGTCGGCTTCACCATCAAGGGCAGGGTGGGCGAGACCGTCGACGCCCAGGTGCCGTATCCGAGGAACTTCGCCGACCCCGAGATGGCGGTCACCCTGCCCGAAGGCGTCAGCCTCGTCACCGTGCCGCCCGGCGAGCACACCAGCGACATGGTCTACTGCGAGCCGGGCGGGTCCGGGGGCGGCCCGGCCGAGTGCCACGGCTACCAGGTCGGCGGCACCTGGGTGCGCGTCCACATCGACAGGCGGGTCGAGGGCGCCCGGGGATCGGTGCACGCCCTCTCCGGACCGAAGGCCGACCCGGACCGGGAGAACGACACGGCGCCCATCACGGTCGAGTACACCGGCTGAGCCCGGGCGGGCGGCTCGCCGGGCAAGGGCGTTTCCCCGTGCGGCCGTTGGCCGTACCGTTCGGTGCGGGACGCACCGCGCCCGCACCGAACGGCATACCCGCCGGCGACCGCAGGAGGACTTGTGACCAGCGAAGTCGAGCACAGCTCTGTCGAGGTGAACGGCATCCGGCTGCACATCGCCGAACAGGGGGAAGGACCCCTGGTCGTACTGCTGCACGGCTTCCCGGAGTGCTGGTACTCCTGGCGGCACCAGTTCGCGCCGCTGGCTGCGGCCGGCTACCGCGTGGTGGCCCCCGACCAGCGCGGTTACGCGCGCAGCGAGCAGCCGGCCGACATCGCCGCGTACACGATGCTGCACCTGACCGGCGATGTGATCGGCCTGATCCACGCCCTGGGGGAGGAGCGGGCGGTCGTCGTCGGCCACGACTGGGGTGCGCCGGTGGCCTGGACGACGGCCCAGTTGCGCCCGGACGTCGTACGCGGCGTCGTCGGGCTGAGCGTGCCGCCGTCCCCGCGCTCCTCCGAGGCGCCGCTGCCCCGTCTGCGCGCGGCGCTCGGGGACGGCTTCTACCAGATCTACTTCCAGGAACCGGGTGTCGCCGACGCCGAGCTGGCCCAGGACCTGCCCGCCGCCTTCCGCGCCATGCTGGTCAACGGCTCCGGCGACAGTCCGTTCACCGACCCGCCCCAGCCGTGGGTCATCCCGGTGGGCGGCAAGCTGCTCGACACCATGCCGCAGCCGGAGGAACTGCCCGCCTGGCTGAGCCAGGAGGACATCGACACCTTCGTGGGCGAGTACGCCCGGCACGGTGACCGTGCCTTCACCGGCGGTCTGAACTGGTACCGCAACATCGACCGCAACTGGGAGCTGACGGCGCCGTTCCAGGGCCGCGGCATCGACGTACCCGGGCTCTACCTGGCGGGCGACCGCGACCTGGTCCGGGCGTTCCCCGCCATGACCGAGCTGCTGTCCGCCCTGGAGCGGGCGATGCCGAACGTACGCCAGGCCCCGGCCCTGCCCGGCTGTGGCCACTGGACGCAGCAGGAGCGGCCGGACGAGGTCAACGCCGCGCTGCTGGAGTTCCTGGCGGAGCTGCCCGCGGCCGGGTGAGGACGGCGGCGGGCCCGCCACGGGCCGGTGCTGAACCGGCCCGTGGCGGGCCCGTGACGTCGGTGTCGGACGTCTACGACACGCCGGCGCCGGCCTGCTCGGCCGTGTCCGGTGCCCGCTCGGCGAGCCTGCTGTGGCGCCGGCCGTACCCGAAGTACAGCGCGAGGCCCACCGCGAGCCAGACCAGGAAGCCGACCCAGGTGATCAGCTGGAGGTTGAGCATCAGGTAGAGGCAGCACAGCAGCGAGACCAGCGGGATGACCGGCACCCACGGGGTACGGAAGGCGCGGGGCAGGTCGGGGGCGGTGCGCCTGAGGATCAGCACGCTGGCCGAGACCGCGGCGAAGGCGAACAGGGTGCCGATGTTGACCATCTCGGCGAGCACGTCGAACTTCATGAACGCCGCCAGCGCCGCCATGATCACCGCCAGCACCATCAGGTTGATCTTCGGGGTGCCGTGCCGCGGGTCGACCTTGTACAGCGCCTTCGGCAGCAGCCCGTCGCGGGCCATCGCGAAGATCACCCGGCTCTGCGACCGGAAGCAGATCAGGCTCACCGCGGCCAGGCCGACCACCGCGCCCAGACTGATGACCGTGGCGAAGAACGGATGGCCCTTCGCGGTGAAGGCGTCGGCCAGCGGCGCCTTCACCGACAGCTGCGAATAGTGTTGCATTCCGGTGACGACCAGACACACCGCGACATAGAGCACGGTGACGACGACCAGCGAGGCGATGATGCCGATGGGCAGGTCGCGCTGCGGGCGGCGGGTCTCCTCCGCCGAGGTCGCCACCATGTCGAAACCGATGTAGGCGAAGAACACCATCGCGGCGGCGCTGAGAATTCCCGCGACGCCGAATGCCGTCGGGGTGATGCCGGTCAGCAGCTGCAATAGCGGGGCCTGCAGGCCGGAGACCTTCGCGGTGTGCTGGGCCTCCGGCACGAACGGGTGGTAATTGTCGGTGTCGATGAAGAACAGCCCGGCGACGATGACCAGCAGCACAATCGCGAACTTGATGCCGACCAGCACATTGGTGACGCCCTTCGACAGCTTTCCGCCGACGACGAGCACCGCGCCCAGAACGAGCACGAGAAGCGCCGCGGGCAGATTCAGCACGGCGTCGTCGCCGCCGCTCAGCGCGGCGGGCAGCTGGAGACCGACGCCGTTGAGCATCGATTGCAGATAGCCGGACCAGCCGACCGCCACCACCGCCGTCGCCAGGGTCAGTTCCAGGCTCAGCGCCCAGCCGATGATCCAGGCCGGCAGTTCGCCGAGCGCCGTGTACGAGTAGGAGTACGCGGAGCCCGCGACCGGTACCGAGGAGGCGAATTCGGCGTAACACAGCGCCGCGCAGGCACAGACCGCGGCGGCGACGACGAAGGAGAGCGCCACGGCGGGTCCGGCCATGTTGCGGGCCACCGTACCGGTGAGCACGAAGATTCCGGTGCCGAGAATGACACCGACCCCGAGGATGGTCAGATCCAGAGCGGAAAGGTCCCGGCGAAGGCGTTGTTCGCCTTCTCCGCGAGCCTCCTTGACGGCTCGCTCCAAAGGCTTTTTGCGCAGCAGACTCACGGTGGGTATTCCGAACTCTCTCAAGGGGTACGGGAACGGTCGTACGCGTTCCCGGTCGGAGTCTCCGTCAGGCGTCCGCGTCCTCGCAACGTAACGCTCCGGCGTCTCAAATGCTGGGACCGCCGCCCGGAATACCGGGACGCCGCGGGATCGGCGGACAGCATCCGGTGACCGCGCCGCCGCGCGGATATTCCCGTCCGTTCCGCGCGCCCGTCGGCTACAGTGGGCACATGGCTTCCTGGTACTACTTCGTCTGAGACCGGGCGTGACCGCGGACGGCTGACGCTCAGCCGTCCCGCCCGCGGACGGCGCCCGCCCGCGCAGCGACATCTGCCGGGCCGCCGCGCCGATTCCACGGTCACTTTCCCTCCGCAGCCGTGCCTGCCGCCGTGCTGCGTTCCCGGCCTCTTATCGGAATCCGGCCCCCGTGCCCGACAGCGCACGGCGCGGCCAGGACGTACCCAGGGATTTCCCGTGCGCCATCGCGCCCAATTGACCATGAAGGACGTTTCCCTCGCCTACGGCGACCGCGCCGTGCTGGAACAGGTGTCACTGACCGTGCGCCCCGGCGGCAAGGCCGGAGTCATCGGTGACAACGGTTCCGGCAAGTCCACGCTGCTCCGGCTGCTGGCGGGGGCGGCGGAACCCGACACGGGCGAGATCACCGTGTCCTTTCCCGGCGGCGTCGGCCACCTCGGCCAGACCCCGGACCTCGACCCGCGCGGCACGGTCCAGGACGCCGTCGACGCCGCCCTCGCCGAACTGCGAGGCCTCGAAGCCCGGATACGGGCGGCGGAAGCCGTCCTGGCCACCGCCACGCCGGACGAACTCGACGCGTACGGCGAGCTGCTGACCACGTACGAGGAGCGCGGCGGTTACCAGGCGGACGCCCGCGTGGACGCCGCGCTGCACGGCCTCGGCCTGGCACACCTCACCCGCGACCGGGTGCTCGGCTCGCTCTCCGGCGGCGAGCGGTCGCGGCTGTCGCTCGCCTGCGTCCTGGCCGCGGCCCCCGAACTGCTCCTGCTGGACGAGCCGACCAACCACCTCGACCAGCAGGCCACCGCCTGGCTGGAGGCGCACCTGAAAGCCCACCGCGGCACGGTGGTCGTCGTCACCCACGACCGGGAACTGCTCGAAGCGGTCACCTCCGACATCCTCGAAGCCGACCGCGACCTGCGCACCGTCACGCGGTACGGCGACGGCTGGCAGGGCTACCGCACGGCGAAGGCCGCGGCCCGCCGCCGCTGGGCACAGGACCACGAGGAGTGGCGCGCGGAGGTCGCCCGGACCGCCGAGCTGGCCGCATCGGCCGGCCGGCGGCTGGCCGGCACCGGCCAGGACCCGCACGAAGGCTTCGGCAAACACCGGCGCTCCCACGAGGCGAAACTGTCCGGCCAGGTCAGAGCGGCCAGGCAGCGGCTGGCCCGGCTCCGGCGCCACCCGGTACCGCCGCCTCCCGTACCGCTCCGGTTCAGCGCGGAGCTGACCACGTACACGGACGGGGCCGGGCAGGGGGACGGAGCCGGGCGCACGGACGGGGCCGGGCACGCGGACGGGACGGCCGGCGGCCCCCGGCAGCCCCTCGCCGAACTGACCGGCATCACCGTCGGAGACCGCCTGCGCCTCGACGGGCTGACCGTTGCGCCGGGCGAGCGCCTGCTCGTGACCGGCCCGAACGGCGCGGGCAAGACGACGCTGCTCCGGGTGCTCGCCGGGGACCTGCGCCCCGACACGGGCACCGTGCGCCGCCCGGCCCGTACGGGCTACCTGGCGCAGGAGCTGTCCGCCGTACCGCCTCGGCGGTCCCTGCTGGCCGCCTTCGCCGCCGGGCTGCCCGGCCCGCCCGACGAGCACGCGCCCGCGCTGCTGTCCCTCGGCCTGTTCCGCGAGGACGACCTGGCGGTGCCGGTGACGGCCCTGTCGGTCGGCCAGCGGCGCCGGCTGGAGCTGGCGCGCCTGGTCACCCGCCCCGCCGACCTGCTCGTCCTGGACGAGCCGACCAACCACATCTCCCTCGGTCTCGTCGAGGAACTGGAAGAGGCGCTGGCGGCCTATTGCGGCGCGGTCGTCGTGGTCTCCCACGACCGTCGCTTCCGCCGCGGGTTCCGCGGGCGCACGCTGGAGCTGGAAGGCGGCCGGGCGGTACGGGAAGGTGCCGCCGACAGCCGCTGAGAGCCGCGCCCGGACACGGGCTCTCCACGGGGAAGGGCGCTCCGGGGTGCGCCCTTCGGCCCGAGGGCCGACAGTGGAGGGGAAAGCCCGCCCGGAACCCGCTCGGAACCCGCCCGGAACCCGCGCGGAAACCCGCCCGGAAGCCCGCGAGGAAAGGGTGAAGGGGCAACAGTCCCGTGGCGGCGTGGCATGACGGCATGGCGGACCGGGCACGCGTGCGGACGGGCCGGGCGGTGGCCCCGGGGCAACTCGGACCACATCGGACCACATCGGACCACAGGAAAACCGTCCGTATACGTTGAAACCGCCGAGAACAGGGCACCCGGAACACCGTCAGGACATCACCGTCAAGGCTGTCACGACCGTCAGTCGGCGACCCGCGAACTCCGAGGAGGAAGCGCCATGCACCTCTCGCTCCTTCAACCGATCATCGACCGGCCGGGCCCCTGGGCTTCCGTGTACGCCGAAATCCCGCACAGCACCGAGGACGCGGCCAAGCAGCGGGAACTCTCGGCGGACGCCGCGGCCAGACAGCTCGCGGAGCAGGGGGCGGACCGGGCCACGTGCGACGCGGTGCGCGCGTCCCTGGCGAACGCGCGGGCCGACGGGGAACCGGTCGACCTGCCCGGACGGGCGGTCTTCGCCACCGGCGGCGAGGTCGTCCTGGACGCGCCGCTCTCCGGCCGGCCCGCCCGCTCGTTCGCGAGCTGGTCGCCGCTGCCCCGGATCACTCCGTGGGCCGAGGCCGCCGCGGACGACGTCCGGTGCCTGGTCGTCTACGTGGACCGGGAGGGAGCCGACTTCGCGCTGCACAGCGACCAGGGCGCCCTGGACGCCGGTACGGTCGAGGGCCTGGACTGGCCGATCCACCGCACCGCCACGGCCGACTGGTCCGAACGGCACTTCCAGACCGCGGTCGAGAACACCTGGGAGCAGAACGCCGGTGAGATCGCCGACGCCGCCCAGCGGGTCTTCGAGAGCTGCGGCGCCCAGGTCATGCTCCTGGCCGGCGACCCGCGCGAACGCCGCTCGGTCCACGACAAGCTTCCGGAGCAGCTGCGTACGGTGGCCTTCGAGACCGACCACGGCGGCCGGGCGGCCGGCGCCGACAGCACCAAGCTGGACCGCGACATCGCCCATGTCCGTGCGGGCTTCGAGCACGACCACGTCACGGACGTGCTGAACCGGTTCCGGGCGGGCGCCGACGTCGGCGGCACCGATCCCGCGTACGCCGCGACCGGCGTACCGGCCCTCATCGAGGCGGCACGCGAACACCGCATCGAGACCCTGATCCTCGCCCCGGGCGGCGCCGACGCCGGCCGCGAGGTCTGGGTGGGTCCCGGCCCCGACCAGCTCGCGGTCCGGGGCACCGAACTCCAGTACCTGGGTGAGACGAACCCGTCCGCGGCGCGCGCGGACGACGCGCTGCTGCGTTCGGCCGCCGCCACCGGGGCCGAGGCCGTCGTCGTACGCGACCCGGCCGAAGCGCCCACGGGCGGCCTCGGAGCCATCCTCCGCTGGAGCACGCCCACCCAGCACGAGTAGGTGGGCCCCCGAACCGGAGACCGGTGCGCCGGGCAGTTTCCCCTCACTGCCCGGGGCACCGGTTTTCGTCATGCGCGGGAGGGCGCCGGAGGCGGCGACGGCGGGAGCGCGTGACAGGTGGCGGTCCGCTCCTTCCGCCGGGGCCGGCCGTCGGGTCCAGGGCCGCCCCGGCAGACAGGGCCGAGCTGGTCGGGTGGAGCCATAGGGGCTGGGGTCACCTCGACCGGCTGGGACTCGGCCTGGGTGCAGACCGTCGCGTCAACTCGACCTTCCTTTCACTCATCCTCCTGTGGCCCACGCTCGCAGGCTAGGAGCGGGCGCACCGGCCGGGCAGGGCGCACATTCCGCGCCCGGTCGCGGAAACCGGGCGCACACCGGGCGCCGCGGCGCGTCCGTCCCAGGAGGCGCGCGGCGCATCAGTAAAAGGACGGCCCCGGTGCCCGTACGGGTGGGGAACGGTGATCTGCGCCGTACAGGCGGGCGTTGCTTCTCCGGAAGACGTCGAGGGCTCCGGATGTGCCAGGGGCCTGCGAGGCTGGGGGCCGAGTGTTGCCGACAGGGAGGTTCACCGTGGCCCGTACCGTCCCCGCGTCCGACGACGTGCTCCGCGCCCGGCTCGACGCCGTCGCCGAGCGACTGCTGCACCTCGCCCGTGACCTGCACGCCCACCCGGAGACGGCGTTCGCCGAACACCACGCGGCGGACGCCCTCACCGCGCTGCTGGCGGACGCGGGCCTCGCGGTGGAGCGCGGGACGGCCGGGCTGCCGACCGCCTTCACCGCCACCGCGGGGCCGTCCGACGCGGACCTGACCGTGGGCCTGTGCCTGGAGTACGACGCGCTCCCGGACCTCGGCCACGCCTGCGGGCACCATCTGATCGCCGCCGCGGGCGCGGGCGCCGCCATCGCCCTGTCGGCGGTCGCCGACGACCTCGGCCTGCGGGTGAAGGCGCTGGGCACGCCCGCGGAGGAGAGCGGCGGCGGCAAGGTCCACCTGCTGCGCGCCGGAGCCTTCGACGACGTGTCGTTCGCGATGATGGTCCACCCCGGCCCGGCGGACGACTTCGGCGGTACGTCCCGGGCCGCGCGCGAGGTGCACGCGGAGTACCGGGGCCGCGCGGCGCACGCGGCCGTCGCCCCGTACGACGGCCTGAACGCCGCCGACGCGTGCGTGGTCGCGCAGACCGCGCTGGCCCTGCTGCGCCAGCAACTCCCCGACGGCGTACGGATGCACGGCATCGTCACGCACGGCGGGGACCGCACCAACATCATTCCCGCGCGGGCCCGCATCAGCTGGCAGCTGCGCGCCGACACCCTGGACGCGCTGGAGGAGCTGTGGCCGCGCGTACGGGCCTGCTTCGAGGCGGGCGCGGTGGCCACCGGCTGCGAGCTGACGCTGACCGAACCGGCCGCCCCCTACGCCGACCTGCGGCAGGACGCCTGGCTCGGTGACACCTACGCCCGGCACGTACGGGCGCTCGGCCGCACGCCCGAGCCCGCCGTCTCCATCGGTGCTTCCACCGACATGGGCAACGTCAGCCAGGTCCTGCCCGCCATCCACCCCACCATCGGCCTGGACTGCCCGGCCCGCCCGCACACGGCCGAGTTCGCCGAGGCCGCCACCGGCGAGCGGGCCGACCGCGCCGTACTGGACGCCGCCCTCGCCCTGGCCCGCACCGCCGCCGACCTGGCCACCGACCCGGCCCAGCGGGCCCGGATCACCAAGGCCCACCGGGAACGGGCGTGAAGCGCGCCGGGAACGCTCCTACCGGCCCTCGTCGGCGGGCTCGCCCCCGGGGTGACCCGCCGCTTCCTGCTGCTCCTCCAGGTTCGTGGAGAAGGTGTCCCCCTCCTTGCCGACCCGTTCGTCCTCGTCCGGTTCCTCCGTGACGTCCAGCTCGGCGTCCTCGAACTCCTTGACCAGTTCATCGGCGGCGGAGTCGGTGTGCTTGCGGTCGTTGCCCATGGGGCGGTCCTCTCTCGTGGGTCCGGAACGGGGCGGGCCGGGCCCGCAGCGTGTGTGCGGACCCGACCCGTGGCCGGTGGCCTGTGCGGTTCCCGGGGTCAGCTGGGCAGCGCCGGGCGGTTCCAGTGCCGGTGGGCGGCCACCGCCTCGGTGAAGGCGGCGGTGAAGTCCTGGGCCGTCGTACCGGCCGACAGGCGGTCGGTGACGATGCCGGACTCGGTGACCGTCGAGTCGCCCTCGGCGGCCGTACGCAGCTCGCCCGGCAGCATGCCGGCCAGCTTGGCGACGCTCGCGCCCAGGGCACCGATCGGCTTGCCGTGACGGTAGGCGCTGCGGACGAAGCGCAGGGCCGCGTCGTCGGCCGCCGCGTTGCCGGAGTCCAGGCCGCCCGGGGGCAGCAGCACCGCGTCGTAGAGCACCGAGGCGACCGTGGGCAGCGCCCGGTCCACGGCCAGGGTGCTGCCGTCCTTGTCCTGGACGGTGCCGTCCTGAGGGGCGATCAGCTCCACGATCGCGCCGCCCTCGGCCAGCGCGTCGCGGACCGCG
Source organism: Streptomyces rimosus subsp. rimosus (assembly GCF_000720725.1). Classification (GTDB taxonomy): domain Bacteria; phylum Actinomycetota; class Actinomycetes; order Streptomycetales; family Streptomycetaceae; genus Streptomyces; species Streptomyces rimosus_A. The sequence goes on from NZ_JOCQ01000112.1 coordinate 13,314, forward strand.
ATCGTCTGCGCGGCGTCCACGCCGTCGGAGACCAGGACCGCGATCTGGCGGGTGCTGATCGAACCGTCCCCGCGGTTGTTCTCGAAGCTCAGCGCGGGGGAGGGGGTCGGCTGCGGCGTGTTCGGGCGCTCCTGCGGCGCGGGTACGCCGATGCCCTCGGCGACCGCGACGGCCAGCGCGTGGTCGACGTACGACAGCTGCTCGACCGTACGGGCCCGGACCTCCTTCGCGCCCACCTTGCCCAGCTCGAAGCGGAAGGCGTCGACGATGTGCTTCTGCTCCCAGTCGGCCATGCTGTGCCAGAACATCGCCGTCTGGGTGTAGTGGTCGTCGAAGCTGGGGCTGCGGCGGCGGATCTTACGGCCGTCCACGCGCTCGGTGTAGTGCCGGAAGGCCGGGTCGTCCGGGTCGGCCAGCGCGGGGCAGCCGCCGCCGAGCGAGTTCGGGAAGTAGTTGGTGCCCCGGTGGATCTCGTCCTGGTGGAAGCCGTCGCGCTGGTTGTTGCGGACCGGGGCCACCGGCCGGTTCACCGGGATCTGCGCGAAGTTCGGGCCGCCCAGGCGCAGCAGCTGGGTGTCCAGGTAGGAGAAGTTGCGGGCCTGGAGCAGCGGGTCGTTGGTGAAGTCGATGCCCGGCACGACGTTCGCCGTGTGGAACGCGATCTGCTCGGTCTCGGCGAAGAAGTTGTCGGGGTTGCGGTTGAGCACCATCCGCCCGATCGGCTGCACCGGGACCTGCTCCTCCGGAATGATCTTGGTGGCGTCCAGCAGGTCGAAGTCGAAGTCGTGCTCCTCGGACTCCGGCACGAGCTGCACGCCCAGCTCCCACTCGGGGTACGCGCCGGCCTCGATGGTGTCCCACAGGTCCCGGCGGTTGAAGTCGGGGTCGCGGCCCTGGGCCTCCTGGGCCTCGTCCCACACCAGGGAGTGCACGCCCAGCTTCGGCTTCCAGTGGAATTTCACGAAGGTGCCTTGACCCCGCGCGTTGACGAACCGGAAGGTGTGCACGCCGAAGCCCTGCATCATCCGGTAGCTGCGCGGGATGGCCCGGTCGGACATCAGCCACATGATCGTGTGCAGTGTCTCGGGCTGGAGCGAGACGAAATCCCACAGCGTGTCGTGCGCGGAGGCACCCGTCGGGATGTCGTTGTGCGGCTCCGGTTTCACCGCGTGCACGAAGTCGGGGAACTTGATGCCGTCCTGGATGAAGAAGACCGGGAAATTGTTCCCCACCAGGTCGTAATTGCCCTCGGAGGTGTAGAATTTCGTGGCGAATCCGCGCACGTCACGCACCGTGTCCGCGGAGCCGCGCGGCCCCTGCACGGTGGAGAACCGGACGAACACCGGCGTCTTCACGGACGGGTCCTGCAGAAACGCCGCCCGGGTGAATTCCGCACACGACTCGTACGGCTGGAAGTAACCGTACGCACCCGCCCCGCGCGCATGCACCACACGTTCCGGAATCCGCTCGTGGTCGAAGCGGGTGATCTTCTCCCGGAAGTGGAAATCCTCCATCAGGGTCGGGCCGCGCTCACCGGCCTGGAGGGAATCGTCGGTGTGGTCGACCGGCACGCCCTGGTCGGTCGTCATCGGCCCGGCGGCCGGGTCTTCGGCGCGGAAGCGGTCACGCTGTTCTTGCTTCGGGTCGGCCATCGGATTCCTGCTCCTTGTCTGCCCCTGTGCGGGTGCCCTCTGCGAAAGCCCTGTACGGAAACGTGCGGACGCCCGCACGACGATTTCGCGCACGCCGCGTCCCGCATCGCCGCGACGGCGCTCCGCCGGGCTGGGTAACCGGCCGGCGGGTTGCCCAAACATGCTTTTCGCGCCGGTCGGTGAACGGGTTGCGGCGAGGCGTGACGTCTCCGGGGGCGGGGTGGCCCGAATCGTCCTATGCTCGTGATGCAGACGATGGGCGTGTGCCGAATGCCTGGTCAGGCCGGGCGTCGGGGGAGCTGTGTGCTGTCCGCTCGGTGTGCTTCCGCCGTCTCGGTGACGACGCCCAGACCCCGCGTCCGTTGGGAGAGTGGATCCCGTGAGCACAGCCGTCACGGCTCCGTCGCGACGCCGACGAGCCTTTCCGGACACGCCGGACGCAGCGGAGACGAACGCCGTTTTCACGCGCATGGCAGAACTGCCCGAGGGCCCGGAGAAAAGGCGGCTGCGGGACGAACTGACACGTGCCTGGCTGCCGATGGCCGTACGGCTCGCCCTGCGTTTCAGGGACCGCGGGGAAAGCATGGACGATCTGAAACAGGTCGCCGCGCTGGGCTTGGTGAAGGCCATCGGCGGGTACCGGCCCGAGCGTGGCAGCGCATTCGAGAGTTACGCCATCCCCACCATCGTCGGCGAGGTCAAGCGGCATTTCCGGGACTGCACCTGGGGCGTGCACGTACCGCGTCGCGTCCAGGAACTCCGCAATACCGTACGCCTCGCCGTACGCGAACTGGCGGCGGCCTCCGACAGTCGTTTCCCGACCGTGCCCGAGATCGCCGAACGCACCCGGCTCTCCGCCGAGGACGTCATCCTCGGCCTGGAAGCCATCGAAAGCTACAAGACCCTTTCCCTGGACGCCGAGCGGCCGGGCGCCGACGACGATTTCGCGCTCCGTGACAGCATCGGCTTCACCGAGCCGCAGTACGAACTGGTCCTCGCCCGGGAAACGGTGCGCGACGGCCTGCGCGGCCTGCCGGAGCGAGAGCGCCGCATTCTGTACATGCGCTTCTTCTGCGATATGACACAGAGCCGTATCGGCGAGGAACTGGGGCTGTCCCAGATGCATGTGTGCCGCCTCATCAAGCGGACCTGCGCCCGCATTCGCGAGGAGGCCGACGGCACCGGACCGGAGGCGCCCGCCAGTTCGGTCGCGGCATGAGCCGCTGAAATGACATGCGGTCCTGCCTTTCCTGGTAGGACCGCAGTAGCAGTTTTTTGGACACAAAGGTGGAGAAGGGCCGGCTTTACATGGGCGACTGCCAGATGACGTTCGTTCCCGGGGTGCCGTCGTGGGCCACCCTCCTGACGGGGGACCTCGACGTCGCGACGCGTTTCTACGGACCGCTGCTGGGCTGGCGGTTCGAGGCCGGTCCCGACCGGTGGGGCCCGTACGTGCGGGCGATGGCCGGCGACACGGCGGTGGCGGGGCTGAGCGCGGCCGCCCGCCACACCGAGCTGCCCAACTCGTGGACCACGTACTTCGGGACCCGCAACGCCGACGACGCGGCCAACGGGGTCCGCGAACGCGGCGGCACGGTCGCCATCGGCCCGCTGGACTTCGACGCGGGCCGGCTGGCGCTGGCCGCCGACCCCGCCGGCGCGCGCTTCGGCCTGTGGGAGTGCCGCGAGAACACCCCGCAGACCGACCGGCAGCCGGCCGGCCCCGGCGCGCCGGTCTGGGTGGAGCTGCGCACCCGCGACGCGTTCGACGCGGCGCGCTTCTACGGCGACCTCTTCGGGTGGCTCAGCGAGGAGGACGCCGCCACCCCCTTCGACGTGCGCTGGGAGGACGAGCGGGTGGTGCTCAGCTTCGAGGGCCGGGACGCGGTGGGGCTCTACGGCGGCGCGATCGAGGCGGCGGCCGACCCGCAGGTACGGCCGCGCTGGAACATCCACTTCCAGGTGCCGGACGTCGAGGAGGCCGTCGAGACCGCGAAGGAGCTCGGCGGCCGGGTGGAGTCCAAGGCGGAACGCACCCCGCAGGGGCCGGTGGCCGAGCTGCGCGACCCCGAAGGGACCCTCTTCCACATCGTCGGCGCCCAGACCTGAACTCCGTACGGGCTACCGCACCGCGACCAGCACCGCGTCCTCACCGAACTGCCAGACGGGTGCGGCGTGCCGGAAGCCGGCCCGCCGCAGCAGCCGTATGTGGTGGCTCAGCGGCAGGCCGTTGTGCGTGTGGTGCGGCGTGTGCCGGGCGCGGCGGGCGGTGAAGGGATCAGCCAGCTCCGGGTCGGCGGCGGCAGCGGCCCACCAGGAGGCCCAGTCCTCTCGGCAGGCCGCCCGCTGCCGCTCGGCCCGCCGCAGCCCCACCTGTACGGCGACCTCCGCGGCCCGGTCGCCCGCCGGGCCGCGGAACCGGTCGCTGTTGACCAGCACGCCGCCGGGGCGCAGCAGGCCGGCGAGGTCCTGGTACGCGCGGCGCAGCGCGTCCGGCGCGAGGCAGTGCAGCGCCGTAGAGGACACGGCCGCGTCGAGCGGGCGGTCCAGACGCAGCGCGCGGGTCCAGCCGGGCGCGCCGACCGGCGCCTCGACGAAGCGCACCGCATCGCCGTGGTGGGCCTGCCCGAGCGCGAGCAGTACGGGGTCCTTGTCCACGGCCACGATGTCCGCGCCGGGCAGCCGCCGGGCGAGCCGCGCGGCCAGGGACCCGGGGCCGCACCCCAAATCCAGTACGTGCGCGTGCTCTTGATGTGCCGTCACCTTTTCGACGGCGTCCGCGACGACCGTGAAGCGCTCCTCACGGTCGATCGCGTACCGCTGCTGCTGCCGTTCCCACCGCCGTACCCACCGGGCGGCCGTGGCCACACTCAGTCCCATCCGGTCGCGTCACCTTCACCGTCTCGCACCTGTCCGCCGAGCGGTCTCAACCTACAGGTGAAAACGGTTTCCAAACGCGTTCTGTCACTCCAAAGGGGTCAGGCACACGACGCCAGGACGTCCAGCAGCCGGTCGATCTCCTCCGGCGCGTTGTACGCGTGCAGGCTCACCCGCACCGAGTGCTGCCGCTCGCCGCCGCTGCCCTGGCACAGGCTGTCCGAACGGACCATGAAGCCGTGGTCGAACAGCGCGAAGCCCAGGTCTCCCGAGGCGATGGCGTGGTGCCGGAAGGTGACGATGCCCTGGCGCCGCTGGACGTCCGCGTCGGCCGCCAGGTTGCGCCGGCACCCCAGCACCTCGTACGCGGGCAGCCGGCGCAGCCCCTCGGTCAGCCGGGCGGCCAGGGCGGTGGTCCACCGCTCGACGCGGTCGGTGCCGGCGGCGTCCAGCCAGTCGAAGGCGGCCCGCAGGCTGCGGATGCCGGTGGTGTTCGGGCTGCCGTCCCACCCGCCGGGCTCGAACACCGGGCCCCGCGCGTTACGGGCCCACACGGCGCCGGAACCGGGCAGCGCCAGGGCCTTGTGGCCGGAGAAGACGGCGAAGTCCACGTCCAGGTCCGTCAGCGACACGGGGATGTGGCCGACGCTCTGGGCCGCGTCCAGGCAGATCGGCACGTCGGGGCCGACCGCACGGCGGATGCGGTGCACGTTCATGTCGCCGCCGTAGACGTGGTGGACGTGGGTGACCGCCACGAAGCGGGTCCGCGGCCCGGCCAGCGCGGCCAGGGCCTCCGGGTCGTAGTCGCCGGACCCGGCCTGGTACGGCATCGGGCGGACCCGGATGCGTACGCCCTGCCGCGCGAGCAGGTCCCGCACCTCCAGCCACGGCACGATGTTCGCCTGGTGATCGGCGAGCGGGACCACGATCTCGTCCCCGTCCGAGAGGTGGCCGGCCAGCCAGTCGAGCGCGACGGCGCGCAGCCCCGCCGTCGCCCCGCTGACGAAGTGCACCCCGGAGCGCTCCGGCGCCGGGTCGCCGAGGAATTCCTTGACCCGCTGCCGGGTCTCCTCGACCAGTGCCGTGGTCCGGTTGGCCCAGGTGTAGGTGCCGCGCCCGGCGTTGGCGTTGCCGGTCGTCAGGTAGTGCTGCACGGCGTCCAGTACCGCCTGCGGTTTCTGCGTCGTGGCGGCGCTGTCCAGATAGGCCAGGTGCGGGGCGCCGGTGATGATCGGGAACTGGGCGCGGACGGCGGTGTGCCAGCCGCGCAGCTCCTCCAGGGCCGCGGTGACGGGGGCGTCCATCGTGGTCATCGGCGGTCACTCCCGTACCAGCGGGGCGCCCGCGTCGCGCCAGGCGATGATTCCGCCGCGCAGACTGCGCACGTCCGGATGGCCCATCCGGCTGAGCAGCGCGGCGTATCTGGCGGACTGCTCGCCGACCGGACAGGCCAGCAGGACCGGGCGGCTCTTGCTGAACGGCAGCCCGCCGCGGACCAGTTCGCCGAAGAGCTCGTCGACGATGTTGACGGATCCGGCGATGTGCAGCGCGGTATAGGCGAACGGGCTGCGCAGGTCCACGACGAGCGGGTGCTCGCGCTCGATCCAGGACTCGGCGCCCTCGACGTCGATGTCCGGCGCCTCGCGCACCTCGGCGTCGGCCAGCGTGGCGAGGGAGTTCGGCTGCGGCGGCCGGCCCAGCAGCTCGGGGCGGCGCTGGCGTACGTAACCGAGGTAGCTCTCGATGCGGTCGCAGACGATGAACACGGCGGTCCGGCGCTCCGCGGGCCGGTCCACGTCCGGCTCGGGCGCCGGCGCGGTGTCCAGCTCGCGCAGATGCCGTACGGCGCCGAAGTACGCGGCCCCGCTGGTCGGGCCGGCCAGGATGCCGCACCGCCGGGCCAGCGTCAGCATGCCGTCGAGCGCCTCGTCGGCGGTGACGGACGCGAGGGTGTCGTAGGTGCCCGGGTCGAACAGGCCGACCTCCTGCACCTCGTCGATCGTGCGGATGCCGGGCACGAAGTCCGCCTTGCTCGACACCAGCCCGACCACGCCCACCCGCGGATCGTGCTCGCGCAGCACCCGGGCGACCCCGGTGGACGAGCCGGCCGTGCCCACACAGGCGATGAACCAGTCCGGGGCCCGGCCGTCCAGGTCCTTGACGATCTCCGGTCCGGTGCCGTCCACATGGGCCTGCGTGTTGCGGTCGTTGTAGTACTGGTCGGTGTACAGGTACGCGCCGCCCGGCTCGGTGAGTGCCTGGTGGAACCGGGTGAGCGGATCGTCGGTGTTGGTCGGGTCGAGGCATTCGGTCTGCCCCGGCAGCTCCTCGACCTCCGCGCCCAGCAGCAGGAGGAGGTCCTTGACCTCCGGAATGCGCATGCGGTTCGTGACGGTCTTGAAGGGCACCCCGTGCATCCCGGCGAGTACGGCCAGCGCCTTGGCCGTGTTGCCGCTGGACAGCTCGACGACGGTACGGCCCTCGTCCGCGGCCGTGGCGAGACCGGGCCGCGCCATGTTCCAGGCCGCCCGGTCCTTGATGGAGCCGAACGGGTTGAGCATCTCCAGTTTCGCGTACAGATCGATGGTGCGCAGGCCGTGGACGGACGGATCGATGCGTACGAGCGGGGTGTTGCCGATGGCGTCGGTGATGCGCTCGAACCTCATGCAGTCCCTTTCGTCCGGCGGGGTACGTGCGGCCAGTACTGCTCGTCCAGGCACCAGTGCCAGGGCGCGTCCTCCTGTGGGAGCCCGTCCGCCGCCTCCTCCTGCCATACGGCGGCCTTGCGGGCGACGGGCTGCTGCTGCGCCTCGTCGGCGCTGAAGTCCATGCAGTACCCGGCGGTGTTGGCGAACACCAGCAGGTCGCCGGGGCGCGGCGCGGCCGGCAGGTGGACCGCGCGCCGGGTGATCATGTCGGCCTCCAGGCACAGGTTGCCCGCAAGGTAGACCGCCACCGGGCCGGTGTCCGGGACCGGCCGCGCGGTACGCGGTACGAGGACGGGATCGACCAGGACACCGTGCTCCTCCAGGCCGATGTCGTCGGCGTTCGCGTCCAGACGCACGAGGAGATGGCCGGGGGACGTACGGTCGTCCACGGCTTCCGAACGCTCCGAGGGCTGCGTACGGCGCACCTCCAGCACCCGCGCCAGGGTGACCCCGCACTGGTCCACCAGAGCGCGGCCCGGCTCCGTGTGCAGCTCGTACAGGTTCTCCAGCAGCAGAGTGGCCAGCGGGCGGCCCAGCGAGGGGGCGGGGAGCGACAGGAGCTCGTCCAGGTACCGGGCGCCGGCGGTCGGGCGGTGGGCGGGGTAGAGGGCGAGTGCGCCGCGCAGGGTGCCGTTCTCGTTGCGCAGGCCGTAGGTGTGACGGCGCCAGGTCATCGGCGGGCGGGTCCCCAGCGCGGCGTTGGTCAGCTCGGTCGTGTAGCGCTGCCACTGCGCGCCGTCGGCGAGGTAGTCGGTGCCGAAGCCGCCGCCGATGTCCACGGCGCGCGGCGTGAAGCCGCGGACGCGGCACGTGTCCAGGGCCTTGACGCACCCTTCGAGGGCCACCGCCTTCTCGGCCGGGCTGGTGGTGTCGAGGTGATAGCCCACCCCGGTCAGCTCCACCGCGTCACCGTGCCGTTCGACCGCCTTGAGCAGGCCGTCCAGATCGCCTTCGGCCGTACCGAAGCGGCTCTGCCGGGACAGCAGTCTGACGCCGGGGGTGCGGAAGCCGGAGAGGCGCAGCAGGACGCGGACGCGGGGGAGGCGGTGGTCCCGTACCAGCGCGGCGAGTTCGTCCAGTTCCCCTGGGCTGTCGACGTGGACGGCGGTGCCGGTGCGGGCCGCCAGCCACAGGAACTCCCCGTTCTTCGGCCCGGTGGCCAGGATGCGGTCCGGTGCGAACCCGGCCCCCAGCGCGTGCTGGAGTTCCCTGACGGATGCCACGTCCATCCCCGCGTCCGTCGCGGCGAGCCGCCGCACCAGGGCGCTGGACCGGTTCGCCTTGTGCGCGAAGTAGATGCCGCCGCTGAGGTGGTGGCGGCGGTAGACCGCCCGGAAAGCGGCGAGGTTCTCGGCGATGCGGTCCGGCAGCACCACGTTCAGCGGCGACCCGAGCCCGCCGGCGAGCGTATGGAGAAACGTCCTTGCGCGCAGCAGGGAAGCCAGCCGGGACTCCAACCGCGGTTCCAGGTACAAGGGAACGTCCATACGGAATACTTCCCCCGGTACGGACCCGAGGCCACCTCGTACGCGGAACCGGCCCGGGGCACCGGCCGCGGCGGGCGGCCGGTGCGGGCCCTCACGCGGTGGCGGTCCGGGACTCCGTCAGGTGCCGGACACCGGACCGTACGGCCCAGAGGAAGACCGCGAGCGCGAAGACCGCCACGACCAGCGAGTCGTACGGGGCCGGCAGCCGGCCGGAGCCCTCGAAGCTGCCCAGCCAGGAGAGCAGGGTCAGTACCGCCAGGTACGCGACCAGCCAGGCGCCGGTGCGCAGTTCGGTGAGCAGCGGCAGCCGCCGCCCCGCGCCGTCCCGGTCGCCGACGGCGTCCGCCGCGCCGTCCCCGGAGCGCCGCATGGCCAGGAAGATCAGCAGCCCGGCGAGGACCAGCGGCAGCGCCAGGCGCAGGTTGTGCCAGCCCGACCAGTACACGAACTCGCTGGCCACCACGAAGCTCACCGGAGCGATCCAGCGCAGGCCCGGCACCCAGCCGGAGGTCGTGCTGCCGGGGTCGGTGAGGAAGACCGCAGCGGCGACCGCGGACGCCCCGTAGATGAGCAGATACATGTTGCCCATCACGCTGACGATGTCCTGCCAGCCGCCGAACGGCAGCAGAAAGATCACGATCACTGCGAGGTTGAGCACCAGCGCCCGGCGCGGCACGCCGAACCGCTCGTTGACCGCCATGAAGAACCGGGGGAGGGTGCGGTTCTTCGCGAGCGCGTAGGTGTGCCGGGCGTTGATCGCCACACCCACGTACGCGGAGCCGCCGGGCGAGAGCACCGCGTCCGCGTACAGCAGGCTGGACAGCCAGTGCAGGTTGAGGATCAGGGCCAGCTGTCCGAAGGGGGACTCGAAGGACACGCCCTTCCAGCCGCCGCCGAGCAGGTTCTCGGGGACGGTGAAGAGGAACGCCACCTGGAGGGCCAGATACATGGCGACCGCCAGGGCGATGCCGGTCAGTACGGCCGCGGGAATCGTCTTTCGGGGGTTGCGGGCCTCGCCGGAGAAGTCCAGCGGCGCCTGGAACCCGTTGACCGAGTAGACGATGCCGCCGCCGGCCAGCGCGGTCAGGCAGGCGGCGTATCCGTACGGGGCGAAGCCGCCGTGGTCGGTCAGGCGTCCCTGGTGCCAGCCGGAGGCGATGAGCGCGATCACGGTGATCACCGGGATCGCGATCTTGAACACCGTGACCAGGTTGTTCAGCCGGGCGAACATCCGCACCGCGTACCAGTTCAGCGCCGTCAGGACCACGCTGAGCGCGGCGGCGACACCGACCCCGGCCAGGGTCAGGGTGTGGCCGCTGTAGAGGCCCGGCACATAGTGCGCGGCGTACTGCATGATCGCGCTGATCTCGGCCGCGGTGCCGCCCACCGAGAGCAGCACCGACCAGCCCACCAGCGTGCCGACCAGCCGGCCGTTGGCGAACAGCGGCCAGCGGACCGTCCCGCCGCCCTCGGGCCGCGACGCGCCCAGCTCCACCATGACCAGGGCGACCAGCGCGCACAGCAGCCCCGCGCCGATCCAGGACAGCAGCGACGCGGGCCCCGCCGTCTGCGCCGCGTACAGGGCGGCGAACAGCCAGCCGGACCCCACGATGTTGGAGAACCCGATCGCGGTGAGCCCCCAGAACCCCAGGTCCCGGCGCAATCGGCGCTCCTGCGCCAGCACCACCGGCGCACCGCCCCCGTCGACCTCACCCGTCACCTGACGTTCCGACACCGCACGTCCTCCCTGATCCGTTACCGACGGCTCATGACCGTCCGCATGCGGATTCTGCCGTTCCATGGCGGAAAAAGCGCACGTCACCACGCGCGGCCGGGGGAGGGTGGACCGATATGTCCGGAGGGTGGATGCCCGATATGCAAGGAGATGGCAGGAGATGGCGGGCGGCCGGAGGGTGGTTCACCCGCCGGAGAGGCAGAAGATGACGGCTGTATGAAATCTGCGACCGGCCGCTCGGTCCACCCCCGTACGGCGTCGTACGGCATCGTGCGGCGGGGCGCGGTCACCGACACACCGCGCCCCGCCGCACTCCCCGCTCAGCTGCGCAGCGGGCCCTCGCAGGTGAAGGACGCGCTCCCGGCCCGGCCGTCGGACCAGACGTCCACGGTGCCGAAGAAGCAGTCCATGTCGGCGAGGTTGTTGGCCGCGGCACCGGCCCGGTCCAGCAGGAAGTAGTCGACGGTCTCCGACATGTCGGCGAAGACCCGGTCCGGGTCGCGGGCGTCGGAGAGGTTGGCGGTGATCCGGCCGGCGCAGATGAAGCGCGACCGCCCGGCCGGCTCGCCGGTGCCCGTGCAGGCGGGCGTGATGTACGTGGCCTTGGTGAAGGCCGCCCGGACCTCGGACGCCTCGGCGAACCGCAGCGACCCGTTGGGCGTGAAGGTGGTGTGCGGCACGTACAGGTCGTCGGCCTGCGCGATCTGGGCGTCGAGGAAGGCGTCGTACGCGCGTTGCAGCCCGCCGTCCGCGCCCAGCCGGGTCCGCCAGGCGTCGAACCCCTTCGGGTCGTCGGCACGCTGGTAGCCGTACATCTCCCGCAGCAGCGACGGGCGCTGCTGCCACAGGAACTCGAAGAACGTCCCGGCGTAGTTGTAGAAGCGGAAGCCGTCACCCGCGTACGTGGAGTGCAGCAGCCGGTCGACGCTCATCCGCGGCCCGCCGTTCGCGGTGTCCGCGATGACGCCCTTGACCAGGGACTTGCGCACCTTCACCCCGTCGTCGCGGGTGCCCCCGGCGAAGAACTCGGCGGTGCCCTCGTCCATCGCCGTGGTCAGGTCCCCGGTGTACCAGGGCCCCTCGCCGAAGCTGCCCGGAACGGCCCAGCGGCCGTTGAGGTAGTGGGTGTACTCGTGCCGGAACAGCTCTTCGAGGGTGAGCGAGGAGTCCTGCGGGACGCGCCGCTGGTAGGTGTAGAACGTCGCGCCGTTCTCGATGTAGACGCCGCCGTTGTTCGTGCCCATCCCGGTCAGCAGCGGGTGCATGATCTCGTACTCGGCACGCGAGGCGTACAGGTGGACGTGCAGCGTGGTGTTGGTGTCCCCGGCCAGCGGCGTGTCCGTGCCGAGCACGCGGAAGAACTGCGCCTTGACCCGTTTGCTTGCGTAGTAGAGCTGGTCGACGGTGGCCCGGTCGAGCGCGGTGCGCACCTCCAGGGAGCCCCGGTCGTAGGTGTACGTGTACGGGAAGATCTCGCGTTCGAGCTGCGACCGGCAGACGCCGTGGCGCTCGCAGTCGCCGAAGTAGTTGAGCCAGCCTGCCACACCGGCCCACGGGGCGCTGCGGCGGCCGAAGTTGGTCTCCGCGACGGTGAGCAGGCCGCCGAGGTCGTTCACGATGGCGGGCTTGAGGGCGTCGATCTGGCCGAAGCGGCCGTACTCGCCCAGCGCGTCGCGCACCGCCCAGGCGTTGGCCGTGCCCTTCAGGTGGGTGTGGCCGGAGAAGGCGCGGAAGTCGGCGCGGTACGCGGCGTCGGCGGTCACGGCGGACCGGAAGGCCGTGTCGTTGTTGCCCGGGTACACGCCGAGGTAGTTGACGGTGAGGGCGGCGAGGGCGGCACCGCCCCACATCGGGTCGGTGGCGGTCGGCCTGCCGGGACCCATGGTGGCCAGTACCCGTCTCACCAGCGGCAGTTGGTGCTGGCGCAGGCCCGGCGCGCTCGCGGTGGTGAGGGCTTCGCGCAGCGTCTCGGCGTTGTGCCGGGTGGGCTCGAAGGTGCGGGCCGCGGTCCCGTACGCGGCCACGGCCGCCCGCATCGCCTCGACGGTCGGGGCGTCCGTGACGTCGATCTCGGCGTGCGAGAAGTCGTGGTAGACGACCGCGTGCAGGTAGGTGAACAGCTCGTACAGGTGGGTGGCGTCGGTGCCGTCGTGGTTCGGTGCGAGCGCGCTGATCCGGCGGGCCACGGCCTGTACGTGCGGCCGCGACATCACCGGGGCGAGCCGCGCGTCCCAGGTCCAGATCAGTCCCCGCAGACAGCCCTCGGCGGTGACGGCCGGGTCGGTGAGGAAGTCCGCGAGGGCGTCCGGGCCGAGGCGGGTGAGGGCGTCGAGGGTGCAGGCGGGCGCGGTGTCCGCGCGGGGGCCGCCGGGGGCGCTCGCCGCCAGGTCGCCGGGGATGCGGCCGCGGGGCACGCGGCCGTTGCCGGGTGGCAGGTCCCGGGCCGACCGGTTCGCCGACGGGCCGCGGCCCACGGCCCCGGGCCCGGCACCCAGCAAAGGCCGCGGGCCCCGCGGGCGCCTCCCCG
>NZ_JOCQ01000113.1 GCF_000720725.1 Streptomyces rimosus subsp. rimosus
CCTCACCTCGCCTCACCTCGCCTCGCCTCGCCTCGCCTCGCCTCGACGATCATCAAAGTGCCGTGGCTTCCGGCGCGGACCGCGTGCAGGGCGCCCGCCGGGACCACGTACATCTCGCCCCGCCTTACGGACACGGCCGTGCCGCCCACCGTCAGCTCCAGCCTGCCGTCGACCACGAACAGCACCTCCGCCGCGTCATGGGCCTCCTCCTCTCCCGGCAACTCGTTCATGCGCAGCACCTTCACGTCGGCCGCGCCCACCCGCCCCAGGGAGCGTGAACTCCAGGCTCTCGGCAGCGAACCCGCCGCTTGCCGTACATCGATCACCGTCAAGACATGCCTCCCGACGGGCCCCTCCGGTCCTACCCGGAGGGGCCCGCACATCGCGTTCAGTGGATGCCTGAACGCTATGCGAGCAGGGACGACGGGTGGTCGACCGTTCGGTAAAGCCTCCTTGGGCAGGGTTGATGGGGCAGTCGGAATGGTTCAGGCGTCAGGAGTGTCACCGTCGGGTATCGGCTCCGTGCCCTGGGACGTCGGCGGGCCCGCCCGGGCCCGGATGTCCGAGGTGAAAGGGCCGGTACGGGCGCGTGCCGTGACGTCCGCGATATCGCCCCGTACGGTGCAGCGCACCAGGTACGCGTCCTGGGCGACCGCCACCCGGCGAGCCGCACCGCAAGCCGCCGTCGTGTCTTGAAGCGCCCGGTCCGCGGCAGCCAGCGCCGCCAAGTCCGCCGCCGCGCCCGCACGGTGCCGGGCAACGACCACCTGGGCCATGGCGACCACCACCGCGAACACCGTGCACAGTGCCATCGCCGCGAACACCGCCCACACCGTGGCCGAGCCCTCATCGCCCCACCGTGTCCTCCGCAAGAGCCGTCGCCTCCCCTCGGAGCGTCAGCGTGAGCGGCCCCGGGCCGGGCGCCGCCGCGGTTACGCGTACCTGCACCAGGTCGCCCTTCCGCGACTGCGCCACCTGTGCGCCCCGTGGGGCCGCGCCACGGGCCACCGCGTCGACGGTCGCAGACGACTCCGACCGGGCCGCCGCCCGCGCCCCGGCCCGGGCCGCGTCCACGCACTGGATCTGCGCGCACGCGGCCATCAGGCCCCACAGGAGCGCCCCCGTGAACAGGACCAGGGCCGGGATCACCAGGGCGGCTTCGGCCGTTACGTATCCCTCGTCGTGTACGCCATGTACGGGCTTTCCGGCTTGTACCTGGCCCTCGTCACGTACGTCATGTACGGGCTTTCTGCACCGCACGCGACCCGCATCGCGCTCGTCGTCAGACATGGACGCCGAGGGCCTTTCCGATCAACGCGCGCAGTGCCGCCTCGACGGCGCCGCCGGACAGCACCTTGTAGAGCACCGCGGCGGCCGCACATGCCGCCAGCGTGCCCACGGCGTACTCGGCCGTGGTCATGCCCCGATCCGTCGCGCCACCACGCGACAACCACCGTAGTGCGAACATCGTTTCCCCCTTGTTTGCGTGCTGAATGCGATCTGAGAGGTGGACATGGGTTTGGGTACGGGTACGGCCTGATCCATAGGTCAGTTGTGTGCCATGAGCCCTTCCGCCAGGCCGATCAGAACCGGCACCACGCCGATCGCCAGGAAGGCGGGCAGGAAGCACGCCGCCAGCGGTAGCGTCACCAACACCCCTGCGCGGCGCGCCCGTTCGGCCGCTGTGCGGTGTGCCGACGCACGGAGTCCCGCGGCGATCCGGGAGACACCCTCCACAGCCGGGGCCCCGGATATGCCCGCCCGCTCCATACAGCGGGCCAGGTCACGGGCGCCGGGGAGTGCCCCGAACCGCTGCCACGCCGCTGTCGGCTCGGCGCCCAGCCGGAGTTCGGCGGCCACGCGTCGCAGCTGTACACCGACAGTGCCGTCCACCGACCGCCCGACCGCATCAGCGGCTTCCCTCGGCCCGGCTCCCGCCGCCAGGCAGGCCGCCAGCAAGTCCGCCGCCGGCGCCAGCGCCGAGCGCAGGCCCGCCTCCGCCGCTCGCCGCGCCGCCAGCACCTTCGTACGGCGCCGGCGCAGGACGACTCCGTACGCCACGGCGAGTCCGATCACGACGCCGACCGCTCCGCCGACGAGAATGGCCACGACCACCGCAACCGCCGCAGCCCCCGACCACTCCCGGAACCGCCCAGCCCACCGCCTCCGAGCCCGGCCCCGATGCGGAAACCGATCCCGATGCGGAGACCGATTCCGCCCCTGACCCGGCCTTCGGCTGCGCTCCTCCTTCGTCGCCTTGCGCCCGCCCGTGTCGCCCCCGAACCCGTCATCCAGAAGTGCCCGAGCCCGTCGCCGCCCAGTCCGTAAGCCGTGGCACTCCCGCACGGCCGAGAGCACGCACACCCCGGCGAAGAGAATCGACAGAACAATCCCCAGGCTGTGGATAACATCCGGGACATCGCCGTGGGCGGTCGAAGCCCGGAGAGCGTCAGTGGACATGCGTACTCCCCTCCGCAGCCCTGATGATGCGAGCCGTCCATACGACGCCGCACCACTCCAGAAGGCCGCCGACCAGCAGACACGCCCATCCGGCAGGGGTGTGCAGCAACACTGTGAGCGGGTCCGCGCCGAGCGCGCTGCCCATCGCGAGTCCGCCGACCGGCAAGAGCGCGAGCATCAACGCTGTGGCTCGCGGTCCGGCCAACTGGGCCCGCAGATCATCACGTTGGTCGCGCCGCGCCCGGAGGCCCGACGCGATACGTTCCAGCCCGGCGGCCAGTCCGGCCCCGCCGTCCACGGCCACCTGCCAGCACGCCGCCACCCCGGCCAGCCCCTCCGCACCGGGCAACCGCGCCGCCGCCCGCAAGGCCCGCGGCACATCACCGCCGAACCGCGCCGCCGCAACCACCGCCGTACCCGCCTCGCCGAAACCCGCGGCACCGGCCTCCACAAGTGCCTGGCCAGGCTGGCGGCCACCCCGCAGCTCCCCCGCCACCGCCTCGCACAACTCGATCACCGCGTCACCACGGCACTCCCGCTCCCGTACCCGTTCGCGGGCCCGCAACCGACGCCGGATCAGCGCCAGTGACACCACGGCGGCAACCACGGGCAGCACCGACCGGCTCAGCACAGCGAGGGCGAATCCGGCGGGGATGCACCACAACTCCCTGCGGTGGAACCACAGGCGGGCCTTCTCGCGCGCCTTCTTCAGCCTCTGCCGGATCCGTGCCTGCTCTCCTCCGGGCGCAACAGAGGCAGTGGCAGCACCCGCCCTCTCAGTGCCCACAAACAGCAGCCGCGCCCGTCGTACGTCATCACTCCGCCCTCCGGACACCCAGACCGCCACCCCCGCACACAGCACCGCCGCGCACACCGGTACCGACGCGACCACCGCAACGCCTACCTGACTCATTCCGGGCCCCTCCCCCGCTCGCACAGATTCATCAACCGCCGCCAGCCGGGCGCCTCTTGGAAGCCACCCGCCGACCACGCCGCGGCCGGTACGGTCACCACGAACCCGTCCCCGTCCCGCTCCAGAACGTCCACCTGCGCAAGCCGCCGACGGCCGGATCTGTCCCGTACGAGGTGCAGCACCACCGACAGAGCGGCCGCCAGCTGGCTGTGCAGCGCCGCCCGGTCGAGCCCGGCCGTCGAGCCGAGGGCCTCCAGACGCGCCGGTACGTCGCACGGCGCGTTGGCGTGAACGGTCCCCGAACCGCCTTCGTGGCCGGTGTTCAGCGCCGCCAACAGGTCGGTGACCTCGGCGCCGCGTACCTCGCCGACCACCAGCCGGTCCGGCCGCATCCGCAGCGCCTGCCGCACCAGGTCCCGCAGGGTGACGCGGCCGGCGCCCTCCTGGTTCGCGGGCCGGGTCTCCAGCCGTACGACATGGGGGTGGTCCGGTCTCAGCTCCGCCGAATCCTCGGCCAGTACGAGCCGTTCGGCCGGGCCGGCCAGGCTCAGCAGTGAGCTGAGCAAGGTGGTCTTCCCGGAGCCCGTACCGCCGCTGATCAGGAAGGAGAGGCGGGCGTCCAGCACGGCGCGCAGCAGCCGGTCACCGTCCGGCGGCACCGTGCCCGCCGCCACCAGCTCCGCCAGGGTGAAGGCGCGCGGGCGCAGGACGCGCAGCGACAGGCAGGTGCCCGCGACCGCTACCGGGGGCAGTACGGCGTGCAGGCGGGTGCCGTCGGGCAGGCGGGCGTCCACCCAGGGGCGGGCGTCGTCCAGCCGCCGTCCGGCCACGGACGCCAGCCGCTGCGCGAGGCGGCGTACGGCGGCCTCGTCGGCGAAGCGCACGGGCGTGCGCTCCAGGCCGCCGCCTCGGTCGACCCACACCTCGTCCGGCGCGGTGACCAGCACGTCCGTCACATCCGGTGCGGTGATGAGCGGTTCGAGGGGGCCGCTGCCGGTCATTTCCGAGCGCAGGGCGGATACGACGCCGAGCACCTCCGCGTCTCCAAGAAGGCGGCCTTCGGCGCGCAACGCCATCGCCACCCGCGCGGGCGTCGGCTCCGCGCCCGCCTCGGCCAGCCGGCCCCGTACCGCCTCCAGCAGCCCGCCACCGATCCCCGGCCGGTCCGCCGCGGGATCCTCCCCCCGACCGATCGTCCTCATTACGACGCACCCCCTGCGCCCGCGCCTCGCCCCGACCACCGGTCCGGCCGCTCCGGCCAGCCCGCCGGCCTCTCCGGCCGACCCAACGACCGCTTGGCCCCTTCGCCGACCTGCTCCCGCCGCAGCACCACCCGCTCCCAGAACGCCTCACCGAAGTGTCGTAAGGGTCCCCGCGCTTTCGCCCCGGGCGGCACCCCGCGCCTCAGGTCGGCAGAGAGGCCCGCCTCCCAGTCCAGCTCCCCGGCCAGCGGCAGGCCCAGCAACCGGGCGATCTCCTCGGGGCTCAGTTCGGGGGTGCCGCCGGCGTCCGTTTCCGGGCCGTCGCGCGCCACCACCCGTACGTCGGGCAGCACCGCCCGGACGCCTGCCGCCACCCGCCGGGCCGCCGCGACCGCCCGCAGCCCGGCGGGGACGACCAACAGGCCGACATCGATCTGCGTGAGGGCTTCCGCTACCGCGTCGTCCAGCCGTCGCGGCAGGTCGACCACGACGGCGCCGCCCCGTCTGCGCGCCGCCGCCACGACCGCGCGCATCGCCTGGGGCGGGATCGCCATCGCGTCGCCGCGGTCCCAGCTCAGTACGCGCAGGGAATGCAGCCGTGGCAGCGACTCCTCCAGGGCGCCGCCGGCCACCCGGCCGCGCGACTCGGCGAAGGCGGGCCAGCGCAGCCCTTCCTCCTTCTCGCCGCCGAGCAGGACGTCGAGGCCGCCGCCCAGCGGATCCGCGTCGATCAGGATCGTGCGCCCATGGTCGCGGGCGGCCGTGACGGCCAGGGCGCAGGCGAGGGTGCTCGCGCCGGCGCCGCCGCTGCCGCCGATCACCCCCACCGTCACGGCGGCCGGGCCGGCGCCCTCCACCGCGTCGGCGATGCGGTCCACCAGCCAGCTCTCGCCGCCGGGGAGCACCAGCACCCGCTCCGCGCCCAGGGCGACGGCCAACTGCCACAGCGGCCGCTCGTCCGCGCCGCGGGCGACGAGCACCACGCCGTCCCGGCGGGCCGCGCCGCACAGCCGGGGCGCGCAGTCGTCGCCGACGATCACCAGCGGGGCCGACGCCCAGCCGCGGCCCCGGCTGCGGGCCGTGCCGCCCCGCGCCACTTCCGGTGTCGTACCGGCCGCCGCGCACAGTCTCAACAGGTCGTCGAGGAGGGTGTCGTCCTCCGTGACGATCAGCGGTCCGCCGGGGTCTTCAGCCGTCCCGGGCGGTTGATCGGAAGTCATGCATCCGGCCACGTTCCGTTCCCCTATCGCTACACAACTCACACATCCGCGAACTCGCGGACTTTCACCGTGCAGCGATCCGGAAAATCCTGTGGATCTTGGTCCAAAACTGTGGACAACTCAATGCCTGTGAATATCCCAGTCACCTATACCGGCGACCTTGAGGGCTCCCTTAGCGCAGCACTACGACTACGCTCGGTAACCTGTAACGGGCGTCAGCAAGCCATGATCGAAGATTCAAGAGGAAGCGGCTGATCCGCCTCGGACGGCCAAAAACGCGTCCGGACATGCGACGACCCCCGCCGGGGGGGAGAGCGGGGGTCGTCCCCACGGCCGACTCGGGGGGGGAGGAGTCGGACCGGGTTAGCACGGTCGCGAACGATCCGTGACTTCCATGGTGTACCCGAGAGCCTTCTCAGGCAAACCCACGCGCCACACCTTACGCCGAATGGTGGGCGCCTATGCTCGCCTCGTGGAAAACCACTCCGTGCCCCACTCGGCGACTCACTCGACACCCCGCACAGCCGCGTTCTTCGACCTGGACAAGACAGTCATTGCTAAGTCGAGCACGCTGACCTTCAGCAAGTCGTTCTACCAAGGCGGCCTGATCAATCGCCGGGCCGTACTGCGCACCGCCTACGCCCAGTTCGTCTTCCTCGCCGGCGGCGCGGACCACGAGCAGATGGAGCGGATGCGCGAATACCTCTCGGCGCTCTGCCGGGGCTGGGACGTGGCCCAGGTCCGGGAGATCGTCGCGGAGACCCTGCACGAACTGATCGATCCGCTCATCTACGACGAGGCCGCCTCGCTCATCGAGGAGCACCACACCGCCGGCCGCGACGTGGTGATCGTCTCCACCTCGGGCGCCGAGGTGGTCGAGCCGATCGGCCGGCTCCTCGGCGCCGACCGCGTGGTGGCCACCCGTATGGTCGTCGGCGACGACGGCCGTTTCACGGGCGAGGTGGAGTACTACGCCTACGGGCCGACCAAGGCGCAGGCGGTCAAGGACCTCGCCGCCTCGGAGGGCTACGACCTGGCGCGCTGCTACGCCTACAGCGATTCGGCGACCGACGTACCGATGCTGGAAGCCGTCGGGCATCCGCACGCGGTCAACCCGGACCGGGCGCTGCGCCGCGAGGCCGCGAACCGGGGCTGGCCGGTGCTGTCCTTCAACCGGCCGGTCCAGCTCAAGCAGCGGCTGCCGTCCCTGAGCATGCCGTCGCGGCCGGTGCTGGCCACGGTGGCCGCCGTAGGCGCGGCCGCCGCGACCGCGGGCCTGGTCTGGTACGCGAGCCGGCGGCGCCCGGTTTTTGCCCGTATCACCCGAGTTTGAAGGGAAAAGTAAAGAACTGTGGTGAGGGGTTCCGCTTCCCCCGCGCCAGGAGTACAAAGGACGTAACGGCCCGCGAGACCGAGGACATCCGAGAGGAAGACCTTCTACGCATCAAGGCCCCACGGACCGAAGCACGGAAGCCGGGCACCCACGCGACGCCGACCCGTCGATTACGGGCCAGCCGCACCAGGTAACGGACCAAGTACTCCGACCTGATCGGCACATACGGAGCACGCTTGGTAACCCGGCGGACGTGCCAGCGGCGGTACCAGAAGGACCCGGTACCGCCGCATCCCTTTGCGTACGGCGGGACGGCCGCCCCGCACCCGGGCGCTTACGCCGCCCCGCGCTGCATCGCCTCGCACACCGCCGTGCTCTCGCGAGCCCCCAGCTCCACCGCCCGCCCGCAGTGCGCGATCCACGCCGCCATGCCTTCCGGAGTGCCGGACACATAGCCCTCCAGTGCGGCCACATAGGCGGCCCGGTCCTGTTCCGCGTGGCCGACCTCCGCCGGGCAGACCGACTTCGGGTCCAGGCCGCTGCCGACCAGTACGAGGCGCTCCGCCGCCCGCGCGACGAGCCCGTTGTACGAACCGAAGGGGCGCAGCGCCAGCAGCTCGCCATGCACCACCGCGGCCACCACCAGGGCGGGCGCCTCGCTGCCGGCCAGCAGCAGCCGCGCCAGCCCGTCCAGCCGTCCGGCGACCTCGTCGGCGTCCGGCAGCGGCAGCTCCACCAGGGGTTCGTCCACGGGTTCGCCCGCCAGGCGGGGCCGCCCGACCGAGTCCTGCGCCGCGCCACCGCTCGCCGCCACCAGGTGCAGCCGCGCCAGCACCCGCAGCGGCGACTGCCGCCACACGCTCAGCAGCTGCCCGGCCTCGGCGGTCAGCCGCAGAGCCGCGCCGACCGTCCGCGGCTCGCCCTCCACGCCGAAGTCGGTGCGCCGCCGAACCTCCTCCAGTGCCCAGTCCGCACCGGCCAGCGCCGCGGAGGCACGCGCGCCGCGCAGCGCCGCCTCGGAGGTGACCTCGTTGCTGCGCCGCCGCATGATCCGGTGCCCGTAGACCCGGTCCACGCTCTTGCGTACGGAGTCCACGGAGTCGGCGACGCCCGGGAGCGAGGCCAGGGTCGCGAGCGGATCGGCTGTCGTACTCATGGGTACGACCCTACGCACCTCTTGCGCCGCAAGACCGAACCGCTCGAAGGAGTGGTCTTCTTCACCCGAACCTCTCACCCAAGGCAACCTCACGATTACGCTTCGTGAACATGAAGATCGCGTTCGTGGGGAAGGGCGGCAGTGGCAAGACCACGCTGTCCTCCCTGTTCATCCGCCACCTCGCCGCCGCCCGCGTCCCCGTCATCGCGGTGGACGCCGACATCAACCAGCACCTGGCCACCGCCCTCGGCATGGACGAGGCGGAGGCCGCCGCACTGCCCGCGCTCGGCGCCCGGCTGCCGCTGGTCAAGGACTATCTGCGGGGCACCAACCCGCGCATCGCCTCCGCCGAGACGATGATCAAGACGACGCCGCCCGGGGAGGGCTCCCGGCTGCTGCGCGTCGTCGAGGACAACCCGGTGTACGCGGCCTGCGCCCGCCCGGTGCTCCTGGAGGGCGAAACGGTGCGCCTGATGGCGACCGGACCCTTCGCCGAGTCCGACCTCGGGGTGGCCTGCTACCACTCCAAGGTCGGCGCGGTGGAACTGTGCCTGAACCACCTCGTGGACGGCCGCGACGAGTACGTCGTCGTCGACATGACGGCCGGTTCGGACTCCTTCGCCTCCGGGATGTTCACCCGCTTCGACCTGACCTTCCTGGTCGCCGAGCCGACCCGTAAGGGCGTCGCGGTCTACCGCCAGTACCGGGACTACGCGCGGGACTACGGCATCGCCCTCAAGGTCGTCGGCAACAAGGTCCAGGGCCCGGACGACGTCGCCTTCCTGGCCGACGAGGTGGGCGAGGACCTGCTGTTGACGGTGGGCGACTCGGCGTGGGTACGGGCCATGGAGAAGGGCCGGCCGCACCGCTTCGACCTGCTGGAGGCCGACCACCGGCAGGCCCTGAAGGAGCTGCACGCCGCCGCTGACGAAACGTACGAGCAGCGCGACTGGCAGCGCTACACCCGCCAGATGGTGCACTTCCACCTCAAGAACGCGGAGAGTTGGGCGAACGCGAAGACGGGCGCCGACCTGGCCGCCCAGGTCGACCCCGCCTTCGTACTCGCCGAGCCCACGCCCACGGGCGCCCCGCAGCCCGCCTGACGCTCACCGCGGCATCCGGGGCGCTGCCGACGGGTCTCCGCCCTACTCCGCGTGCTTGTGCACCGGCTTGGCCGGACTGCCCGAGCCGGCGGGTCCGCCCGGCGCGCCGGGCTTCGCGGAGGGCGCGGCCAGATAGCCTTCCCAGCCGCCCTTCGGCGCCCCGCCCACCGGCAGCGTGCGCAGCTTGTCCAGCACCCGCGGGTCCTGCGCGTCCAGCCAGTCGGCCAGCTGTTTGAAGCTCACGCACCGCACGCCCTGGCGGGGGCAGATGGTCTTGATGGCGTCCTCGACGGCGCGCATGTAGGTGCCGCCGTTCCAGGACTCGAAGTGGTTGCCGACGAAGAGCGGCGCCCGGTTGCCCTTCTCGGCGCGGTCGAACGCGGCGACGAGGCCGTCGCGCATCTGCTTGCCCCAGGTGGCGTGCATCGCCGGGTTGCCCCTGGTCGTACCGGACTGGTTGGCCATGAAGTTGTAGTCCATCGAGAGCGTCTCGAAGGACCGGCCCGGTACGGGGATCTGCTGGAGCGGGAAGTCCCAGATGCCGTCGATCCGCTTGGGCCACAGCTGCCGCCCGCCGACGGAGCTGGAGTCGTAGCGGAAGCCCATCGCCTTGGCGGCCGGGATCAGGTTGCGCTGCCCCTCCAGGCAGGGGGCGCGCCCGCCGACGAGTTCCTTGCTGTAGTCGAACGGCAGCGGCTTCTCGGACTTCAGCCCGGTGTGCGTCTTCCAGGACTTGACGAACGTCTCGGCCTGTTGGATCTCGCTCTTCCACTCCTCCGGCGACCAGGTGCCCACACCGCCGTTGGCGCCGCAGAAGTGGCCGTTGAAGTGGGTGCCGATCTCGTTGCCGTCCATCCAGGCGCCGCGCATCTGCTCCACGGTGGCCCGGACCCCCTTGACGTCGTTGAAGCCGATGTCGGAGGCGCCGGGGCCGTGCTTGGGCGGGTGGTACGCCTCCTTCTTGTTGCCCGGCAGCAGGTAGACGCCGCTGAGGAAGTACGTCATCCGGGCGTTGTACTTTCTGCCGACCGCCCGGAAGTGGGAGAACAGCTTCTGGCTGTCCTCGCCGGCGCCGTCCCAGGAGAAGACCACGAACTGCGGTGGCCGCTCCCCGGGTCTGAGGCGTTCGGCCTTCGGCTGCATCGGCTGCGCCCCGGTGTACGCGGTCGAGCCGTCGCCGATCAGCTTGGCCTGCTGGGCGGTGCGCTGCGGGGCCGCCCGGCCCCCTTGGGCGCCGTTGGGGCCGTCCCCGTCCCCCGCGGCGCAGCCGGCGACCGCCGCCAGCGCCATCGTCGTGACGATCCCGGCCGTGACCTTCGTTGCGGCTGCCATCAGCCACCTCGCTCCCTGGTGTGCGAACTGCGGAACGGAGAAATCAAAAAAGCTGATTAACCGCTTTCAACTTCGCATAAGCACTAGAGGAGGTCATAAAGGACAAGCGACTCGACGTCACATTCACTCGAAGGGCGGAAGAATTGACCCGGATGCCCGAAAAGGCTTCTCCCGACCTTTACGCGTCATTACGCTTCGTTTACCGAGGCTTGAGAGCCACCGAGCCGTCACGAACGTGACCCCGGTCGGCCGGCTCGCGTCCCGCCGCAGTACACCGCCGCCCACGATCGCGCCCCGCGCGACCGCGCCGCCCCGGAGGAGACGGGAATGTCGCAGCTCCAGAAGCCCTCAGGGCCATCCGCCGCACCGGGTCCGGCACGCCCGCGGCCGCCGTCCGGCAGCCGCCGCGCGGCCTGGCACGGCGACCTGTCCGCCTCGCTCGTCGTCTTCCTGATCGCCGTACCGCTCTCGCTCGGCCTCGCGCTGGCCACCGGCGCGCCCCTCCAGGCGGGCCTGATCGCCACGGCCGTCGGCGGCCTCGTCGCCGGTCTGCTCGGCGGCGCGCCCCTCCAGGTGAGCGGCGCCGCGACGAGCCTGCTCGTGGTCACCGCCGACCTGGTCCAGCGCTACGGCTGGCGCGCCACCTGCGCCATCACGGCCCTCGCCGGGGTGACCCAACTGGCCCTCGGCGCCGTACGGGTCGCCAGGGGCGCGCTCGCGATCAGCCCCGCAATCGTGCACGGCATGCTCGCGGGCATCGGCGTCACGATCGCCGTCGGACAGCTGCACGTGGCGCTCGGCGGCAGCCCCGACAGCTCGGCGGTCGACAATGTCGCGGCGCTGCCCGGCCAGTTGGCGCACCCCCACGTGTCCGCCCTGCTCATCGGCGCCGTCACGGTCGCGGTGCTGGCCGGCTGGCCGCGGCTGCCCGGGCGGGCCGGCCGGCTGCTGCGTACGGTCCCCGCCCCGCTGGCCGCCGTGGCCGCCGCCACCGCCGTCAGCGCGGCCGTGCCCGTCCCGCGCGTCTCCCTGCCCGACTGGGCGCCGCAGGCGCTGCCCGCGCTACCGGACGCCCCGGTCCTGGCGATCGCCGCCGCCGTCCTGACGGTCACCCTCGTCGCCAGCATGGAGTCGCTGCTCTCGGCAGTTGCGGTGGAGCGCCTGGCCGCCGACCGCACCGACCGTGTCGCTCCCGTGCCCCGTACGGACCTGAACCGTGAACTGGCGGGCCAGGGAGCCGCCAACGCGCTCTCCGGACTGCTGGGCGGCCTGCCGGTGGCCGGCGGCGCGATGCGCGGCTCGGCGAACGTACAGGCGGGCGCGGCCACCCGGCGCGCCACCGTGCTGCACGGCGTCTGGGTGCTGCTGTGCGCCGGCCTGCTCGCCTCGGCCCTGGAGCTGATCCCGCTGGCCTCGCTCGCCGCCCTGGTCATGGTCGTCGGCGTACGGATGGTGAGCTTCGCGCACATCAAACACGTACAGCGGCACCGCGAGTTCCCGGTCTACGCGGCCACCTTGGGCGGCGTGGTGCTCTTCGGCGTACTCCAGGGCGTGGCCCTGGGGATCGCGGTCGCGGTCTTCCTGTCGCTGCGGCGGCTGACCCACACCCGGGTCACGGTCGGCGTCGAGGACGGCCGCCACCGGGTGCGGGTCAATGGACAGTTGACGTTCCTCGCGGTACCGAGGCTGACCCGGGCCCTGGCCCAGGTGCCCGCCGATGCGGTCGTGGTGGTCGAGCTGGGCGGGTCCTTCATGGACCACGCCGCGTACGAAGCCCTGCGGGCCTGGACCGACGCGCACCGCGCCGGTGGCGGCTGGGTGAGCCTCGGCGGGCGCGCCGGGCGCCCGATCGCGGAGCCCGCGAGCGCCCACCACTGCCGGCCGTGGACCCCGTGGCGCAACCACCACTGCACCCGCCCGCCCCAGGAAGCGGCGGAGCCGTCCAGCGGCGGTCAACTGCTCGGCGGCGTGCGCGCGTTCCAGCGCCACACGGCACCCCTGGTACGGGACGAGCTGGCGCGGCTGGCCCACGAAGGCCAGCGGCCCAGCCAGCTCTTCCTCACCTGCGCCGACTCCCGGCTGGTCACCAGCATGATCACCGCAAGCGGTCCGGGTGACCTGTTCACCGTCCGCAACGTCGGCAACCTGATGCCGCCGCCCGGCACGGACCACACCTGCGACTCGGTGGGCGCGGCCATCGAGTACGCCGTGGAGGTACTGAAGGTCGGTTCGCTGACCGTCTGCGGGCATTCGGGGTGCGGCGCGATGCAGGCGCTGCTCGGCGCCGACCACGAGCCGGGCGCGCAGACCCCGCTCGCGCGCTGGCTGCGGCACGGCCGCCCGAGCCTGGCGCGCATGCAGCGGATCGGGCGGCTGGGCCGGGGCGAGGTGGCGCTGGCCGAGCGCCCGGTGGCCGACGACGTGGAGCGGCTGGCCCTCGTCAACGTCGTCCAGCAACTGGACCACTTGATGTCGTATCCGTGCGTCGCCCGGCGTGTCGCCGAGGGCGCGCTGACGCTCCACGGGATGTACTTCCACGTGGCCGAGGCCCAGGCGTACGTGCTCGACCGGCCCACCGGGACGTTCTGCGCGGTACGGCCGGGAGCGGCGGCGGTGACGGCGTGACCGGCGGGCAGGTCTCCCCGTGGCGTGGACGGGCCGGTGTCCGGGCGTCAGCCCGCACCACCCTTCTCACCCCTTCCGGCCCGCGTCATCCCCAGCCGTAAACAGCACTTGACCTGCGGACAGTAAAGGTCTACACCAATTTTTGTCCACAGGCCTTGTCAGGCCGGGCGGTGGGCTGATGAGCTATGGCCGGGACACATCGCACGCCCTGGGAATGGGAGATGACGTGAGCAACGAAAGCCTGGCCAACCTGCTCAAGGAGGAGCGGCGGTTCGCACCGCCCGCCGACCTGGCCGCGAACGCCAACGTCACCGCCGCGGCGTACGAACAGGCCGCGGCGGACCGGCTGGGCTTCTGGGCCGCCCAGGCCAGGCGGCTGACGTGGGCGACCGAGCCCACCGAGACGCTCGACTGGTCCAACCCGCCGTTCGCCAAGTGGTTCGCCGACGGCAAGCTCAACGTCGCGTACAACTGCGTGGACCGCCATGTGGAGAACGGCCTCGGCGACCGCGTCGCCATCCACTTCGAGGGCGAGCCCGGCGACACCCGCGCCATCACCTACGCCGAGCTCCAGCGCGAGGTCTCCCGGGCGGCCAACGCGCTGACCGAGCTGGGCGTGGCGGCCGGCGACCGCGTCGCGATCTACCTGCCGATGATCCCCGAGGCGGTCATCGCCATGCTGGCCTGCGCCCGCCTGGGCGCCCCGCACTCGGTCGTCTTCGGCGGCTTCTCCGCGGACGCGCTGGCCACCCGCATCAACGACGCCGACGCCCGCGTGGTGATCACCGCGGACGGCGGCTACCGCCGCGGCAAGCCCTCCGCCCTCAAGCCCGCCGTCGACGAGGCGCTCACCAAGCCCGGTACGGAGAACGTCCGCAGCGTCCTGGTCGTGCGCCGCACCGGCCAGGAGGACGTGGCCTGGACCGAGGGCCGCGACGTGTGGTGGCACGACATCGTCGGGCGGCAGAGCGACACCCACACCCCGGAGGCGTTCGACGCCGAGCACCCGCTGTTCATCCTCTACACCTCCGGCACCACCGGTAAGCCCAAGGGCATCCTGCACACCACCGGCGGCTACCTCACCCAGGTGGCCTACACCCACCACGCCGTCTTCGACCTCAAGCCGGAGACCGACGTCTACTGGTGCACCGCCGACGTCGGCTGGGTGACCGGCCACTCGTACATCACCTACGGGCCGCTGGCCAACGGCGCGACCGAGGTGCTCTACGAGGGCACGCCCGACTCCCCGCACCAGGGCCGCTGGTGGGAGATCGTGCAGAAGTACGGCGTCACGATCCTCTACACCGCGCCGACCGCGATCCGCGCCTGCATGAAGTGGGGCGACGACATCCCCGCCAAGTACGACCTGTCCTCGCTGCGGGTCCTCGGTTCGGTGGGCGAGCCCATCAATCCGGAGGCGTGGATGTGGTACCGCAAGCACATCGGCGCCGACCAGGCCCCGATCGTGGACACCTGGTGGCAGACGGAGACCGGCGGCATGATGCTCAGCCCGCTGCCCGGCGTCACGGAGACCAAGCCCGGCTCGGCGCAGCGCCCGCTGCCCGGCATCGCGGCCACCGTCGTGGACGACGAGGCCCGCGAGGTGCCGGACGGAGGCGGCGGCTACCTGGTCCTGACCGAGCCGTGGCCGTCCATGCTCCGCACGATCTGGGGCGACGACCAGCGCTATCTGGACACCTACTGGTCCCGCTTCGAGGGCAAGTACTTCGCGGGAGACGGCGCGAAGAAGGACGAGGACGGCGACATCTGGCTGCTCGGCCGGGTGGACGACGTGATGCTGGTGTCCGGCCACAACATCTCCACCACCGAGGTCGAGTCCGCGCTGGTCTCGCACCCGAAGGTCGCCGAGGCCGCCGTCGTCGGCGCGACCGACCCGCAGACCACCCAGTCGATCTGCGCCTTCGTCATCCTGCGCGGCAGCGCGGCGGAGGACGAGGGCCTGGTCGAGGAGTTGCGGGCGCACGTCGGCAAGCAGCTCGGCCCGATCGCCAAGCCCAAGCGCGTCCTGCCGGTGGCCGAGCTGCCGAAGACCCGCTCCGGCAAGATCATGCGCCGGCTGCTGCGGGACGTCGCCGAGAACCGCGACCTGGGCGACGTCTCGACGCTGACGGACTCCGGCGTGATGGACCTCATCCAGGCCAAGCTGCCGAGCGCGGCGAGCGAGGACTGATCCACCGCTTCTAGGGCACCCGGCCGGAAACCGGCCGGGTGCCCTTTCCTGTTCCGGGCGCCCCTCACCTGCCGCCGGGCGGCCGAATGCGCCATATGCCCGTAAGGTGAAGATCGCCGGAATGTTCCTTGTGCGGCCCAGGTAGAGTATGGATCGCGTCAAGAACGCGACAACATCACACCGAGGGTGCGCCGGGAAGTCTGGTCGGCAACTGCAACAGCCGTATTCAGCTGCCGTACGACCGGAGGTCCTCGCGTGAGCGCGCCCCACAACCGTCGATCCATATTCCTCGGGCGGATGTCCCTGCCCGAGCGGACCTACATCGCGGACGCCCTGCGCGCCGAGACCGTGGGCGGCGTCCTGCTGCTGATCGCGGCCGTCGTGGCGCTCGTCTGGGCCAACACGCTGGGGGACGGCTACGAGGCGGTACGCGGCTTCCACCTCGGCTTCGGCTCCATCGGGCTGGACCTGTCCGTACAGCACTGGGCCGCCGACGGCCTGCTCGCCGTCTTCTTCTTCGTCGCCGGGATCGAGCTCAAGCGCGAACTGGTCGCGGGCGACCTGCGCGAGCCCAAGAAGGCCGTGCTCCCGGTGGTCGCCGCGCTGTGCGGCATGGCGATGCCCGCGGTGGTCTACCTCGTGGTCAACACCGTGGGCGGCGGCTCGACGAACGGCTGGGCGGTGCCGACCGCCACCGACATCGCCTTCGCGCTGGCCGTCCTCGCCGTCATCGGCACCTCCCTGCCGTCCGCGCTGCGCGCCTTCCTGCTGACCCTCGCCGTCGTCGACGACCTCTTCGCGATCCTGATCATCGCGGTCTTCTTCACCTCGCAGCTCAACTTCCTGGCGCTCGGCTTCGCCGTCGCCGGCCTCGTCGTCTTCTACCTGCTGCTGCGCAAGGGCGTCCGCGGCTGGTACATCTACGTACCGCTCGCCCTGGTCATCTGGGGCCTGATGTACAACAGCGGCGTCCACGCCACCATCGCGGGCGTCGCCATGGGCCTGATGCTGCGCTGCCACCGCCGCGACGGCGAGGAGCAGTCGCCCGGCGAGCACATCGAGCACCTGGTGAGGCCCCTCTCGGCCGGTCTCGCGGTACCGCTGTTCGCCCTCTTCTCGGCGGGGGTGTCGGTCTCCGGCAGCGCGCTGCACGACGTGTTCACCAAGCCGGAGACGCTGGGCGTGGTGCTCGGTCTCGTCATCGGCAAGGCGGTCGGCATCTTCGGCGGCACGTGGTGCGCGGCCCGCTTCACCAAGGCCGAGCTGAACCCCGACCTGAGATGGCCGGACGTGTTCGCCGTCGCCGCGCTCGCCGGCATCGGCTTCACGGTCTCCCTGCTCATCGGCGAGCTGGCGTTCACCGACGACCCGCTGCTGACCGACGAGATCAAGGCGGCCGTGCTGACCGGCTCGCTGATCGCCGCGGTGTTCTCCGGGGTCCTGCTGAAGATACGTAACGCCAAGTACAAGAAGCTCTGCGCGGACGAGGACCGCGACGAGGACCAGGACGGCATCCCGGACGTGTACGAACAGGGCAATCCGGAGTACCACCTGAGAATGGCGAAGATCTTCGAAGCGAAGGCCGCGGAACACCGCCGCCTTGCCGAAGTGGCCTCCGGCGCCGACGCCGGGGACGATGGTCCGGCATGATCTGAGAGGCTTTGCATCCGGGAGAAGACAAGAGGGAGACGTCGATGAGCACAGCCGACGACGGCGCGGACCGCAGCCTCGGACAGCTGGTGGCCACAGCCACCGCCGAGATGTCCGCACTGGTGCACGACGAAATCGCACTGGCCAAGGCCGAGCTGCGGCAGGACGCGAAGCGGGCCGGCATCGGCAGCGCCGCGTTCCTCGTGGCGGGCGCGCTCGCGCTGTTCGCGCTGCCGGTGCTGAGCTTCGCGGCCGCCTACGGCATCCACAACCTCGGCCTCGGCCTCGCCTGGTCCTTCCTGATCGTCGGCGGCGCCTTCCTGGTCATCGCCCTGCTGCTGGTGCTGATGGCGGTGGCCAAGCTGAAGAAGATCAAGAAGCCGGAGAAGACCATCACGTCGGCCAAGGAGACCGCGGCCGTCCTGCAGAACGTCAAGCCGCATCCGCGTCCGGCCACCGAGGACCACCCGGTCCTGGAGTCTGTGACACGCTCCTCCGTATGACGGCTCCCGACAGTTCCGACGCGGTCGTACGTCCCGACGGGCCCTGGACCCACCGGGACGTGGCGGCCAACGGCGCGCGTTTCCACATCGCCGAGATGGGTGACGGCCCGCTGGTGCTGTTGCTGCACGGCTTCCCGCAGTTCTGGTGGGCCTGGCGCCACCAGCTCCCGGCGCTCGCCGACGCGGGTTTCCGTGCGGTGGCGATGGACCTGCGGGGCGCGGGCGGCAGCGACCGTACGCCGCGCGGCTACGATCCGGCCAACCTGGCCCTGGACATCACCGGGGTCGTACGGTCGCTGGGCGAGCCGGACGCGGCGCTCGTCGGGCACGACCTCGGCGGCTACCTGGCGTGGACGGCGGCGGTGATGCGGCCGAAGCTGGTGCGGCGCCTGGCGGTGTCCTCGATGCCGCACCCGCGGCGCTGGCGCGCGGCCATGCTCGCCGACTTCAAGCAGAGCAGGCAGAGCTCCCACATCTGGGGGTTCCAGCAGCCGTGGCTGCCCGAGCGCCGGCTGCTGGCGGACGACGCCGCCCTGGTGGGGCGTCTGATCCGGGACTGGTCCGGGCCGCGGCTGCCCGAGGATGAGGACATCGAGGTCTACCGGCGGGCGATGTCCATCCCCTCGACGGCACACTGCACCGTCGAGCCGTACCGCTGGCTGGTGCGGTCGATGGCCCGGCCGGACGGCATCCAGTTCAACCGGCGCATGAAGTGGCCCGTACGGGTGCCGACGCTGCATCTGCACGGCTCGCTCGACCCGGTGATGCGCACCCGCAGCGCGGCCGGCTCCGGGGAGTACGTGGAGGCCCCGTACCGCTGGCGGCTCTTCGACGGCCTCGGGCACTTCCCCCACGAGGAGGACCCGGTGGCGTTCTCCACCGAGCTGATCAACTGGCTGCAGGACCCGGAGCCGGACCGGTAGGGCCGGACGCGGCGGCGGCCGGAACCGTGCGTTCCTGGCCGGTGCGGCCGGGGCTCGCGGGTCCGGTGGTACGACACGCCGAACAGATCCGAACGCACGTATGACGAACAGCCAATTGCCGCCCGCATAGGCCAATTGACGGCCCGCCGAGCGGTTACGGAGCCCGGAGCACGGGCAGAGTCGTGGGTATGGGCTGGACGCACGACTACCGTGACGTGGCACGCGATCGCCGCAGCAGCGCCGCTGCGACGGGCATTCCGGAGAGGGGCGCCTCGGACCTTGTGTCCGGTGGGTCCCCCGACCTCGCCCACCCGCTGGGCATTCCGCGCATCCTGCGCCGCCGGGCGCGCTGGATGACCGCGCGGCTCAAGCATCCACGGACCTGAGAGTCCGCGTCTGATCCGACCGCGGTTCAGGCGTGGGCCGTGCCACCGCCGGAGCCCCGGGCCGGGGCGCGGGCGTCCGCCTGCCCGCCCGGCCCCGTCCGGCTCGGCCCCGGGGTCCTGCCGTCACATCGCGCAGCCCTGGCTGTCCACCGGCCGCTGGGCCGTACGCCCCTGGGTGATGTCCGTGCGGATCTCGTCGGCGGTGAGCGCGTAGCCGGTGTTGGTGTCGTCCAGGGACTTGGCGAAGACCACTCCGTAGACCTCGCCGTCCGGTGTGAGCAGCGGGCCGCCGGAGTTGCCCTGACGGACCGTGGCGTACAGGGAGTAGACGTCGCGGGCCACCGTGCCGCGGTGGTAGATGTCCGGCCCGTCGGCCTTGATGCGACTGCGGATACGGGCCGCGCGGACGTCGTAGCCGCCGTTCTCCGGGAAGCCGGCGACGATGGCGCCCTTGCCGGTGGCCGCGTCGTTCTGCGCGAAGCGCAGCGCGGGCGCCGGAAGCGACGGCACGTCGAGCACCGCGATGTCGCGCTGCCAGTCGTACAGGACGACCTTGGCGTCGTACGTACGGCCCTCGCCGCCTATCTGGACCGTCGGCTCCTTCACGCCGCCCACCACGTGGGCGTTGGTCATGACGCGGTGCGGTGCGAAGACGAAACCGCTGCCTTCGAGGACCTTGCCGCAGCTCGGGGCCGTGCCGACGACCTTGACGATGCTCTTGCGGGCCTGCGCCGTGACCGGGCTGGCGGCCAGCTTGGGGTCCGGGGCGGGCACCGCGTGGATCGGCTCGTTCGAGAACGGTGTGAAGACCTGCGGGAAGCCGTTCTGCGCGAGGACCGAGGAGAAGTCCTTGAACCAGGTGTTCGCCTCCTGCGGCATCACCTGGGAGACGCCCAGCAGCACCTTGGAGTTGCGGACCTCCTTGCCCAGCGTCGGCAGCGAGGTCTGGGCCAGCATGGAGCCGAGGAGCCAGGCGACCAGCAGCATCGCCAGGACGTTGACCAGCGCGCCGCCGGTGGCGTCCAGGGCGCGCGCCGGTGACCAGGTGATGTATCTCCGGAGTTTGTTGCCCAGGTGGGTGGTGAGGGCCTGGCCCACCGAGGCACAGACGATCACGATGGCGACCGCCGCGATCGCCGCGAAGGTGTTCGGGGTGGCGTCGTCGGTGATCTGGTTCCAGATCACCGGCAGCACATAGACCGCGACCAGACCGCCTCCGAGGAAGCCGATCACGGACAGGATGCCGACGACGAAGCCCTGGCGGTAGCCGACGACGGCGAACCACACCGCAGCGGCCAACAGCACGATGTCCAGCACGTTCACGCCCGACACCGTCTCACGCACTCCGGTCGAGCGGGACCTGCTTGGCACGGTCCCATGGCAGCTCCCACCCCGCGTAGTGCAGGATCCGGTCAATCACGCCCGCGGTGAAACCCCAGACCAGGGCGTCCTCGACGAGGAAGGCGGGGCCGATGTGGCCGCTGGGGTGGCGGGTGGTCACCCGGTGGGCGGGATCCGTGAGATCCGCCACGGGCACCGTGAAGACCCGGGCGGTCTCCGCCTCGTCCACCGCGCCGACCGGGCTCGGCTCGCGCCACCAGCCCAGTACGGGTGTGACGACGAAGCCGCTTACGGGGATGTACAGGCGCGGCAGCACGCCGAAGACCTGGACACCGGCCGGATCGAGGCCGGTCTCCTCCCATGCCTCGCGCAGCGCGGCGCGCACCGGGCCCGCGTCCTCCGGGTCGCCGTCCTCGGGGTCGAGGGCGCCGCCGGGGAAGGAGGGCTGGCCGGCGTGCGAGCGCAGGGTGCCCGCGCGCTCCATGAGCAGCAGCTCGGGGCCGCGGTCGCCGTGCCCGAACAGGACCAGTACGGCGGACGGCCGGCCGCCGCTCTCGGGCGGCAGGAAGCGGCTGAGCTGGTGGGGCTCGATCGTGGCGGCGGCGCGGGCCACCGGCGCGAGCCACTGCGGCAGGCCGTCGGTACGGACGGCCGTCTCATACGCAGCGGTCTTCGCGTACTGCTCCCGTGCGCTCGTCATACGCGCCCCCTCAGGCCCTGGATCGGTGGGATCGATGGTCATGCGGCCGTGGCCGGTCCTATTCGGGCTGAGTCCGTTCGCGGCCGGTTCGGTTCCGCTTCCCGTGTGAGCGTTTTGTACCGGGCGGGGCGGCGGGGGCCGCGCGCGGCGGTGATCAACGGCCCGCCAGCGGGGGTGCCGGCTGCCCCGGATAGTCGGCCGGGGGCCGCAGCCGCTGGCCCGGCTGGCCGCCCATCTCGTACTTGAGCAGCTTCTTCGCCTTCTCCGGGTCCAGCTCGCCCTCGCCGTACGACGGGCAGTCGTGGGCGATGGGGCAGGCGCCGCAGGCGGGCTTGCGGGAGTGGCAGACGCGGCGGCCGTGGAAGACGACGCGGTGCGAGAGCATCGTCCACTCGCTCTTGGGGAAGATCTCGGCGATCTCCGCCTCGACCTTCTCCGGGTCCTGCTGCCCGGTCCAGCGGAAGCGGCGGACCAGCCGGCCGAAGTGGGTGTCGACGGTGATCCCCGGGACACCGAAGGCGTTGCCCAGCACGACATTGGCGGTCTTGCGGCCGACGCCCGGCAGCGTCACCAGGTCCTCCAGGCGGCCGGGGACCTCGCCGTCGAAACGGTCCCGTAGCGCCGTGGAGAGGCCGAGCAGGGACTTGGCCTTGGCCCGGAAGAAGCCGGTCGGCCGGATCAGCTCCTCCAGCCGCTCGGGCTCGGCGGCGGCCATGTCCTCCGGGGTGGGGTAGGCGGCGAACAGGGCGGGGGTGGTCTGGTTGACCCGCAGGTCGGTGGTCTGCGCGGACAGGACCGTGGCGACGAGCAGCTCGAAGGAGTTGCGGAAGTCCAGCTCGGGGTGGGCGTACGGATAGACCTCGGCCAGCTCGCGGTTCATCCGGCGGGCGCGGCGCACCATGGCCGTACGGGACTCGGGCTTGGCGGGGGGCTTGGGGGCGGGCTGCTGGGCGGGGGTGGCCGGGGTCTTGGCGGCCGTCTTCTTCGTGGTGACGGACTTCTTTGCGGCGGCCGTCTTCTTCGCGGTGACCGACTTCTTCGCAGCGACAGTCTTGGCGGACGCCTTCTTGGCTGCGGTCTTCTTGGCCGCGGTCTTCTTGGCTGCGGTTTTCTTCGCCGCGACCTTCTTCGCCGGCGTCTTCCCGGCAGGCGCCTCATCGGCAGCCGTCTTCCCGGCAGTAGCCTTCTTCACCGCCGTCTTCTCCCCCGCGGCCCGCTTCGGGGCAGAAGCCCCGGTCGCAGCCGTTGTGGCGGGCTTCTTCCGCGTCGTCGCCTTCTTCGCTTTCTTCGCTCTTTCCCCGGTTTCCACCGCTTTCGCGGCCTCGGCAGGCGCCTGTTCGCCCACAGCGGAATCGCGGCCCGCGCTCACTCGCTCAGCCCCCTTGTCCTGTGCTCTCACCGGCGTATTGGACACTCGGCCAGCGTAAGGCCACCCGCTGACATCCGGTCCGATCTCCATGTCCCGTGGGCCCAATCGGCCCCCTGCCGTATGGCTTGCGCCACGGGTCCGGCATCCTTGTGATTGATCGCACTGTTTTGCATTCCGGCATGATGGGGACCAAGGTCCCTTTGAGCATGTCGACAAGGAGAGATCTCGTGGACGACGTTCTGCGGCGCGCACCGCTCTTCGCGGCGCTCGATGACGAGCAGGCGGCCGAGCTGCGCGCCTCGATGGGAGAGGTCACGCTCGCCCGCGGCGACGCCCTGTTCCACGAAGGGGACCCGGGCGACCGCCTGTACGTGGTCACCGAGGGCAAGGTCAAGCTGCACCGCACCTCCCCCGACGGACGGGAGAACATGCTCGCCGTCCTCGGCCCCGGTGAGCTGATCGGCGAGCTCTCCCTCTTCGACCCGGGCCCGCGTACCGCCACCGCCACCGCCCTCACCGAGGTCAAGCTGCTGGGCCTGGGCCACGGCGACCTCCAGCCCTGGCTGAACGCCCGCCCGGAGGTCGCGACCGCCCTGCTGCGCGCCGTCGCCCGCCGCCTGCGCAAGACCAACGACCAGATGTCCGACCTGGTCTTCTCCGACGTGCCGGGCCGGGTCGCCCGCGCGCTCCTGGACCTGTCGCGCCGCTTCGGCGTGCAGTCCGAGGAGGGCATCCACGTCGTACACGACCTCACGCAGGAGGAGCTGGCCCAGCTCGTCGGCGCCTCGCGCGAGACGGTCAACAAGGCCCTCGCGGACTTCGCGGGCCGCGGCTGGCTGCGCCTGGAGGCGCGCGCGGTGATCCTGCTGGACGTGGAGCGCCTGGCGAAGCGTTCGCGCTGACGCGCGCCGGCACGGCACACCGCACCGGACTCCGAAAGGGTCCCGCTGCCCCGGGCAGCGGGACCCTTTCGCGTGAAACCCGCCGACCGGCCCTACGGCACCGAGGCGCCCCACGGCACCGATAGCGCCGCACGGCCCCGAAGCGGCGTACGGCACCGGCAGCGGCGAACAGCGCCCGCGCCGCCTACGGCACCCGCGGCAGCTGCTGCGTAGCGCAGTGGATCCCGCCCCCGCCCTCCCCCACCGCGTCGATCGCGACCTGCCGGATCTCCCGGCCGGGGTGCAGTTCGCGCAGGATCCCGGCGGCCCGGTCGTCGGCCCGCCGGTCGCCGAAGCGCGGCAGGACCACCACACCGTTCGCCACGCAGTAATTCAGGTACGAGGCGAGGAACTCCGGCCCCCGCTCCCCGATCGCGTACGGGTCGGGCTCCGGCACCTCGACGATCTCCAGCCGTCTTCCCCGGGCGTCGCGGGCCTGCTCCAGGACGCCGCGGGCCTGCTCGTACACGCGCGTCCACACGTCCGGCCCGTTGCCCTGCCACGGGCGGCTCAGCAGGACGACACCGGGTGCCACGAACCGGGCGATGCTGTCGATGTGGCAGTCGGTGATGTCCTCGCCCCGTACGCCCGCCACCCAGACGACCCGCCGCACGCCCAGGACGCGCTCCAGCTCCGCCTCGATCCGCCCCCGCGTCAGACCGGGGTTGCGGTTGGCGTTGACCAGGGAACTCTCGGCGACGAGCAGGGTTCCCTCACCGTCCGTCTCGAAGGAGCCGCCCTCGGCGGTGATCGCGGCATCGATACGGGTGATGCCCTCGTGCGCCAGCAGCCGGCGGGCCACCCGGCCGTCGTCCGGGTGGCGCTGCTTGCCGCCCCAGCCGTTGAAGTGGAAATCGACGCCCCTACAAGCAGCGTCCGCGGGCGCGCCCGACGGGGTGACGACGACCGGCCCGGTGTCCCGTATCCACAGGTCGTCGACCGGGATCGGTACGACCTCCACCGCCACGCCGCACGCCCGGCGGGCGCGTACCTCCTCCTCGGGGCCGACCAGCAGCGTGACCGGCTCGTACTCGGCGAGCGTGCACGCCAGCCGGGCGATGTCGCGCTGTGCGGCGGGGGCCTGGTCGCCCCACAGGGAGCCGTACGGCGGCCAGGCGAGGTACATCCGTGCGTGCGGCTCCCACTCGGCAGGCATGCGCATGACGCTCCCGACTCCCGGTTTCTCGGCGACTTCCTGACTGAAATATCAGTCAGGAATCATTTCGAACGTAGCACCCCCGGCCCCCGCCCGCGACCGCATTCCGGCCACCCGCCCCCGCTCCCCGGCCACCGAGTACGGTGGTCGACTGTGTCCGAGCGCCGAGTACAGATCCTGGAAGCCGCGACCCGCACCATCGCGCGGAGCGGCGTACGCGGCCTGCGGGTGGAGGAGATCGCCGCCGAGGCCGGAGTGTCCACCGGGCTGATCTATTACCACTTCGGCGGGCGCGCCGAACTCCTGCGCCGCACCCTCGACTTCATCGGCGAACGCGCCGAGCGCCACACCACGCCGGACCCGGAGACGGTGCGCCTGGCGGGCCCGCGCGCCCAGTTGGAGGAGATGCTGCTGCGCGAGCTCCAGGACACCCCCGAGATGGTGGAGAACAGCACCGCCTGGGGGGAGTTCCAGTCCAGCGCCGTCTTCGACGCCGGGCTGCGGGAGCAGTTGCGCGAGGCGACCCGGCAGTGGACGGACGACCTGGCCGATCTCGTACGGGAGGCCCGGGCCGCGGGCACGGCCGACCACGGCGCCCCGGTGACCGACGTGGCCGAACGTCTCAGC
Source organism: Streptomyces rimosus subsp. rimosus (assembly GCF_000720725.1). Classification (GTDB taxonomy): domain Bacteria; phylum Actinomycetota; class Actinomycetes; order Streptomycetales; family Streptomycetaceae; genus Streptomyces; species Streptomyces rimosus_A. Next base: position 25,132 of record NZ_JOCQ01000113.1, read on the forward strand.
GCGCTGGTGGAGGGGCTCAGCACCCGCTGGCTGAGCGGTTCGGTGTCGCTGGACCGCGCCCACGAGCTGCTGCGCGGCGGCATCGAGCGGGAGTTGGGGCCCGTTCCTGACGACGGCCGGGCGTAGGCCCCGGCTCCCGCTCGCTCGCAGACCGGCCCGCCCTCCAAACCGGCCCGCCCCACAGACCGGCCCGCCCTCCAGCCTGGCCCGCCCCTCAGATCAGCCCGTGCTCCTCCAGATAATCCAGCTGCGCCCGTACGGACAGCTCGGCGGCGGGCCACAGCGTGCGGTCCACGTCCGCGTACACGCTCGCCACGACCTCCGACGGCGTCCGGTGCCCGGCCTCGACCGCCGTCTCCACCTGGGCCAGCCGGTTGGCACGGTGCGCGAGGTAGAACTCGACCGCGCCCTGCGCGTCGTTCAGTACGGGCCCGTGGCCGGGCAGCACGGTCGTGACGCCGTCGTCGACCGTCAGCGAGCGCAGCCGCCGCAGCGAGTCGAGGTAGTCGCCGAGCCGGCCGTCCGGGTGGGCGACGACGGTGGTGCCGCGGCCCAGGATCGTGTCGCCGGTCAGTACGGCGGCGTCGGCCGGGAGGTGGAAGGAGAGCGAGTCGGCGGTGTGGCCGGGGGTCGGTACGACCCGCAGCTCCAGGCCGCCGGTGGTGATCACGTCACCGGCCGCCAGGCCCTCGTCGCCCAGGCGCAGCGCCGGGTCCAGCGCCCGTACGGCCGTCCCGGTCAGCTCCGCGAAGCGCGCGGCGCCCTCGGCGTGGTCCGGGTGACCGTGCGTCAGCAGGGTCAGGCCGACGCGCTTCCCGGCCTGTTCGGCGGCGTCCACGACCGCCTTGAGGTGGGTCTCGTCCAGCGGTCCCGGGTCGATGACGACCGCCAGGTCCGCGTCGGGCTCGGTGACGATCCAGGTGTTGGTGCCGTCCAGGGTCATCGGGGACGGGTTCGGCGCGAGCACGCACCGAGCACGGTCGGTGGCGGGTCCGGCGATGGCCCCGCCGCGGGGCTGGCCGGGGAGGGCGGCTGCGTACGTCATGCGGTGGGCTCTCCCGTGGTCGGAGGCGGAGGCGGAGGTGGGGTCGGGGAC
>NZ_JOCQ01000114.1 GCF_000720725.1 Streptomyces rimosus subsp. rimosus
CCCCGCCGCCCCGCCGCCCGCCCCCGTCTCCGTCCCCCCGTACAGAGCCGTACGAGCCCGGAAAGAGCCGCCACCGCCATGACCTCCCCCGCCGAGTACGCCCGGCTGCGCGCGCAGCTGGACACGCTGACCACCGAAGCCTTCCGGCCCGACCTGGCCGAGATCGACCGGCTGTCCACCCTGGAGATCGCCCGCACGATGAACGGCGAGGACGCCACCGTCCCGGCCGCCGTCGCCGACCAGCTCCCCGCGATCGCCGCCGCCATCGACGCCACCGCCGAGCGGATGGCCCGCGGCGGGCGGCTGATCTACGCGGGCGCCGGTACGGCCGGGCGCCTCGGCGTGCTGGACGCGAGCGAGTGCCCGCCCACCTTCAACACCGAACCGGCCGAGGTCGTGGGCCTGATCGCGGGCGGTCCCGCCGCCATGGTCAGCGCCGTCGAGGGCGCCGAGGACCGCCGGGACCTGGCCGCCGCCGACCTGGACGCGCTGGGCCTGACCGGCAACGACACGGTCGTCGGCGTCTCCGCCTCGGGCCGTACGCCGTACGCGGTCGGCGCCGTCGAGCACGCCCGCGCGGCCTGCGGCGCGCTGACCGTCGGCCTGTCCTGCAACGCGGGCTCCGCGCTGGCCGCGGCCGCCGACCACGGCATCGAGGTCGTCGTCGGGCCCGAACTGCTGACCGGGTCCACGCGGTTGAAGGCCGGTACGGCGCAGAAGCTGGTCCTCAACATGCTTTCGACGATCACCATGATCCGGCTGGGCAAGACGTACGGGAACCTGATGGTGGACGTGCGGGCCTCCAACGAGAAGCTGCGGGCCCGTTCGCGCCGCATCGTGGCGCTGGCCACCGGCGCCGGGGACGCGGAGATCGAGGCCGCGCTCGCCGCGACGGACGGGGAGGTCAAGAACGCCATCCTCGTCGTGCTCGCCGGGATCGACGGGTCCGCGGCGGCCCGGCTGCTGGCCGAATCCCGCGGCCACCTCCGGGCCGCCCTGCACACCGCTCTGCACACCCCGCCTCCGCAGGACGGCTGACGGGCCGCACGCCGCCCGCTCCCCGCTCCCCAGCCCGTCCCGGCACGCACAGCAAGGCAGCACCGCACATGTCCGACGACAAGAACGCCGACAAGAACCGCGCCACCGCCGCCGCGCTCCTCCCCCTGGTCGGCGGCGCCGCCAACGTCACCTCCGTCACCCACTGCATGACCCGGCTCCGCCTCGGCATCAGGGACCGCTCGCTGGTCCGGGACGAGGCGCTGAAGGCACTGCCCGCCGTGCTGGGCGTGGTGGAGGACGACACGTACCAGATCGTGCTCGGCCCGGGTACGGTCGCCCGGGTCACGCCGGAATTCACGGCCCTGGTGGAGGCAAGGGCCGACGAGACCGGGGACACCCCGGCCACTGGCAGCGCCATCCCCGCCACCACCACTTCCACCGCCACCGCCGACGAACTGGCCGCCCAGGGCGCGGCCTTGAAAGCGCGCCAGAAGGCCCGCAACGCCACCCCGGTCAAGCTCTTCCTCCGCCGGATCGCCAACATCTTCGTCCCGCTGATCCCCGCCCTCATCGGCTGCGGCATCATCGCCGGGCTGAACGGCCTGCTGACCAACTTCGGCGTACTGCCCGCCCTCGTCCCGGCGCTGGCCGCCATCGCCTCCGGCTTCATGTCGCTGATCGCGGTCTTCGTCGGCCACAACACCGCGAAGGAGTTCGGCGGCACACCCGTGCTGGGCGGCGCGGTCGCCGCGATCATCGTGTACGCGGGCGTCGCCAAGGTGACCGCGTTCGGCCAGCAGCTGTCGCCGGGCCAGGGCGGCGTCCTGGGGGCGCTGGGCGCGGCGCTGCTCGCCGTACAGATCGAGAAGTGGTGCCGCCGGCACGTCCCCGAGACGCTGGACGTGCTGGTCACCCCCACCGTGACCGTGCTGGTCGCCGGGCTGGTCACGCTCTTCGGCCTGATGTTCGTGGCCGGTGAGGTCGCCACCGCCATCGGTACCTGCGCCGACCGGCTGCTCGCCCACGGCGGCGCCGCGGCCGGGTTCCTGCTCGGCGGCCTCTTCCTCCCGCTCGTCATGCTCGGGCTGCACCAGGCCCTGATCCCCATCCACACCACGCTGATCGAGCAGCAGGGCTACACGGTGCTGCTGCCGATCCTGGCGATGGCCGGCGCGGGCCAGGTGGGCGCCGCCCTGGCGGTCTACTTCCGGCTGCCGGGCAACCGCTCGATCCGTACGACCATCAAGTCCGCACTGCCCGCCGGCTTCCTCGGCGTCGGCGAACCCCTCATCTACGGCGTCTCGCTGCCGCTGGGCCGCCCGTTCGTCACCGCCTGCGTGGGCGGCGCGTTCGGCGGCGGCTTCGTGGGCCTGTTCAACCAGCTCGGTACGGCAGCCGGTTCGACCGCCATCGGCCCGTCCGGCTGGGCCCTGTTCCCGCTCCTCAAGGGCAACCAGTCCCTCGGCGCGACGCTCCTCGTCTACGCCCTGGGCCTGCTCATCGGGTACGCGGCCGGTTTCCTGGCCACGTACTTCTTCGGCTTCGGCAAGCAGGCCCTGACGGAACTGAACAGCCGGCCCCGGTCGGACGCCCAGCCCCGGTCGGACGCCCAGCCCCGGCCGGACGCTCAGCCCCAGCCGGACGCCCAGCCCCGACCGGGCCATCAGCCGTTGAGGAACGGCAGCTAGTGATCGACGAGCGCGTCAGGGCGCCGCTCCACCGCGGGCGCCGGCCGCTCGTCCGGCCAGCACTCCACTCCCCTCAGATCCGGCATCCGGGAGCCGGTGAAGACCGGGTCGCGGCCCGCCCGGCGCTGGGCCTGGTAGTCGTCCAGGAGGCGGAAGGCGATCGCCGAGAGGGGGAGGATGGCGAGCAGGTTGATCAGCGCCATGACGCCCATGAACACGTCGGCGAGGTTCCAGACGACACCGACCGAGCCCAGCGCGCCCAGGAAGACGACGGCCAGGACGACGGCGCGGTAGACGGGCAGGACCCAGGCGCGCTGCGTCAGGAAGCCGATGTTGGACTCGCCGTAGTAGTAGTTCCCGATCATGGAGCTGAAGGCGAGCAGGAAGACGACGGCCGTCAGCACGTGCCCGGCCCAGCCGCCGAGCGTGTCGGTCAGCGCGGACTGCGTCAGGTCGGCGCCCTGCCGGCCGCTCAGCTCGGGCGTGGTCGTCAGAATGATGAAGGCGGTCATCGAGCAGATCAGCAGGGTGTCGAAGAAGACGCCGAGGGACTGTACGAGGCCCTGCTTGACCGGGTGGGTGACCTCGGCCGCCGCGCCCGCGTTGGGCGCCGAGCCCAGGCCCGCCTCGTTGGAGAACATGCCGCGCCGGATGCCCTGCTGGATCGCCGCGCCGAGCCCGCCGGCCGCCAGCTCCTTGAACCCGAACGCGCCGCCGACGATGTCGCCGAGGACGCGCGGCAGGTCGCCGAGGTTGAGGAGGACGACGGCGGCGCCCATCAGCAGGTAGACGACGGCCATGACCGGTACGAGGACGGTCGTGACCGAGGCGATGCGGCGCACGCCGCCGCAGATCGCCACGCCCAGCAGGACGGCCAGCAGCAGACCGGCAGCCGGGGCGAACCACCCCTGCCCGCCGCCGGACACCGACCCCGAGGCGACGGCCGTGATCGTGTTGGACTGCACGGCATTGAAGACGAAACCGAAGGTCACGGTGATGGCGACGGCGAACAGGGCGCCGGGCCAGCGCCTGCCGAGCCCGCGCTGCATGTAGTACGCGGGTCCGCCCCGGTACGTACCCGACCCGTCGCGGTCGCGCACCTTGTAGAGCTGGGCCAGTGCCGATTCGACGAACGCCGAGGCACCGCCGATGAGCGCCATCACCCACATCCAGAACACCGCGCCCGCGCCGCCGAGGGTGATGGCGGTGGCGACGCCCGCGATGTTGCCCGTACCGACGCGCGCCGCCGCCGAGATGGTGAAGGCGCCGAACGACGAGACCGGCTTGGAGCCGTCCGCCCGTGGCTGCGACTTGTCCGTGAGTACCCGCAGCATCTCGGGGAAGAGCCGCAGCTGTACGGCCCTGGAGCGGACCGTGAAGTACAGGCCCGCGCAGATCACCAGCGGTATCAGCAGGTAGGTCCACAGGCCGTCGTTGAGGCCGACGATCACGGAGTCGAGCGTGCTCATGGGCGTCCTTGCGGGGCGTCCGGGGGCGGGGGCGGCCGTACCGGAAGATCGTCTTCCGGAAAGGCTCCGGAAAGTATGGCCGCCATCCTCATACCAGGACCAGCGGCGCTTACATGCCGTATCTCACAAGAAGCGACATAACGACATGGCGCCCCGGCGACGCCCCCTCACAGCGCGCAGCCGTGCAGCCCGCCGTCGACGACCAGGTCCTGCCCGTTGATGTACGAGGCCTCGCCGGACGCGAGGAAGGCGACCGCGTCGGCGATCTCCTCCGGGTGCCCGAACCGGCCCGCCGCCGTCTGCGCGCGCAGCTTCTCCGCCTCCGCCGGGTCGATGTCGGAGCCCGCGAACATCGGCGTGTCGACATAGCCGGGGCTGACCGAGTTGACGCGGATGCTGCGCCCGGCGAGCGCCGCCGCGAGCGTACGGGCCAGGTTGTGCGCGGCGGCCTTGGTCGCGGAGTGCAGGGTGGCGTCCGCCTGCCCGCGCTGGAGCAGCGACGAGGCGTTGATGACGACCGCGCCGCCGTTCCGCAGCAGCGGCAGCGCGCGCTGGACGGTGAAGAAGACGCCCTTGAAGTTCACGCCGACCGCGCGGTCGAAGTCGGCCTCGGTGATCCCCTCGAAGGGGGCCGCCGCGTACACGCCGGCGTTGGCGAAGATGATGTCGAGGTGCCCGAAGTGGTCACGTACGGCCCGTACGACGGCGTCGAGGTCGGTGACGGAGGCGGTGTCGGCCCGTACGGCCAGCACCCGGTCGGCGGCCACCCCCGCGACGCCCGTGCCGCCGCCCGGGACCCCCGCACTGCCGCCCGCGGCAGCCGGCTCGCCGCCCGTCACCGCCGCTTCCGCCCGCTCCCTCAGATGCGCGGCGGCCGCGTCGAGACGGTGCTCGTCGCGTCCGCACACCACCACCCGGGCGCCGTCCGCGAGCAGCCGCCGCGCGGCCGCCAGGCCCACGCCGCTGCTGCCGCCGGTGATCAGCGCGACGGTGTCCGCGTCGAACCGGTCCGGTCGGGCGGTCCGCCCGTTTCGAGTCGTCATGCACCGATCGTGCACCGGTGGCCCGGGGGCCGCGCAAGGACCGCCGTACGGAACCGGCGGACCTCAGCCGTACGAGAAATGCCCACGCGGGGCCGGACGGCCGCCCGGTCCCGAAAACGCCGCCGGGGCGGCACCCCCCTGGGAGGAGGGGTACCGCCCCGACGATCGAGGACAGATGATCCGGGAGGATCAGAAGTCCATGTCACCGCCCGGCATGCCGCCCGGAGCACCGGCCGCGGCGGCCTTCTCCGGCTTGTCGGCGATGACGGCCTCGGTGGTCAGGAACAGCGCGGCGATCGACGCGGCGTTCTGCAGCGCGGAGCGCGTGACCTTGGCGGGGTCGATGATGCCCTCGGCGATCATGTCGACGTACTCGCCGGTCGCGGCGTTCAGACCGTGGCCGACGGCCAGGTTGCGCACCTTCTCCACGACAACGCCGCCCTCAAGGCCGCCGTTGACGGAGATCTGCTTCAGCGGGGCCTCCAGCGCCAGCTTCACAGCGGCGGCACCGGTGGCCTCGTCACCCTCCAGCTCCAGCTTCTCGAAGACCGAGGAGGCCTGCAGCAGGGCCACGCCACCGCCGGCGACGATGCCCTCCTCGACGGCCGCCTTCGCGTTGCGCACGGCGTCCTCGATGCGGTGCTTGCGCTCCTTGAGCTCGACCTCGGTGGCGGCACCGGCCTTGATGACGGCCACGCCGCCGGCCAGCTTCGCCAGACGCTCCTGGAGCTTCTCGCGGTCGTAGTCCGAGTCGCTGTTCTCGATCTCGGCGCGGATCTGGTTGACGCGGCCCTGGACCTGGTCGCTGTCACCGGCACCGTCGACGATGGTGGTCTCGTCCTTGGTGATGACGACCTTGCGGGCGCGGCCCAGCAGGTCGAGACCGGCGTTCTCCAGCTTGAGGCCGACCTCCTCGGAGATGACCGTGCCACCGGTGAGGATGGCGATGTCGCCGAGCATGGCCTTGCGGCGGTCGCCGAAGCCCGGGGCCTTGACGGCGACGGACTTGAAGGTGCCGCGGATCTTGTTGACGACCAGGGTCGACAGGGCCTCGCCCTCGACGTCCTCAGCGATGATCAGCAGCGGCTTGCCCGACTGCATGACCTTCTCCAGCAGCGGAAGGAGGTCCTTCACGTTGGAGATCTTGGAGTTGACGATGAGGATGTACGGGTCGTCGAGCGACGCCTCCATACGCTCCATGTCGGTGGCGAAGTACGCCGAGATGTAGCCCTTGTCGAAGCGCATACCCTCGGTGAGCTCCAGCTCCAGACCGAAGGTCTGGGACTCCTCGACGGTGATGACGCCTTCCTTGCCCACCTTGTCCATGGCCTCGGCGATCAGCTCGCCGATCTGGGTGTCGGCGGCGGAGATGGAGGCGGTGGAGGCGATCTGCTCCTTGGTCTCCACGTCCTTCGCCTGCTCCAGCAGGGCGGCGGAGACGGCCTCGACGGCGCGCTCGATGCCGCGCTTGAGCGCCATCGGGTTGGCGCCGGCGGCGACGTTGCGCAGGCCCTCGCGGACCAGGGCCTGGGCCAGGACGGTCGCGGTCGTCGTGCCGTCACCGGCGACGTCGTCCGTCTTCTTCGCGACCTCCTTGACCAGCTCGGCGCCGATCTTCTCGTACGGGTCCTCGAGCTCGATCTCCTTGGCGATGGACACACCATCGTTGGTGATCGTGGGGGCGCCCCACTTCTTCTCGAGGACGACGTTGCGGCCCTTGGGGCCAAGGGTGACCTTGACGGCGTCGGCGAGCTGGTTCATCCCGCGCTCGAGACCGCGCCGTGCCTCCTCGTCGAACGCGATGATCTTGGCCATGTGAAGTGGTCCTCCCGGACTGGGGGTCCCCCCGGACTGCGTCTGGGGGAGGGTGGATACTCCGGACCGCGCTGGCGCCCGCGACGGACGGTCTGCGACCCTGTGGTTCCTTGCCCCACCGGCCCGCGGACCTCACCGAGTCGGTCCTTAGCTGTCACTCTCACTCGTAGAGTGCTAACGCAATGATTAGCACTCGGCCCATGAGAGTGCAAGCGCGTTGGCGGGAGCCATCCCCTCCGGGCTCTGTTGTCAAACCGGGTACGGCCGGATGATCCAGCACCTCACCGGCCCCCTCCCCGACACCACCCCAACACAGAAGGTCCGCGCCCCCACGGGAGGACGCGGACCTTCGTACGCAGCAGTCGGTCGGCGCTATCAGCCGGCCACGCGGACCATGTCCGCCTGCGGCCCTTTCTGGCCCTGCGAGATCTCGAACTCGACCCGCTGACCCTCCTCAAGGGTGCGGTAACCGTCCATCTGGATCGCGCTGTAGTGGACGAAAACATCCGCACCACCGTCGACCGCGATGAAGCCGTACCCCTTCTCCGCGTTGAACCACTTGACGGTGCCCTGAGCCATGCCTAACTCCCCTATTACTGGCCCTTGCACAGGACCGCACTCCGCGGACCCGGGTCAGACCTCACCCCCCGACAAGGAGGGGGTGTGCGCCGGAACGCGTCGACCGCCGCTGAATGTATCTGTCCAACTGCCCAGCGCAACAGGTCAATCGGACGAGAATTCTGCTCGCGAACAATCGCAAAAATGCGGTTATAAGCCCTTACTCCCGGGCAAGTCGGGCCGGGCAAAGCTCGCTAATGGGACGAATCACGTCCACACTTCGCCCACAACTTGCCGGGGTCTCATATGCGCTCGGCACGGGCTCGACGAGGGGTCACCACAACTGTATCGCCTTTAACAACACGGAATCGCCCCGTCCACTTCTCGGTGGACGGGGCGATTCCGGCCGCCGGCCCCCGAAAGGGCCGGAAACGATCCTTATGGATTTCCGGGTCTTCCGGCGCTCAGCAGCCGCCGGCCACCGCCGGGATGATCGAAACGCCCACGCCGTCCGGCGTCGGGGTTTCGAGGCCCTGCTCGAAACGCACGTCGTCGTCGTTGACGTAGACGTTCACGAAGCGGCGCAGCTTGCCGGTGTCGTCCAGGACGCGCGCCGCGATACCGGCGTGGTTCTTCTCCAGGTCCTGGATGACCTCGGAGAGGGTGGCCCCCTCGGCGGGCACCTCCGCCTGGCCGCCGGTGTAGGTGCGCAGGATGGTCGGGATGCGGACGTTGACGCTCATGGTGTTTCTGCCTTCCAGGTCGCGGGAGGGGAGTACGGAGGGACGGGCGTGCCGGGGCCCGGGGCGCGCGTACGCATACGTACGGGCACGTACGTATGCGTACGGCCGCCGGTGAGTCAGCCCGCCAGGCCGGCCGCGCGGAACGCGTCCAGGCTCGGCCGGATGGTGGCCGTGGGCCCGGTGGTCGGCGCGACCGCGTCCAGCGTCTTGAGCCCGTCGCCGGTGTTCAGCACGACGGTGGTCAGCGCCGGGTCGAGCAGACCGCTCTCGATCAGCTTCTTGGTCACGCCCACGGTCACGCCGCCGGCGGTCTCCGCGAAGATGCCCTCCGTGCGGGCCAGCAGCTTGATCGCGTCCACCACCTGCGCGTCGTCGACGTCCTCGACCGCGCCGCCGGTGCGCCGGGCGATGTCGAGCACGTACGGGCCGTCGGCCGGGTTGCCGATGGCCAGCGACTTGGCGATGGTGTCCGGCTTCTGCGGCCGTACGACGTCGTGACCGGCCTTGAAGGCGGTCGAGACCGGCGAGCACCCCTCGGCCTGGGCACCGAAGATCTTGTACGGCTTGTCCTCGACCAGCCCGAGCGCGATCAGCTCCTTGAGCCCCTTGTCGATCTTCGTGAGCTGGGAGCCGGACGCGATCGGGATGACGATCTGGTCCGGCAGCCGCCAGCCGAGCTGTTCGCAGATCTCGTACGCGAGGGTCTTGGAGCCCTCTCCGTAATACGGGCGCAGGTTGACGTTGACGAAGCCCCAGCCCTCGCCGAGCGGGTCGCCGATCAGCTCCGAACAGAAGCGGTTGACGTCGTCGTAGTTGCCCTCGATGCCGACCAGCTCGCCGCCGTAGACCGCGGCCATGACGACCTTGCCCGCCTCCAGGTCGTGCGGGATGAAGACGCAGGAGCGGAAGCCGGCCCGGGCCGCGGCGGCGCCCACCGCGCCGGCCAGGTTGCCGGTGGAGGAGCAGGACAGGGTGGTGAAGCCGAAGGCGCGGGCGGCCTCGACGGCGATGGCGACGACGCGGTCCTTGAAGGAGTGCGTCGGGTTGCCGGAGTCGTCCTTGACGTACAGGCCGCCGGTGACGCCCAGCTCGCGGGCCAGGTTGTCGGCCTTGACCAGCTTGGTCAGGCCCGGGTTCAGGTTCGGCTTGTCCGCCACGTCGGCCGGGACGGGCAGCAGCGGCGCGTAGCGCCAGATGTTGTTCGGACCGGCCTCGATGCGCTTGCGCAGGCCCTCGGGGTCGCCCGTCGGCAGGTCGTACGCCACTTCCAGCGGCCCGAAACAGACGGCGCACGCGAAGATCGGTCCGAGGTCGAAGCGCTCGCCGCACTCGCGGCAGGACAGCGCGACGGCCGGGCCCAGGGAAACGGTGGCGGAAGTGGTGCTTTCAACAGATTGCACAGCCATGGAGGCGAGGCCCTTTCTCCTCATCTTCCTCGCGGCGCATCTCGCCACGAGACGGAATTGGCACCTTCCCTAGCCGGGAGCCTCGCGGGCCGCGCGATGCGCGGCGACGGAGACCGGCTGGAGGGTTGCCGGGGCTTCAACGGGCCGTATCCCTCTGCCCCTCTGGATGAGCGGTATGGCGCTGGGCCGGGGCCCAGGCGTTTGTCGCACCGACCCCGGCATGTCCGGGGCGATCGCGTTGTTCAAGACTGTAGCCGAAGGGCAGGGCGGTCGAGACAGTCGTCCGCACCGCGAGATGGATCACATCGCTGGTCCGGGAACGAAGGAGACGCGCAGGTGCTGGAAGAGGTGGAGCGCTGGCTGGCCGGCAGGTCCTGGTCGGCCGTGGACCGCCCGCTCGACCGGCTGCTGGCCGCGAAGCGCGAGACGGGGCAGACGGTCTCCGTCGTGCTGCCGGCGCTCGACGAGGAGGCGACGGTCGGCGCGATCGCCGAGGCGATCCGTACCGAGCTGATGACGCCGTCGGTGCCGCTCGTCGACGAGCTGGTGGTGCTGGACTCCGGGTCCACGGACGGTACGGCCAAGGTCGCGGCCGAGGCGGGCGCGCGGGTGGTCCACCGGGACGAGGTGCTGCCGCGGCTGCCCGCGCTGCCCGGCAAGGGCGAGGTGCTGTGGCGCTCCCTGCTGGTCACCCGGAGTGACATCGTCTGCTTCATCGACGCCGACCTGCGCGAGTTCTCCGCCACGTTCGTCTCCGGGATCGTCGGTCCGCTGCTGACCGACCCGGGCGTGCAGTTCGTCAAGGGAATGTACGACCGTCCGCTGGGCGAGGCGGCGGGCCAGGGCGGCCGGGTCACCGAGCTGGTCGCCCGCCCGCTGCTGAACCTGCACTGGCCGCAGCTGGCCGGATTCGTGCAGCCGCTGGGCGGGGAGTACGCGGCCCGCCGGTCCCTGCTGGAGCGGCTGCCGTTCCCGGTGGGCTACGGCGTGGAGCTGGGCCTGCTGGTCGACGCGCTGCACACGGCCGGGCTGGACGCGCTGGCCCAGGTGGACGTCGGCGTACGCAAGCACCGCCACCAGAGCGGACAGGCGCTCGGCCGGATGGCCGCGGCGATCTACCGCACCGCGCAGCTGCGGCTGGCGCGCGGCCACCTGGTGCGCCCGCGGCTGACCCAGTTCGAGCGCGGCGAGGCCGGTTTCGTACCGCGCACCTGGGACGTGGACACCGAGGAGCGGCCGCCGATGGCCGAGATCCCGGAGTACGCGGAGCGGCGCGCGGCCTGAGGAGCGGCGCTGCCCGGGGGCCGGGTCCGGGCAGCACGTAAACCGTGACGTTCCCCCTCCGCGCCGCACGTTTGAGCGGATCGGTGGCGGGCTAGTCTCGCAGCATGGTCTCCGAGCGTTCTGGTGCCCAGGTTCTCGTCGCGTCCAACCGCGGCCCGGTGTCGTACACGAAGGGGGACGACGGCGCGCTCACCGCCAAACGCGGCGGCGGCGGACTGGTCTCCGGGCTCTCCGCCATCGGGCCGGACGCCGGAGCGGTGTGGGTGTGCGCCGCCCTCGGGGACGGCGACCGCGAAGCGGCCCGGCGCAGCGGCGGCCACCTGGACACCGCCGACACGGGCGGCCAGCACGTACGCATGCTGGACATCCCCGCCGAGGTCTTCACCGACGCCTACAACGGCATCGCCAACTCGGTGCTCTGGTTCGTCCATCACATGCTCTACCAGACGCCGCTGGAGCCCTCCTTCGACGACGCGTTCCGCGCTCAGTGGGCGTCGTACGAGGCCTACAACGCGGCCTTCGCGGACGCGCTCGCCGACGAGGCCGCGCCCGGCGCCGTGGTGCTGGTGCAGGACTACCACCTCACGCTGGTGCCGGGCCTGCTCCGCGCCCGCCGCCCCGACCTGCGCATCGGGCACTTCTCGCACACGCCGTGGGCGCCCGCCGACTACTTCCGGATGCTGCCGGACGACGTGGCCGAGGCGGTGCTGCGCGGGATGCTGGGCGGCGACCGGGCCGCGTTCCTGACCCGGCGCTGGGCCGAGGCGTTCGCGGACTGCTGCGCGGCGGTGCTGGGCGCCGAGGTGACGCGCGGCGCGGACGGCGGGATCGGCATCACGTACGAGGGCCGGACGACCCGGCTCGGCGTGCACGGGCTCGGCGCGGACGCGGAGTTCCTGCGCGAGCGGGCCCACCGGCCGGACGTGGACGAGCGGCTGGCGGCGCTGCGCGAGCAGATCGGCGGCGCGGACCGCAGGACCATCGTGCGGGTGGACCGTACGGAGCTGTCCAAGAACATCGTGCGCGGGCTGCGCGCGTACCGGGCGCTGCTGGACGGCCACCCGGAGTGGCGCGAGCGCGTCGTACACATAGCGTTCGCCTACCCCTCCCGGCAGGACCTGGAGGTCTACCGCGCGTACACGGACGAGGTCGGGCGGCTGGCCGAGGAGATCAACGCCGAGTACGGCACGCCGGGCTGGCAGCCGGTCGTGCTGCACGTGAAGGACGACTTCGCGCGGTCGCTGGCCGCCTACCGGCTCGCCGACGTGGCGCTGGTCAACCCGATCAGGGACGGGATGAACCTGGTCGCCAAGGAGGTCCCGGTGATCTCGGAGCGGGGCTGCGCGCTGGTGCTGTCCCGGGAGGCCGGGGCGTACGCGGAGCTGGGCGACGACGCGTTCTGCGTCAATCCGTACGACATCACGGGCACCGCCCGCGCCCTGCACGAGGCGCTGTCCCTGGAGGACGGCGAGCGGGCCGAGCGCACGAAGCGGCTGGCCGCGGCGGCCACCGCGCTGCCGCCGGACCGCTGGTTCCTCCAGCAGCTGCGGGCGCTGGAGGAGTAGCGGCGCCGGGGCGCCCCTCAGGCGGGCGGCGCCCCCAGCCGGTCCGCGAGGGCGTGCAGCAGGGCGACCACGCCGGGCGGGCCGTCGACCACGAGGTCGGCCCGGCCCGCCAGCTCGGCGACCTCCGCGCTGCCGCTGCACACGAGCACCCCGGCCAGGCCGTCCGACCGCAGCTTGTCCACCGCGGAGTACGCGGCGAGGTCGCCGAGGTCGTCGCCGCCGTAGAGGACGGTGGTGGCGCCGGTATCGCGTACGTGGTCGGCCAGGGCGACGCCCTTGTCCATGCCGGGCGGGCGCAGTTCGAGGACGTAGCGGCCCGGTTCGACGATCAGGCCGTGCCGCTCGGCGAGCGCGTACAGCGGCTCGCGCAGCAGCTCGAAGGCGGCCTGCGGGTCCGCGGCGCGGCGGGTGTGGACGGCGATGGCGCGGCCCTTGTCCTCCACCCACGAGGCGTGCCAGGCGCCCAGTCCGTCCAGTACGCCCGGGAGTTCGGCCTGTACGGCGGCGACGCCGGGCGGCGGCGGTGGGGCCTGGACCGTGCCGGTGGCCGCGTCCCAGCGCTCGGCGCCGTATCCGCCGAGGACCACGAGCCGTTCCAGGCCGGGCGCGTCCGCGAAGCCGCCGAGGCGGACCGCGACGCCGGCCGGGCGGCCGGTGATGACCACCAGCGAGCCCAGCAGCGGCGCCAGGCGGGTCAGGGCCGCCACGGCTCCGGGGTGGGCGCGGGCCTTCTCGGGGTCGGGCACGATGCCGGCGAGCGTGCCGTCGAAGTCGAGCGCGATCACGGCACGGTCGGGGCTGTCCAGCAGCGCGGCGAGACCGTCCCGGCCCGCTTCGGTGACCGGCGTCGGCAAGGTGGTGTCCGGAGGGCTGCCCATGGCGACGAGATTACCGGGCGGGCGCGGGCGCGTGCCGGGGGTACCGGCGCATCGGCGCTCCGTGCCGTCGCCGCCGGGCCGCGCGTCCGGCCGCCGCCGGGCTCAGCGGCGGCTGCGCCGGGCCTCGCGGACGCGGCGCAGCCGGTTGACCGTGACCGGGTCGTGGGCGAGCGCCCGCGGGTCGTCCAGCAGGGCGTTCAGCAGCTGGTAGTAGCGGGTCGGCGAGATGCCGAGCCGCTCGCGGATGACCCGCTCCTTGGCGCCCGGCCGCGGCCAGGAGCGGCGCTCGACACCGAGCACCGCCTCGTCCTGGGGGGACAGTGCTCCTATGCCACCGCCTCCGGTGCCGCCGTCGGTGCCCTCGCTCGTCATCACCCGTCCACGATAAGGCCGCGGTACGACAATCCCCGCCGCACGCCCCCCATCAGGGCCGTACGGCGGGGCCGTGGCGCGGGCCGGCTCACTGGCCGGCGTTGTCCGCCTCGTTCGCCGTGTTCTGGATGTCGCTGAGCACCCCGGCCGGGTTGCCGTTGGCGCCCACCGCGGTGCCCATCTTCGCCTTGACGGTCTTGCTGACCAGCGGCCAGGAGGTCTTGTTCGCGGGGTAGAACTCGGCGTCGCGCAGCTGGCCCAGGAAGCTGTGCAGCTTGGCGTACTTGTTGTCGGCGAGCATCGCCTGGGACCCGGAGGTGGTGACGGGCAGCAGGCCGTACTCGCCGGAGAAGTCCATGACGTTCTTCTCGTTGTAGACGAAGTCGAGGAACTTGCCGACCTGGTCGCGGTGGCCGCCCTGCTTGAACGCCGTCATCCAGTCGGCGACGCCCATGGTCGCCTTGGCCTTGCCGTCCACGCCCGGCAGGTCGACGGTGCCGTAGTCGACGCCCTTGGCCTCGGCCTGCTTCATCAGGGTGGGGTGGCCGTTGAGCATGCCGACCTCACCGGCCGCGAAGGCGTTGAAGGCGTCCTGGCGGTTGAGCTTGGCCGGGTCGCCGCCGGTCAGCCCCGGGCCGACCAGGTTCTTCTTCAGCCATTCGAAGGTCTTGACGTTCTGCGGCGAGTCGATCGTGTACTTGCCGATGCTGTCGGTGTAGCTGCCGCCGCCGCTGAGCATCCACATCAGCGTCTCGGCCTGCGTCTCCTCGGGGCCGAGCGGCAGCGCGTAGGGCGTCTTGACGCCCTTGGCCTTGAGCTTGGCCGCGTCCGCCGCCAGCTGCGACCAGTTCTGCGGCGGGTCGGCGATGCCCGCCTCGGCGAAGAGCTTCTTGTTGTAGAACAGGCGGCGGGTGCTGGCGCCGAAGGGCATGCCGTACTGGATGCGCTGGTACTCCCCCGCCTCCGCGAGCGCGGGCACGAAGTCGGCGTGCACGGGTATGGAGAGCAGCTGGTCGGCGCTGTAGAGCTTGCCCTGGGCGGCGTAGTCCGCGTACGCGCCGATCTGGGCCATGTCCGGTGCCTTACCGGACTTGACCATGTCCTCGACCTTCTTGTCGACGTCCTTCCAGCTGTAGACCGAGACCTCGACCTTGATGTTCGGGTTCTGCTTCTCGAAGTCCTTGACGAGCTTGTCCCAGTAGTGCTGGGAGGAGTTCGCCTCGGTGTCGCCGTAGTCCGCCGCGACGAGCTTGAGCGTGACGTCACCACCGCCTGCGCCGCTGCCGCAAGCCGACAGGGAGAGCGTCATGGCCGTGGTGAGTCCCGCTGCCGCCAGGCTCAAGTACCGCCGCTGCACTGCCATTACCGCCTTTTGTCCCGAAAGTTCCGTGCTTGCCGGGTATGCCCCGTGGCTTCAGGGGTCGCCCTCAACCGGCATGAACGACGAGTCTCCCCCGTTTACCCACACAAGGTCTACACCACCCCTCATATCGCTTGCGTATCGCCTGTCACACATGCAGATCACACGGGTTCGATCAGCGCGGCGACAAGCGGAACCACGCCGTCCCCGCGAGTGGACTAGACCTTTCACGGCGGATCGCGCGAAACTGTTCCCGTGAGACACGTCATCGCCCTTGATGTGGGCGGCACCGGAATGAAGGCCGCCCTGGCAGGCGCGGACGGCACGCTGCTCTACGAGGCGCGGCGCCCCACCGGCCGCGAGCGCGGCCCGCAGGCGGTCGTCGCCACGATCCTGGACTTCGCCGAGGAGCTGCGCGAGATCGGGCGCGGACGGTTCGGCGCCCCGGCGGTGGCGGCCGGCGTCGCCGTACCGGGCATCGTCGACGACGCGCGCGGCATCGCCGTCTACGCCGCCAACCTCGGCTGGCGCGACGTGCCGCTGCGCGCCCTGCTCTCCGAGCGGCTGGGCGGCGTCCCGGTCGCGCTCGGCCACGACGTCCGCACCGGCGGCCTGGCCGAGGGCCGGATCGGCGCGGGCCGGGACGCCGACCGCTTCCTGTTCGTACCGCTGGGCACCGGCATCGCGGGCGCGATCGGCATCGAGGGCCGCATCGAGGCGGGCGCGCACGGCAGCGCGGGCGAGATCGGCCATATCGTCGTCCGGCCCGGCGGGCCCGAGTGCGGCTGCGGGCAGCGCGGCTGCCTGGAGAAGCTGGCCTCGGCCGCCGCGGTCGGCCGCGCCTGGGCCGCCGCCTGCGGCGACCCGGAGGCCACCGCGGCGGACGCCGCCAAGGCCGTCGAGTCCGGCGACGAGCGGGCGCTGGCGGTGTGGCAGGACGCGGTGGACGCGCTCGCCGACGGCCTGGTCACCTCGCTGACCCTGCTCGACCCGGACACCCTGATCATCGGCGGCGGGCTCGCCGAGGCGGGCGACACGCTCTTCGAGCCGCTGCGGGCGGCGGTCCGCGCGCGGGTGACCTTCCAGCGGCTCCCCCTGATCGTTCCGGCGGCGCTCGGGGACGCCGCCGGCTGCCTGGGCGCAGGTCTGCTCGCCTGGGATCTTCTCTCCACGGAGGTAACTGCCTGATGCCGCTGCAACAGTCCGGGGACCGCGCCCCGAGCCCCCGGCGCACCGTTCTGACCGGCGCCCGGGTCGCCCTGCCGGCCGGCGTGGCCGACGGGGGCCGGGTGGCCTTCGAGGGCACCCGGATCACCGAGGCCACCGGTGCCGGTACGGCCGACAGCACCGCCCCGGCCGCCGGTGACCAGGTGATCGACCTGACCGGGCACCTCGTCGTCCCCGGCTTCGTCGACATCCACGTACACGGCGGGGGCGGCGGCTCCTTCTCGTCCGCCGACCCCGAGGAGTGCCTGACGGCCATCCGCACCCACCGACAGCGGGGCACCACCTCCATGCTCGCCTCGACCGTCACCGGCGACCTGGACGACCTGGCCCGGCAGGCCGGCGTGCTGTCCGAGCTGACCGAGCAGGGCGAGCTGGCCGGCATCCACTTCGAGGGCCCGTTCATCTCCCCGCACCGCTGCGGCGCCCACCAGCCCGGCCTGCTGCGCAACCCGGACCCGGCGGACGTGCGCAAGCTCGTCGACGCCGCGCGCGGCACCGCGAAGATGATGACCCTGGCGCCGGAGCTGCCCGGCGGCCTGGAGTCCGTACGGCTGCTGGCCGACACGGGCGTGATCGCCGCCATCGGCCACACCGACTCCTCGTACGACGCGACCCGCGAGGCCATCGACGCGGGCGCCACCGTCGCCACCCACCTGTTCAACGCGATGCCGCCGCTCGGGCACCGCGCGCCCGGCCCGATCGCCGCGCTCCTGGAGGACGAGCGGATCACCGTCGAGCTGATCAACGACGGCACGCATCTGCACCCCGCGGTCCTGGAGATGGCCTTCCGCGACGCGGGCGCCGACCGGGTCGCCTTCATCACCGACGCGATGGGCGCGGCCGGCATGAACGACGGCATGTACCCGCTCGGCCCCATGACGGTCGAGGTCAAGGACGGCGTCGCCCGTATCAGCGACGGACCGACCGCCGGCTCCATCGCGGGCTCGACCCTCACCCTCGACCGTGCCTTCAAGCGCGCCGTCACCATCGACGGCCTGACCGTCGGCCAGGCCGTACGCGCCCTGTCGGCCAACCCGGCCCGACTGCTCGGCATCGACGACCGCACCGGCTCGATCGAGCCCGGCAAGGACGCCGACCTGGTCGTCCTGGACGCGTCGTACGACCTGGTGGGCGTGGTGCGACGGGGCGAGTGGGTGGTGCGGCCGAAGGGGGTGTGACGGGGCGCTGACGGGGCGCGGGTACGGCGGGGTCGTACGTACGGCGGGGGCGCGCCGACGGGCCGCGTACCGGGGGCGTGCGCTGCCGGGGCCGTGCGTTGCCGGGGCCGCCCGTACGGCGGTACGAGGCCGAACGGACCCGGTCATGGCGGGCCGAAGTGCCCGTACCGGGTGCGGCGCCGCGGCGGTTGGCCCAAGGGGTCGGCCAAGGGGTGGGCCAACCGCGGTCCGCAATGGCATGATCGCTGCGCGCTCGCGCACCCGCGCAGCGGTCCGTCCCGCACGGGCCCACCGGTCACCGGCCCGGTGTGCTCGCGTTCGTCCACGTATGTTCCGGGGAGGGGGAACCATGATCCTCACGGTCACGCTGAACGCAGCCCTCGACGTCACCTACCGCGTGCCCCGGCTCCAGCCGCACACCACCCACCGCGTCACCGAGGTCGTCGAACGCCCCGGCGGCAAGGGCCTGAACGTCGCCCGGGTGCTGACCGCACTCGGCCACCGGGCGGTCGCCACCGGCTTCGCGGGCGGCGGCACCGGCGACGCGGTGCGCGCGCTGCTCGCCCAGGAGACCGCGGTGACCGACGCGCTGGTCCCGGTCGGCGGCGCGACCCGGCGCACCGTCGCCGTCGTGGACGAGTCCACCGGCGACACCACGCAGCTCAACGAGCCGGGCCCGACCGTGACGCCCGCCGAGTGGGACGCGTTCATGGCCACCTACCGGGAGCTGCTCGCCGACGCGCGGGCGGTGGCCCTGTGCGGCAGCCTGCCGCCGGGCGTCCCGGTCGACGTCTACGCGCGGCTGACCCGCGCCGCCCGTACGGCGGGCGTACCGGTCCTCCTGGACACCAGCGGCGAACCGCTGCGCCGCGGCCTGGCCGCCCGCCCCGACCTCGCCAAGCCCAACGCCGACGAACTGGCCGCCCTCACCGGCTCCACCGAGCCCCTGCGCGCCGCCCGCGACGCCCGCCGCCGCGGCGCCCACACCGTGGCCGCCTCCCTGGGCGCCGACGGCATGCTCGTGGTCACCTCGGACGGCGCCTGGCAGGCCGCCCCGCCCCGCCGCATCGCCGGCAACCCGACCGGCGCCGGCGACTCCGCGGTGGCCGGACTCCTCTCCGGCCTGGTCGAGAACCTTCCCTGGCCGGCCCGACTGGCCCGCGCGGTGGCCCTGTCGGCGGCGACGGTACGGGCGCCGGCGGCGGGGGAGTTCGACCGGGGGACGTATGAAGAGCTGCTGGGGGAGATCAGGGTGACGGAGCATCCGGTGGGGGCGTGAGGGACGGGGCGGCATCGCACGGACCAGCTGAAATGCGGGTGCGCCGACCACCCCTGAGGGGTCGTCGGCGCACCCGGCGGCCGGTCCGTCAGCGCTTCACATGCCCCGCCTTGAGCCAGACGCGGTCGAGGTTGACCTCGCACTGATCGCCCTGCTCACAGGAGATCTTGAGCGTGTTGGTGCCCTTGTTCAGCTTGATCCACCGGTAGGTGGTCGTCCAGCCCTTGTCCCAGGCGCCTTCGGCGGCGTGGGCGAAGTTCGACATATTGATCTTGTCCGGGGTCCCGCCGTTCACCCCGAGCGTCGCCTTGGCGTCCTTGCCCGGCACTCCGTAGTCGATGAGCAGCGTGTAATCACCGCTGCTGGGGACATCCACCGACCATGTGGCGGACGCGCCGACCTTGTTCAGCGACACATACGCGCCGTTCGTCGACTTCGCGCCCGGCACCGACTTGTCGGTGGTCGCCTCCGGGCTGAGCGACAGCGAGGCCGCCGCCTCCTTGGGAAGCGCCGCCTGCGTCGGCTTGTCGGACGGCTTGTCGCTGGGCTTCACGGACTCGCCCGCCGTCGGCGTCGGGCCGCCGCCGCCCGCCTCGTCCTTCTTGTCGTCCTGTTTGGTGAGCATCGCCACGCCGATGCCGATGCACACCACCGCGACGACGGCGATCGCGCCGATCAGCAGCCCCTTGTGGCTGCGCCGGGGCGGGCCGTCCTGGCCGTGGCCCGGGGGCGGGCCCTGGCGGGTGCCGTTGCCGCCCGGGAGCGTCTCGGGGGCCGCGTAGTGGGCGTTCTGCTGGCCGTACGGCTGCTGGCCCTGCTGGCCGTACGGCTGCTGCGCGGGAACCTGCTGCTGGCCGTACTGGCGCTGCCCGTACTGCCGCTCGCCGACCGCGCGCACCTGGTTGTACGAGGCCCGCGGTACGCCCGGCCGACGCGCCGCCGAGCCGCCCGCCGCGCCCTGTGCGCCGCCTTCGCCGCCCTCGGAGCGGTAGAGGTGGGCGAACGGGTCGTCGTCCTCGGGCGTGCCCGCGCCGTTGTTGCCGGCCGTCATTCCGTGTCACTCCCCAGCGGTCTGTACGAGATGGCTGTACTGATCTTCCAGGCCCCCGGCGGCGCCCCGCCGCATCGGCGCAGCCTACCCCGTTCGGGGGATGGCACGCCGAGCCGGAAGGGCCACAGGATCGCTACGGATGGCGCACGGACGGCGTGCCGCGCGGCCACGGCCCGGCCCGCCGCACGGCGGGGCGCATCGGCGCGCGCCGGCGCGTGCTTTGCTCAGCCTGCGCGCCGGTACGCCTTGGAGCGGGACCGCTTTCTGCTCAGCCCGCGCGCCGGCTCGCCTTCGAGCGCGACCGCTTCTCGACGTACATCCGCTGGTCGGCGGACTGCAGGACCTCCTCGGCGGACATCCCGCAGGCGGCCCAGCCGATGCCGAAGCTGGCGCCGACCCGTACCGCCCGGCCGTCCACCCGGATCGGCGGGATGATCCCGTTGCGCAGCCGGACCGCGAGGTCCTGCGCGTCGGCCTTGCCCAGGCCGTCCGCGAGGACCACGAACTCGTCGCCGCCGAGCCGGGCGACCGTGTCCCCGTCCCGTACGCCGTTGGTCAGCCGCCGGGCCACCTCGATGAGCACCGCGTCACCCGTGTGGTGCCCGAACCGGTCGTTGATCGACTTGAAGCCGTCCAGGTCGCAGAAGAGGACCGCGAGCCCCTTGGCCCCGTCGTCCTCCGGCCCGTCCGAGGGCGCGATGACGTGCACATGGTGGTCGTACGGGCCGGCCGGCACCGCGTCCGGCCCGTCGACGGCGTCGTACCCGTCGAAGACCTCGGAGGTGTCGGAGCCGAAACCGTGCGCCTCCTGGAAGGCGGCGACCGAGGCGGCGGAAGCGGCCGAGGCGTACGCGTCGGCGTCCGAGCCGGGCGGGCGCGAACACAGCCGGGCGCCGAGCCGGGCCCGCAGCTCGGCGCTGTTGGGCAGCCCGGTCAGCGCGTCGTGGCTGGCGCGGTGCGCCAGCTGGAGCTCGTGGCGCTTGCGCTCCTCGATGTCCTCGACGTGGGTGAGCAGGAAGCGCGGCCCGTCGGCGGTGTCCGCGACGACGGAGTTGCGCAGCGAAACCCATACGTACGTGCCGTCGCGGCGGGCCAGGCGCAGCTCGGCGCGCCCGCCCTCGGCGGAGGTGCGCAGCAGCGTGCCGATGTCCTCGGGGTGGACGAGGTCGGAGAACGAGTAGCGGCGCATGGCGGAGGCCGGGCGGCCCAGCAGCCGGCACAGCGCGTCGTTGGTCCGGTGCAGCCGGCCGTGCTGGTCGCCGCCCATCTCGGCGATGGCCATGCCGCTGGGCGCGTACTCGAAGGCCTGGCGGAAGCTTTCCTCACTGGCGCGCAGCGCCTGCTGCTCACGCTCCAGGCGCACCAGCGCGCGCTGCATGTTGGCGCGCAGCCGCGCGTTGCTGATCGCGATCGCGGACTGGAACGCGTACATCTGGAGCGCTTCCTGCCCCCACGCGCCAGGACGGCGACCGTTGCGCGGCTTGTCGACGGAGAGCACGCCGAGGAGTTCGCCGCCCCCGTTCGCGGCCGTGTACATGGGCGCGAAGAGGCGGTCCATCGGATGCCACTCGTCGGGGAAGCGCGGCTCGGGCCCGGCGGCGTGCCACTGCGGCACATCGTCGTCGTCCAGCACCCAGCCCTCGGTGTGCGGTATGAAGCACAGGCCGCCCCAGCGCTCGGCCATGTTCAGCCGGCGGTCCCACGAGGCGCGGGAGCCGACCCGGCCGGCCATGAGGGCCTCGGCACCGGCGCTGCCGGCGACCGCGGCCACCACGAGGTCACCGTCGGGCCGTACGAGGTTGACCGCGGCGAGCTCGTACCCGAGCCCCGTGATCACGCCGTCGGCGACGGTCTGCAGGGTGTCTGCAAGGCTGCGTGCGGTGTTCAGATCGGCGACCACTTGGTGCAGCTGCCGCAGGGTCGCAAGACGGACGTATGGCTCCGACTCGGTCTCCATCGCTCGCTCTCCCCGAGACCTCGACAGCAACTCCAGGATTGGGTGTCGTCCGATTGCCACGGCCACTGAATCACAGTGAGCTGTTCACTCGGTACACAGGGTCAACAATTACTGGCTGCTGTGACTCAAGTCACAGAGCGTGGCGGTCGCTTGACGATCTTCGAATGGGCGCCGCTGGAGGGACTTCTACAATTCCTGAACGCAAATCCGGACGCAAGGGAGGGCTCCGCCGCCGGACCTAGGGCGCGTCTGGTCCCCGGGCCCGATGCGGGTGCGCCGCGGCCCCCGTTAGCGTTCATGGCGTGTTCACGAAAACCTCCGCCGCCACGCCCGGCGACCGCCCCGCCGCGCCCGCCCCGCCACGCTCCGCGCCCGGTGGAGCGGCGATCCCCCATCCTGGTGGGGTGAGTGACGACGAGTTCCGCGCCGCCCTGTCCCGGCTCGCCGCCGGGGTCGTACTGATCACCGCGCACGATCCGGAGGACGGGCCGCGCGGCGAGGACGTGGGCATGACCGCCACCGCCTTCCTGTCCGTCTCGCTCGAACCGCCGTTGGTGATGGTGAGCGTTCGCAACGACTCCCGCATGGACGACCTTCTGGAACGCCAGCCCCTATGGGCGGTTTCGGTACTGTCGGAGGGGCAGCGGCACATTGCGGGCCGGTTCGCCATGAAGAACCGCATCAGCGACAGACTGCTCTTCCAGGACATCCCTACGGAACGGGGCGAAGCGACCGGCGCGCCTCTGATCGGCGGCGCCCTGGCGCGCCTGGAATGCCGTACGGAACAGCGGGTGACCGCCGGCGATCACACGCTGGTCATCGGACGGATGCTGACGGCGCATACCGCGGGGGAGGATCGGGGGCCGTTGATGTACTTCCGGGGGAAGTATCGGCATTTGGGGTGAGCGTGTGGCGCTGAGACCGTGGGGTGAGGGGGGTGTACGGCCTGGAGTGGCGAGCGTGGACGCCGGCGCGAGCGTGGACGCCGGCGCGAGCGTGGACGCCGGCGCGGGCGTGGGCCTTCCCGCCCGTCCCCTTGATTCGTGACCCGTCCCCCGCTCCGCGGCCTTCGCTCACGTCCAGTCGCGGCCGGAGCGGCCGCGCTTGATGTCGCCGCGCTGCTTCTTCTCCCGCAGGCGGCGCTCATTGATGCCGCGCGGTATGCGCTTCTTGCGCCGCGGCTTGGGCGGCGGCGCGGTGACCTCGGCGAGCAGCGCGGCGAGCCGTACGGCGGCGGTCTCCCGGTTGCGCCACTGGGAGCGGTGCTCGGAGGCCCGTACGGACACCACTGCGCCCTGCAACAGCCGGCCGCGCTCGGCCAGCCGCTGGAGCGCCCGCTCCTTCCAGACCTCGGGCAGCGCTTCCGTGGCGGCCACGTCGAAACGCAACTCGACCTGACTGTCCGACGTGTTGACGTGCTGGCCGCCGGGCCCCGAGGAACGCGAAAAACGCCACACCAGCTCGGCCTCCGGGAGAGCGACCGAGCCGCGGATGACATAGGGCCCTGACATGTCCCCCATGATCTCGCGTCCGCCCGCTCGCGTCACGTCGTTTTGCCGGGCCGCTCCACCGCCCCTCCGCCCGGCATCAGGATTTGGCAAAGAAAGTAAAGGGAGCTGGAACCCGACGGTCCCCTCATGGCGTTGTCCAGGGTGACGGTAGCTTCGTCCGGAGTACGGAGCCCGACGATTCGACGAGGAAAGGGACATCCCCATGGCTGTAAGCCTGTCCAAGGGCGGCAACGTCTCGCTCACCAAGGAGGCACCGGGCCTGACCGCCGTCACGGTCGGCCTCGGCTGGGACGTCCGCACCACCACCGGCACGGACTTCGACCTCGACGCTAGCGCCATCGCGGTCAACACGAGCGGCAAGGTCTACTCGGACCAGCACTTCGTGTTCTTCAACAACAAGGTCACGCCGGACCAGTCCATCGAGCACACCGGTGACAACGTCACCGGTGAGGGCGAGGGCGACGACGAGCAGATCAAGGTCAACCTGGCCGCCCTCCCGGCCGACATCGACAAGATCGTCTTCCCGGTCTCGATCTACGACGCCGAGAACCGCAGCCAGAACTTCGGCCAGGTGCGCAACGCCTTCATCCGCATCGTCAACCAGGCCGGCGGCGCCGAGATCGCCCGCTACGACCTGAGCGAGGACGCGGCGACCGAGACCGCCATGGTCTTCGGCGAGCTGTACCGCAACGGCGCCGAGTGGAAGTTCCGCGCCGTCGGCCAGGGCTACGCCTCGGGTCTGGTCGGGATTGCCAAGGACTTCGGCGTCAACGTTTGATTCCGTAGGCGTATCTCCGCTTCGGGTGCGGGCCGCTGGTGAGCGGCTCGCGCCCGGGTGCGGGGCATCGCTAACGCGCCGCGCGAAGTCGGGCGGTTCCGCCGGGCGGTTTCTGTTTGCCGGTTCCGCCGGGCGGTTTCCGCTCTCCGGATCCGCCGGATGATTCGTCGGGTGGTTCGCGCCCGGCATGGCGTCGGTCTTCACGGCCTTTGGTTGGTGGTCGTGGAGGCCGACGTTGGCGTTTTCGTACGGCCACGGCCGTTCCGTTCACATCCGTTCAAGCCGAAGACGCCGCCCACCCCGGTCCCACCCGCCCTCACTGCTCGCCGACCGGGGGCTGACGGGCCAGGAACTCCGCGAACGCGGCCGCCTGCTTCGGGTCCATATATCCCTGCCGCCCACAGCGCGCCTGCTCCTCCAACCACCGGAGCCACCCGGCAGAACGCAACTCGACCACCACCGCCCGCCCCCGGGTGAACGTCATACGCTCACCGTCCGCGTGCACATACCGCGTGTACGGGCCGTGCTGCGCCGGTCCGGGCGGCCGTTCCCCGGCCGCGTCCGGCAGTGGTATCGGGGCGCCGAGGAACCGCTGCGCCCAGTACTCCAACTCGGCCTGCTCGGCCGCCGGGAGCAGCACGCTGTGCGGTTGGCCGTCCTCGGTGATGAGCACGCGCTCCCCGGTCTGCTCTACGTGAGCGGCCAGGTGGCCGAAGTCGATGACGGCATCCGTCAGTTCAGCGGTTCTCATGGGTGCCGGCATTACGGGTCGCGAGATTGCGGGTCGTCGAGAACACGGGTCGCCGAGGTTACTGGCCGTCGGGGGCCGAGGGCGTGGTGAACGGCGGGCGTGGTGAACGGCGGGTGGGGGGGCTGGGCGGGTGGACGGGCGGGCGGACCGACGGGCAGACAAGCGGGCCAACAACATCGGCGGAGCCTCTGAGTTTCGCCGGAGTGGGGTGCCTCTTCTGGTGGGGCGTGCCCCCTGGTGGGGCTAACCCTGGTAGGGCTACCCCCGGTGGGACTATCCCTGGTGGGGCTACCCCTGGTGGCGCTAGCACCCCTGGTGGGTGTACCTCCCCGCTGGGGGCACCTCCAGCCGAATCGGGCGGCTGTCCACAGTGCGCGGCCACGGGCCCGCGGACCATGATCGTTCCCAACCCACCACACGCAAGCCGAGGGACGACATCATGGCCAAGCACCGGAACCGCATCAGCCGGCGGAGACTCCTGGCGACGACGGCGGGGATCACGCTGGGGGCGGCCCTCGCCCCCGTAACGGCCCAGGCGGCCCCGGCGGCATGGACCGCCCCAGCGGCCTCAGCAGCCCTCGCCTCTCCCGCCACTCCCGCCACTCCCGCCACTCCCGCCACTTTGACCAACGGGCTCCGGAGCACCGTTCGCGCCCTGGAGCAGGCAGCCCACCCGCTCCGTTCGACCGACCCCGGCCGGAACACAGCCGATCTTCGTGCCCTCTCCGCGATGATCGGCAACGCCAAGGTGGTCGGCCTCGGCGAGGCCACCCACGGCTCCCACGAGTTCTTCACCATGAAGGAACGTCTTTTCCGCCATCTGGTCGAGGAGAAAGGCTTCACCACCTTCGCCCTGGAGCTGAGCTGGTCCGCCGGCCTTGAGATAGACGAGTACCTGCAGACCGGCAAGGGCGACGCCCGCCGGATCGCCAAGCGGGTGCTGACCAACTCACCCTGGGACCGCGAGGAGTTCGTCAGCCTCATCACCTGGATGCGCGACTACAACCGCCGTCACCCCCACCGCACCGTCCACTTCATGGGCGACGACATCGGCGCCCCGTCGATCAACGACGCCTTCTTCGCCCGGGTGACCGGCTACGTACAGCGGGCCCATCCGGAGTCGCTGCCCCAGCTCAACGACCTGTACGCCGGCCTGCGCCCGATCGATGACGTCTTCGCCTACCTGGGCAAGCCGATGGCGGAACGACAGCGGTTGGCCGACAAGGCGCAGCAGGCCCTGGAACTGGTCACCAGCCGGAAGGATTCCGGGCGCGGGTCCGGGACTGGGGCTGGGGCTGGGGCTGGGGC
>NZ_JOCQ01000115.1 GCF_000720725.1 Streptomyces rimosus subsp. rimosus
GGCCAGGGGCGAAAACCATAGCGGTACAGCACTGCGATGCCGCCGTCATGTTGCACGTGCCGCCCGAGGGACCGCACTCATTGCTCTCGTACAGGGAAAGCTCCGGTTGCTTGGTATGGCCCGGCGGGTTGTTTGACGCGCAAGGGGTCTGCAGCAGCAGGGCCGTGCGGCGCGCATGCGCCCCGCGTGGCGCAGCGGGACGCATGCGGCAGGCGGCGCCTGTCAGTACGGCTGCCCGTCCGGCTCCACCCACCAGCCGTTCTTGCAGGCCCGGCCCTCGGGACCAGTCTGCCCCTGGGAGGGGGTGCCCCAGCTGGTGTAGGAGTGGCGGCATCCGGCACCGTCCGGGGTGGCGGCCTGTGCGGCCGGGACCGCCCGGAGACCTGCCGCGGCGGCCGGCGTGCGGATGGCCGCCGCGGCCAGAAGTCCGGTCCTGTGGCGGTTGAGCAGCCTGGTGGTTTCCGGGGAAGGCGATCGACCGGGGTTCACGACAGCGGCGTTCAGCGGATGTTCACTGTCGCCGGCCCGGAGGTCCGCTGGCGTACGGGGTGGCGGTCGTTCGGGCTGAGCAGGCCGTACACCACCGCGCGGTACTGCTGGGCGCCGCGGTGCGCGGCCTTGACGTGGGCGGTCGCCTTGGCGTCGGTGCCCCTTTCGGCCACGGCGCCGCAGGCCAGCTGGTGCCAGGCCTGTCCGCCGGTGCGGTTCTCCAGGCATATCCGCAGGTAGTCGGAGGCGTCGTCGTCTGCGTGCGCCGCGACCGTGAAGGTCTTGCCGACGGGCGCCGTGTGCGGTGCCGTGATCTCCACACCGCCCTTGGCAGCTGCCGGTGCGGCGGCCAGCGCCACTGAGGCGAGGCTCAGTGCACCGATCACGGCCACCCGGCCGCCCCGGGTCTTCATCCCGGTCTTCTTCACCCTGAACATGGTCTTCCTCGCTCGTACGTGTCTCTTGTGTGGTCTTCAAGCCGTGCCGCACCCGCTGTGCGGTGCTGTCGGGCGAGCACCGGGTGGGGGGCGGTGCGGTGCGCCGCGGTGGCGGTGGGCCGCCCGACAGGTTTCAGCCTTGCGGGGGATAGAACTCACCCTCGGCGTAACTGTGGACCGTGCAGTCCGTGTTGTTGTAGCGGTCGGCGAAGGTGCCGGTGAGGCCGGTGTACCCCTGGTACGTCTGGTCCAGGGGCAGGTCCTTGCCCACCCTGAACCGGAGCTTTACGTGGACGGACTCACGGGGCTTCAGCGTCTTCGGCCCGGGGACAGGGCCGCGGGCCTTTCCTTCGGCATCCCGCAGCGTCTTCCAGGCACGCTGCGAGGTGTCCCAGTACTGCAGATCGCTGTACGGGCTCAGGTCGCGCTCGCCCGGGTTGTAGATATAACTGCCCGTCCTGGCGCTGAGCCCGAACGACTTCAGCTCCTTCGCCGAGGTGTTGGTGAGCGTGGCGGTGTAGGTCGTCCAGTGGGTGCCGAGAGTGATCGTCGCAGGTATGCCGGAGGTACGGCCCACGAGCGTATCGTTGTGAGGCTGCCCGACATCGGAGCACTTCGGGAGCTCCGCGGCAGGTGCCGCCTGGGAGGCGGGCGCGGCGGCCACCACCATGGGGAGCAGGGCAGCCGTCGCGATCGAAGCCGACAGAGCGCGGCGCAGTTTCATGAAATCTCTTTCCCGGCCCTTCGGACCCTTGGAGTCCTTGTCACCAGCGTCATGGGGTTCTCGAGCCGTGAAGTCTCGGATTATCGGGTTCTTGGAGCAATGGTCGGGCCCGGAGCGGCGACACCGCCCGGTTCGGGCGCGATCTACGCAGTGCGTTACGCAATTCCCGACGACTCGCCCTCACAGGAGTACGTGGTCCAAGGCGGCGCCGGCACTCGATCGGGTCGCCCGCCCCAGGCAGAGCCGGTGCATCCCACTCTGCGACAGCCGGGCGGCCGGCCCTCGCCCACCGGTTGTAGTGCCGGGCGCACAGCCCTTTCCCGTGGACGTCGAAACGACATCCGTCGACCGTGCAGGCCAGCAGTTCCCTGCGGGCGCGGACCGGGCGACCGGGGTCGGCGGGGAACTCCTGCATCGACGGGCGCCCACATTTGTGCCACCGGATGACGTGTCCGTTCCACACCGCCATTGAGCCGTCACGCGGTCGCAGTCCGAGACCGCGCCACCGGGAGGAGCGGAAGAGCGGTTATCCGGGGCGGGAAGGTAGGCCTCGGTACGGAGATTGGATCGGACGTACCCAACAACTTCCCCGCAACCCGTGCCGTCCCGACCGGGGAGGGGAGGACAGCAACGCTCACAGCCGCGCCTCCCCCGCCCGGTGAACCAGTCGGCTTTCCCAGCGTTCGGCGAGCGTCCTCGACGGTCAGGTGACCGTAGGTGTCGATCGTGGTGCTGATTGACGCATGCCCCAGGAGTTCCTTGACGTTTTCCATGCCGACGCGCAGCAAGGGGGCCTTGTTCTGCGTTTTTGCAGAAGGAAGCCGGTGAACGCAATAGCAGACAGCGTCAGCGGGCCCAGCCCGCGCCGCAGCAGCCAGGTGGCGTAGGTGTGCCGGTACTGGTGGAGCTCGAGCGCGATACCGGTGGGCTTCCGTAGCCGTCTGACCAGGTCATAGACGGCCGGATAGGCCCAGGGCCGACCATGCGGCTCGGCGCGGACCGGTGCGGTACGGCTGGACGCGTGGTGACCAGGCGGTCAGCGACATCGACGCCGCCTCGGGCATGGAATGTGTAGGACGGGCTGTCCGCGGCGAGCTTGCGGTTCACGCTGGACACGGTGCAGTGGCGCTTCGCGCACATGAGGACGAGCTGGGACCGGAGCAAGATATCGGCCGTTGATCAGTTTCCCGTTATCCCGGTGCCGGGATAACGGGAAATCCGTCAAACGCGAACTCACCCTCGTCGCTCTGCGTCACGCCCGAAGGTAAAAGAAAAGCTCACCCAGCTTGCCCCGACGCTGACGTTCCAGGGCCACAGGGCACGCGTTGCCAATCTTGTGCAGCTTTTCGGTCGGCGGATCGCTTCTCTGAACTCGCGGCGGCATGGTGCATTGGACTTCACGGGCGAGCGGGGTGTCAGTGGTCGGCAGTATCATCGTCCGGCCTTGTAGGGCTCACCGCGGCCGCTGAGGGCCGTGTTTCGGCGAAATGCGGTCGCATCACGGATGGGGGGGAAAGTGAGCGAGATCCGTCATGCGGTGGCCAAGAAGATTACCGGTCGGTGAGTACGACTTCTTCCTGCTGGCGCGTCTCTGTGGAGCTGAGGCAGTCGCGGTCGTCGTGAAGCATCTGGCTGCATGTCTCGCTCAATACCGGGCATCTGGTGCGGCGTCTCGGTCATCCTGAGACGCCTCTGCCACGAACACCGCCGCGGGCCGCGCTCGCACGAGGGCCCCTGACGGGGTCAGACGGTGAGGACGAGCTTGCCCTGGAGGTGACCGGCGTCGAGCAACCGATGTGCGTCGGCAACACGTTCGAACGGGAACGTCTCCCGCACGTGGACCCGGAGCCTGCCTTGTTCGACGAGTTCGACGAGACCTCGCAGGGCGACGGGATCGGGGTCGACCGCGATGCCGCTGAAGCGCATGCCGGCCGCCTCGTACTTGGCGATGAGCTTCGCATCCTCGTCGGCGACCGCGGTCACCAGGTGACCGCCAGGGCGGAGCATGTCGAGCGAGCGCTCGGCGGTGTCGCCGCCGATCGTGTCGAGTACGACGTCGATGTCGCGGACCGCCTCGGTGAAGTCGGCCGCCGTGTAGTCGATCACCTCGTCGGCGCCGAGCCTCTCGACGAACGTCCGCTTGCTCCCGCCGGCAGTCGTGATCACGTGTGCGCCGAGCGCCTTCGCTATCTGGATCGCGACGTGGCCGACGCCCCCACCGCCGCCGTGGACCAGTACGCGGTCGCCCTCGGTCACGCCGCCGAGGTCGACGAGACCCTGCCACGCCGTCAGCCCGACGACCGGCAGAGCCGACGCCTCGACGTGCGAGAGCGACGCCGGCTTGCGTGCCAGGTGCAGCGCCGGCGCCGACACGATTTCGGCATACGCGCTCGCCGCCCGCGGGAACAGCGGCATCCCGAACACCTCGTCGCCGGGCCGGAACCGCCACGTTCCCGATGCGTCCTCGACCACGCCGCTGATGTCCCAGCCGAGGATGAACGGCGGCCGGCCGATCAGCGGGAATTCGCCGGCGCGCAGGCGCGCCTCCAGCGGGTTCAGCCCGATCGCCTTGACGCGGACGAGAACCTCGGTCGGAAGGGGCCGGGGCTCAGGCGCGTCCACGATGGTGAGCACTTCGGGACCGCCGAGCATCTGCTGGGTGATGACTCGCATGACTCTCCTGGCTACGGAAGGGGAGGAGGGGGAGAACCCAGGCTAGGTTTCCGACAGGAACCAGCAGGTAACCTTGGGCGCGGGTACCTTCGGCGCCATGAGCGGTTTTGGTCCCGGTGATCCCTTTCTCGCCGACTGTCCGGCGCGGCTGGCGGTCGAGCTGATCGCCGACAAATGGACGGTGGTCGTGCTCTACGGCCTCAGCAAGGGCCCGGTGCGCCACGGCGAACTGATCGAGCTGATCGGCGGCATCTCCCGCAAGATGCTCACCCAGACGCTCCGGCGGCTCTCGGCGCACGGGCTCGTCCGCCGCCACGCCTACGTCGAGGTGCCGCCCCGCGTCGAGTACGAGCTCACCCCGCTCGGGGCGACGCTGATCGAGCCGATCCACATGCTGACCGAGTGGGCGAGGGCGAACGGCGACGCGGTGCTCGATGCGCTCGACGCCGCGGATCCCGAGCCGGTCGCCCACAGCGACTGAGGCCCCCGCCAGGACACTCGGTCGGCTCCGCATTCTGGTGGCTACCGGGGGGCTCGTCACCTTGGTGCAGCAAGCAGCCAATGCCTCACCTCAAGCGGGACAGCGGTCACGCGTCGTCTCGCTGAACCCGAGGTACCGCAGGTCAGTTCCTTCCCTGCCGCACCTTGAATGAGACCGGACAATCAGCCCAGCAGATCGCAGAACGACGGGGCGGCTCACCGAAGACGTTATGTGCGCTGCGTCGGTCCACTCGCGCGGTGACGCTCACGTAGTCGATGGCTGACTGAAGGCGGTTCAAATCGCCTTCGAATGCGCCGAGGCCTGTGTTGCAGCCCTCGCAGAGGAGTCCCCGAATGCACGGCTCCGCATGACGTACGCTCCGGACAAAAAGCGTGGTCGTGATCCGCAGGCATTGGGGTCTTCTTGCCTTCCAGGAAATTTGAATCCGACGCAGCGGTTGCCTTGCTCTTCTTTCGGTATGCGTCAGCGCTCTGCTTCTGGCGAGTTCGACACTTCCTTTCCCGCCTTACGTGATGCAGATGTTCTCCTCAGCTGATTCGCGCCCTGAATTAGCAGTGGGCTTTCCTTGCGGTCGGATCGTCGAAGCCGACGGTGGCAACGGCCGCGCAGAGCATCGCTTCGTCCAAGTGATCCTCCACGGCCTGCCCATCGCGACGCACCGAGCACAGCCCGCCCGCCTCCGGCGCACCACACCGCTGACACAGCCGGCGCGGCGGGCCTCATCAGCGGCCTCCGCCTCGGCCCGGACCCGCTGCGCAGTCGCCGCACGGAACACCTCGGCCTCAGCGGTCTCCCAACAGCGCAGCTCGACCCGGACCAACTCCGCAGTCACAACCTCGCGCAACCAGTGCTCCGTGGTCCGCCGACGGGTCTGGGAGTCGGCGTCGGGCAGTTCGACGCGCACCTGCCCCGCGACGTGGGCGCGGCGCTGGCGCCGGTCGGTGAGCAGGCCCGCGCAGCGTCCGCAGACGTCGCCGGTGTTCATCAGGGTGCCCTCGTCGCAGCGGGCGTCGGAGCACGGGCTGGACCGGGGCATGCCGCGACCGAGCCGTCGGCCGACCAGGTCCGTGACCGCGCCCGGCCCGCCATCACCTCGAGGTCACCGCACGGCCGCGGGACCCTCCCCCCGCGAACCACTGGCTCACCTCCCATCAGGCAGGACTCGCGGCACATCCGCACCTTCCTGCTTCGAGGAGCTCTCGGCCGTACGATCCGTAGGTCATTACGTAGCGTGGTCTTGGGTAGGTCTGTCATCCGCCGCGAAACCCATGCGGCCTCAGCGCACTGTCTGGGCAGACTTGGGCAATGCACGAGCTGAAGGGGCTGCAACCTGGTTAGGCCCCAGCGGTCCTGGCCTTCGAGCTGGCGAGCCGCGCCTATTTTCTGCGTCGGTCTCCGACCGCGGCGATGGTCCCGGTTGGCCCCGCCGATCCTGCCAGCCTCGGTGGCAAGCCAGGCACCTGGTATCAGCGCGACCTCGCACTTCAGCGGTAAACCGTGATCTCGCCGGTGAAGCGGCTGAGAGACAGATAATGCCACCGCTAGCCATCGGTGTGTGAAGACTGAAAAGCCCACCAGTCCCGAGCCCCGGCCAGCCATTGCCGCCGACACTTCACGAATCAGACATGAAGATCACGATTTACCGCTGGAATACCAGGGGCTGCCTGTTCCGCTGAGGGATGCAGGCAGGAAGGCGGTTCGGCCTGTCCCCGCGCGATTGCCTTCGCCGATGCGCAGAGCATATTCGCGATGCCGCCGTGCACGCCCTGTCGGCACGTACGTCGCACGGACAGAAACGGAAGGAACCCTCCGTACCCTGCGCAGCCAAGCCGTACTGCTGGAGCGGCGAGCCGAGCTGAATGGTGTCGCAGCCGCAGGAGCCCCACTTCCGACGCGGATGACGGCAGCCGGAGTCCGCCGCGCCGATGTTCCCTTACCATCCGTTCATGCCTTCTTCGCGTGTATTGCCCGTGCGTCGCACCGCAGTTGACTTGAACGGTGCCCACTACGCATCACGATTTACGGCACCGGTTGCGGGCCTGCCGTCGCGATCCCCCGAAGCATGGGCCCGGGCCGTCTTCGAAGAAGCGCCCGCCGCCCTGCAGCGATGCCTGTATGCCGGCTGGCGCGGCGGGCTCGGCCTGCGTCTGGGCCCACGCCGCGTGCCCCAGCACGTGCTGGGATGGCCCATCACGACGACCGGACCCAGCTCGATCACTTTGAAAGCAGGTTCGCCGTTGCTCACCGCTCGCAACGTCCTCTCCGTCGACGGCTCGGTTCTGACCTGGTCGACCTTCGTGCACTTCACCGGCCGCACCGGCCGAGCAGTGTGGGCCTCAGCGGCTCCCCTTCACCACCAAGCTGTTCCGTTTCTCCTGAAGCGCGCGATCCGCGAGGTGGCGTAACGCGCCGGGAACACCGGCGGCTGGGCTGCCTGAGCACCGCCGCCTCCCAGGAGACAGGGGCCGCCCCTGGTGCTCGTCCTCACGGAGTGTGTTGCTGATCCCGTCGCCGGCCAGGCTTACTTGTGAGTACTCCACAGTACGGTGCTGTCCCTAAGCGCCGGGTTCACGGCCGTATCTTCCGTTCGGTACGCCCAGGGCGCTCCGCGCGACGTCGTTCACTGGAGCGTTCGAAGACCGGTGTGGCGGCCGGGTCGTACGGCAGGCTGGAGAGGACGTCGGCGTAGCTGCGTTCCAGTGCCTGCCGCTGGCGTGCGGTGTGCGGACCTGCGGGGTGCGCAGTAAGACGTGTGATCCGTTGCTCGTGTGCCTCGGTGATTTCTGCAGCGCTCGCCTGCCAGTCGGCGTCATCCGGCAGGCGGGCCAGTTCCACGCAGACCGGCTGGGTGCCTTCCGCGAGCGCGGCCGCGGCCCGGTCGTGGCCGTCGAGGAGCAGCCAGCCGTCCAGGAAGGACACCCACCACAGCAGGACGGGGGCGAGGGTGTTCTCGCGGGCGTGCTTGCGGTACGCCTTCACGCGGGCAGTGTCCGGTGCTCGGAGCGGTCGCAGCGGCAGGACGCCGTGCCAGCCGCCTCCGCAGAGCAGTTCCAGGGTGGTGTCCGGCCAGTCCCGGACGAGGTCACAGCTCCAGATGCCTGGTGCGAAGGCGGTCCGTCGGGACAGCCGCCAGCGCCCGTGGTGCAGTGGGCCGCACTCGGTGTCCTCCAGCCACCGCGCATACCGATGGGCCCAGTTGCTTCCGGCTCTCATGGTCGCGGCGCTCACGGGCGGCAGCGGGGAACGGTAGCCGGGCAGGCGGCGCAGGTGGAGGTCGTGGCAGCAGCCGTCACCCTCCGGCCGGGCCTCGATCAGCGTGTGTTCGCCTTGTCGGAGAGCCCACTGGTGGCCGGCCGCTCGCTCGAAGCGCAGCGAGGGGCCCGGTCGGCCGCCAGGTACGGTCAGAACCAGTCCTCCCTCCGGTAGTGCTTCTCTCGTCGTCCTGTTCATGGGGACAGTTTCGGCAGAAGGGGCTTATCTCGGCAACGCGGCCGTACATCTGCCCGAGAGAACGGAGCGTGCTCGCGTCAGCGTCCTGCTCATGTCCGTGCGGCGGGCGCCGAGCCCTGGGGCGACTCCGCGCGAGCGGAGGTGAACTGCTGGCGCCTGGTTCTCAGACACATGCTCTCTGCACAGGCAGAGGTGAACCGCCCCCGGCTAGAACGTGCCCTGTGAGCTCGGACGCTGCGGCGGTGATGATGCCGTCGGGCTGCGCCACGACGCTGTCGCCGACTACCGAGTCGACCATGCCGCGCTCGGACATCATCATGCCGATCGCCGCACCGAGCCTGAACGGACCGCGGCCGTGGCGTCGTAGCGCCGTGCTGGTGCGCCGCTTCGGCTTCCCTTCCGGGGGCGCCGTTCTTCTTCGCCGCCTCCCTGGTGGCGACCAGCTCCTGGCGCGCGAGGTCGACACCGCTCAGCCCGCTCGTCATGCGAGCCCCGCCCTGTCCGTGCTGTCATCGAGGGCACTGGAGGCCGGCTCGGGCATCCGGTTCGTCCTCGACGCGGCCGTGGTCGTCCCGGCCCGGGCGGCAGCCTGCTCGCACAGCTGCTCCAGCCGCACCGCGAGCAGGTTCTCGGCCGTGCGCTCCCGGGCCGCGCCAGTGGCCGTCGTCGCCGCGACGGCGTCCGCGCCGTTCGGGTTGTACCTGTACCAGCGCGCCTCTGCCCGCAGGGCGGGGATCCGGCCGGCCACGGGGCAGACGACGCCGCGCAGGGCCATCGCGATAGACACACCGGCCCCCTCATGGCGAATCCCTCGGATCCGTGGTCCGGAAGAAGGGGGTCGAAGCCGGTCTCCGGTGCTCCTCCCCCTCCAGATGGACGGCCTCCTCGCTGACGTACGAACGCGCCCTCATTAAGGTTCACCGAGGCCTGCGCCGGTTGTCATAGCAGCCTCCCCGGCAACACCAGACATGCGACAGAGCCACATGCCCTTGGTGGCATGTGGCCCCGCGTTCCGCGGCCGGTCTTCAGGCGGCCCAGCCGATGGAGGAGACGTTGCTGTAGGCGTCGTAGTCGGAGCCGAGGTCAGGGATCAGGTCGTCCCAGATCCGGTCCAGGGCCTCGGCGTCGTCGGCCAGCCAGGCGTCGACCGCCGCGTCCCAGACGCGGGGCCGGACGGACAGGCGGCGGGTGGCCAGGTCGCGCTGGTGGCGGCCTTCGACGCGGGTCTGGTCGACCGGGTTGATCTCGACGCGGGTGCCGCCGCGGGACATCAGGCGGCGTTTGAGGTCGGCGGCCACGTTGCGGCGGCGCAGGTCCCAGTACGCCACGTCCAGCTTCAAGCGGTTGGCCGGGTTCGGGGAGCGTTCCTCGGCCAGCCACGCGTACAGGGTGCGGGCGGTGACGCTGATGCCGGCGCGTTCCATGGCGGTGTAGCCGGCTTCGGAGGCGGTCAGGTAGCGCAGGCGGGCGGCGATGCCCCGCTCGGAGTGGGGCGAGGACTGCAAGCCGGTGACCATACGTTCGATGCCCAGGCCAAGGGCGTCGCCGCCGCCGATGCCGTCGGCGTTGTAGCGGCCCAGTTCCATCCACCGGCCGGCCATCATCGGCCTCCGTCAGGGGCGGTGACGGTGTAGGTGACGGGTTCGCCGTCGCGGTCGGTCTTGACCTTCATCTCCCCCAGGGCGCGGCCTTCGGGGAAGACGGGGCGCCAGTCGCCGGCGACGTGCAGCTCGTCGGTGCCCATGACGCTGATCACGGTCAGGCCGGCCTGGTGGGCCTTGTAGGCGCGGTTCCACAGGTTGGCGAAGGCCTGGGAGCGCACCAGGTGCATCCAGTCCGGACGCATGATTTCACGGTTGTGGATGGATTCGCCCAGGGTGGAGACGAACTTGGCGTACATCGCCTTCACGTACGCCTCGGTGACGTCGTCCCCGGTCTCGATGGCCTTGGTGCGGGCGCCGGCCAGCAGCACGCGCAGAGCGTCGAGGAAGTTCTCGGTGGCGCCGCTGGTCCAGGATTCGTGGATGTGCGGCGGCTCGTCCAGGAGCCGGTACTTCGGGCCCGCCAGGCGGAGCAGGAGGCGCAGGGTGGATTCCGTGACCCACAGGGGGCCCGGTTCGTCACGGTCGCCGAGCGGGTTCGGCAGGTCGCGGTGTTCCCAGGCGGGTGGGGTGATCAGGTGGACGCCGGCGCGTTTGCGGTCGTGGACGCCGTCGGTGGAGTGCTCCAGCTTGCCGATCGGCAGCCACGTCTTCATCGCCGAGAGGTAGGCGGCGTTGACGTCCAAGGCGGTGACGTGGAGGGCGCCGTCGGGGTGGCGGCGGTAGTCGGGGTGGCGCCAGTTCGGGCGCGCCTCCCAGATCAGGTCCGGGTCGCCCTTTTTCGGCTTGTGCAGGATGTCCGGCAGGGCCGGGTAAGCGGTGTAGTCATAGCGGGCGTTGGCGCGGGTCTCGTCGAACAGCGCCATCACGTCGGGGATCGCCCGCTTGATCAACGCGGCCGTCGCCGCGTCAGCGTCACCTTCGGCTTCGTCCAGTTCGGTGCGCACCGCGCGGACGATGAGCTGCTCGGTATCCGCCTGGGCGCGGGCGGCAGAGCGGGCGCGGCGCTGGGACTGGTGACGCTGCGCATGTTGCACCGCCAATGCGGCCGGACTCGTCCCCTCCCCCGGTTCCGGGGCCGGCGAAGAGACCGGGGCCGTTTCAGGCGCGGGGGCCGCGGGAGGAGCCGCCGCCGCGGCGACGGCCATCGACATGGCCGCGGTCGGCGACGTGGCCGCGGTCCTCGACGTGGCCGCGGTCGGTGTCGGTGCCGCCGTGGGGGCCGGGCAGAAGCCGCCCGGATGCAGCGACCGCCCGTCGGTCGCCTTATAAGGGGTGGGGGCACCGCAACGCAGGCACGGGGCCGTCTCGCCCTGGACCACCAGGCCGTCAGGACCGAAGGCGCTGTACGCCTCGGCGAAATGCGGCACCGCGGCCGCCGGCGGCATAGGTACCGGAGCGGCAGCGGCCTCGGGCGTCTCGACGGGAGCGGGGTGAAGCTGGGCCAGGCCCTCCAGCAGCCGCAGGTACATCAACCGCGCCGGCGGCGCCGGCTCAGCACTACCCGCCTCCCAGTTCGCCACCGTCTGACGCCCCACCCCACACGCCTGCGCCACCTGCGTCCGCGACAGCTTCGCCGCCGTCCGCAACCGCAACCGCTCCTCCGGAGACGGCATCGCAGCCGCCAGCCGCGCCTCCTCCAACAACGACTCCACACTCGGACTCTTGTCACCAGCCATAACCTCAGACTAGCAGCGTTGGACGCCGATTAGGCGGTAGTTAGGCACCCATTACCGGCATCGTGACGACTGCCCTGTACCGTTTCATAGGCGATGGCGAACGTCTCAACCTCCGTGCTGCAAAGGTCGACGCCGACGATTCAACTGCGCGTCCCCTTCACCAACCGCTGGGCCGTACGCACTTCCAGCGGATACCCGGCTATGGCCAACCGCCGGGCGATCTCCGCCCCGGTCACCGCCGAGTCGGTCCGCAGCCGCTCAGCCACTCAGCTACCAGGACATCCGGCTCACTGACCGGCCGTCCGGATTGCTGCGTCGCTGCTGGTCCTTGAGCGACAGCCTGCCGCCGCTCCGTAACCGGAGCGGTGTGCGAAGACCCCGCTGAGGCCTGCGTTTACGCGGGTACTTCCGGCATGGAGGCCGACGCGACGTTCCAGGAGGCAGAAGCGGACAGGAACCGTCAGCTCTCATATGAACTGCACGTAGTTGTCGACGAGCGGCAGTGGCGGCGCCCAGCTCCCACACCAGGGCCCCACCTGCCCGAGCCTCCCCTCGCACGCCTTGGCCCGCTCCTTCGAACCCTCGGCACCGGCGGGCAACGCATCGCTCATGCCCAGAACGACGACTACCCGTAGCCCGGGGGCATCCGTCAAGGACCGGGCGGGCCACTGCCGCATCTCCAGCTTTCGTTGACGACCATCCGCGCTGCAGCCGCCCGGCGGGCCGCACAGGGCCTCCCATGCGGCCCGCGGAGGCACTTCCTCGCCGGGCACCCCTCAGGTCCCGCAATCGGCGCGGTGACCTGGCAATTCACCGACCGCACCGCCAGGCCGACAGTCTGTTCATGCGATCATGCAGGCAATTCTGAATGGACCGGTACGTAGCCGAGCTGCTGATCCGGTCGGGAGATCGCGACATCAGATGTCGAGCGATCGAGCGGGAACGGGAGAGCGTTGTGAGCAGGGCTGGGGGGCAGGACGGTTCGTCCGTGTCCGATGAGGAGTGGGAACGGTTCCTTAGCGAGTCGGTGGCCGGTGCGCCCGGCGCTCCTGTGGAGCCGTCGGCACGCGCCCGTGAGGTGGACCGGCGGCTGCGGGAGCGTCCCGGGCAGCCGGAGGGCTGGCGTTCGTACTCGCCGGCCCGGCCCCGGCGCAAGGCAGTCTGGTACGTAATGGGACTGGCGGCCGTGGCTCTGCTGGCCGTGGCGCTCTTCCCGCAGCAGCTCGTCGGCTGGTTCGGCGGCGACGAGGGCAGGCAGGACGGGGTGCCGTTGGCCACCGAGTCTGAAAGCCCCCGAGAGGCGCCCGGCGCCGGGTCCGGTCTGCGCCCGACCCTGGCCGAACCTTTCAGGGGCTCGCCTGCGGCCCGCTGGGCCGACGGGGCGGCCGGGATCACGGTGCCGCAGGCCAAAGCGACCGGCTGGATGGACGCCGCCCAGGTCGAGCAGGCACTACGGCACAGCCGGGACTTCCTGGTGGCTGCGGGGCTCGACGGCGGTGTACTGCGCGGCGAGCGGCCCACTCAGGCGATCGCGCTGCTGAACCCGCACCAGAAGGACGTCCAGGACTACCTCCGCAGCGCCCTGTCGTCGCCGGCGCCGGCTGCCGGGGCCGACCCGCTGCGGTTGTTCAGCCGCTTCCGGCCGGAACAGGCCCGGCTGGTCGGTGACGTGGTCAAGACGCGCGGCCGTCTCACGTACCGGGAGGGGAAACGAGGGGCGCTCGAAGTGACAGCGGACGTCACCTTCGTGTACCCGGTCACCCCGGCAGCCGGCGACGGCGGGCGGGACGCCGAGGTCGTCCGTACGATCGTACGGCGCGAGGTAGTGATGAGCTGGGACAATCCGGCCAAGGTCATCACCGAACCGGGCACGATGTCCCTCGTCTCGTACGCGCTCGACATGACCAACGGCGGCTGCTCCGGCCCCACCGGCTACTTCGTGCCACCCTTCGGCACAGCCGACAAGCAGCCCGCCGACACGGCCCGCCAGGTCGATCCGTACGACCGCAGCAAGCCGATCGATGCGAGCGACGGCACGACGGCCACGGACAACGGCTGCGCGACCGCCACCCGCTCCTGAAGCGTGATGCAGGAAGTTGCGTCCGGGCAGGCCGGGGGCGACGGTTCGGCTGTTCCCGGTGGATGAGGCCGGGGTGTCGGCGGTCGGTACGCCGCCCATCCACCGGAATACCCACCTGCCCACTTCACTGCCTGGTAACGCATAGCGGGTATCAATCCTCAGTTCTTGACGGCCTCCGCGATCCGCACAGCGGCCTGAGCGGGCGTGAGGTGCGTGGTGTCGACGACCTCGGCCTCGCCGTGCAGCCACGTGCGGGCCGCCTCGGCGTAGGGCTCAAGGTATTTGAGGCGGAATGGGGAGGGGCCCATATGAGTGTCCCCCTCGATGCGTCCACGGAGGGTGTCCTGGTCGGCGTGGAGAACGAAGTGGCGTACGGGAATGGTGTGCTGGGCAGGGCCCGAGCTGATCTCGCGCCAGTACTGCTCGACCAGGACAGTCATGGGCATCACCAGAACGCCACCGGTGTAGTCGAGGACGCGGCGGGCGGTCTCGACCACGAGAGGCCGCCACGGCGGCCAATCCTGGAAGTTGCCCGTCCAGGGCAGCCCCGGCGTGATGTCCATGAGTGTCTCACCGACCTTCTCGGCATCGAACACTCGTGAGTTCGGGATCAGTTGCTGCACAAGTGCACCGGTCGTCGTCTTGCCTGCGCCGTGGGTGCCGTTGAGCCATACGATCATGGGCCCGACGCTAGCGGGAGGCGGACCGCGGGCCGGTGCCGATCACGTCACAGAACGGGTACAGGTACGGCTACGAGTACAGGTACAGGTACAGGTACGGCTACGGCAAAGACCGGTCCAACGTCGGCGCTCGTCGGCACCTGTCATCGGGTGAGCGCAATCCAGAGCAGCATCAGCGACGTTTGTCGACAAGCGTCAGCTGGGTCGCCGCCGACTGGACTGCGTCGTCCCAGTGGAAACACGACCCGCAGCCTTGGCCGACACCCCGCCTCCGGAGCGCACCCGCCTACCACGCCGAGGCGTCGCGGCCGAGCACGCGGGCAGTTCTCCGCGGGCGCGGCTGCCCAGCCACACGAGACCGGCCTCCGCCCGTCGCCTGCGTTTGAGAGGGCATCCGGACGCATCGCCATGAACTGGTCACCCCGGACTGACAGGGCGTCGGTCGCGGCCTCGGACGTCCCGCAGAACTCGCAGGGTGGCCCGGTAGGACTGCACTGGGCACGGGGAGCTGACGATGCCGTATGTCAGGGACCGTGTGCGGTCGTCCAGTGCCAGGAGGGATTCCACCACGGTCTTTCCGTCGGCCATGGACAGAGTGCGGACGCAACCGACGCGGTCGGGGGCTCCGGTATCTGCCAGGACGCAGCCTGCGACAGCCGGTTGCCAGGCGGCCAGGCCGGCGAAGTCGCGGACCACGCGCGACACCGTGGTGATCCGGGCCGGAATGACGGCGCTGGCGAATGCTTCGGCATAGAAGGGCTCCAGTTTTGAAACGGCTCCGGTTCTGAAAGAGCTCTGGTTTTGAGAGGGGTCGGCGGGCGCTGCCATGGTGGCTTCCTCGACCTGCCTGGGGAGGGCGGCGGGGCTGCCGGTGTGCGGTCGGCGACGCGGTGACCGGTGCACGGCAGCGTGCCGCGGGCGGACCGCCCGGACGGCTGAAAGAAGGCCACCAGCCTGCTCTTCAACATGGACGCGCCCGGCGCCCTGATGCTCTACGGGCTGCACAACAAGGTCGGCGACACGACCTTCCGAAAGATCGAGAGCACCTTCTACCGTACGTACCAGGGCCGTTCGGCCGGCACCCAGGACTACATAGACGTCGCCAACCGCGTCTCCGGCCAAGGCCTCACGCCGTACTTCAAGAGCTGGCTCTACGGAAGAACCACGCCGTCCATACCCGGGCGCCCCGACTGGAAGCCAGGCAAGGCCAGTTAGTGCTGCATCAGGCAACGTTCGCCCTGTCGGCTACCTCGCGGAGGCGTTCGTCGGCGGCGTGCTTGTTCCGCCAGAGGATGTAGTGGCGGATCATGCTGCCCTGCTCTTTGTGGCCGGCGTGATCCGTGCCGTCGAATGCAAAGTAGCGCAGGGCGGTGAACTGGGCCTCGATGCGGTTGAGCCAGGAGCTGTTGGTCGGCGGGTAGGCGAAGTTGTCGAGCACGATCGCGATCCGGATCGCGGCCGGGTGGGGGCTGCGCTAGTAACGGCAGAACTGCAGGAACCTGTTCCGGTTCTTCTTCGGCTTGATGTGACCGTAGAGCCTGTCCCGATCCAGGTCATAGGCGGCGAAGAGGTGGCGAACCCCATGCGGGCGGGTGTAGGTCACCCGTCGGCGGGGGCGGGGTTCCCGGTCCGGGTCCTTGTGCTTCCCGCCGCACTCAATCCATTGCCGGCCGGGTTGGGACTGGAGGTTGAGTGGCATCGAACTCGTCCAGGCACAAGGCGACCAGGCAGTCGGCCAACTCGGCCAGGCTCCAGGCCGAGAACGGCAGGCCGTGCTCGGCCGGCTTGGACTTGGCGATCTTCTTGATCTGACGGCGTTCTGGGAGGGTGAACGTCTTGGGCCGGTCGCCCTTGTACTTCGGGTAGAGCGAGTCGAATCCGTCGGCGTTGAAGTTGTGGAGCACATCCCGGGCCCGGTTTGCGCTGGTGAACGTCACCTCGGCGATCTTCGCCACGGGCATGCCCTGCGCGGACAGCAGCACCAACTGGGCCCACCGCCAGGCCGCCACCGCCCCGGTACCCCTGCGGATGATCCGCAGCAGCCGCCGGCCCTCGTCGTCATCGATCTCGCGGAGACCTACTCGTTCGGCCACCAGCACAGCGTGCCGGACGCGCGCCGCCGCAGTGGAATCCGGACCCCGCGTCACCTCAGCACCGCACAAGGGTCACTGATGCGGCGCTAGCCCAGATTCAGAACCTCATCGTCCGCGTGTGCGCCGAACTCGGCAACGCGCACCTCCGCGATCTGCTCGTACCGGTTGATCCGGTCGGCCCACTCCGCGTCGACACCGAACGCCACCTGAGCGAAGCCCACCCGGCCGACGGCCTCGGCCAAGCCCGGATCACCAGGGGGCAGCAGCCGCACCGGCGCGTCAAGCGCCACGGTGTGCGGCGGCACGAAGTACTCGTCCGGCAGAACGGTGCGCGCATGGACGAGTGCGCCGACAGCGACGACCGAGCCGGCCCCCAACCGTGCGCACTGCAGAACCGTCGCCGTGGTCGCCACGTAGACGCACCTGCCGAGCTCGCAGCCCAGCAGCGTGGCATGCGGCCCCACGAGGACGTGGTCGCCGACAAGCACCGGCTGATCGCCGGCGACCGCAGACCCGCGCAGCACCGCGTTCTCGCAGATCACCGCCGCCTCCCCGACCTCGATACGGGACCCCTCGGCATCGAGCACCGCACCGTACATCACCCGCGCC
Organism: Streptomyces rimosus subsp. rimosus; assembly: GCF_000720725.1. Taxonomy (GTDB): domain Bacteria; phylum Actinomycetota; class Actinomycetes; order Streptomycetales; family Streptomycetaceae; genus Streptomyces; species Streptomyces rimosus_A. The sequence continues at coordinate 17,018 of NZ_JOCQ01000115.1, forward strand.
CTCGGCCCCACGCGGACATCACCGACCAGCGTGGCCGTCGGGGCGACGTAGGCGGTGGGATGGATCTGCGGTTCATGCCCGCGATGCCGGATGCGGATGCCGTGCGTTTCAGCGGTCATGAACGGATCCTCGTCCGACCGACCGTGAGCGTGCTGGCGGATTTCAGACGTCGCGTTCGTCGAGACCTGCGGCATCCGATCTGAGGCACTACAGGGCGAACGTTGCCTGATGCGGCACTAGAGCAGCCCGGCAGCTCTCGGGCCGGAGCTGCGGAGCCCCGACGAGCCGGCCGGCTGTTCGGCCCCGGGCCGGCCAGCGGGGTCGGCAGGGCCGGCGGGGGCGGTATCTGTCGGCGATGAAACCGTGGCCGTGGTCGGCGCCCGGCGACCGACGGCGCGGCGTCACGGCTCCACGAGCACTGGCGAAACGGTTCGCCACCCGACATCACCCGCCGCCGACTACTGCGCTGGGGCCTCTTCCACGCCCGCCACGCGACGGCCCGAACCAAGCCCTACGGGGTCGTCCATGCCGACCCAGCCCGGCGGGGCATGACGTCGGATGGCAGATGGAACGCGAACAGCGCGCGGGTCGCCCCGGAAGCGGTCAGGATGGATGAGCTGTTTCGCCTGCAGGATGAGCTGTTTCGCCCGGCAGCCGCGAGGATCGCGGCAGTTGGAGAAGCATGATCCGCCGACGACCGTCCTACGTATCAGCGGCTGATTACTCCCGCCCCCCGCCTCGGCCGTTCCCACCCGGGAGCGGCCGCTCGGCGTACTCACCTACTTGACCTTGCCGCTAGCGTCAGGGTTCTAGCGTTCCACCATGTTGAAGGAGATCGAGATGCGGATCGGAGAACTGGCCGACCTTACCGGCGTCAGTCCTCGATCCCTGCGCTACTACGAGCAGCAGGGCCTGCTGGCCCCGCAGCGCGCCGACAACGGCTACCGCGCGTACGCCCCGTTGGATGCCGTACGGGTTGCGAACATCAAGGATCTCCTGGACGCGGGGCTCACCCTGGAGGACGTCCGCCCCGCCCTGGAGAAGGGCTGCCTGGACGCGCCGCTGCGGCACTCTCCGTACTGTGCCGAGGAGTTGGACCTGGCCACCGACCGGCTGGCCACGCTCGATGACCGGATCGCCGCGCTCCAGGAGCTACGGGGGCGGCTGGCGAAGCACATCGACGAAACGGTGGCCGTGCGTCCGGTGGTGGGCGAGGGGTGATGAGGAGCATTGCAGCGCGGTCCGGAGCCCCGGCGCCGCGCCGATCACCCGTGCCCTGCCGCCGGCTCTCGTTCGTTCGCAGGCGGCTTCGGCGAAACTCCAACAGTTCCCTGGGTAACCTTCGGAGTACGAAGTGACGCTTCGTGACACGAGATCACAGGAGGCAGTGCCGGATATCGGCCTCCCTGAAAGCCGACGCCGGTGGGCGCTCGTTCTCCTTGCCGGGGCGCTGGCACTGGACACCAGCGGTGCTGCGGTCATCAATGCCGCCCTGCCCTCCATCGGTGATAAGTACGCCATTGACAGCTCCACGCTGCAGTGGACGATGACCGCCTATTCCATTGCTTTCGCTGGTTTCCTCCTGTTCGGCGGCAGGGTCGCGGACGTCCTGGGCCGCAGGAAGATCTTCGCAGTGGGCGTCGCGCTTTTCGCCGCGGCTTCGCTGGGCGCCGCACTTGCTCCGACTGCCGGGGTACTGATCGCGGCCCGTGCATTGCAAGGGATCGGTGCCGCACTGTCCGGCCCTGCGTCGCTTGCTCTGCTCAGCCAGCTCTTTCCTGAAGGACCGCAACGGAATCGGGCGCTGGCGGTCTATGCGGCGACCGGCGGGTCCAGCTTCAGCGCCGGGCTGGTTGTCGGCGGGGCTCTCACCGACTTCCTCGGCTGGCGCTCGGTATTTGCCGTCAGTGTTCTCGCCGGAGTTCTGATCCTGGCGGGAGTCCGGGCACTGCTTCCTGCGGGTCGGCGGCGGGCGCGCCCCCTGGATATCCCGGGCGCGATCCTGGTCACCCTGGGTATAGGCCTGGTCGTATACGGCGTGAGCGAGGGCAGTGAAGTCGGGTGGGGATCCGCACAGGTCTTGATCTCACTGGTGTTGGCCGTGATCGGGCTTGCGGGCTTCGTCGTGTGGGAGAAGGGGCGTACGGAGCCGCTGCTTGCGATGAGCATCTTCCGCAGCCGCCCGGTGAGGGCCGCCTCCCTCACCGGTGCCGTCTTCTACACCGGTGCCGGTGGGCTGCTGTTCTTCTCGCCACTGTACGCGCAAGGAATACTCGGTTACTCACCATTCGAATCCGCACTGGCCGTCCTGCCCGTGGGCGTAGTCGTGATCATCAGCTCACAGATCGCCGGACGTCTGATGTCGCCGGCGGCTTACAAGCCCCTGATGGCTGTCGGCCTGCTTCTCATCGGAACCGGCATCACTCTGTGGGTGAATACACCCGAGGACGGCTCGTACTGGACGCACATGCTTCCCGGCATCGTGGTCATGAGCACCGGCCAGGGCCTGAGTTTCGGCGCGATGACAGCCGCCACGTTGGAGGGCCTGCCGCTTCACCAGCATGGAGTCGCCGGTGCGGTCAATGTGACCGCACAGCAGATCGGCAACAGCGTCGGTCTGGCGATCCTGGTTGCAGTTTCGGCCGGTGTCAGCGGCGGTGCCGCGAATCCAGCCGACCAGTTGTCAGGTTTCCATGCGGCGTATTGGGTGGCGGGTGCCATCGGGCTCATGGGCGGGCTGACCGTTCTGCTCACCAGGTTTGCCAAAGTGGACACCGCGCCATCAGCTTCCGAGGAGGAGGCTGCGACGGTGCAGGCCGGATGTAACTGAACATGCCTGGCGACCGTGTCCCTGCCCCTTCCCCTAAGGGCAAGGACACGAGTCGTACCCCGTTTCGACACCATCTCCCCGACAGAGCTGTCCGGGTCGCGCGAGGGGAGGTACGGATCGTGGCAGAGGCCGGGAAACCGATTGCGCCAGGTGGCCCAGGAGTTTTCGGCTTCGAGGCCGAACCGAACATCGGACCGGCCCAGATCAACGCGCTGGGCGCTGAAGCGGCGATGTCGAACTTCGACATACTCACTGAACCGTGACTCTGCGCAGCAGTGGTCGACAGACCGACCTTCGGCGGAAATAACATCGAGACGGGTGCCAGCTTCTACCGACCGGCACACACCCGAGCCCAGCACAAAACAGCCGCCCGCCTCACACCAATCCCCCGTCAGGTCTCCCGTCAGTCAATTCTGCGGATGCCTCCGCCCTGGGCAATTACTACTCCAGCCAAGCACCATCACGCATGATGATCCTGCCACGCAGTTCCGCCTCCCCTCGCCAGGCACGGACTGCCTTCGGCACTACGCGCACATACACGAAGGAACCGTCCTCCGCCCGCGGATCCCAACCGAATTTGCCGGCGAATGCGTCCGCCGCCTCCTTCGGGACGTCCGAAGCCGGGAAGCACTCCGCCATCCCCTGGAGCAGCACAACATCGAAGGTGTCCGGCAGCGACAGGCGCACCCGCGGGTCCTTACGCACGTTCCGCACGGTCGCAGACGTCGCGCTCGTGCACACCCACACCGCTTGCGTATCCCATGAGAACCACAAGGGGATCTGGTGGGGGCCGTGATCGGGGTGGGCTGTCGCTACCCAGACGTCCCGATCCGTGGCAAGGCGGTCCAAAGTCTCGCGCCTGCGTTCGACCGCGGAGCGAGGAACAATCTTTTTGTTCTGCATATCGCCGACGCTAGCCAGCAAGATCGGGAAACACATGGGGCTGAGGTCCTACGCCCCACGACCGGCGCACCGCCAACCCGGGGACGCCGCCCGACGACTGCCACCGCGACCTCCCCGGTGCAGGCTTCGCCTAATCGCTGCCGCCGACGTGATCGGGGCTTCTCAGACGCCCTCTGTTGAAGTCGCACTCGCAGCAACGGCCGGTGATGCTCTGACGTAGCGAGGAGCATGCTCGTCAGATGCGGGTTCTGACCTGCCGTACGGGGTGTCCAAGCGCATCCGCGAGGGCGGTCATTTCATCGTCGGCGAACCCGGCACGGCCGGAATTCCGAATGGCGATCTGGAAGCGGGCGAAGCCGCACGGCCAGTCGTAATCCAGCGCATCCAGCGTGGTGGCAGTCCCGCAGCAGGGGGCACGTATCGCGAGGGTGGCGAATTCGTCCTCGTAGCAGGCACTGACGAGATCGGACCACTGCCCGGGGTCGATCTCTGCGCCGCAATGCGGGCAGCCGATCCTCTCCAGGTTCTGACCGCAGTCGATGACGCGGAGCGGGTCGTGCCAGCTCACGTCGATCTCGACGTCCTGACCGTGCCGGGCCCCGAATGCCGGATCAGCCAGGAGTGCCGCACACCGGTCAGCCGCGGCCTGGCCAGGCTGCCAGTACGGGTCGGCCGGTATGACGGACAGGATCTCATCGCTCACGCTTCACTCCACAAGGCATGCATACCCGGACACTCCAGGCACATTCGATCGTAACGAGCGTGCCCCCGGGACCCGTCCTCGGGAGCCGGCAGCCAGGAGCCGGGGGCCGGGGCCCGTAAGCCCTGTCAGAGTCAAGCCGGTGCCGACGAGGCACCGCCGACCAGGGCAGGGCGGGGCGGAGCGGGGCAGGGCGGGGCGGGGCGGTAGAGAGCCCGCTTGAGCCTGCGCTCGCTCGGACGTCCTGATCAGCTGCTCACCGACGTGTAGGCGTGAAGGCCGCCGTAGTGGCCTGCTCAGTGTCGAAGAACGCAGTTGTACGACCAGTCAGCGGTGATCTAGTGTCCGGGCAGCGACGTGTAGCTCAGCAGCAGAGCGCCGGGCTCTGGTCCCGGAGGGCGCAGGGGCAGGACCTGCCACGTCGGCCTATGAACCATGACACAGACCATCAGCAGCCGCGCACCGTGGCCCCGTCCTACGCGGCTGGCCAGTTGGACAAAGCCTTCATGACCGCGCTGATCCATGAGGATGCCGCGACCCGCCGCCGAGCCGCGGAGCGCGTACAGCGCTGGCAGGATGTGCTCGCGGGCATGGCCGAGGACCGGCTGAGGATCGGCTCGCGTACGCCGGTGGCCGGGCTCCCCGTTTGGGTGACCCCGGAGGTGGTCCGCGGCGGTTTCGCCACGGGCACCCCAGCCGCCGGTGGCCCTCTCCAGCCGTACGAGCAGGAGGCCGCACGCCGGGCCGGGGTGCCGCAGGATCGCCGGGCACTGTTCGCCGACTGCCTCACCGAACCCGGTCTGGCCCGGCTGTACGCGCTGCTGGACAGCGGTCGTTACGAGGTCACCGTGCCCGAGGAGGCCGCGCTGCTCACCGTGGCGTGGCTGGTCCGCTCCGGGGACGTGACGGGTGCTCTCGCCCTGCTCGACGAGCTCTGGCCGTTCGCGGGCACACTGCGGTTCACGCCCCGGCCTGCCAGGGGGCCGGTTCCGGACGCCGCCGCCGTGCACCGGCGTACGGTCGCCGAAGCCGGCCGTGCTCTGGCACGGCGGCGGCCCAACAGCGCTGTTGAGGCGCAGCGGGAGGCGCTCGCGGTCTGGCAGCCGTTCGGCGACGAACTGCTCGCGCACTGGCTGGAGACCGCCGGGACGGGCCGCGTGCTCGACCAGGTCCCGGATGCCGACTGGTACGAGCGCGGTGCGGCCCTGCTGGACCGCTACCGGTTGCTTGCAGCCGCCCACACCTACTGCGGCAAACACCGCAGCCCCAAGGAGAATCTGGGCATCCTGCGCGGTGCGCTGGAGGAGATCGTCGCCGGGCGTCCGCTGGACACGCGGCGCCTGGGTCTGCTGCGGCATGCCGTGACCGCCATGGTGCGGCGGCGTGGGCGACCCGGCTCGAAGCAGCACACCGCGCTCCGTCGGGAGCAGGCGGTGCAGGCGGCGCTGCCCTCGCACCACGCGCTGGCCCAGCTGGTGCTGCGCCGGCTGTCCGGTCTTCCGCAGGACGTCGGAACGGCCGATGTCGGCCCGCTCGTTGCCCCGGTGTCCGAGGACGAGGCGCGGGAGACCGGGCTGCCCGCCGGGGCGCCGGTCCCGGCGGCGATCCGGCGGAGCGTCGAGGCCACGCTCAGCGCGCCGGTCGGCACGCTGGTGGCCCGGGGCGTGGTTCCCTCGGCCGAGGTGCTGGCCGAGCTGGTGCCGCAGCTCGTCGCGGCCACCACGGCGCAGGCGTACGAGGACGAGGCGCTGCGCACCCTGATGGCCGCGAACTACCGGGCTTTCCGCAACCGCCGTTCGCTGCTGCTGGCCCACCTCCAGCGACAGGTGCGGGTCGAGGAGCTGCCCTGGGTACGGGCGGTGGCCCGACGGCGCGGCCACCAAACGGCCCGCGTGCCGGCGTACAGCACGCTGCGACAGCTGGGCGAGCTGGCCGTGCAGGGCTTCCCCGCGACGATCCTGCCCAACGCCTTGGTCCGCGAGCTCGGCGTGCTCGCCCGCCAGGCCGAACTGGACGCACCACTGGTCGAAGAGCTGGCCGCGGATATCTTCATGGGCACCTTCAGCCCGAAGTTTCTCGCGGCGGCGCAGGTCGCCGGTGAACTGCTCGGCGGCACGCTGTACGAGCGCTACTACGGCATCGACTACGCAGCCGTACGCGACCTCGCGATCAGCGAAGCGGGCGGAACACCGTCCCGCGGGTACGCGGCGCAGACGTCTCCCGGGTTCGCGCGGCTGTGCGCCGAGCGCGCCGGGACAGGCGGCCCCGGACCGTCGTGGTCGGTGGCGGCGAACGGCGCGGTGATCGAACAGGCGCAGATCCTGACCACGCACAATCTGAGCACCCTGGTGCACCGGGTGGGCATCACCCCCGAGCCGGGCCGGCCCGATCTGGCGCGCCGGTGCTTCGCTGCGGTGTGCCGTCTGACAGCCCGGGTGCACGGCAACCCACGCCCGCTGACCACGGTCAAGGACGCGGCGTACGCATGGCGGCAGATGCTCTTCCACCTGTCACTGTGCGCCCCGGACCAGCAGCGGCGGATCATCGGTGGACTGGCGGCAGAGGCGGACCGCCACCCGGCGCACGTCGGTGCCCGGCTCGCGCCCGCGCTCACGGGGCTGCAACTCGTGGCCGACGGCGGCGCCTTCGACAGCGACGGCGCCACGGACCAGGGCCGCACTCGGCGCTTCCTCGGCTGGAGCGCCACCAGAGGCCATTGGCTGTGCCAGGTCCCCAATGCCGCGCTCCGCGACCGCCCATCGCACAACGGCAGCTGAATCCGCTCACTGGCACCCGGCTCGCTGTCACCCGGCTCGCTGCGGACCAGGGCTGCTTCGGCAGGTATGCGGTGTGTCCGGCGGTATCGCCCGGCGCGGCGGCGGTCACGGTGGGTGGGGCTGCGGCGGTTCTGGTGGGTGGGGCTTCCGCAACAGCTTCCGCAGCAGCACATCCTGTCGGCTGACGCCGCCGTTACGGGGGCGCAGGTGAGCATGGTTGGCGCGACTGGAGTACGCCATGTCGCCGCGCCCTCCCGGCAAGGTGAAACGATTCCGGCCCCCGTCAGTTCACGGGGGCGTCACCGCCGGTGGCGGACGAAGACGTCCGCCACGCCGTTGGTGTCCGAGGGCACCAGATCGCCGACGGCGGTGGCGAAGACGGTGGTTCGGCCATGCGCGGTCAGCGCGCCGGGCTCGGCACCCCCCTGTGGGGCGACCAGGTGGTCGGCGCCCGTGCGCAGGTTGCGCAGGCGCAGGGCCTCGGTGTTGGCGTCCGCGTACAGGAGGTGTCCGCCGTCCGGGCTCAGGGCCCGGCCCCAGGTTCCGTTGAGTCGGGTCGTACGGCCGGTGCGCAGGTCGTGCACGTAAGTGTCCGAGCCGACGGTGTAGGCCACGGCCCGCCCGTTGGCGCTGAGCTGGACGAGACCAGCGGTGGCGTCGTCCTGTGAGCCGTCGAGCTGCCGGTGCTTGCCGGTGCGCAGGTCGGTGACGATGATGTCGTCGCGGTCGGGGCCGTCGCCCTGGCGGCGGTGGGCGCGGTAGGCGAGGGTGCGGCCGTCGGCGCTGAGCGATCCGTCGGACATGTCGTACTGCTCGGGCGTCGGCGGGCGGCTGACGAGGGTGTCCTGGCCGGTCGTGCGGTCGTGCAGGTAGATGCGCTGCGGATCGGCGGGGTGATGCGGGTTGGCCGTGTACGCGGCGTACCGGCAGTCGCCGCTGAGGCCGGTGATGCGGCTGCCGCCGCGGGCGGACCCGAGTGCTTGCCTGGTGCCGGCCTTCAGGTCGTGGACGAAGCCCTGGAGGTCGTGGGCTCCGAAGTCGTTGGTGCCGACGCAGCGGCCGTCCGCGCTGATCCGTACGCCGCCCAGGCCGTCGCGGATGAAGGTGACGGCGCCGGTGCGCAGGTCCTTGACGTAGGTGACGGGGAGGTAGGGGTTGTGCGGGTCCGGCGTCAGGTTGGTCGCCTTCGAGGTGAAGGCGACGTACCGGCCGTCAGCGCTGATCACCCCGCCCCAGGAGGCGTCGTTGGCTTCGGCGCCGTCGGCGGTGAGGCTGGCGCGTTCGAGGCGGGGTGTGGTGGTGGCGCGTAAGGCTTGCTGGGTGTGTCGTTTCTGCGTCTGTTGGTGGGGGCTGCGCGTGCCGGGCCGGGGCGGGGAGTCCGTCGGGGCTGCGAGGGCTACGTCCGCGGTGGCTACGGTGCTCGGCAGGAGGGCGAGGGCCAGTGCGCCGGCCAGGGCAGCGACGCCGCGGCTGAAGGTGTACCTTGCGGCGGCGCGACCGGCAGGTGCGGCGGAGCGGCGGGTGGTGTGGGTGGTGTGAGTGGTGTGGGTATGCGTTCGGTGCGGAGCGGCAGCGGGCATGCTTCCCCCGGAAGACGCGTGCGCCCCGGCCCTGCGCCGGAGGCCCAGAAGGATGCAAACGCACCGCCCTCGGGTGGTCAATGCGCTGGAATGCGTACAACCCGGCGGGCTGATCAGTGATCCGCGCGGGGGTGGGGTGGGCGGGCGGGCCCCGCCGTGGCAGC
>NZ_JOCQ01000116.1 GCF_000720725.1 Streptomyces rimosus subsp. rimosus
GCCGGACACCGACGCCGCCCTCCCCCGGGCCCCCGGGCCCCCGGATCCCCCGGTTCCACCCCGTCCCCATGAGACGCTCCCCCGAGGAGCCGGCCTCCCGGCGGGCTCACCGCACGGAGGGACAGGACACGATGGGCATCGAGGAGTTCGGCGGCGGGCAGGCCGCGCAGGCCGACGTGCTGGTGGTGACGACCAACGACGTCCCCGGATACGAGGTACAGCGGGTCATCGGCGAGGTCTTCGGCCTGACGGTGCGCTCGCGCCATCTGGGCAGCCAGATCGGGGCCGGGCTGAAGTCGATGATCGGCGGCGAGCTGAAGGGCCTGACCAAGACGCTCGTGGAGACCCGTAACCAGGCCATGGAGCGGCTGGTGGAACAGGCGCGGGCACGCGGCGCGAACGCGGTGCTGATGTTCCGCTTCGACGTGACGGAGGCGGCGGACGTGGGCACGGAGGTCTGCGCGTACGGCACCGCCGTGGTGATCGCCCCGAAGGCCGGCTGAGTCCGCCCACGGCCCCGGGGGCCGGTCCGCGACACGGCCGTACGGGCCAGGGGGCGCGCTCCCCGGGCCCGTACGGTCTCAGCTGTTGCGCACCGCGTTGGCGAGCATCGCGTCGCGCATGTAGACGGCCAGCCCGGGCCGGATGGCCTCATAGGTGGCGGTGAAGCGCTCGTCCGCGACGTACATCTCGCCGAGGCAGGTGTGCATCTCGTACGAGCAGTCGTAGTAGCCGGACGAGATGAACCGCCGGTGCTCCTCGGCGACGTCCATCGCCTCCCCGGAGTCGGCCGGCACCCCGCGCTCCATCGCCCCGGCCATCTTCCGGTGGATGGCGTCGAACTCCTCCGTCAGCCGCTTCCAGTCCTCCTTGGTGTACGAGGCGGTCCGGCGCTGGGACTCCTTGTACGCGTCGGTACTCCCCCAGCGCTCACGCACCTCGTCCGCGTAATCGTCCGGGTCGAAGTCCCCGAACACCTCGAACTTCTCCTCGGGTGTGAGATTGACGCCCATCTTGCGTGCCTCCATCGCGTGTTCGACGGCGGTGGCCATGGCCTGGAGCTTGCCGATCCGGGCGCTCAGCAGCGCGTGCTGCCGCCGCAGGTGTTCCTGCGGGTCGGCGTCCGGGTCGTCCAGGAGGGCCGCCACCTCGTCGAGCGGGAAGCCCAGCTCCCGGTAGAACATGATCTGCTGGAGCCGGTCGAGATCGTCGTCGCCGTAGCGCCGGTGCCCCGCGTGGTTGCGCTCCCCCGGCACCAGCAGCCCGATCTCGTCGTAATGGTGCAGGGTGCGCACCGTCACACCGGCGAACCCGGCGACCTGTCCCACGGAGTAGCCCACGGCCTCCCGCCCTCCTTCTCGGTACGCGCTCCACGATGGGACCTCACGCCGCGTGAGGTGCAAGTCCGTATACCGGAAACCCGTGGGGCGGGCGGGACGCCAGTGGCATCCTGCCCCCATGCTGGGGATAACCGATCTTCCGACCTACCTGGTGGGCGTCGCGCTCATCGTCCTGCTGCCGGGCCCGAACTCGCTGTACGTCGTCTCCGTCGCGGCCCGTCGCGGCCCGCGCATCGCCTACCGCGCGGCAGCCGGCGTGCTGTGCGGCGACACGGTGCTGATGACCCTGTCCGCGGGCGGCGTGGCCTCGCTCCTGCAGACCAGCCCGATCCTCTTCGCCGTCGTGAAGTTCGCGGGCGCGGGCTACCTGACGTGGCTCGCGGTCGGCATGCTGCGCGGCGCCTGGTCCCTGTGGCGCAACCGCGAGACCGCCAAGTCCCTCCGCGCAAAGGCCACGGCCGACGAGGCCGGCCGGTCCAAGGAGGTCCGCGAACGCCCGTACCGCCGCGCCCTCGTGATCAGCCTCCTCAACCCCAAGGCGATCCTCTTCTTCATCTCCTTCTTCGTCCAGTTCGTGGACCCCGCCTACGCCCACCCCGTCCTCTCCTTCCTCACCCTCGGCGCCTGGGCCCAACTCTTCAGCTTCACCTACCTCACCATCCTCATCTTCAGCGGCACGTACTTGGCCGCCACCTTCCGCCGCCGCAAGCGTTTGACGGCGGGGCTGTCGGCGGGGGCGGGGGCGGCGTTCCTGGGGTTCGCGGCGAAGTTGTCGTTGGCGAGTGCGGGGTGAGGGATAAGGGGCGGGGCCTGACACCGGGCCGGCCCCCGTTCCGCGTAAGCAGCAGAGCGGCACGCGAGAAGCCCCTGCGGTCTCCTTCACGGCGCTACCCTTCAGCCATGAAGGGCGCAACAGCGAATTCGCCATGGCAAGTCTCTTCCCACTGCCAAGCCGGAAACTCATGCATCGGTGTGCGCCACAGCGAGGCGCCGCCGCACAACGAGTGGCAGAAGCCCTCGGAGTCGACCGACGCCGAGGGAAATAGCGTGGAGGTCACCGCACCTGAAGGACAGGTCCTGATCCGCGAAAGTGACCGTCCTCAGGTATTCATCAAGACGTCACAGTCCGCGATGCGCGCCTTCCTCGCAAGGGTCAGGGAAAGCAGAAACAACAACACACCCCACTAATCCCGCATCGCCCCCTCCGGCCAGATGACGTCGACCGATACGCCCGCACGCCGGGCGTACGCGACCACGTCGGCCGTCCCGCCGAAGCCCCTGGCCGGCTTCCCGTCCCAGACGGCGAGCACCCGGTCGACCATGCCCACCAGCATCTCGCTCCCCGCCATGTGGGCCCCGCAAGAGGAATCCCGGAACCCGGTTTTGTGTAGGCCGACCGCGCGCCGGAGCAGGGAGTCGTAGACGGCATGGTGTTCCTCCGGAAGTCCATCGCGGTAACGCTCGGCAGGCACCACGACTTCGATACGCCCTCCCAGCTCAAGGACGATCTCGGCGAACCACGCGTCGGGCCCGTCGGCGAGACAGGAGACACCACACAATTCCGAGGGCTCGAATCGGCGCAGGAACTCCGACAACTCAGCCCGCACGAATTGCTCAACGGGCGCTGATAGTCCCCTGTGCCCCGTGATACCAAACCGCACGGCATTCCCCTTCCGCACTTACACGTATACGTCGTACATACGGTCGTCGAATTCCCTCACGACTTTCGGTGGCACAGCTGGCGAATATGCGCGTCGGATGGAACGTGCCCGCTCGACAATGCGCCCCGACTTGAAACGCAGGCCAACTTCCAGCGCCCGTACAGCCAGGTCGAATGCTCCGTCGACCTTGCCGGATGCCAGGTGCCCGGAAGCCAAGTCCAGCATGAGCAGTGCCCGCTGCTTCTCATGCCCCGAGGTCAGAACCGCACCGGCGTCGCCCTGCGCAGCAGAGATCCAATCGGCCCGGCCGAGGCGGGCCCCGCAGGCGACCCGGAACGCCGCGACTTTCGCGCCGTCGAAGCAGAACACCCAGGGCCAAGGCGCCTCCGCGGTCACGCTCCGCACCTTGTCTGCCGCATCACCCAAAGAACTCCCGACTTTTGCAGCATCGCCCGCCGCAGCATGGGCGAGCGCCTCCACACTCGACAGCCAGGCGTCAGCGACAGCAGGACACTCCTCCCCCAGTACGCGCCGCGCCTGGCGAGCCAGAGCGAGACTCTGAGCAGCATTACCCGTATACGCCTCGAACTGGGCCAAACTCCCAAGCTGGTAGGCGGCCAGCAGTGGGTGGGAAGCGCGACGGGCGGCTTTGACCGCAGCGCCGTACCAGGTACGTGCCGAGCCGTGATCCCCCATGTCCCAGGACAGCCACGCGGCGAGACCGGCGGCTTCGCTCCCCGCAGCGGCAAGCCGGGCACGCTGGTCGCGGCGGACGGCACCCTGGGCGAGCTCCTGGATCAGCCGCAGGTGTGCCAGCACTGGTTCCACGAGCTGCCGGGACGACGTGGAGCCGTCCATGCGCCGGAAAGCGGCAGTCGCCCATCGTAACGTCACGGCCTGGCCGCCGCTGTCGTCCGCTGTCGATATCGGCGTTGCGAGCGTCGGCGTGGCCGGCACGGCGACCACCGCCATGGCTCCCGCCAGGAAATTTCGGCGTTCCACAGATCCGTCCCCCTTCGCGGCGTCAGCCGCAGTGTGGTCGGCCAGGCCGACCATGTGACGCGGGATGCGTAAATGGTCGGCCGCCCGGCCTAGTTGCGTCATGTCGTAGGGGCCTGTCCCGCGTGTCTCCAGCCGCGACACCGCGGACTGACTCGTGCCACACGCCTCCGCCAGCTGGCGTTGAGACACGCGCAGCGCCTCACGGGCAACCCTGACCACTCTTCCGTAGTCACCCGCCCTGGACGCGTCTCGCACAGCTTGCGATGCCCAGCCCATACGGCTCACCCCCGAGTCGTTGATACCGGCTCAACGATTCACTCCCCGTACCCGTATGCGCCTGTCGCATAGCGATATGCGCGCACCGGGTCGTTCCTCGCGCACACGCTGTGCGGCCCGGTTGAGTTCATAGCCACACAACCTCGCCTGCCCCGGGGGTAAGCGCGGCGGTGGCCGCACGCAACCGTCGATACGTCACAAGTCCAGGGGGCGGGGGCAACGAAAGGTGGCCCGGTCATGCACGAGGTTCCGCAGAGAGGCCCACGCTATGGGGCTTCCGCACTCGCCCCGCCGCGAAAGTTCCCCGGCACGGCCAGAAGCGTGAGACAAGCCCGTGCATACGCCCGGCGAGTTGCCCAGCAGTCCGTGCCCGGCATCGCTGAAGAACACCTCGCCCAGGTCGAACTCCTCGTCAGTGAACTCGTCACCAACGCCTGCCGTTATGGCACCGAGCCCGGAGACCTCATTGCTGTGGCTGTGACGGCTTCCCCCGCTGGAGCGCAGATCCAGGTGCATGATCCGGCCCGGCGCCGTCCCCGTCGCAGACCACCCAACCCGGACCGGCAGCGAGGCCGCGGCCTGCTCATCGTTGAAGCGGTCGCCAGCAGTTGGGGCGTGGCGGAACGGCCGCTCGGGAAGGTCGTGTGGGCGGTGTTGGCATGGTGATTTCTGTCCGGCCCATCCCAGGCGCCGGTTTCATCGCCGGGCTCGTGGTCAGCACATGGCTCGATGCCGCCTCGCCCGTCGGCTCCATGGCGTGGATACTGATCGCGCATCCGCCTCCGCGCCGTCCCGGCGAGTCCACCGAGGGCATCGAGACCAGCCTGCGAAGCATGGCCGATGCGCTCGGCTTGCGCGCCGCTTCGGGGCGGATTCCAGTCGTGGGCGACCGGCTGTCGGCCCGGGGGGCGCACCTTGTTCTCGACTACGGCCACCCGGAGTTCTGTTTGCGGGTGCCACGGCCGTCGGCCCGGTGGACCGAGCACGCCTTGGGCGGCGGGCACGTTTGCCTCGTGCTCGGCCTTGATGCCATCGCGCCCGGAGCGGGTCCTGACGTGATCGAGCGGTACCTGTGCCGCGCCACCGCCCGTGACCGCATCCTCCTGGGCGCCACGGCCGTACACCACCGGTAACGGCACACCAGCGCCGCCCGGCCGGGCAGGTTGCCGGGCGGCGCGTGGTGGGCCGGTCGGGTGGAGATGACCGGGCCCGTACCGGCTCAGACCGGGGCGGCCTCGATGAGGACGTAGGGGTCCGGGGCCGGTAGTGGGGTGAGGCCGGTGAGTGTGAAGCCGGCCTGGGCGCAGAGGGTTTCGAAGTCGGCGCGGGTGCGTTCGCGGCCGCCCAGGTTGACCAGCATGTTGAGGTCGCTCAGGTAGGGGAGGGCCGAGGCGCCGGGGCTCACGGTGTCGTCGAGGACCGGCTCGATGAGCAGGAGGCGGCCGTCCGGGGGCAGCACCTTCCGGATGTGGCGCAGGATTTGCGCGCACTGGTCGTCGTTCCAGTCGTGAATGACGCTCTTGAGGAGGTAGAGGTCACCGCCGGTGGGGGCCGCGGTGAAGAAGTCGCCGGTGCGCAGGGTGACGCGGTCGGCCACCCCCTCGGCGGCCAGTTTGGCTCCGGCCTGGGCGAGGCCCTCGGCGGTGTCGTAGATCATGCCGCGCGGCGCGGGGTGGGCCCGCAGGATCGCGGCGAGCAGCGTGCCGTCGCCGCCGCCCACGTCGACGATGGTGCCGAAGCGCCCGAAGTCGTAAGCGGCCGGTACGTCCTGGGCGGCGATGCGGGTGCCCTGGCCCATCGCGGTGTTGAACACCCGCGACAGCTCCGGTTCGCCCTGGAGATGGCTGAAGAAGTCCGTACCGAAGATCGCGTCGAAGACGGGTTCGCCGGTGCGAACGCTGTCTTCCATGCGTTCCCGGGCGCGGGTCATGAGCGGCTCGCTGAAGATGCGTGCCAGGGCGTACAGGGAGTCCGGGGCGTCGCTGCGCAGCAGCGCTCCGGCGGTGGTGGCCTCGAAGGTGCCCGGTTCGGGTTCGGTCAGCACGTCCAGCGCGGCCAGGGCGCGCAGCAGGCGGAGCGTGGCCTGCGGGTGGGTGCCGCAGTCGGCCGCCACCTCGTCCGCCGTACGGGTGCCGGCGCCGATACGGTCCAGCACGCCGAGCCGGACGGCGGTACCCATGGCGTATGTGGCGAGCTGCCCGAACAGCAGCCCGGTGACGGTGCCGCGGGCCGCGCGGGTGGCGGCCGCCCGTTCCTCGTCCGTTACCGCGCCCTTCGCATCCGCGCGCTTCGATTCCACGTCCGCTCCTTCCGGTCCTTCGGGGGTCCCGGGGACTCCCGCCTCGCGCAAGTTAGGTAAGCCTAAGTTGGAGGCGCAGAGCAGCGCAACACCCGCGCGGATATCGGTCGTTGACGCTTCATCCATCGAGCGTCACGGTGGGGGGAGGCGCCACCCGCGCCCCGGCGGCCTGCGGCCGAGCACGACCACAGGCGCGCTGAATGTCCCGTATGCCCGTATCGTCGCCTCCGTAGGAGGTATCGCCATGACCCAGCCCAGCGACCGGACCGACCGCAGCACCGCCACCAGCTCCGGCTCCGGCGACCGCTCCGTCCGCCTCGCCGTCGTCTACTACTCCTCGACCGGGACCGTCACCGAGCTGGCCAGGGCCGTCGCGGACGCCGCCGAGGAGGCGGGGGCCGAGGTGCGGCTGCGCAAGGCGGCCGAGCTGGCCCCGCAGGCGGCCGTCGAGTCCAACCCCGCCTGGGCCGAGAACGCCCGCGCGACCGCCGGCATCGCCGAGGCCACGCCCGACGACATGGTCTGGGCGGACGCCGTGATCTTCGGTTCGCCCACCCGGTACGGCAACATCGCCTCGCAGCTCAAGCAGTTCATCGACACGCTCGGCGGGCTGTGGCAGCAGGGCAGGCTGGCGGACAAGGTCTACAGCGGCTTCACCGCCTCCGCGACCAAGCACGGCGGCCAGGAGACCACCCTGCTCGCCCTCTACACCACGATCCACCACTTCGGCGGCATCGTCGTGACACCCGGCTACACCGACCCCAGCAAATTCGCGGACGGCAACCCGTATGGCACCTCGCATGTCGGCGGCCCCGAGACGCCGCTCGACGACGAGGCGCGCACCGCCGCCGGCGTCCAGGCGCGCCGTGTCGTGAAATTCACCCGCGCCCTGAAGGCAGGGCTTTCCGGGGCCGGCTGAGGGTAGGCGGCCACCATGCCACTCCACGAGGGCGCACCCATCGGGAAAGACAAGAATCGGAATCTGTCGGTCAATCCCTTCTACGGCGAGGCCGACCCGGTGGCGGGGATGGCCGGGGCACCGCCCCGGCACGCCCTGCCGGACGAGCCCGTCGCCCCGCGCGCGGCCTACCAGCTCGTTCACGACGAGCTGATGCTGGACGGCAACGCCCGGCTGAATCTGGCTACCTTCGTCACCACCTGGATGGAGCCGCAGGCCGACATCCTGATGGCGGAGTGCCGCGACAAGAACATGATCGACAAGGACGAGTACCCGCGCACCGCCGAGCTGGAGCAGCGGTGCGTGGCCATGCTCGCCGACCTGTGGCACGCGCCCGATCCGGCCGCCGCCGTCGGCTGCTCGACGACCGGCTCCAGCGAGGCGTGCATGCTCGCCGGAATGGCCCTCAAGCGCCGCTGGGCCCGGGCGAACGCCGACCGCTACCCGGCCACCGCCCGGCCCAACCTGGTCATGGGCGCGAACGTGCAGGTGTGCTGGGAGAAGTTCTGTACGTTCTGGGAGGTCGAGGCGCGGCAGGTGCCCATGCGGGGCGACCGCTTCCACCTGGACGGGGAGTCGGCCGCCGCGCTCTGTGACGAGAACACCATCGGCGTCGTGGCCGTCCTCGGCTCGACGTTCGACGGGTCGTACGAGCCGGTGGCGGAGATCTGCACGGCCCTGGACGCCGTCCAGGAGCGCACCGGGCTGGACATCCCCGTCCACGTGGACGGCGCGTCCGGCGCCATGATCGCGCCATTCCTGGACGAGGACCTGATGTGGGACTTCCGGCTCCCGCGCGTCGCCTCCATCAACACCTCCGGCCACAAATACGGGCTGGTCTACCCCGGCGTGGGCTGGGCCATCTGGCGCGACAAGCAGGCACTGCCGGAGGAACTGGTCTTCCGCGTCGACTACCTGGGCGGCGACATGCCGACCTTCGCCCTCAACTTCTCCCGGCCCGGCGCCCAGGTGGTCGCCCAGTACTACACGTTCCTGCGGCTCGGCCGGGCCGGCTACCGCGCCGTACAGCGGAACACGCGCGACGTGGCGCGCTCGCTCGCCGACCGCATCGGCGACCTGGGCGACTTCCGCATGCTGACCCGCGGCGACGAGCTTCCGGTCTTCGCCTTCACCACGGCCGGCGGCGTGACCGACTTCGACGTCTTCGACATCTCCCGCCGCATGCGCGAGCGCGGCTGGCTCATCCCCGCCTACACCTTCCCGCCCGACCGCGACGACCTCTCCGTCCTCCGCATCGTCTGCCGCAACGGCTTCTCCCACGACCTGAGCGACCTGTTCATGGCCGATCTGGAACGTTTGCTGCCAGAACTGCGCAAGCAGGGCGGGCCGTTGGGGAACCGGGCGAGTACGGATACGGCGTTCCATCACTGAGGACGCTTCCGCTGCTGGAGGCGGCGGGGCGCGTCGTCCGGCGTCACTCGTGCGGGTGGCGCTACGGTCGTTCGAGGGACACGGGACCACGAACGCGTTCACGATTCGGTGCATGGGAGCAGCAATGGCCGCAGAAGTCGAGCCCGAGTGGGGAGAGCGGGCGACGCCGGAGAACTGGATGTACAGGCCGTCGGGCCGCTGGACGTACAACCAGGTCAAGGATTTGGAGCTGCCGCTCGACTGGGAACTGCTGGATGGGAATATTGTGGTTCGAGGCATGGCCGTGTGGTGGCACAACCGCGTACGAAACCAGCTGTACTACCAGCTGCAGAGCGCCCGTCGTGAGCCATTCGCCGTCGACTCCGAGCAGTGCACGGTGATCGACGACCGCAACGCCCCCAAGCCCGACGTGATGGTCTTCGACAAAACAGGGCTCGATATCCGCACGGTGGAACAGATCCCCGTGGAGAAGGTCGTTCTCGCCGTGGAAGTGGTATCCGAAGGCTCGCGTCTCGCCGATCGGTTCACCAAGCCGGCCCTGTACGCCCAAGCCCGCATCCCCCACTACTGGCGCATCGAACGCGACGAAGACGACCTGCCCGTGGTGCACGAGTTCTGGCTGCACCACGAGACAGGTGTCTACGCCCCCAGCCCCGAGCGCCCCGTCCACACCGGCAAGCTCGTCACCAACGTCCCGTTCCCCGTGGACATCGACCTGCGGACCCTCACCGAGGCGTGAGGAACGACCTCACTTCCCCAACCTCCCGAACCTCCGCACCGCCAGCGGAAAGAACACCACCAGCAACGCCAACGGCCACACCACCGCCAGCAGTTCCGCGTGCTGAGCCGCCCACCCGTCCCCCGCCGGCCGCGGGTTGCCGAAGAGTTGCCGTATCGCGCCCGATGTCGCGGACATCGGGTTCCACTCCGCCACGGCGCCCATCCAGCCGGGCATCGACGCCGGGGAGACGAAGGCGCTGGAGAGGAAGCCGACGGGCCAGATCAGGATCTGTACGGCCTGGAAGAGTTCGGGCTTGCCGGCCACCAGGGCCAGGTGGATACCGATCCACAGCATCGCGAAACGCAGCAGGAGCAGCAGGCCCACCGCGTACAGCGCGTTGTCGAGGCCGCTGTGCCAGCGCCAGCCCATCGCCAGACCGGCACCGATCATCACCAGCAGGCTGACCGACGACTCCAGCATGTCCAGGACGCTGCGGCCGATCAGGACCGCCGACGGGGCCATGGGCATGGAGCGGAAGCGGTCGATGACGCCCTTGTTGAGGTCCTGGGTGACCGCCACCATCGTCGCTTCCAGGCCGAAGGCCATGGTCAGCGCGAGCATGCCGGGGACCAGGTACTCCTGGTAGTCGCCGCCGCCCGGCAGCGCCATCCCGCCGCCGAGGAAGTAGCCGAACATCACCAGCATCATCACGGGGAAGACCAGCCCGACGACGACCTGGACGGGCTGCCGGGCCCAGTGCGCGAGGCCGCGGCGGGTCATCGTCCAGGAGTCGGTGAGGACCCAGCCGGCCGTACGGAAGCGGGTCCCGGGGACCGGCGCGGGTGCCGTGGCGGTGCTCATGCGGTCGTCTCCTCCATGGCGGGGCGGTGGGTCAGGTGCAGGAACACCTCGTCGAGGGTGGGGCGGCGCAGGGCGATGTCCCGCGCCTCGATCCCGGCCGCGGCCAAGGCCCGTACGGTCTCGGTGAGAGCCGTCATCCGGTCGGCGACCGGCGCGCTGACCCGCCGGGCGTCGGCGTCGGCGGTGGGCGGCCCGGCGACGGCGCCGAGGGCCGCCGCGGCGCGTCCCAGGTCGGCCGGGTCGTGCAGGACCACGTCGATACGGTCGCCGCCCACCTCGGCCTTGAGTTCGTCGGACGTGCCGTCCGCGATGACCCGCCCGCCGTCGACGACGGAGATCCGGTCGGCCAGCTGGTCGGCCTCCTCCAGGTACTGCGTGGTCAGCAGGACGGTCGTACCGCCTTCGACCAGCGACCGGACCGCCTGCCACACCTCGGTGCGGCCCCGCGGGTCCAGGCCGGTGGTCGGCTCGTCGAGGAACAGGATGCGCGGCGCCATGATCAGGCTCGCGGCGAGGTCGAGGCGGCGCCGCATGCCGCCGCTGTAGCCGCCGACCGCCTTCCTGCCGGTGTCCGCGAGCGCGAAGCGTTCCAGCAGCTCACCGGCGCGGACGGCCGCCGCGCGGGCTCCCAGGTGGTAGAGCCGGCCGAACATCTCCAGGTTCTGCCGGCCGCTGAGCTCCTCGTCCACGGCGGCGTGCTGGCCGAGCAGGCCGATCCGTACGCGTACCTCGTCGGGCCGGCGCAGTACGTCGAAGCCGGCGACCCGGGCGGTGCCGGCGTCCGGGCGGAGCAGGGTGGACAGGATGCGGACGAGGGTGGTCTTGCCCGCGCCGTTGGGGCCGAGGATGCCGTGCACGGTGCCGCGCGGCACGGTCAGGTCGAGGCCGTCGAGAGCGGCCTTCGGGCCGTACTTCTTGCGGAGTCCTTCGACGGCGATGGCGGGGTCGGTGCCGGGAGCGGGGTCGGTGCCGGGAGCGGGCCCGGCGACGGGGAAGCGCGCAGCGGCAGGGGTGGGGACGGCGGCTGGGGTGGGGACGGGGGCGGGTGATGGGCTCACGGTGCCTCCTCCGGAGGAGATCCAGTAGACAAGTTTGACTACCGACCCGGGAAGGTAACCCGCGAGAGCTCGCTAGTCAAACTTGATTAAGCGCTGGACGGCGGCACTTCGCCACCGAACTCCGGGTCCGGCTCCCCCGTCGCGAACGGGTTCTCCTGCCCCTCCGCCAGCACGCCCACGAACGGCTCGCCCTCGCCCGCGAAGACGTACGCCCCGCGCTCGATGCGGCCGATCAGCCCCGAGGTCCACTCCGCGCCGGTGTCCGCCGCGTTCACCCACATGTTCATGATCTCGCCGATGTGGCCGAGCTGCTCCGGCCCCTCCTCCGGCGTGTAGTACTCGGTGACCGACTCCCGCCACTCCTCCAGGCCCCGCACCCGTTCCTTCAGCAGGGCCACGACTTCCTCGCGCGGCAGGTCGACGATGAAGCCGATCGCCGCGCTCAGCTCGTCCACCTTGCGGTCGTGCTGGGACAGGGATTCGCGCAGCAGCTTGAAGTACTCCGCCGTGCCCGCCTCGGTCATCTCGTACTCCGTGCGCGGAGGGCCGCCGGCGGGGCTGGGGGCGATGTCGTGCGCGTGCAGCAGCCCTTGCTTCGCCATCTGTTTGAGGGCGTGGTAGATCGACCCCGGTTTGGCGTTGGACCACTCGTGGGCGCCCCAGTATTCGAGGTCGTTGCGCACCTGGTAGCCGTGCGCCCGTCCGTGCTGCCGCACGGCCCCCAGTACCAACAGCCGGATCGCCGACATCGTCTCCTCGCATCCTTCACGCTCGCGCTGTGGCCAGCCTAGACCCCTCCCTCTATTCAAGTTTGAATACTCGCCTCGCGCGCCCTACGCTCACCCGTATGGCCGAGACCGTGATTCCGATGCTCCCGTGCCCCTCCATCGACGAACTCCTCGACTTCTACCGAGCCCTCGGTTTCGAGGTGACCTCGTACCAGAAGACCCCGAACCCGTACTGCGGCGTCCGCCTGCGCGGCATCGAGCTGCAGTTCTTCGGGATGAAGGGCTACGACCCGACCACCTCCTACAGCGCCTGCTACGTCCTGACCGACGACGTGGACGGGCTCCACTCGTCCTTCCGCGCGAACCTGAAGGCCGCGTACGGCAAGGTGCCGGCCCGCGGGCTGCCGCGGCTCGGGGCGCTGAAGGACATGTCGTACGGCGTGCGGCAGTTCCTGATGACCGATCCCGGCGGCAACTGCATACGGATCGGACAGCCGATCGCGGACAGCTTCGAGCACTCGGACGTCCCGAAGGAGCGGTACGCGCGGGCCCTGCACCTCGCGACGCTGCTCGGCGAGTCCAAGGGCGACCACGCCGCGGCGGCCCGCATCATCGACCGGGCCCTGGAGGGCGACGCGACGCCGGCCGGGCCGACCGCGCTCCAGCTCCTCCAGCTTCTCGTGCTGCGCGCCGAGGTGGCTGCGCAGTTGGACAGTTCGGCAGCGGCCGCTCCCTGGCTCGACCGGGCGGACGCGGTCGCTCTCGACGATGCGGAACGCGAGTCGGTACGCGACGTGCTGCGCCGGGCGGCGGAGCTGCGCGAGGACTTGGGCTGACGGAGGGGTGGCGGCGGGGAACCCTCCGCAGGTGCCCGCCAACCGGGCCGCTGTCCGGGACAGGCCCGGCGCAGCGCCCTGACCAGCCCGGACACCGACCCGCTTGTCCGGGACAGGCCGCTTCCGTTGTCCCGGCGTCATGGCCGTACGCAGACTCCTGAACCGTCGGCCGGAGCCGGGGCGGAACCGTGGTTGCGCCCCCCCGGCTGCGTCCTGTCCAGGTGGTTTCTGCGAAGGGATATCGATATGCGTACGTCGAAGAAGCTGATGGCGGTGGCCGGACTCGCGGCCGGGAGCGGGCTGATCTGGGCGGGGCCCGCGACGGCTCAGCCGAGCGCGGCCACGACGACCGCGGCTGCCGTACGGGCGCTCCCCGCGGGTACGGTGCTCTCCCCTGCCCAGGCCCTCGCGGCGGGCTGCCGCAAGGGAGGCCACGGCCAGTCGGTCGGCTTCGCGAACTGCCCCGCGTCGTTCGGCAAGTTCAAGGTACGGGTCTGGTGCACCTGGGCCGGCAGCGGCCTCAGCGGGTCGTGGCGTACGAAGTACAACGCCGCGAGCTGCAGCTCCGGCAGCGTGCACACCGAGTCCAACGGCATCGAGATCATCAGGTACTGAGCACGGCGCCCGGCACCAGCACGGGGGGCTGGTGCCGGAGCCGCCCGAGGCGGCCGGACCCGCTCAGTAGGCCCGGCCGCCTCAGCCCTGCGCCGCCCGCTCCTCGTCGACCAGGGTGAAGGCGGTCTTGCCGTCCAGGGACTCACGGATGATGTCCGCGTGGCCGGCGTGCCGGGCGATCTCCTCGACCAGGTGGAGCAGCAGCCAGCGCATCGACTGCTCCGCCTTCGGCGGGAACCAGGGGGCCTCGGGCAGCGGGAACGTGCCGTTCAGGTCCGGCTGCGAGCGGATGAACTCCTCGGTCGCCCGCGCCGTCTCCGCCCACTCGGCGAGCACGCTCGCGACCGTCTGCTCCTCCTCCAGCTGGAAGCTCAGGTGGTAGTTGGTCATGTCGCGCTGGACGGTGTGCGGCACCTGCTGGGCGGTCTCCAGCCAGTCGCGCTCGACCTCGGCGACGTGCTTCAGCAGGCCGGCCAGGGACAGTTCGCTTGCGGACGGCTTACGGGTGGCCTCTTCGTCGGTCAGCCCGAGAACGGACCGGCGCATTCCGCCGCGCTGCGCCTCCAGGAAGGCCAGGAGCGCGCCGCGCTCGTCGCCGTGGGCTTCGGCCGGAACGTGAGTGGGCATGGTGTCCGCCTTTCGTGAGGGCCGCGGCGCTGCTGCCGCGGCCCGACAGAAAGAAAGCTACGGACCGTTGAGGACAGGTTGTGTCCTCAACGGTCCGCATCTTTGACCGCGTCCCGGAATTTCTCGGCACGGGTACAGGAGGCGTACGGGAGGCGTACGGAAGGCCCCGGCCACCGGCTCCCGTCCGGGCCGCGTCGGCCGGTCCGGACGGGCGTGCCGGCGGGAAGCCGACGGGCGTACGGGCAGGACGGCGCGGGCCTCAGAACGGGAACCGCGACCGCCCGTGCTGAATGGAGATCCACTTGGTGGTGGTGAACGCCTCCACCATGGCGTCGCCGTTCAGCCGCCCGAGGCCGGAGCCCTTCTCGCCGCCGAAGGGCACGATCGGCTCGTCGTGCACCGTGCCGTCGTTGATGTGGATCATGCCGGTCTCGATGCGCTTGGCGAACCGCACGCCGCGCTCGATGTCGGCGGTGTGCACGGCGCCGCTGAGCCCGTACGGGGAGTCGTTGGTGATCCGTACGGCCTCCTCGTCCCCGTCGAACGGGACCAGCGCCACGACCGGGCCGAAGACCTCCTGGTTGAGCACGCAGGAGCCGTCCGGGAGCCCGGCCAGGACCGTCGGCCCGACCAGGGTGCCCCGGGTCGTGCCGTGCACCAGCGCGGTGCCGCCCTCGGAGACGGCGCGCTCGACCACCGCGGTCACCGCCTCCGCCTGGCCCTCGTTGATCAGCGGGCCGATGTGGGTGGCCGGATCGGTCGGGTCGCCCACCTTCAGGGTCTTGACCTTGGCGACGAACTTCTCGGTGAACTCCGCCTCCACCGCGCGGTCCACCAGCACCCGGTTGGCGGCCATACAGACCTGGCCCTGGTGGACGAAGCGGCTGAAGACGGCGGCGTCCACCGCGTAGTCGATGTCGGCGTCGTCCAGGACGACCAGCGCACTGTTGCCGCCCAGCTCCAGGACGGTGCGCTTGAAGTGGGAGGCGGCGACGGTCGCGACGTGGCGGCCGACCTTCTCCGATCCGGTGAAGGAGATGACCTTCGGCACCGGGTGCTCGATGAGCGCGTCACCGATCTCCGCGATGTCGGTCACCACGACGTTCAGCAGCCCGGCCGGCAGCCCGGCCTCCTCGAAGACCTTGGCGACCAGGCCGCCGCCGCAGATGGGGGTGTTCTGGTGCGGCTTGAGCACGACGGCGTTGCCGAGCGCGAGCGCGGGCGCCACCGACTTGACCGACAGCAGGAAGGGAAAGTTGAAGGGGCTGATGACGCCCACGACGCCGACCGGGAGCCGGTAGAGCCGGTTCTCCTTGCCGTCGATCGGGGACGGCAGGATCCGGCCCTCGGCCCGCAGCGAGAGCTGGATCGCCTCGCGCAGGAATTCCCGTACCAGATGCAGCTCGAAGGCCACCTTGGCGTGCGTGCCGCCGACCTCGGCGGCGATCGCCGCGCCGAGCTCCTGCTCCCGGTCGTCGATGATCCGCAGCGCGCGCTCGAAGACCAGCCTGCGGGTGTACGGGTTGGTGGCCCCCCACTCCCCCTGCGCGCGTTCGGCGGCACGGTACGCCTGGTCGATCTCGTCGACCGTGGCGACGGTTATGGACGCCAGCTTCTCCCCGTCATAGGGATTGAAATCGACGATGTCCCACGAGCCGCTGCCGGCCCGCCATTCGCCGTCGATGTACTGGTACGCCAACTCGTCGAAGAAGGACATGCGAAATCCCAATCTGGAGGGCAGGGCGCCGGTCACGGCGCCCAGCCGGGGGGTGCTGGCTCCTGATTGGCACTCATGCTACCTACGGGTTAAGTCAGTTGGAGTAGACCACGTATCAAGTCCCTGCTCTCGGCCGGATTGGGACTGTCCTCCTGGAGGCGGTCCATGACATGCGCGTACTGCGTCACCTCGTCGCGCTTGTCGAGGTAGAGCGCGCTGGTCAGCTGCTCCAGGTAGACGACGTCGGGCAGCCCGGGCTCCGGGAACCCGAGCGTGGTGAAGGCACCGCTCTCACCGGCGTGCCCGCCGAAGCTGAACGGCATCACCTGCAGGCGCACATTCGGCCGCTCGGAGAGTTCGATCAGGTGCCGCAGCTGTCCGCGCATCACCTCGCGATCGCCGTACGGGCGGCGCAGCGCCGCCTCGTCGAGCACGCAGTGGAACTCCGGCGGGCGCTCTGCCAGCAACAACTTCTGCCTCTCCAGTCGCAGCGCGACCCGGCGGTCGATTTCCGCCGCACCGGCATCGGGCATTCCGCGGCGCACGACCGCATGCGCGTACTCCTGCGTTTGCAGAAGCCCGTGCACGAACTGGACCTCGTAGGCGCGGATGAGGGACGCGGCCCCTTCCAGGCCCACATATGTCTGAAACCAGCCGGGCAGCACGTCGCCGTAACTGTGCCACCAGCCCGCGACGTTGGCCTCCCGGGCCAGTACGAGCAGCGCCCCGCGCTCCTGCGGATCGTTCACGCCGTACAGCGTGAGCAGGTCCTCGACGTCCCTGGCCTTGAAGCTCACCCGGCCCAGTTCCATCCGGCTGATCTTCGACTCGGAGGCGCGGATGGAGTAGCCGGCCGCCTCGCGGGTGATACCGCGCGACTCGCGCAACCTGCGGAGCTGTGCCCCCAGCAGGATGCGCCGCACCACGGACCCGCTCGATTCACTTGCGGACACCTTTGTGACCCTCCCATGGCCCACCCCGTCCAACAGTGGGCCGCAGTCTGCCACGTCCGGGCTTCGTTGAGTGCTCATCCGGTTACTGATGTGTGAGGTCCGGGCAGCCGCTCCACAAGAACACGTAGGAAGAAATACGCGTGAAGTGGCATGCGCGACCCCAAACAGGACGCGTGCACGTGCATCTGCCCTTGCATCTGGCGTA
Organism: Streptomyces rimosus subsp. rimosus; assembly: GCF_000720725.1. GTDB lineage: Bacteria > Actinomycetota > Actinomycetes > Streptomycetales > Streptomycetaceae > Streptomyces > Streptomyces rimosus_A. The sequence goes on from NZ_JOCQ01000116.1 coordinate 17,250, forward strand.
CGCATTGGGAACCATGGACTGCGCACGCATGCACGCTCGGGAAAGATCCGCCAGACCGCCAGATCCGGGTGCCCGGCCAGGATCATGACGTCCGCGAACGCCAGGAGTGCCTCGCATGGGGACCAAGGTTTTGACCATGCTCCAGCCGTTATGGCAGGGCTTTCCTTCCGTCGACCCCCTGGCCGTCTCCGGTTCCGTCTCCTACTCGCTGGCGCCACGGTACGAATCGGTGCGCGGAGCCCGGCAGTTCACCCGCGAGACCCTGCACCGGTGGGAGCTGGAAGAGATCTTCGACGGGGTCGCCCTGGTCGTCTCCGAACTGGTCACCAACGCGCTGCGGCACACGTCGGCGGTCGGCACCGCCGCCCCGTGCGAGCCGTCCCACGACGCGCCCGCGCCGCCCGCCCGGCTGCATCTGATGCGCTGGTCGTCCCGGCTGGTGTGCGCGGTACGGGACTCCAGCGACGCGTCACCGGAGGCCGAGGAGGCCGGGGCCGGCGCGGAGTCGGGCCGCGGCCTGTACCTGGTGGACGCCTTCAGTGACGGCTGGGGCTGGCAGCCCCTGGCCAACGCGCCGCACGGCAAGATCGTGTGGGCGCAGTTCAGACTGCCCTGAGCGGCGGATGTCCCGGGGCCGCGGGGGCACGGGGCCCGGGGGCCCCGGGACATCCGCCGGCCTGCCCGGACGGCCGGAACCGTCCGGGCAGGCGCGCGGGCGGGCGCGCCGGTCAGTCCCGGACCAGGTGGTCGAACTCGCCGTCCTTGACACCCAGGATCATCGCCTCGACCTCGGCCGGCGTGTAGACGAGCGCCGGCCCGTCCGGGAAGCGGGAGTTGCGTACGGCGATCTCGCCGCCCGGCAGCCGCGCGAACTCCACGCACGATCCCTGCGAGTTGCTGTGCCGGCTCTTCTGCCAGGCCACACCGTGGAGATCCGTTGCGGCCATGCCGTTGTATGCGTCGGGCACAGGTGTCTCCCCCGGTGGATGCGAGGCTCGGCGGTGGCGGGTCCGGGCACGCCGAGCGGTTGGCATTCGATGATGGTCTGTCAGTAGCAGTGCCGACAACAGGAACGGTGTCAACTGCAACTGATGGGGATCATAGCTGCGTTCATGTGCCGATGCATGGTCGGATGCACGTGCACGACGGCCCGTAAAAGCCTGGTCACAGCACGTCGAGCACCCTGAGCACCTCACGCAACTCCCGCATCACCGGGGCCGCCCGCCGGGTTCCCCGCTCACTTCGAGGAGTACGGCAGCAAAGCCATCTCCCGCGCGTTCTTGATCGCGCGGGACAGCTGCCGCTGCTGCTGCGCGCTCACCCGGGTGACCCGACGGCTGCGGATCTTGCCGCGGTCGGAGATGAACTTCCGCAGCAGGTCGGTGTCCTTGTAGTCGATGTACGTGATGCCCGCCGCGTCCAGCGGGTTGGGACGGGGCGCGGACTTCTTGCGGGGGTCGTGGCGACGGGGCACGGGGGGCTCCTGAGGTCGTACGGGCAGGGCGCGGCCGTGCGGAGACGGGTGGCGCGGCCTGCGGGGAAACGGGGAAGGCGGCCTGTGGGAAGGCGCGGAACGGCGCGAAGCGGCGGGCGTCGGAGTGGCGCGGAACGGCCCGGGGTTACGGAACCGGATCGAGGAGTTCGTCGAACGCGGGGGCCAGCCGCTTCCACGCCTCGGGCCCGCCCGCGTACTCCTCGTCCGTCAGCAGGCAGGACTCCAGCAGCGACGTCAGACCGTCGCGGTCCAGCCCCGGCGAGGTGAAGACCAGGTGCTGCGTGCGGTCGCCGTGCTCGGGGTGCCAGTCCAGGGCGGCCGCGGCACGGCGTACCGGCGGGACCATCTCCCAGGCGGCGTCGGGCAGCGCGGCCAGCCACGGACCGGCGTTCTCGACGCACAGCGCGCCGCCCGCCGCGTCCCAGGACAGCAGTGTGTCCGGCCGGTCGGCCAGCCAGAACCGGCCGCGGCTGCGGGCCGCCACACAGGTCAGGTCCTCCAGCGCCGCGTACAGCCGGGCCGGGTGGAAGGGCCGGTCACGGTGCCAGACGAGCGTGCCGACACCGTCCGCGTCGGCCTCCTGCGGCAGCAGCGCGCACGCCGGGTGCTGCCGTGCTGCCGCCGCCTCCACGTCGAAGCCCGCGAGGGCCGCGGCGGCCAGTTCACCCGGCGCGTCGACGGCCACCTGCCGTGCCGTGGGGTGCAGTTGCGCGAGCAGCGCCAGGTCGGACGCGTCGCCCTCCTCCTCGCCGGGCGCGATGGCGAGCACCGGCGGGTACTCCAGCTGCCGCGCCCAGGTGTCCGCGACGGTCCGCTGGTCGGAGGCCGCGGCGGCGAGTCCCGCCTCGGCCAGGTCGTCGCCGCAGCCCAGGTACGGCAGCAGCAGTGCCGGTTCGACGGCCGTGATGACGCCGGTCAGCGCCAGGTCCTCGCCGCCGCAGGCCGTGACCACCTCGGCCATGGCCTTGGGTTCGACGGAGTCCCACAGCTCGACGACCGCCAGCCGGCAGGTCCGTCCGGCGGCCAGCCGCTCCAGCTCGGGCACCAGGTCCTCGCGCAGCGCGCAGCACGCGCAGTCGTTGACCAGCGGCGCCTCGCCCGTGTCGAGCACGCCGCCGGCGTCCCGTACGGTCCGGCGAACCGTTCCTTCGGGGGCGGTGGCGAGGTCGTGGTGGAGCGCGACGCTGCCGGGCACGGCGCGCAGCAGGCGCTCCACGGTGGCCCGGCGGGCGTCCGAGTGCAGCCCGCCGACGATCACCACGGGCAGCCGGTCCCCGTAGCCGCCACTGGGGCCGCCGGGCGCGCCCCGCTGCGACGGGCCGCCCATCAGCGGGCCCCGCGCTTCCCGTAACGGCGCTCGAACCGCTCGACGCGCCCCGCGGTGTCCAGGACGCGCGCCGTTCCCGTGTAGAAGGGGTGGCTCGCGGACGAGATCTCGACATCGATGACCGGGTACGTGTTGCCGTCCTCCCACACGACCGTCTTGTCGCTGGTCGCGGTCGACCGGGTCAGGAAGGCGAAGTCGGCGGCCCGGTCACGGAAGACGACGGGCCCGTAGGCGGGGTGGATTCCAGGCTTCATGACGCTGTTCAGCGCTCCTCTCGGAAGTCGACGTGGCGGCGGGCGACCGGGTCGTACTTCTTCAGCACCAGCCGGTCGGGGTCGTTACGGCGGTTCTTGCGGGTCACGTACGTGTAGCCGGTGCCGGCGGTGGACCGGAGCTTGATCACGGGGCGTAGTTCGTTGCGGGCCATAGGGGCTACTATACAGAAATGGTTTCCATTTTCATTAGGAGGTACCGACCTTGTCCGCCCACTGCCAGCTGACCGGCCGCTCCCCCGGCTTCGGCAAGTCCGTCTCGCACTCGCACCGCCGCACGTCGCGGCGCTTCGACCCCAACATCCAGCGCAAGCGCTACTGGCTGCCGAGCGAGAACCGGCACGTCCGGCTGACGCTGAGCGCCAAGGGGATCAAGACCGTGGACACGATCGGAATCGAGGCGGCCGTCGCCCGGATCCGCGCACGAGGGGAGAAGGTCTGATGGCCAAGAAGAGCAAGATCGCGAAGAACGAGAAGCGGCGCGCGACGGTGGCCCGTTACGCCGCCCGGCGGGCCCTGCTGAAGGCCGTCATCCGCAGCCCGCACACGCCCGAGGAGGAGCGGCTGGCCGCCCGGCGCGAACTGGCCCGCCAGCCGCGCGACGCGAGCGCCACCCGCGTACGCAACCGCGACAGCGTCGACGGCCGTCCGCGCGGGTACTTCCGCGCGTTCGGGCTCTCCCGCGTCGGACTGCGCGAGCAGGCGCATGCGGGGTTCTTGCCGGGGGTGCGGAAGTCGAGCTGGTAGGGGGTTACGGGGCGGCCCGTCCCGTTCGTGGAAACGGGGCGGGTCGTTCACAGCTCAGAACTGGCTGGTGTCGATCTCGAAGTTGAGGGGGTCCGGCAAGGAGATGGCCTTCTTGGCCAAGTCGATCTCGCTCATGCACAGGTAACGCTCGCCGGAAGGTTCCGTGCAGAGGATGGCGAGGTCGGCGGCACGATCGATCAGCAAGTAAATGGGGATGCCGGCACGGGCGTAACCCCGCAGCTTCTTGATCCGGTCGTTGCCCGCCGTCGTGGACGAGAGCACCTCGACGACAAGCATGACCGGCGACGGGTCGTGATAGTCGACCTCGTCGTCGAAGCTGCCCTTCGGGGCGATCGCCAAGTCGGGGATCACTTTCCCCGAGGATGAGGCGCCTGGGACGGTGAGCCCGACGTTTGTGTAGCGCCCCAGGTCCTTACGGTGATCCCGCACCTGTCCTGAGAGTTCCGACACGACTTCTTCGTGCCTGCCTACGGGAGGAGGTGCCACGTGGATTTCCCCTTCGATCAGCTCCACGCGCCATCCCTTGGGGGCTGCCGCGCTCAACGCTTCGAAGGCGTCCTCGACCGACGCAGGCTCACGCTCACCGGCGGCGGCGCACGGTTCGGGTTCCGGAACGGTCAGTGCCACGGTGGACCTCCTTCGTGCGGAGCGACACTGCCACCTTAAGCGAGACCATGCGGGCGTTCGGGTGACTCTTCACTCGAACGAGCGTGCCCTCCCCTTTTCCCCAGGTCAGCTGTCCCCACCCTCATCGATCAACCGCCGGACCTCCCGGTCGATCAGCCCCAGGCGGGCCTCGGCGACCAGCGGGACGGCGCGGCGCTGGCGGCGGGCTTCGGAGGGGTCGATGTCCACCGTGACCAGCGCGGGTTCCCACTTCGGGGCCTGCGCCACCACCGTGCCGCGCGGGTCCACCACGCGCGAGCCGCCCCAGAAGGTGGCGCCGTGCTCGTTGCCCACGCGGTTGACGAAGACGATCCAGCACTGGAGCATCCGCGCCGTGTAGGAGAGCAGGGTGTCCCAGTACGAGCCGGTGTCCATGGCCTCCGGGTCGAGGCTGGCCGCGCTGTTGGTGGGGACGAACAGCACCTCGGCGCCGTCCTGCACGGCGAGCCAGGGCAGCACCGGCTGCCAGGCGTCGTTGCAGACCAACGTCGCGCCCCGGCCGCCGCTGGGCGATTTCGTCAGGCTGTACGCGCGCAGCGACTGGCCGGGGCTGACGTGCTTGCGCTCCTCCCAGGAGAGGTAGTTGGGGAGGTACAGTTTGCGGTGGGCGTGCAGCAGCGCGCCGTCCGTGTAGTAGGCGGCGGTGTTGTACGCGCGCAGCACCGTGTGCTCATGGAAGCCCACGAGGACGTCCGGGCCGAGCGTGCTCAGGTCGCGCAGCCGGGGGTCCTGCGCCTCGACCGACACGTCCCGGGGCAGGACGCCGAGGTGGTACCCGTGCAGACTCAGTTCGGGGAAGACGACCAGGTCGGCGCCCTGCTCCGCCGCCTGCTCGACCTGTTCGCGCGCGGTGGCGACGTTCGCGTCCACCTCGCCCAGCGCACAGTCCGTCTGCGCCAGCGCCACCCGCATGCCCGCACCTCCCTCCGTCGGCCGCCACGCCCGCCGGGACGCCGTGCCACGCGCCGGAGCGGCGGTGCGCGTCCGCTTCGTTGCGTTTTGCGGCGTTACGGGCAGTACGTAGCCATGCTGACAGAGGTCGAGGGCGTGGGCGCGTCCGGAGAGACGGGGCCGACCGCTCCGCCTACCCCCGGAGGAACTCCTCCATCGTGGTGGCCAAGGCCACCGGGGCCTCGTGCATCGGATAGTGGCCCGATCCCTCGATCGTGACGATCTCGGCCTGCGGGTACCACCGCTGCCAGGTCTCCCGCATCAGGTCGGCGGTCAGCGCCAGGTCGTACGCGCCGACGACCACCCGTACGGGCACGGGGTGGCGCTTGGCCGCGTCCGCGACCGCCTCCGAGAGGTCGAGCCGCTGCCAGCTGGCGAGGTAGGCGGCGTGCGCCTCCTGGCGGGAGATGTCCAGGGAGTGCCGGACCATGCGGTCCAGCCAGATCCGGCTCGCGCGGTGGCCGGTGACCAGGTCGATGATGGCGCGGCGCTTGTCCGGGTCCGCCGAGGCGCCGTAGAAGAGCTCGTGCGTCGCGTCGTCCATCGGGTACGGGGCGGCGGGCACCGGCGCGAGGCCGAGGAGACGGTTCACCCGATGGGGCGCGTTGACCAGCACCTGTTGCGCGGCCTTGGCGCCCATCGAGTGCCCCACCAGGGAGAACCGGTCCCAGCCGAGCTGGTCGGCGAGGGCCAGCGCGTCGCCGGCGGTCTCCGGCAGGTCGTAGCGGCCCGGGACGTACTTGCGGTCGCCGTAGCCGCGGCAGTCGAGGAAGGCGTACGTGAAGGTGTCCCGGTCGAGGAAGTCCAGGACGGAGCCCCAGTTGGCCGAGGTCCCGAACCAGTCGTGAAGGACGATCACCGGGTGCGGTCCGGAACCGATGGCGCGGTGCGCGATGGCCATACGGGCGTCTCCCTTGTCTGCCGTGGACGGAGTGGGGCGGGGGGCGGGCGCATTCTCCCCTTACTCGGACGGGCCGGGTAGGGGACGTATCCGGCCAATGCGGTGGTTGACGGCGCGGCTTGACGGGCCGTCCGGCCAGGCCCGACGGAGGTGCGGGCCGCGTCCGGGCCGCCGTTGTCAGTGGGGCGGTGTGCAATGAGGACATGAACGGGGATGTGCGGGTGACACACGAGCAGGTGCTGGCCTGGCGGCTGCGGCGGCAGGGCCTCCTGCCGCGTACGGACGCGTCGGCCGAGGAGATCGTCGGGCGGCTGGCGGGGGTGCAGGCGCAGGTGGCCTCGGCGGCGGAGCTGGCGGTCGCGGTGCGGCAGGAGAAGCCCTCGGCAGCAGGCGTGCGGGAGGCGCTGGAGGCGCGCTCGCTCGTCAGGACGTGGGCCATGCGGGGGACGCTGCACCTGCTGCCGGCCGGCGCGGCGGGGGCGTATCTCTCGCTGCTCGGTGCCGCGCGGACGTGGGAGAAGGGCGCCTGGCAGCGGGCCTTCGGGGTGAGCCCGCAGCAGATGGAGGCGCTGGGCGAGGCGGTCGAGGAGATTTTGGACGGGAAGGTGCTGACCCGGCGGGAGCTGACCGAGGCGGTGCTCGCGCGGCGGGGCCTGGCCGGGCTCGGGGAACAGCTGGCGTCCGGGTGGAGCACGGTGCTCAAACCGTTGGCGTGGACGGGGCGGCTGTGCCAGGGCCCGGCGCGCGGGCAGCATGTGACCTTCACGTCGCCCCGGTCGTGGCTGCCCGGTTGGCGCGGCATACCGGACCCGGAGGAGGCGGCGGAGGTCGTGATCCCGGCGTATCTGCGAGCGCACGGCCCGGCGTCACCTGCGGTGTTCGACGCGTGGCTGCTGCGGGGTGCCACGCGCAAGGCGGTGCTGCGGGGCTGGTTCGAGGCGCTGGGCGACCGGGTGGCGGAGGTCGAGGTGGACGGCTCGCGGGCGTACGTGATGTCCGACGACGCGGAAGAGCTGGCCCGTACGGAGCCCACCGACGGCCTGCACCTCCTCCCGGCCTTCGACCAGTACGTCCTCGCCCCCGGCACCTCCGACACCCGCCTGGTCCCGTCCGCCCACCGCAGCAAGGTCAGCCGGGCCGCGGGGTGGATATCCCCGGTGGTGCTCCTCCGCGGCCGGGTCGTGGGCACCTGGGCCCTGACCGGATCGACCGTGGAAGTCACGACGTTCGACGGCTCCGCGCTGCCGGGGGCGGCGCTGGAGGAGGATGTGCGGCGGTTGGGAGCCTGCGTGGGGCAGGAACTGGTGGTGGCGAGGGGAGGCGCGTGAAGCGAGGCGCGTGAGGACGGCCGGGAAAAGGCGGCGTGGAGGGGATGAAGGACGCCGCGGCCTCCGCGGCCATGACGCTGCGCGGATCCGACCGCGCCGAGCTGGCGTTCGCCGATCCGGGGCTCGGGCAGCGTCTGCTTCTCGCGCTTCCGGTGGTCGTGGGGGGACTACTGCTCGTCGTGGTGCTCGCGGTGCTCCTGCGGATGGCCCGCACCTTCAGGGACAGGGACTTCTTCGTGCCCGAGAACACCCGGCGCCTCACCGTCATCGCCGTCGCCCTCATGCTGCTGGGCGTCCTCGTCCCGCTGCTGTACATGACGACCACCAACCTCCTCGTCCGCGGGGAACCGATGGCGGCGGCGGTCGCGCCTGCCCAGGACTACGCGATCCTGCCCGTGTTCCTGGCGGCCCTCGCCGCCGCGGCGGCAGCGGCGTTCCGCAGCGGTACCCGCCTGCGTGCCGATACCGAGGGACTGGTCTGATGCCTCCGGAAGAGGAGCACCGGATCGAGTGCCACCTGGACCGCCTGCTGGACGCACGCGGCATGACCCTGGCCCAGCTGGCCGAACGGGTCGGCGTGACCGTCGCCAACCTCTCTGTCCTGAAGAACGACCGGGCCAAGGCGATCCGCTACAGCACACTCAGCGCCATCTGCCGCGAGCTGGGCTGTCAGCCCGGTGACCTGCTCACCTTCGCCGCGCAGGACAGCGGTCGCACCACAGAGAACAGCGGCCGACGGCATCCGGGCGACGGCAGGTAGCCGCGGCCCGGCCCTGCGCACAGCGTGCCGCGCCGTTGTCAGTGGTGGGTGGGAAGGTGGGCTCATGCGGTGGGTTGTCGGGGGATGCGGGG
>NZ_JOCQ01000117.1 GCF_000720725.1 Streptomyces rimosus subsp. rimosus
GTGCCGGGGACCGGCGCGTCCGGCGCCGGGCTCGGCCGTGCGGACCGTACGGAGCTGTACCGGCAGGCGGGGGGGGTGCTGCGCCGTCTCCACGACGCGTGCGGCACGGCGCGCCCGGCGGGCGGCGCGGACCGCTGGGCCGCCGACCGGCGCGCCGCCGCCGAGGAACACGTGGCCGCGCTGTCGGCCGCGGGCGCGCTCGACGCGGCGCAGCGACGGCTCGTCCTCGATCACGCCGCGGTGCTCCACCTGCTCCCGCCGCTGCCTGCCGGCTTCCTCCACGGCGATGCCGGCGAGCACCACTTCCTGTGGGACGGGGCGGGGCGGCGCCTGGCGCTCGCCGGATTCGCGCAGGCACGGCTCGGGTGCGCGGTGGAAGACCTCGTACGGATGGCGTACGGCGCGTGCCTGCCCGACCGGGGCCTGCGTGCCGCCTTCCTGCGCGGTTACGGGCGGGAGCTGACGGACGCGGAGCGGTACGCGCTGCCGGCGCTCGCGGCGCTGGACGCCGCGGAGGCGTGGGCGCGCGGGCTCCGGACCGGCGACGAGGACGCCGTCGGGCGGGCCCGGGGGGTGGTCGGGGCGCTGCTGGACGGTGTTGAGTTGCGGGTATGAGTGGGGATGCGGATCTCACCGGAGCTGGTGCCGGCACAGGTGCCAATGCCGGTGCCGACGCCGGTGCCGATGTCGAAAATGTTGCCGTAGCCGACACCGCCGGCCTCTGCTACGCCGACGCCGCCGGCCTCGCCGCCCGTATCCGCCGCCGTGAGGTGTCCGCGCGCGAGGTCGTACGGGCGCACCTGGAGCGCATCGAGGGTGTCAACTCCCGGGTGAACGCCATCGTCACGCTCGACCCCGAGGGCGCGATGACGGCCGCGGCGGCGGCCGACGAGCGGCTGGCCCGGGGCGGGGAGGCGGGGCCGCTGCACGGGCTGCCCATCGCCTTCAAGGACACCCACCTCACCCGGGGCATGCGTACGACGCGCGGCTCGCCGCTGTACGCGGAGACCGTGCCGGACGAGGACGAACTGCTGGTCCAGCGGATCCAGGCCGCCGGGGCGATCCGTATCGGGAAGACGAACGTGCCGGAGTTCGCCGCCGGTTCGCATACGTTCAACCCCGTCTTCGGGGTGACACGGAACCCGTACGACCTGGGGCGCTCGGCGGGCGGCAGCAGTGGCGGGGCGGCGGCCGCCCTGGCCGCGGGCATGCAGCCGCTCGCCGACGGCTCCGACATGGGCGGCTCGCTGCGCAACCCCGCCTCCTTCTGCAACGTCGTCGGACTGCGCCCCACACCGGGCCGCGTGCCGGCGTACCCGGCGTGGAACCCGTGGGACACGCTGGCCGTGCCCGGCCCGATGGCCCGTACGGTCGCCGACGCCGCGCTGCTGCTGTCGGTCATGGCGGGGCCCGACCCCCGCTGCCCGGTCAGCCTGGAGACGGCGGGCGCCGCGTTCCGCGAGCTTCCGGCGCGTGATCCGGCCGGTCTGCGGGTGGCCTGGACGCCGGATCTCGGCGGGCGGGTGCCGGTCGACGCCGATGTACGGGCCGTACTGGCACCGCAGGTGGAGGTGTTCCGGCAGCTCGGGTGCCGGGTCGAGGAGGACTGCCCGGATCTGGACGATGCGGAGGAGGTCTTCCGTACGCTGCGGGCTCATCACTTCGCTATGGCGCTCGGCGGGGCGCTCGATGCTTCCCCCGAGGCCTTGAAGCCGAGTCTGGTGTGGAACATCGAGGAGGGGCGGCGGCTGACGGGGGCCGACCTCGCCCGCGCCACGGTGGGCCGCGCCCGGCTGCATCTGGGGGCCGTGGACTTCTTCGCGCGGTACGACGTGCTGTTGGCGCCGGTTTCGCAAGTGGCGCCGTTCGAGGCCGAGTTGGAGTACCCGACCGTCGTCGACGGGCAGCCGCAGCGTACGTACATCGACTGGATGCGCTCGGCCTACTTCGTGTCCGTGCTGGGCGCGCCCGCGCTGTCCGTACCGGCGGGCTTCACCCCGGACGGCCTCCCGGTGGGGCTCCAGATCATCGGGGCGCCGCGCGCGGATCTGGCCGTGCTCCAGGTCGGCGCCGCGTACGAGGCCGCCACGCGGTACGGCCGGCGGCGCCCGGTTCTGCCTGGCGAGATCGTTGCCTGACGTCACGGACGCCTTCTCCCGCCCCGTTAGCATCGCACTCATGAGCGACGGGGAGAGCGAAGAGCAGCTCGGCAGCCGGGCCGCCCGCATAGCGGTGTCCGTGGTGAGCGCTGCCCTGGTGGTGTTGCTGGCCATGCTGGTGGCGTGGTGGATGGAGTGGTGGACCCCCGGCTTCGCCTTCCTGTCCACGAAGCTCGCCGCCAAGGTGGCCGTGGGGGCGCCGATCGCGCTCGTGGCGCTGCTCGCCTGGCTGCGGAAGTCCCGCTGAGCGACGCCCCGCTCGGCCCCCGGCTCAGCCCGCCTTGTACGCCTTCGCCCACGCCGTGGTGAAGGGGAAGACGAGCCGGTGGGGCACCGCGGTGCCGTGGACCGGGTGGGGTTCCGGGGTGAGGGCCGAGTACGTGTGGATGGTCGCGCAGTAGAAGCGTTTGGGCGAGTCGCCCTGGAATTCGGCGGGTCTGCGGGCCTTGCGCGCGCGGACGGCGGGGTCCGGGTAACGGCGGGCGTAGAAGACGGCGAGGGCCGGTGGCAGGTCGGCCGGGGCGAGGGCGTGCGCGGTGCCCTCGCCGTAGAGGGCCTGGGCCTCGGCGTCGGAGACCTGGGAGTCGAAGACCAGGACCGAGACGGCGGGGTTGGCGGCGATGTTGCGGGAGTGCAGCGCGTCCGAGGCGGACCACCAGTAGAAGTGGTCCGCGTCGTCCCAGGCGTACGTGACGGGTGTGGTCCACGGGGTGCCGTCGGGGGTGGCGGTTCCGAGGGTGAGGTAGCGGTTGGTGTGCAGGAGGCGGGCCGCCTCGGTGCGTAAATCGGGGATGGTGGACATGGTCAGGAGCCTTCCTGGGGGAGGGCGGGGGCAGGGGCGGTTGCGGTGGTGTGCGGCACGGTGGCGGTACGGCGGCGGGCGATGAGCCAGTACGCGGCGGACGGGATCAGCAGGCCCACGGCCCAGGAGAGGTCTATTCCGCCGAGGGCGGTGGCCACCGGGCCGGTGTAGGCCGAGGTGTGCATGAAGGGGATTTCCAGCGCGAAGCTCGCGGCGTAGACGAGGACGGCGGGGCCGTTGACGCGGCCGTAGACGCCGCCGCCGGGCGCGAAGAAGGACGGTACGTCGTAGCGGCCGCGCCGGATCAGGTAGAAGTCGACGAGGTTGATGGCGGTCCACGGGATCAGCACGTACTGGAGGATCGCCAGGAAGTCGGTGTACGAGGCGAGGAAGGTGTCCTGGAAGGCCAGGGCGAGGGTCAGGCCGAGGGCGAGCGGGGCCGCGATCAGCGCCGTGCGGGTCGGGCGGCCGGGCAGCCAGCGGTGCCGGAAGGTCTGCGCGGCGGTCACCAGGCACAGCGAAGTCCCGTACAAATTCATCGAGTTGACGTGTACGACGATGACGGCGAAGGAGCACAGGACGACGGCCGAGAGGGTGCCGCCGAGCACGGTGTCCAGCCCGGCGATCGCGTCGTCCGCCACCGCGATGCCCATGACGATGCCGAGGAACATCGGCAGCACGCTGCCCAGGACGCTGCCCCAGTAGGTGAACCACAGGGTGGAGCGGCGGGACGCGGCGTGCGCGGGCATGTAGCGGGTGTAGTCCGAGACGTACGGGGCGTAGGTGATCTGGAGCAGGATGCCGATCGCGGTCATGCCGACGAAGCCGGAGACGGTGAAGCCCGTGGCGTGCACGGCGCGGTCGAGGACGCCGGGGGTCAGGAACACCCGTACGGCGCACAGTGCGAGCAGGGAGAGGGTCACGACCGTGGCCCAGCGGCCGACCCGGTGGATCAGGTCGTAACCGACGACCGCGACGACCAGGCCGGCCAGCGCGCACAGCACCAGCCAGCCGGAGATGTCCACGGCGGGCACCGACCGGTGCAGCGCCTGCCCGGCGATGACCAGGTTGGACGCGAACCAGCCCGCGTACATGAAGACGACCACGAGCGTGACCAGCAGTGAGCCGTGGCTGCCGAACTGGCCGCGGCTCTGGATCATCTGGGGGACGCCGAGGCGGGGGCCCTGCGCCGCGTGCAGGGCCATCAGGAAGCCGCCGAGCAGGTTGCCGAGGGTCACCGCGGCGATGCCCGGCCACAGGCCGAGGCCGAAGACGAGCGGCGCGATGGTGCCGGAGACGATGGTCAGCGGGCTGATGTTGGCGGCGAACCAGACGGCGAACAGGTCGCGCGGGCGGCCGTGGCGTTCGTCCTCCGGTACGGCGTCGATGGTGCGGCCCTCGATGAGGCGGCGGTCCGGTCCGTCCGCCGCGTCGGCGCCGGCGGGGCGGGGGGCCTCGGCACCGGAGGAGCCGGTGCCGGAGTCGGGATGGTCCATGGTCGGGGCCCCTTTCGAGGACGGAGAACCCGGCTGGGGAAAGCGAACCCGATCAACGGCCTCCCGGGCCGGTCCGCCGCGCCCACTGCTGTGTACATGCCCGTTTCCCCCGCGCCCGCCGCGCCGCGGGCAGACCCGGTCAGCGGGGCCCGGACGGCCGGTCAGGGCCGGGTCGGCAGCGGGCGCGAGGGTGCGGCTGGGGCGGGCCGTGCCCGCGTACGGGCGCGGCCCTGACCGTTCCCGCCCGGTACCCGTCAGCTGCGCTCATGTCCGTACGCCGTCGTGGCCACGGGCCTCGATGAGGTCCCAGGCCAGCAGCCCGGCCCCGATCCGGCCCGCCCGTTCGCCCAGCCGGGCGAAGACGAGGTCGGGCAGGACCTGGAAGGCGGCCCGCCGTTCGAGGCCGCGCCGCAGCGGTGCGCGCAGCTGCTCGCCCGCCTGGCTGAGGCCGCCGCCCAGGACGAGGACGGCCGGGTCGAAGAGGGTGACGGCCGTCAGCAGCGTCTGCGCCATCGCGTCGGCCGCCTCCTCCCACACCCGTACGGCCGCGGGGTCGCCCGCCGCCGCGCGCTTCGCCACCTCCTCGGCGCCGGAGACCGGGGGCCGCGAGCCGCGCCGCTCGTTGTAGCGGCGGGCCACGGCGACGCCGCCCGCGATGGTGTCCAGGCAGCCGCGCTGGCCGCACGGGCACGGGTCGCCGTCCGGCTGGGCGACGACGTGGCCGATCTCCGCCGAGGACCAGTGGCTGCCCGGGAACGGCTTCCCGTCCAGCAGCAGCGCGCCGCCCACCCCCGTACCGACGGGCACGAAGAGGACGACCCGGTGCCCGCGCCCGGCGCCCAGCCGCGCTTCGGCGAGGCCGCCGGACCGTACGTCGTGCCCGAGCGCGACCGGCAGGCCCAGCTGCTCGGACACCAGCCGCCGCAGCGGGAGATCGCGCCACTGGATGGAGGCCGAGAACACCACGCTGCCCGCCTCCTCGTCGACCAGCCCGCAGGAGGCGATGCCCACCGCGCGCACGTCCTCGTCCGCGGCGCGGGCCTTGTCCAGGGTCTCGGCGGCGTGGTCGAGGACGGTGCGCAGGACGGCGTCGGGCCCGTCGCCCGAGCGGGTGGGGCAGCGGCTCTCGGACCGGACCGTGCCGTCGGGGGCGACCAGCGCGGACTTCAGGACGGTGCCGCCGATGTCCAGCCCGAGCGTGACGCCGGGACCGTCGGGCGGCGGCCCGGCGGCCGAGGCCGGGACGGCGGTGCCGGCCGCCCGCCCGTGCCCCGGCGCGGTGAGCTCCGGGCCGGTCGCCGAGCTGGTCGCCGAGTCGGTCGCCGAGTCGGTCAGGGTCAGTACGGCGTCGGCGGCGCCCGCCTGCCGGGTGCTGCGGTCCGGGTCCGTCATGGTTCCTCCGATCGCGGCCGGCCTCAGTGGCCCTGGGCCTGTGGCGCGGGTACACCCCGCGGGCCCATGGTCTCCAAGTGACGCAGGATGCGGTCGTACTGCCGCACGCCCGTGTCGACCGCGAGATGGGCCCCGTTCAGCGCGGCCCGTACCTCCCGGGGCGTGAGCCGGGGCCGCTGGGCGCGCAGGCCGTCGCACAGTTCCTGGCTGTGCCGCGGGTCGATGCGGGTGTGGGCGGTGTAGTACACGCGCCTGTCGTCGTCGTGGATGCCCACCCGCGTCATGCCCTCCAGGAGGAGGGTGAAGTGCGGTTCCACCCAGCTTTCGAAGACGAGGAAGCAACCGTACGCGGCCTGCACGCGGGCGGGGCGCAGCAGCAGCGCGGCGAAGAGGTTGGAGGTGGGCTTGGCGAACCAGGGGTGGTCGCGGCGGTAGGAGGCCAGTGCTTCCCAGCCGGCGGCCGAGCCGAGCTGGCGGCGCAGCCAGTACGTGTGGAAGTTCTCCAGCCGGCCGCGCCCGCACTCGTCCCACAGGTTGGACGCGGCGACCGCCTTCTGGTGGCCCTGGAGGCCGACGACGAGCAGGGCGACCTCGTCGTCCACGACCTCGTTCCGGATCAGTTCGCAGCGCAGGAAGTACTCGATCTGCTCGCGGGTGGCGTCGGTGGCCAGGAAGCGGAAGAGGGGGTGGGAGGCGCCGGGGTTGTCGGCGGCGAGCGCTTCCAGGTGGTCGGCGGCGGCTTCCTGGCCGCGGACGGCCGGTACGGGCGCGGGGGAGCAGCCGTACGTCAGGAACTCGTGCTCCAGGCGGGTGCGGGCCGCGTACAGCGCGATCTCCAGGTCGTCGTCGGGGGCGTGCGCGGCCGGGCCGTCGCGGTAGCCGAGGGAATGGGCGTAGAGGGTGGCGAGGTGGTCGTGGAGGAAGCGGCCGTGCGCCTCGGGGTCGGCGCGCAGCCGGGCGAGCTGGGCGGCCCGCGCGGGTGGGGGAGCGGCCACGAAGCGGATCAGCTTCGGGTCCAGGGATTCGAAGGGGTGGACGGGCGGCCAGTACAGGTCCTGGAGACCCGGGCCGGCCGGGGAGGACGGGGGCATTCAGCGAACCTCCTCTGGGGCGGTGGCGGGCGCGGCGCCGGGGTTACGGGAGCGGGTGGGCCGTCCGGCCGCCGCAGCGCCGAAGTGCCGGGTGACCCAGGCGTCGTCGTACACGGTGTCCAGGTAGCGCTCTCCGAGGTCGGCGGAGAGCGCCACCACGCGGGCGCCCGGCGGGATGCCGGACCGCAGCCGCAGGACGGCGCTGAGCACGGAGCCGGTGGAGCCGCCGACGGCCAGGCCGTGGCTGCGGGCGAGCCGGCGGCACATGAGCACGGCGTCCCGCTCGGGCACGGACACCACCCGGTGCACGTCGCGCGGGCGGCAGATCTCCGGCACCCGGCTGGTGCCCAGGCCCGGGATGCGGCGCGGGCCGGGCGGGCCGCCGAAGGTCACCGAGCCCTCGGCGTCCACCGCGACGACCGTCGTACGGGGCGAGTGGCGGCGGAAGTGCGCGGCGCAGCCCATGACGGTGCCGGTGGTGCCCGCGCCGACGAAGAGGTAGTCCACGGCGCGGATCTCGCGCAGCACGGCGGCCGCGGTCCGCGCCGCGTGCACGGCCGGGTTGGCCGGGTTGGCGTACTGGTTGAGCCAGGTCAGCGACGGGTCGAGGTCCAGGGCGCTGCGGATCAGCGCGATCCGGCTGCCCAGGTAGCCGCCGTTGCCGTCGCGGGTGTCGACGGTGCAGACGTGGGCGCCGAACGCGCGCATCAGGGCGACGCTCTGCCGCGGTACGTGCGGGTCGGTGACGCAGGTGAAGGTGTAGCCCTTGGCCGCGCAGACCGCGCTCAGGGCGATGCCCAGGTTGCCGGACGACGACTCGATCAGCGAGCCGCCGGGGCGCAGCACGCCGCGCCGCTCGGCGTCCTCGACCAGGCCGGTGGCGGTCTTGAGCTTGACCGACCCGGCCGGGTTGAGGCCCTCCAGCTTCAGGAACAGCTCGGCGTGCGGCAGGAGTCCGTCCAGGCGCAGGAAGAGGTCGTCGGTGACCAGGTCGTAGGCGTGATCGACGATCATGGTCCCGCGGTCCTCCCGTCTCTCCGGGGGCCGCCCGTGGGGCACGGACCCGCGGTGCCGCCGTCCCGGTGGCCGCTCGTCCCGGTCCCGTACGGCACCTCCATCTCCTCCGCCGCGTCCGCGGTACCCGCCACCATGGGGGCGATCCGCAGCGCGTTCGCGGCGATCGTCAGGGCCGGGTTGACCGCCGCCGAGGACGGGAACCAGGAACTGTCCGCGACCCACAGGTTGTCCAGCTCGTGCGCCTTGCAGTCCGGGCCGACGACGCTGGTCGCCGGGTCCTCCCCGGCCACCGCGGTGCCGCACTGGTGCGAGTTGACGGCGATGCCCATCCGCCGGGTGAAGACCAGGGGGAAGCCCGCCCGGCGCATCATCGCCGTGGCGCGGCGCACCAGTTCGCGGTGCGGTGGCAGGTTCACCGGCCGCCAGTGCACCTCGACCCGCTCCCTGGGGCCGACCGTGACGCGGTTGTCCGGCGCCGGCAGGTCCTCGCTGGTGAGGTAGAGGTCCATGCTGCGCCGGGTGGCGGCGGCGAGCAGCGGGCGCGGGGCCCTGGGCCACAGGCCGCCTGCCGAAGGGGCCCGCAGCTTGCCCAGGGCCTGCACGTTTCCGAGCGGGCCGTGGGTGCCGTTGCCCAGGTACCAGTCGTTGACGCCCAGCGTCTTCTGGAACACGACCTCGTCGGCGCGGCGCGGGTCGACGGCCATCAGGAAGGTCGAGTTGTGCACCATGTAGTTGCGCCCGGCCTGACCGGAGCCGTTGGCCAGGCCGGATTCCCGTACGGGGCCGGTACGCAGCGCGCCGGGCTCCGAACGCAGCAGCAGAGCAGCCGTGTTGACCGCGCCGCAGGCGAGCACGAACCGCTCGGCATGGATCCGCAGCTCCCCGCCCTCGTACCGGGCCAGCGCCGCGGTCACCCGCCGCCCGGACGGCCCGGTCACCAGCCGTGTGACGGTGGCCCGGGTGAGCAGCGAGACGTTGCCCGCGGCCAGCGCGGGCCGCAGCGCGCACACGTCGGCGTCGCTCTTGGCCTCCACCAGGCACGGGAAGCCGTCGCAGGTGGCGCAGCGCAGACACGCGCCGTCCGGCCGCAGATCGACGCCGGTGGGCAGTGCGAACGGCTTCAGGCCCTGGGCGCGCAGCGACTCCGCGAGCGAGGCGACCGGGGGTTCGTGCGCCACGGCGGGCCACGGGTACTCGCCCGAGCGCCAGGGGTCGGTCGGGTCGGCCCCGCGCGCGCCGTGCACCCGGTAGAGGCGTTCGGCGCGCGCGTAGTGCGGTTCCAGCACGCCGTACGGGAACGGCCAGCCGCGCGAGACGCCGTCCGCGTGCTCCAGCGGGCCGAAGTCGGCCTCACGGAAGCGCGGCAGGGTGGCGCCGAAGACCTTGGTGTTGCCGCCGACGTAGTAGTGCACGCCGGGGTCGAAATAGCGGCCGGCACCGGCGTCGTACCAGGGTTCGGCGTTGCGGTAGCGCCCGGCGGTGAAGACCGCGGGCGCGGACCAGTTCTGCCACTCCCGGGGGAGGAAGTCGCCGCGCTCGACGACCAGGACCCGCGCGCCGGTGCCGCGCAGGGCGTACGCCAGGGTCGCGCCGCCCATGCCGGAGCCGATGACGGCGATGTCGCACTCCACGACGGGGCCGGTGGGGCGGACGAGGCCGCGCGGGCGGCCTTCGGCGCGGTGCCGCGCGCCGTCGGGATCAGGATGGGGTGTCGCTGTCACAGTGCCTCCTCGTGGGGACCTGAGGGGGTGAGGAGAGATAGCGGGCGGCGATCTCGTGCGCGAAGGCCATGACCGTGCCCTGCGGGCTGATCCCGGCCGGCCCCGGGAGCACCGAGGCGTCGCACAGCCGGAGGTTGCTGAAACCGTACGGGCGGCCGTGCTGGTCGCACACCCCGCCATGTGCGGACCACCCCATCGGGCAGGACGCCATGGCGTGGACGCACACCAGGTCCCAGCCGCGCGGGTCCGCACGGACCGCGAACTCCCGCGCCGCGCCCACCGAACGCAGCACGCCGGGGCTCGGCGGGTACAGCTCCACGGCGCCCGCCCGGAACAGCAGCCGCGCCGCCCGGCCGAGCGCGAAGCGCAGCAGACCGCGGTCGTACGGGGCCATCCGGTGCCGCAACAGGCGTCCGCCGCCGGGCAGGTGACGGACGGCGATCCGCCCGCTCATCCGTACCTGCACGGTGTACACCGCGACCCGCGGCAGGTCCGCCAGCAGCGTGTTGACCACAGAGGGCCCGTGCCCGGCGAGCGCCGCCGCGAGCGATCCGGCGGTGAGGTTGGCGGGCATGACGTGGATGCCCAGGTCCTCGAACTCCCGCAGTTGGGCCGTGAAGATCGTGCCGCGTCCGGCATTCACCGGGTCGGGGAAGCGGGCCACCAGTCGGAAGTTGACGTGGAAGCCCATGGCGCGCCCCGCGGTGCGGGCGTGGATGCCGCTGCGCTGGAGGAGGAGGGCGCTGCCGACGGCCCCGGCGGCGAGGAAAACCGTACGCGGCCTGTAATCGACGCGGGTGCGGCCGTCCGGTCCGCCGAGGGTCACGACGCGCTGAACGGTGCCGCCGTCGTGCCGCAGCAGCACGGCCCGCGTCCCGGGCTCGATCACCGCCCCGTACCGCTCCGCCTCCGGCAGGTAGCTGACCAGCATGCTGCGCTTGGCGCCGCCGGGGCAGCCGGTCGGGCAGCGGTTCAGGTGGCGGCAGCCGGGGGCGGCCCGCCGGGCGGCGGACCACCGCCAGCCCAGGGCGTCGGCCGCCTCGGCGAGCAGCCGCGAATCCGCGTTGCCGTCGCCGTGCGGCTGCTCTCCGACGCCGAGCCGCTCGGACACCGCGCTCAGGTGCCCGGCCAGTTGCTCGGCCCGGTAGCCGGTGGTGCCCATCACCCGCGCCCAGCGGTCCAGCAGCGCGTCGGGCGGCGCCCACAGCAGCCCGCCGTTGACGACTGTGCTGCCGCCCACGCAGCGGCCCTCGCCGTACGGGATGACAGGGCTGCCGAGGATGGGGGTCAGCCCGGCGTCGCGGTAGAGGCGGCGCAGGTTCATGGCCGGTGCGGACGCGGCCAACTCCGCGGTGGTCGTCCGGGGGCCTTCCTCCAGGACGACGGTGGGGTGGCCCGCGCGCGCCAGTTCCAGCGCGGCGACTGCGCCGCCGGCGCCGGAGCCGATGACCAGGGCGTCGCAGGAGACGGTGCGGGTGGGGACGTGGCGGCGGGTCATAAGTCCGGCTCACCGTCCAGCCCGCCGTACAGCGCCAGGGAGTCGGTGACGGCCAGGAGCCGGGCGAAGCCGGGGAGCCGTACGCACCTTGAGGCGGGTACGGTGCGCCCCGCCACCCCGACTGCTCGCAAGGCGACTTCGGCACCGACGCGATACACCACCGGCAGTCGCCTCAGCGACCCGCTGACATGCGCGGCAGCGCGCGCACTGACGAGTGGTTCGGCGAGCGCCGGATAGCGGGCCGCCCAGAGGGCCGGCAGTCCGCTCGCCCGCAGAGCCCGCGCCATCCGCCCGCCGTCCACCAGGTGTCCGCCGCTCACCGCGCCACCACCTGTTCTCTGGCGTCCTTGCCCCGTACGGGCACATGCTGCGCCAGTACGTCCTTGGCGAAGCGCGCCAGCAGCCGCCCGGCCCCCTGCTCAAGCACCGAATCCAGCGCCTGGAGGAACACCTCGACCTCCGTCTCCTCCGCCACCAGCGGCGGCGAGGCGATCAGCGGCAGGCCGTGGTTGGAGCCGTAGTAGGCCAGCACGCCGAAGTCCCGGTAGAGGGAGGCGATCACGGCCGCGGTGACGAGCTTGCGGCGGGCGCGCGGGTCCCGTGCGAAGGTCGAGGGCACCAGGCGCAGCAGCCGGTCCAGGCCGGGGTTGCCGTCGTTGAGGAACAGGCCGTGCAGCGCGCCCCGGCCGAAGGTGCCGCTCACCAGGGAGCGGTGGCGGGCGGCGAGGTCGGCGAGGCCACCGCCCAGCCGCTCGCCGATCCGCACGGCGCGCGCCGGATAGTCGTCCTCGACGGCGATGGAGACGGCCTCCAGCGCGGTCGCGGTCTCCTCGCCGAAGCCGTAGTACGTGGTGCTGTGCAGCGTGGCGTCGGCGTGGTTGTCGTACGCGGCGCGGAAGACCGGCTCGCGCGCGGTGTAGCCGGAGACCGAGGCCTTGCCGCCGCCGAAGGACTTCGAGGTGGTCAGCACGTCGGGGAGCAGGCCGGGGTGGCGCATGAAGTGGAACAGCGTGCCCGTCCGCCCCCAGCCCGTGTACACCTCGTCGAAGATCAGGACGATGTCCCGTTCCGTGCACAGCCTGCGGACCTCGCGCAGGAAGCGTTCCGAGCACTCGCGCACGCTGGACGCGCTGAACGGCTCCAGCACCACCGCGTACACGTCGCTGTCGCCGCTGCCCGTCCGGTGCCGTTCCAGGGCGAGCGCGAAGGACTCCAGGTCGTCGTAGGCGAAGTGGTCGGTGCCGGGCAGACGGGGGTAGGGGAAGTCCACCTCGGGGGAGGCGGTGAGGCTGCCCGCGCCGAGCAGCTTGCCGTGGAAGGAGATGTCGCTGTGCAGCACCGTGCCGCGGTGCCCGCGGTGGTATTTGTACGCCAGCTTCACGGCGCCTTCGACGGCTTCCGCGCCGGAGTTGGGGAAGTAGCTGACGTTCAGGTCGCCGGGCAGCAGCCGGGCCAGGTTGTGGCTGAGCGCCGCCACGTACGGCGACAGGAAGTTCTTGTGGACCTCCATGGCGCGCCGCTCGCCGAAGCGGCGGCGGGCGGCCAGGATCCGGGGGTGGTTGTGCCCGTGGTTGAGCACGCCGATCCCGCCGGTGAAGTCCAGGATGCGACGCCCGTCCCGCAGCGTGATCCAGCAGCCCTCCGCGTGGTCGACCAGGTCCTGGCCGAATCCGAAGGCGCCGAGGAGCGAGACCTGGGCGCGGCTGACGTAGTGCCGGTAGAGGTCGTGCACCTGGTGGGCGGGCATGCGTTCGCAGTCCTCCGTCGTGAACAGGGGCGGTAACGCCCGGGGGTCAGTCATGGTCCGCTCCGATCCGTAGGGCGGCGTCGTGGGGCGGTGCGGTGCGGTCCGTACGGCGCGCCGCCGTACGGACGCGGTCGGCGATCAGCCGGCCGGCGCGCTGCCCGCCCCGCAGCGCGTAGTTGGTGCCCCGGTCCTCCGGGAACACCTGGGCCATGGAGGCGAGGTAGAGGCCCGGCAGGGCGCTTTCCACGCCGGGCACGGCCCGCGAGTAGTGCCGGGTGATGACGGGCTGCGCGTGGCCGGCGCGCCACACGTGGTGGGCGCGCACCCAGTCCGCGCGGAACGCCGGGAACATCCGGCGCAGGTGCGGGAGGCTGTGGCGGAAGACCTCCGCGTCGCTCATCCGGTAGAGCGGGGCGTCCGCCGGCAGGTAGGTGGACAGGTAGACCAGGTGCCGCCCGCCGTAGTGCTCCGGCGCGTCGAGGTTGGTGTGCTCGATGACGCCGACGTACGGGAAGTGCGGGTCGGTGACGTTGAGCCAGTACGTGTCCGACAGCGGCCGGTCGTTCTCCAGCACCAGGCACAGGTTGGCGAGATACGGGATGGTCCCGAGGCGGCGGCGCAGCGCCGGGACGGCAGGGTGACCGGACTCGGCGAGGAGCCCGGCGGCCGGGCCGGGCGCGCAGGTCAGCAGCGCCCGGGGCGCGTCGATGACCTCGTCGCCGCACCGGACACCGGTCACGCCCTCCGGCCCGGTCAGCACCTCCGACACCGGGCTGCCGGTCCGTATCCGTACGCCCAGACCGGCCAGCCGGGGCAGCCAGGCGTCCAGCAGGGCGCCGCAGCCGCCAACCAGGTAGTACAGGACCTCGCGGCCCGACCGGCTGCGGCTGCCGCCCCTCAGGTGGAGCTTCGTCCACATCCAGGTGGCGCCGACCTCGGGCGCGTACGGCCCGAACTTGCCTTCCAGCAGCGGCCGCCACACCCGGTCGTACACCCGCCGACCGCCCAGCGAGACCAGCCACTCCTCGGCGGTCAGCGCCTCCAGCTCGCGCCAGTGCCGGACGCGTCCGGCACGGAGCACCGAGCGGCCCAGGCGCAGCCGGTCGGCGGGCGGCAGCGGCGCGAAGCGCAGTACGTCGAGCGGGGAGGACAGCCGGTGGATGCCGCCCGCGTAGTAGAAGCCGGTACGGCCGTGGTGGCGCCGCACCAGGTCGGGGCGGCCCAGGTCGGCGCACAGCCGGAAGATGTCCGTGTCGGAGGCGAACCAGTGGTGGTAGAAGCGCTCCAGCTGCCGGTCGCCGACGGTGAACGTGCCCGCCAGGCCGCCCACCCGGTCGTCCGCCTCCAGAACCAGGCAGCGCAGCCCGGCCCGGCCGAGTTCGTGCGCGGCGGCCAGCCCGGTGAACCCGGCGCCGACGACGATCACGTCCCACGGCCCGCGCACGTCCTGCCCGCCGTCCCCGGCGGTCACAGGGTGCTCCCGGCGGCCCACGCCTTCGAGTGCTCGGCCGCCTCCACCGGCACCAGCTCCACCGGCGTCGGTACCCCGGCCGCCCACCGCTGGCGGACCACGTACGGCGGCCGGCCGCGCACCTCGCGGTGGACCAGCAGCAGGTACTCGCCCAGCAGCCCGAGCAGCACCGCCTCGGCGCCGAAGGTCCACGCGGCCAGCGGCAGCGGGCGGCGCAGCACGGCCGAGGCCGTGGCCGTACCGCCGAGCCAGGCCAGGCCGACGACGGCGGGCACCCTGGCCGGAGCCGACGAGCAGGCGAGCAGCCCACGCCGGGACAGACCGGCCATCTTGCGCAGGGTGTACTTCGTCCGGCCGGCCAGCCGCGGCAGCCGCCCGTACTCCAGACTCGTCTCGGGAAAGCCCGCCCAGCACACCGAGCCGCGCAGGTACAGCTCGGTCTCCGGCAGCAGCGACAGCGTGCGGACGACCTCGCGGTCCAGCAGGCGGAAGTCCCCGGTGTCCAGGTTCACCGGGTGGTCGGCGACGGCGGCCAGCAGCCGGTAGAAGACATGTGCGGTGCCGGTCTTGAAGCGGCTCTCCCCCTCCCGCCCGGTGCGCCGCGCGGAGACCACCGGCCAGCCCGCGCGCCAGCGCTCGACCATGTCGGCGATGAGGCCCGGCGGGTCCTGGAGGTCCGCGTCGATGGTCACCACCGCGTCCCCGGCCGCTTCGCGCAGGCCCGCCAGAACGGCCGGCTGGTGGCCGAAGTTGCGGGTCAGCCGCACCAGCCGGACCCGCGCGTCATCGGCGGCGAGTGCGGTGAGCCGGTCCCAGGTGGCGTCCCCGCTGCCGTCGTCGACGTACACCACCTCGTACTCGCACTCCGGCAGGCCGCGCAGGACGGCGCTGAGCCGGCGGTGCGTCTCCCCGATGACGGCCGCCTCGTCGAAGCACGGCACCACGACGCTGACCAGGGGCCTGGTGGCTCTGCCGGGCAGCTGCGCGGTTGTTCGGGACGCGGGCATGACGGTCCTTCCTTCGGGCGGGGGCGGCGGTCCGGGGGGAGGGGAGAGCGGTCGTACGGGAGGGGAGGCCGGGCGTACGGGGCCGGGCGTACGGAGCCGGGCGTGCGGGGCGGTGTACGGGGCCGGTCGTACGGGGCGGCCTGCGGGGCCGGTCAGCCGAGCACTTCGTCGACCGTCTCGCGGAACCGTTCGGCGACCTCGGCGATCTCCTCCGTACCGCTGAAGACGTTCACCCCGAAGTCGGCGCCCAGATACGTGTCGGTCGTCCCGACGGTCAGCGCCAGCGACCGGCCGAGCACGTCGTCGGTACGGGGCAGCGCGCCCGCCCGCCAGCCGTCCCGCCGCCAGCTCTCGGCGGGCGGGCGGAAGGGGCAGGAGGAGCCGTCCGGGGCGGCCAGCGAGGGCAGTTCGGGCAGGCCGCCGTAGTAGTGCTTGGGCGAGTGCAGCAGCGTCTTGGTGCCGAGCCGTTTGGCGACGGCGTCGGCGTCGGCCCGCTCGTCGAAGACGTGGACGAGCACGGTCGCGCAGTCCCCGTCCGCGTCGTGCAGGAACCGGCGCACCATGCCGTCCCGCTCGGGAATCTGCTCCAGCAGCTCGTCCCGCAGCCCCCGGGTACGGGCCAGCACGGCGTCCAGACGGCCGAGCTGGGCGCGCGCCACGGCCGCCGTCAGCTCCGTCATCCGCAGGTTCAGGCCCCACAGCCGGTCGCCGGGGCCCTCCTCGCGCCGGTACGGGAACCAGCCGTGGTCGTGGAAGCCGTACGCCCGCTGGAAGACCCGCTCGTCGGAGGTGAGCAGGAAACCGCCGTCCCCACCGGTGATGACCTTGAACATGTTGAGCGAGAAGGCGCCCGCGTGCCCGAACGTGCCGAGCGGCCGCCCCCGGTAGGTACCGCCGCACGCCTGCGCCGCGTCCTCCAGGATCAGCAGCCCGTGCTCGCCGGCGATCCGCCGCAGGGCGGCCATGTCGCAGGCCGCGCCGAGCATGTGGACCGGCATCAGCGCCTTGGTGCGCCGGGTGATGCGCTGCCGTACGTCGGCGGGGTCGAGGGTGAGGGAGGCGTCGACCTCGGCGAGCACCGGGGTGGCGCCGCTGTAGACGACGGCGGCCAGGCACGCCCCATACATGTAGCCGGGCACGATGACCTCGTCGCCGGGGCCGATGCCGAGCGCGGCGAGGGCGGTCAGCAGCGCGGAGGTGCCGCTGTTGACGGACAGGCAGTACGGGCTGCCCAGCCGGTGCGCCGCGGCCTGCTCGAACAGCCGGGTCTGGGTGAGGTCGCCCAGCGGGTAGGAGTGCGCGGCGGTCGTCCGCGACCAGGTTTCCAGGACCTGTTCGACATTGTCGCGCTCCTCGTCACCGAAGAAGGCGTAGCCGGGTCCGGGCATGGGTGCTCCTAGGGAAGGGTGGATTACGGGGGCAGGCTGGTGCCTTCGCTGTTCACCGGAATCGGCCGACGGCGCGCGGCCCGGGGGGACCGGCGCCCGGCCTCAGAACGCCATCGGACAGAACGGCGCCGGGTCGTGGCGGAAGGCGGCGGAGGCGGCGCGTAGCGCGCCCGGCCTCAGCTCGGCG
Source organism: Streptomyces rimosus subsp. rimosus (assembly GCF_000720725.1). Lineage (GTDB taxonomy): Bacteria > Actinomycetota > Actinomycetes > Streptomycetales > Streptomycetaceae > Streptomyces > Streptomyces rimosus_A. The sequence continues at coordinate 16,977 of NZ_JOCQ01000117.1, forward strand.
ACCCGGCCCGCGCGTGCCAGCTGGACCAGCGAGCCGCCGCCGAGCAGCACCGCGCCGACTTCACGGGCGGTGAGGGCCAGGTCGGCCGCCGCCGTTGTCCGCACACACTCGGCGATTCCGTCGGCGTCCGCGGTGAGCTGCCAACGCCCGGCGTTCCATGGGCACATGGCGTCGCTCACCTCCAGCACCACATCGACCGGCGCACTGTAGGTGCGGGAGGTCAGGGCCCGGTCCAGGTCGACGGCGCGGGCGTAGAGCTGGTCGCGCAGGGTGGGCGCGGCGCTGCGCGGATCGTCGAGCAGCGCCAGCAGCGGGTCGTCGACGGGGCGGGTCTGCGCCCTGACGGTCCCGGCCAGATCGGTGTCCAGCAGCGCGCGCCACACGGCGGCGTACGCGGCCGGGTCGCGCGCGAAGAGTTCTCGTACGGTCAGTTCGTAGCGCGGCCGGGACCGCTGCCAGGCGGGCCGCAGCCGGTACAGCGCGTACCCGCGGGGCTCGCCGCCGGGGCCCGACGCGACGAGGCACAGCAGCCGCCCCGCGCCGTGCCGGGCCGAGGGTTCGTCCTCGACGGCGCGGCGCTGCCAGGCGTCGTCCCGCCGCAGCATGCCGGGGCGTCCGGGCACGCAGGCGTCGTAGACGGCGGCGACGGCGGCCCGTCCGTCCTCGGGCGTGAGGACATCGAGCACCAGGCCGCCATCGTCCGGCTCATCGGTGAACGCCCGCGCCTCGGGCGGTACGGACAGCTCGACGGCCTGGGATGCCAGGCCGAACCCGAAGCGTCCGTAGATCCCCGGCTCGGTCGAGTGCAGCACCGCGACCGGCTCGCCCCGCTCCTCGTGCAGCGCGGTCAGCGCCCGCCGCAGCAGCTCGCGCATCAGGCCGCGGCGCCGGTGGGGCGGCGCCACCGCGACGTATCCGATGCCGGCCACCGGGACCGGGCCGCCGGGCAGCGTCATCGCCAGTGCGTATCCGGCGAAGGTGGCGCACGGGCGGCCGCCGTAACACGCGACCAGCGAACGTTTGGGTTCGAATAATGCACCGACCACGGCGCTGTGCGCAGGTGAGTGCGGATGGCCGCCGTAGGCCAGGTCGATCACCGCGCCGAATTCCGCCCATTGTGCGGCGGCCCGGAATTCATACCGCGCGGCCGGTCCGTTACCGGTGCCCGCCGGCACGCCGTTCCCGGCGGGCACCGGCGTCCTGGCCCGCGAAATGGTCCGCGGATGCTCCGTCGTACCGTCCCCCGCACCGGTCCTCGATTCCTTCGGCGCTGCCACAACCCTCTCCAAAGCCCGTCATCGGCCCTCGTGCCGGGGAAGCGGCGCGGCGAGCGCGGCACGGGACGTCGTCGGCGTTCGACACAGAGGCCGTATCGGCTGCTCCGGTGCGGCATATGCGCCGCGGTACCGGAGAGATCCATGTCGCGAGGCCCGGATCGCGAATTCCTCATGCGTCGATGGTGCCGGGGCCGCCAGAAAAGGCTGGGTCCAAGGTTTGTAAGCCCGCCGGAGCCTGTCAACCCTCCCGAGAAAGAATCATGAAGCCCGCCCGCGGCCGGTCGGCGACCCACGGCTAGGGCCCTACGGCCCCCAGGTCAACCCCCCGATCCGGCCACCGGGCCACCATCCGGACGCACTCCCCACATCTGGCCAACTCTGTCGAACGGCCTTGCTAATGCCTGACTTTCGGGCACAAACTGCCAGGGCCGCCGATCAGTGGATCGCCGGTCCGCATTCCTACGAGGACGCGACAGGAGCAAGCAATGCAGAACGGCAAGTTCCTTTCCGGCAGGACCGCCCCCGGCGAAGGCTGGCAGGATTATCCCGACCGCAATGGCAACGGCGTATACATCGACGTCGACACGAGCGAGGGCGGTTTCACCGACACCCCCGCGTATATCGCGGCCCTCACCGGCGACGACCGCATGTGGATGACCACCGGCGGAAACACGGTCTACAACGCCACCCCCACCGGCTTCCGTGTCTACGTCCGCCGCGTCGACCGCCAGCACATCGACCCCGCATATGCCGCCAAAAACGGCTGGCACATCGCCTGGATCGCGGCCGAGGTCTGACCTGCGGACCCGAGCTGCCGGCCTCCGTGGAAAATTCCGCGGAGGCCGACGTCGCGTTCCGGCGGGTGGCAGCGGGGGAGGCCGGACGAGCCCGGCACGACCGGATATCCACGGGGCCGTGCCGCTGTGGGAAACTTGCCGGGACACGAGCGACGCGGGGGTGCCGGTGAGTAAGCGGCAGGTTCGAAAGATGCTCAGGCGGATGGCGAGCGGGCAGGCCGTCGACGTCACCAGCGCCATGGCGTCCATAGGGAGGCTCGCCCGACTCGGCGCTATCGCGCAGGAGTTCGGGTACGACTACGCCAGTGTGCGGCAAGGCGGCGGGCCGCAGGGCCGCGGGCTGATCATGACGATGGTGCCCGACCTCGACCCGCGGGCCCAGGAGCGGGCCGCGCTGAACAGCGCTCGGTACCCCGGGGCGGCGGACGGGGGTGCGCTGCCGCCTCTCCCGCCCGGCGCGGTCGCACTCGTCAAGGCCCGTATCGCCTTCGACCTCGCCTCCCGGCTCACCGAGAAGCAGATGCTGGCGGTCGCCGTCATCGGCTTCACGGCAGTGGCCGGGGCCGCCGCGTACAGATTCAGCGCGCACGCCACGGTCCTCGTCATCGTTGCCATCGTCTGGGCCCTGCTGATGGCGTCCCTGCCCGTCGGGATCGTCGTCAACCGGCGCTACAAGGCCAAACAGGTCGTCGTCCTGGAGGCGGCCGGGTTCAGGCCGGTGACCGATGCCAACGGCCGGACCCGGTACCTGGCGCCGGGAAGGCGGCTTCCCGGCCACGGCGGCCCCTCCGGCGGACGGGCTCACCTGCCCACGGCGTAACCGGGCCCCGGGCGACATTGCCGCGCTTCCGAAAAGGGGCTCGGCGGGAAAACCGTGTGCATCGCCGCGGCCCGCCGTTTACCCTCGGCCCCATGTCGACCCCCCGGATTTCCTAGCTCGGACACCCGCTTCCACGCCACCCGTGTGTCCTTGAGCTGTTCCGGAGTGTTTACCCATGATTACCGTTCGTGGTGCCGACGTGCGCGTCGGCGCCCGGCTTCTGCTGTCCCGTGTTTCCTTCCATGTCGCCCCCGGTGACCGAATCGGCCTGGTGGGCCGCAACGGGGCGGGAAAGACGACGCTGCTCGACACCCTGGCGGGGCGGCTGCGGCCCGCTGCCGGGGACATCGTCCGTACGGGGAGCGTCGGCCATCTGCCGCAGGACTCCCGTGCGGCCGATCCGGCCGTCACCGTCAGCGGCCGGATTCTTTCCGCACGCGGTCTGGACCGGGCCGTACACGATCTGCGGCGTGCCTCGGACGCGCTGGCCGAGGCCGTCGGAGCTGCCGCGCAGGAGAAGGCGATGGCCGCTTACGCGCGGGCCGAGGACGCTTTCCAGGCGCGCGGCGGGTATGCGGCCGAGGCCGAGGCGGCGCGGGTCGCGGCCGGGGTGGGGCTGACCGAGCGGGTGCTCCACCAGCCCGTGGGCGGGCTGTCGGGCGGGCAGCGGCGGCGGGTGGAGCTGGCCCGCATCCTGTTCGCCGGGCACGACACGCTGTTGCTGGACGAGCCGACCAACCACCTCGACGCCGACTCGGTCGCCTGGCTGCGCGGCTTCCTGGCCGCCCACCGGGGCGGGTTGATGATGATCAGCCACGACACCGGGTTGCTCGCCGACACCGTCAATCGGCTGTTTCACGTGGAACCGGCGCGCGCCGCGCTCGACATCCACAACACCGGCTGGCACACCTACCTCGCCCAGCGCGCGGCGGACGACCGGCGCCGGGCGCGGGAGCGCGCCAACGCGGAGCGGAAGGCGGCGGCGCTGCACACCCAGGCCGACAAGATGCGCGCCAACGTCGCGACGGCCGTCTCCGCGAAGAACATGGCCCGCCGCGCCGACCGCATGCTCGCGGAGCTGGAGCCGGCCCGGCGCACCGAGAAGACCGCGCGCATCCGGCTGCCCGAGCCCGCGCCGTGCGGCCGGGTGCCGCTGGGCGCGGTCGGCCTGGCCAAGGCGTACGGGGAGCACCAGGTGCTCGACGGCGTCGACCTGGCCGTGGACCGGGGGAGCCGGCTGGTCGTGCTCGGCCTCAACGGGGCCGGCAAGACCACGCTGCTGCGGCTGCTGGCCGGGCGGGAGACGCCGGACGCGGGCCGGGTCGTCGCCGGACACGGCCTGCGGCTGGGCTACTTCGCGCAGGAGCACGACACGCTCGACCCGTCCCGTACGGTCCGCGAGAACCTGGCCGCCGCCGCGCCGCACCTGACCGACGGCGAGGCCCGGCACGTCCTCGGCGCGTTCCTCTTCTCCGGGGACGACGCGGACAAGCCGGTACGGGTGCTGTCCGGCGGCGAGAGAACCCGCCTGGCACTGGCCGGTCTGGTGCACTCGCGTGCCAACGTCCTGCTCCTGGACGAGCCGACCAACCACCTCGACCCGGCCTCCCGGGACGAGGTGCTGGCCGCCGTCGGCTCCTACCCCGGCGCGATCGTGCTGGTCAGCCACGACCCCGGTGCCGTCGAAGCCCTCCGCCCCGACCGGGTGCTGGTGCTGCCGGACGGCACGGAGGATCTGTGGGGGCGGGAGTACGGGGAGTTGGTGGAGTTGGCGTAAGGGCGTACGGGCGTAAGGGCCTACGGGCGTACGAGGCATGGGGGACCGCCACCGCCCGCCCCCCCCTGGCGGGTGCGTCTCCCTCAGACCGGCTTGCGGGCCTCGATGAGGAAGCGGGTGGAGTGGGCCACGAACGGCCCCTCCGCCCGGATCTTCGCGTCCAGTTCGCGCAGCCGGTCGCGGTGGCCGTCCACCGTGAAGCCCGGCACCATCCAGATCACCTTGCGCAGGAAGTAGATCACCGCGCCGATGTCGAAGAACTCCATGCGCAGGGATTCGGCGCGCACGTCGGCGACCTCCAGGCCCGCGGCCGCGGCGTCCCGGCTCTCGTCGTCGGGGTGGCGCTTGCGCCGTACCTCCTCGGGCTGCTGACCGAGGAAGTACTCGACCAGCTCGAAGACGCTGGCCGGGCCGACGTGCTGGGCGACGTACGTGCCGCCGGGGCGCAGCACGCGGGCGATCTCCGACCACCACACGGTGGCCGGATGGCGGCTGGTGACGAGGTCGAAGGCACCGTCGGCGAACGGCAGCGGCGGCTCGTCCGGGTCGGCGACGACGACCGCGCCGAGCGGGTGCAGCAGCGCGGTCGCCTTCGCGACGTTCGGCGGCCAGGACTCGGTGGCCGCCATGACCGGCGGCAACGGCCCGGCGCCCGCCAGGACTTCGCCACCGCCGGTCTGGATGTCCAGTGCGGCGGCGGCACCCGCAAGCCGTGCGCCCAGGGAGCGCTGGTACCCCCACGAGGGGCGCTGCTCGGTGGCCCGGCCGTCCAGCCAGGAGAAGTCCCAGCCGGCGACGGATACGGACTCCGCCTCGGCCACCAGGTCGTCGAAGGAACGTGTGGTCATGCGGGGATCGTCTCAGGAGAGGCGGAGGGTTTCCATCTGTTTAGGCTGCTTTGTCGTAGTCGTTGACGTGCGTGGGGGCGGAGTCAGGAGGCCGTGAGGGTGTCCAGGGCCGCCAGGATGTCCGCCGGTTCGGCGCGCTTGACGTAGTCGGCGTCGGCGAAGGTCCAGCGGACCGTCCCCGTACGGTCGATGACGAACGTGGCGGGCAGCGGCAGGGTGCGCGGATGCCCGCCGTTCACGCGCTGCATCTCGAAGCCGAAGGAGTCGTACACGGCGGCCAGGTCCTCGGGGAGGTCGAAGGCGATGCCGTACCGCTCGGCGACCTCGGAGCCCACGTCGCTGAGCACGTCGAACGCCAGCTCGTGCTTCTGGGCGAGGCTCAGGGACTCGTCGGGTATCTGCGGCGAGACGGCCACCAGCCGGGCGCCGCGCGCGGTGAGGGCGGCGTGGTGCTCCTGGAGGGCGCGCAGCGCGAGGTTGCAGTACGGGCACCACGCGCCGCGGTAGAAGGTGAGCACGACCGGCCCCTCGGTCAGGAGGGCGCTCAGGGTGACCTTCCGGCCGTCCGCCGCGGGCAGCGTGAAGTCGGGGGCCGGCGTGCCGGGGCCGGGCGCCGCGGCGGCCTGCCCGGACTCGGCCAGTTCGCGTCCGGCCCGCTCCATGACCGCACGCGAGGCGGCCGGGATCTGCGGATAGCGGGACGTGAAGAAGGCGTGCAACTCGGCTTCGAGGCTCATGGGTTGGACCACCTGTCCTGAGGGGCGTGCAGGACGCCCGCAACGCGGCATGGGAACTTGGAACGGTCGTTACAAGTTAAAGGGGCGGCTTTCTCTTGCCAAGGGCTGCGCAGGGATATCTTGGAACGGCTGATACAAGAAGCGGGTCCGTGTGCGTGGTGCACAGGCGCGGACGCGCACATGAACATGAACGGGAAGGCGGCGGGCTCCGGGCATGCCGGACATCAAGCACTTCGACCCGGACGCGGCCCTGGAGGCCGTGGTCCGGCTGTTCTGGGAGCGGGGCGTCGCCGCGACCGGCATCCAGGAGGTGGTGGACCGCACCGGCATCAGCCGGTCCAGCCTCTACGCCACCTTCGGCGGCAAGCAGGACCTCTACCTCGCCGCCCTGCGCCGGTACGTCGAACAGTGGTCGCGGCCCGCGTTCGCGCAGCTGGCGGCGGACCCGCGCGGCCTGCCCGCGGTCACCGGGTTCTTCGCCGAGCTGATCCGGCTGCGCTGCCGCGGCCCGTACGCCCGCTGGGGCTGCATGATCGCCAACGCGCACACCGGACCGTCCAGCACCGAGCCCGCCGTACGCCAACTGCTCGACGCACACCACGAGTCGCTGGTCGGCGCGATGCGTTCGGTACTCCGCACCGCCGCCGCGCGCGGCCAGCTCGTCCCGGGCGCGGAGCCGGACGCCGCCGCCGAGCTGCTGGCCCTGCTCGCGTACGGGGTGAACCTGCGCTCCCGTACGGGGGCCGACCCCGCCACGCTGGAAGCGACGGTGACGGCGGCGCTGACCCCGTACGCGAAGTAACGGACGGCGCCGGGCCGGTCCGTCAGGACAGCCGGCCCCCTGTCCGGGTGGACGCCCGTACCCGCAACTCCCACTCATGGTGGCGGACGGTCTCCGGCGCCGTCCGCCCGGCCAGGATGTCGCAGAGCAGGGCGGCGCAGGCGCGCCCGTACGCGTCCGGGCGCAGGTCGATCGCCGTCACGGGCGGCGCGCTGCCGCGCAGGGCCGCGCCGTCCACGCAGGAGGCGACGAGCAGGTCCCGCCCGGCCGTGCGGCCGGTCTCGGAGGCGGCCCGCAGCACGCCGACGGCCGCCCCGTCGGGCGCGCACAGCACCGCGTCCACGGCCGGGTCGTCCGCCAGCAGATCCACGGTGGCGCGTGCCGCCTCGTCCGCGGTGGCGGCGAACGGCACGGTCCGTACGGCGACGCCGCACCCGTGCGTACGGCCCCAGGCCCCCGCTGTCTCGCGCAGCGCGGTGGCCCATGCGGAGGTGCCGGCGGGCGCGAGCAGGGCCGGGCGCCGGGCCCCGGCCGCGCGTACATGGTCCAGCAGCGCGGTCAGCGAGGCGGCGTTGTCGCAGACCACGGCCCCGGCCGGGGCGGGCGCCGGGCCGAGGTAGCGCTCGCCGGTGACCACCGGCACGCCCGCGTCGAGCAGGCCGGGCACCGCCTCGTCGGTGGCCTCGGGGTCGATCACCAGCAAGCCGTCCACGCGCGAGGCGAGCCGCCCCGCGGCCCCGCCGTCGGGGGCCAGCAGCACCACGTCCAGGCCGTCCTCCTGGGCGCGGGTCACCGCACCGAAGGCGAGCGTCATGTAGTAGTCCAGCCGGGTCGCGGTGCGCGGCAGGTGCAGGCCGAGCGCGCCGGTGCTGGCCCGGCGGAGGCGGCGGGCGGCGCTGTTGGGCCGGTAGCCGAGCCGGTCGGCGGCGTCGCGGACCCGGCGGCGGGTCTCCTCCGCCACCCGGCCGGACCCCTGGAGCGCGTCGGAGACGGTGCTCTTGGAGACCCCGGCGGCCCGTGCGACGTCGAGCAGGGTCACGGTGCGGCGGCTGGTCACGGGGCGCAAGTCTAGAGGGCTGTTCTCCGCCCCCTTGCCGGAACGTTCCGGCGGCCGTACATTGACGCCTGCCGGAACGTTCCGGCAGGCGTCAATGCACGGGCGCGCGCCACCCCCGCCCTCCCGCCCCCCAGGAGCCCCGCCATGCGTGTGATC
>NZ_JOCQ01000118.1 GCF_000720725.1 Streptomyces rimosus subsp. rimosus
CGGTTCGAATTTGAATCCGATTCCCCGTCGGAGGGGGTTGTTCGCGCCTTCCGGCGTGATCACTACTTTAACGGCTTTTCCCGGTGACTCATAATCGAGCCGATGGGTCGAATTCCGGCATGCGGAATTGTTCCCGGTCGGGAGTCGTGCGGTAGTGGTCGTGCCGCCTGTACGGCGTGAGTGGCTGCCGGCGAACCGTCACGGCTTCGTGGCAACTCGGAGGACACTACACGATGGCCCGGCCGGGGAGGGCACCGGCACCGGTTCTCTGGTCCCGTACCGGCCAGGCGCTCTCGAAGTAGGCCGACGGCGTGGTCCCCAGCGCCCGCCGGAACATGGCCGTGAAGGCGCTGGGAGTCGCGTAACCGAGATCGGTCGCGACGGACGTGACCGGGGTGCCCCGGGCGAGCAGGGTGACGGCGTGCACGAGCCTGGCCTGCTGCACCCAGCGGGCCGGGCTCATTCCCGTCGCGGCGCCGAACCTGCGGTGCAGGCTGCGTGGGCTCAAATGGGCGTGGGACGCGGCGGAGGCCGTGGTCCAGCGCCCGCCCGGGTCGGCCCGGATCGCCGCGCAGAGGTCCGCGAGCCGGGGGTCGGCCGGTGCGGGCAGGTGCAGCGCCGGTACGGGCCGCGGCGCGAGTTCCAGGAGCAGCAGCTCCATCACCCGGCCGTCACGGCCCTCCCGGTCGTACTCGACCGGGATACGCGTGGCCTCGTCGATCAGCTCGCGCAGCAGCGGCGGGACCGAGACGACGGTGGGGTCGGCGGGCAGGTGCCAGACCGACTGCGGGGTGATGTAGAGGGTGCGCATGGCGACCGCGCCCGCGCAGGTCATCGCGTGGGTGAGGCCCGCGGGCACCCACACGCCGCGGGTGGCGGGGACCGCCCATACGCCGTGCCCGGTGGTGACCGTGATGGCACCGGTCGTGCCGTAGATCAGCTGGGCGCGGGGATGGTGGTGGTCGGGAATGTGATGACCGTCGGGCAGGTCGCGGGCCATCGCGGCGACCGGGCGGGGCACCTTCTGGTAGTCGTCGCGGTCCTCGCTCTTCCCGTACACGGCACTCGCCTCCGCTCTTTTCTTTCCCGCGTGCGAACGGCCCACGTTCCGCGCACTGCGCGCCTGGCACACTCTCGACACATATTGGCGCTACAGCGCAAGCATGCCGGCGCGCCCCCGGCTTAGCGTCGGCTCATGTGACCGAACAATCCGCCGTACAGTCCGCTTCCACTCCCCCGCACGCCGACCGGCCACCCCACCCCGGGCTGACCCGCCCGATGGCGCTGCTGCTGGCCGCGACCAGTGCCGTCACGGCCGCCAACGTCTACCTGAACCAGCCGCTGCTGGGCGCCGCCGCCTCCTCGTTCGGAGTGGCCCCGGATGTCCTCGGCGCGGTCCCCACCGCCACCCAGCTCGGCTACGCGGCCGGCATCCTGCTGCTGGTCCCGGCGGGCGACAGTCACGACCGGCGGCGGCTGATCCTCGGCCTCGGCACTGCCTCCGCCCTCGCCCTCGCCGCCTGCGCCCTCGCGCCCACCGTCGTCTGGCTGGTGGTGGCCGGCTTCGCCGTCGGCCTGCTCTCGCCCGTGCCGCAGCTCGTCACCCCGCTCGCCGTCGCGCTGGCCGCGGGCGGCGGCGAGGCGAGCCGGGGCCGGGTCGTCGGCACCGTGCAGGCCGGTCTGCTGGTCGGGGTGCTGGCCTCGCGCGCGTACTCGGGGGCGCTGGCGGAACAGGTCGGCTGGCGGGCGGTCTTCGGCTGTTCCTGCGTCCTGACGCTGCTGACCGTGCTCGTCCTGCGCCGCGCCCTGCCCCGCGTCCCGGCAGCGGCATCCGCCCCGTACCGGACCACGCTCGCCTCCCTGCCGCGGCTGTTCGCCGATCACCCGCTGGTGCGGCGGATCACCGTCTCCGGGGCGCTGGTGGGGATCGCGTTCGGCGCGTTCTGGACGACGCTGACGTTCCTGCTGGAGCGGCAGTACGGGTACGGGTCCACCGGGATCGGCCTGTTCGGGCTGGTGGCCGCGGCGAGCGCGCTGGCCTCGCCGTACGCGGGACGGCTGGCCGACCGGTTCGGGCGGCGCGGGGCGCTCGGCGCGCTGATCGGCCTGGTGATCGTGGGCTGGCTGCTCCTGCTGCCGGGCGGCGGCGCGCTGGCCTGGCTGCTCGCCGGGGTGATCGTCCTGGACGTCGGGGTCTGGGGCGGTCAGGCCGCGTCCCAGACGGCGCTGTTCGGGCTCGACCCCGCGCTGCACAGCCGCCTCAACACCCTCTACTTCACCCTGCGCTTCCTCGGCATCGCCGTCGGATCGCTGGTGGGGACGGTGGCGTGGGCCGGCGGCGGCTGGCCCGCCGTGGTGGCCACCGGGGCCGCCACGGCGCTCGCCGGACTGCTCGTGGCGGTCGCTCCGGACCGCTTGCCGCTCCGTCGCCGCCGCCAGACCTGACCAGCCGCGGCCCCGTCATCGTCTTCAGCCCTGACCGGCCGCCGCCCCGTCGCCGCGATCAGTCCCGACCGGCCGCCGCCTCGCCGTCCTCGCCCCTGACCGGCTCGCAGAGCACCGTGACGATCTTGTTGCGGCGGCCGGCCGGGGCCTCCGCGGTCAGCCGCAGCGCCTTCGGCGAGAGGGCGGACGGGTTGTCGCCGAGGTCGATCTCGGCGGTGGCGCCGGCGATCGGGACGCGGCCCAGGTGCTTGGCGAGCAGACCGCCGACCGTCTCCACGTCCTCGTCGTCCAGCTCCGCGAAGCCGTACAGCTCGCCGAGGTCGCCGATGTCCAGCCGGGCGGTGACGCGGTAGCGGCCGTCGCCCAGGTCCTCGACGGGCGGCAGCTCCCGGTCGTACTCGTCGGTGATCTCACCGACGATCTCCTCCAGGATGTCCTCGATCGTCACGATGCCGGCCGTGCCGCCGTACTCGTCGATGACGACCGCGACGTGGTTGCGGTCCTGCTGCATCTCGCGCAGCAGATCACCGGCGTTCTTCGTGTCCGGTACGAAGACGGCCGGGCGCATCGCCGTGGAGACCAGCTCGGTCTCGGCGTCCCGGCTGATGTGCACCTTGCGGGCGAGGTCCTTGACGTACACGATGCCGACCACGTCGTCCTCGTTCTCGCCGGTCACCGGGATACGGGAGAAACCGGAGCGCAGCGCGAGGGTGAGCGCCTGGCGGATGGTCTTGAAGCGCTCGACCGAGATCAGGTCCGTACGCGGCACCATCACCTCGCGTACGAGGGTGTCGCCGAGCTGGAAGACGGAGTGCACCATGCGGCGCTCCTCGTCCTCGATCAGCGACTCCTTCTCCGCGAGGTCCACCAGCGAGCGCAGCTCGGCCTCGGAGGCGAAGGGTCCCTGGCGGAAGCCCTTGCCGGGGGTGAGCGCGTTGCCCAGGAGGATCAGCAGCCGCGGGATCGGGCCCATGATCCTGGCGAGCGGCAGCAGCACGTACGCGGCGGCGGTGGCGGTGTTCAGCGGGTGCTGGCGGCCGATCGTACGGGGCGAGACGCCGACCGCGACGTACGAGACCAGCACCATCACCGCGATGGCCACGGTCAGCGCCTGCCAGGTCGCCTCGAAGGAGCGCAGGCAGGCGTACGTCACCAGTACGCCGGCCGCCATCTCGCAGCCGACGCGCACCAGCAGCGCCACGTTCAGATAGCGCACGGGGTCGGCGGCGACGGCGGCCAGCTTGGCGCTGCCGCGCCGCCCGGACCGTACGGCCTCCTCGGCACGGAAGCTCGTCGTACGGGCGAGGCCCGCCTCGGCGCAGGCCGCGAGCCAGGCGACCACGACGAGGAGGACCGCGACCGCTATCAGCTGGGTGGTCACCGGATCACCCGCCGTCAGGTGACGGTCGGGGCCGGGGACGGCCCGGTCAGCCCGCGCTCGGCGCGCCAGCCGTCGATGATCGCCGCCTGGAGGCCGAACATCTCGGCCTTCTCCGAGGGCTCCTCGTGGTCGTACCCGAGCAGGTGCAGCACGCCGTGCACGGTCAGCAGCTGGAGCTCCTCGTCCATGCTGTGCCGGGTCGGCGCCTCCTCCCCCTGCTTCTTGGCGACCTCCGGGCACAGCACGATGTCACCGAGGAGCCCCTGCGGGGGCTCCTCGTCGTCCTTGGCCGGCGGACGCAGCTCGTCCATCGGGAAGGACATGACATCGGTCGGACCGGGGAGGTCCATCCACTGGAGGTGGAGCTGTTCCATGGCGTCGGCGTCCACGACGATGACCGACAGCTCGGAGAGCGGGTGGATGCGCATCCGGGCCACGGCGTAGCGGGCGACGTCCAGGATCGCCTGCTCGTCGATGTCCGTTCCGGACTCGTTGTTGACGTCGATCGACATGAAGTGCTGCTTCTCGTTTCTCAGGTTCGCCGGCCGTTTTGGCTGTCGTACTTCTCGTACGCGTCGACAATACGGCCGACCAGCTTGTGCCGGACGACATCCTGGCTGGTGAGGCGCGAGAAGTGCACGTCGTCCAGCCCCTCCAGGATCTCCTGCACCTGCTTGAGCCCGCTCTTCGTGCCGCCGGGCAGGTCGATCTGCGTGATGTCCCCCGTGATCACGATCTTCGACTCGAAGCCGAGCCGGGTGAGGAACATCTTCATCTGCTCGGGGTTCGTGTTCTGGGCCTCGTCGAGGATGATGAAGGCGTCATTGAGCGTTCTTCCCCGCATGTATGCGAGCGGCGCCACCTCAATGGTCCCCGCCGCCATCAGCCGCGGAATCGAGTCCGGGTCCAGCATGTCGTGCAGCGCGTCGTACAGCGGGCGCAGGTACGGGTCGATCTTTTCGTAGAGGGTGCCGGGGAGGAAGCCGAGGCGTTCGCCGGCCTCCACCGCGGGGCGGGTCAGGATGATGCGGTTGACCTGCTTGGACTGCAGGGCCTGGACCGCCTTGGCCATGGCGAGGTAGGTCTTGCCGGTGCCGGCGGGGCCGATGCCGAAGACAACCGTGTGCTGGTCGATGGCATCGACGTAGCGCTTCTGGTTGAGGGTCTTCGGGCGGATGGTGCGGCCGCGGTTGGACAGGATGTTCTGGGTGAGCACTTCGGCGGGGGTCTCGCTCGACGTGCCCTCGCCGTCCGCCGCGGAGCGCAGCATGGCGATGGAGCGCTCGACCGCGTCCTCCGTCATCGGCTGGCCGGTGCGCAGGACCAGCATCATCTCGTCGAAGAGGCGCTGGATCAGGGCCACTTCCGCGGGGTCGCCGGTCGCCCGGATCTCGTTGCCCCGTACGTGGATGTCGGTGGCCGGGAAGGCGTTCTCGATGACCCGCAGCAGGGCGTCCCCGGACCCCAGGACCGTCACCATCGGGTGCTTGGCGGGGACGGTGAACTGGGCGTGCGCCTGCGGTCGTGTAGGTGTCTGAGTCATGGGCCGGCTCTGTGGCCTGCTCATCCCCCATTCGTTGCGCCGCGGGCTGCTGCCCCGCGGCTCGGCTCCTTGGGATACCAAGGGTACGACGGTGCACTGACAAGCCCGAAGCCTTTTCCGGCGTTCCCCTGTTCCCATGTTCCCCGGGTGACGGACCGCTCACGCGGGGCGGCGGAAGCCGATCGTCGGCAGCGCGCGGGCCAGCGGCCAGGCGCGGGCGGCGGTGGGCAGCAGCGCGTCGAGGAAGGCGTAGCGGCGGCGCAGCGCGGTGGCGTCCTGGATGTCGCAGGCGCGCGCCGCGCCGCCGTCCGGTGTGCGTCCGTACGCTCCGGCCGCGGTCACCCGCTGCCACCACGCCGCGATCTCCACCCAGCCCGGCGCGGACAGCGAGCCACCGAACTCCTGTACGGAGAGGGCGGCGGTCAGCCCGGCGAAGGCGAGCCGGTCGGCCAGCGGCCAGCCGGCCAGCGAGCCGGTGACGAAGCCCGCGACGAACACGTCGCCGGCGCCGGTGGGGTCCATGGCCTCCACCGCGATGGCGGGCACCTCGGCGGTCTCGCCGGTGCGCCCGTCGACCGCGTACGCGCCCTCGGCGCCCAGCGTGACCACGGCGACCGGCACCAGGTCGGCCAGCTTGCGGGCGGCGGCGCGCGGGCAGTCCAGGCGGGTGTAGCGCATCGCCTCCTCCGCGTTGGGCAGGAAGGCCTCGCAGTGCTCCAGTTCGGCCAGGTCGGCGGGGTCCCAGCGGCCGGTGTCGTCCCAGCCCACGTCGGCGAAGATCCGGCTGCCGCGGTGGGCGGCGCAGCCGAGCCAGCCCTCGGGGCTACCGGGCGTGAGCGAGGCGACGCAGGCGCGCGACGGCGGCGGGCAGCCCGGCGCGTGCTTGCCGTCGAACGCCGTACGGGCGGGTCCGCTGGGCGCCTCGTGGCCGTGCGAGACCATGGTGCGCTCGCCCTCGTACGCCATGGAGACGGTGACCGGCGAGTGCCAGCCGGCGACGGTGCGGGACATCGACAGGTCGACGTGCTCGCCGCGCTCCAGGGCCTCCCAGCAGTACTCGCCGTACATGTCGTCGCCGAAGGCCGCGGCGAGCGAGGTGCGCAGGCCCAGGCGGGCGAGCGCGGTGGCCATGTTGGCGACGCCGCCGGGGCTGGAGCCCATGCCGCGCGCCCAGGACTCGGTGCCGCGTACCGGGGCGGAGTCCAGGCCGGTGAAGATGATGTCCAGGAAGACCGTGCCGGTGAGGTAGACGTCGGTGGCCGGGTCGCCCTCGGCGCGTACGGCGGCGAGCGGGTCGAGCGCGGGCGCGGGGCCCGGCGGCAGGTGGCCGTCCGGTCCGCCGCTCCGTCCGCCTCCTGGGGTCCGCTGGACATCGTGTGCGCTCACCGTGCCTGCCCCTCTCTCGCGTGCGCGTGCCGCCAGTGTGCCCGATGCTGCGGTACGTTCCGGCCCATGAGGCTCACGATTTTGGGCGGCGGGGGTTTCCGGGTACCGCTGGTGCACCGCGCGCTCCTGGACGATCCCGCGCAGGCCGTCTCCGAGGTGACGCTGTACGACACCGACCCGCGGCGGGTGGCCGTGATCGCCTCCGTACTGGAGCGGCAGGCCGAGCAGCGGCGGAC
Source organism: Streptomyces rimosus subsp. rimosus (assembly GCF_000720725.1). GTDB lineage: Bacteria > Actinomycetota > Actinomycetes > Streptomycetales > Streptomycetaceae > Streptomyces > Streptomyces rimosus_A. The sequence goes on from NZ_JOCQ01000118.1 coordinate 6,992, forward strand.
CGGGCCGGGGAAGTCCGCTTCGGTACGGGTACGGATCGCCGACTCGCTCGACGACGCGCTGCGCGGCACCGACTTCGTCTTCTCCGCGATCCGCGTCGGCGGTACCGCGGGCCGGATAGCGGACGAGCGGATTCCGCTGGACGCGGGCGTGCTGGGGCAGGAGACGGTGGGCGCGGGCGGTGTGCTGTACGGGCTGCGCACGGTGCCCGTCGCGCTGCGGATCGCCGAGCGGGTGGCGGCGCTGGCGCCGGACGCCTGGGTCGTGAACTTCACCAATCCGGCGGGGACGGTCACCGAGGCGATGTCCCAGGTGCTGGGCGAGCGGGTGATCGGGATCTGTGACTCGCCGGTCGGGCTGGTGCGGCGCGCGGCGCGGGCCGCGGGCGCCGATCCGGACCGGGTGACGTACGACTACGTCGGGCTCAACCACCTGGGCTGGCTGCGCTCGCTGACCGACGAGGACGGCACGGACCTGCTGGCAGGCCTGCTGTCCGATCCCGACGCGCTCACCACGTTCGAGGAGGGCAAGCTCTTCGGCGCCGAGTGGCTGCGGGCGCTGGGCTCGATCCCCAACGAATACCTGCACTACTACTACTTCCGCCGGGAGACGCTCGCCTCCCTGGTGAACACCGAGGAGACGCGCGGGGAGTTCCTGGACCAGCAGCAGGGCGGGTTCTTCGAAGCGGCCTCCGGGGTCTCTCCCGAGACGGCGTACGCGCTGTGGGAGCGGACCCGGCTGGAGCGCGAGGAGACGTACATGGCGCACAGCCGGGAGGCGACCGGCGGCTGGCAGCGCGACACCTGCGACCTGGAGGGCGGCGGTTACGACCAGGTGGCGCTGGCGGTCATGCGCGCCATCGCGGGCGACCGGCACGCGCGCCTGATCCTGAACGTACGCAACGGGACGACCGTGCCGCAGCTCGCGCCCGAGGCGGTCATCGAGACGGTGTGCGAGGTGGACGCGCGGGGCGCCCGGCCGCTGCCGTGCGCCCCCCTGCGCGAGGACCAGCTGGGGCTGATGCTCCAGCTCAAGGCCGTGGAGCTGGCGACGGTGGAGGCGGCGGAGTTCAAGGACCGGGACGCGGCGCTGCGCGCGATGGCGCTGCATCCGCTGGTGGACTCACCGGCGGTGGCCGCCCGCATTCTGGAGCGGGCGGCCACCCGCTGACGTCCCCGGTGGTCAGTGCCCCCGCTTGATCCACTCGTCCAGGTGCGGTGCCTCCGCTCCGACGGTGGTGCCGTCGCCGTGTCCCGTACGGACCTCGGTCTCCGGGGGCAGCGTCAGCAGCCGCTCCCGGATCGAGTCGACGATGGTCGGGAAGTCGGAGAAGGAGCGGCCGGTGGCGCCGGGGCCGCCCTGGAAGAGGGTGTCGCCGGTGAAGACCGTGCCGTGCTCGCCCAGCTCCGGCGCGTACAGGCAGACCGCGCCCGGGGCGTGGCCGGGGGTGTGCAGCACGGTCAGGTCGACGCCCCCGATGGTCAGCACCTGGCCGTCGGCCAGGGCCTCGTCCGGCGCCCGGTCCGGGTGGGTCTGCTTCCACAGCGGCAGGTCGTCCGGGTGGAGGTGGATCATCGCGCCGGTACGGGTGGCGAGCGCCGGGGCGGCGTCGATGTGGTCGTTGTGCGCGTGGGTGCAGATGATCGCGCGCAGCGTCCGGCCGTCCAGCGCCTCGAAGATCGCGTCGGCGTCGTGCGCGGCGTCGATGACGACCGCCTCGATGTCGTCGCCGACGATCCACACGTTGTTGTCCACGTCCCACGTACCGCCGTCGAGCGAGAACGTGCCGGAGGTGACGAGGTGGTCGATGCGGGCCGCCATCAGAGCGTCACCACCGAGCGCAGCACGTCGCCGTGGTGCATCCGCTCGAAGGCCTGCTCCACGTCCTCGATGCCGATCGTCTCGGTCACGAAGCCGGCCAGGTCGATGCGGCCCTGCTGGTGCAGGTCGACCAGCATCGGGAAGTCGCGGGACGGCAGGCAGTCGCCGTACCAGGAGGACTTCAGCGCGCCGCCGCGGCCGAACACGTCCAGCAGCGGCAGCTCCAGCTTCATCTCCGGTGTCGGCACGCCGACCAGCACGACCGTGCCGGCCAGGTCGCGCGCGTAGAACGCCTGCCGGTACGTCTCGGGGCGCCCCACCGCGTCGATCACCACATCGGCGCCGAAGCCGCCGGTCAGCTCGCGGATCGCCTCGACCGGGTCGGCGGCGCGCGAGTTGACGGTGTGGGTGGCGCCCATCGTCTTGGCCATGGAGAGCTTGCGGTCCTCCACGTCCACGGCGATGATCCGGGACGCGCCGGCCAGCCGCGCGCCGACGATCGCCGCGTCGCCCACGCCGCCGCAGCCGATCACCGCGACGGAGTCGCCGCGGCCCACCGCGCCGGTGTTGATGGCCGCGCCGATGCCGGCCATCACACCGCAGCCGAGCAGCCCGGCCACCGCCGGGGACATCTCCGGGTCGACCTTGGTGCACTGCCCGGCCGCGACCAGCGTCTTGTCGGCGAAGGCGCCGATGCCGAGGGCGGGCGTCAGCTCCGTCCCGTCCTTGAGGGTCATCTTCTGGCGGGCGTTGTGGGTGTCGAAGCAGTACTGCGGGCGGCCGCGCTTGCAGGCCCGGCACTTGCCGCACACCGCACGCCAGTTGAGGATCACGAAGTCCCCGGGCTCCACGTCGGTGACGCCCGCCCCCACGGCCTCCACGACGCCGGCCGCCTCGTGCCCCAGCAGGAACGGGAAGTCGTCGTTGATCCCGCCCTGCTTGTAGTGCAGATCGGTGTGGCACACCCCGCACGCCTGCACCTTCACCACGGCTTCGCCCGGCCCGGGGTCCGGCACCAGGATCGTCTCCAGCCGCACCGGCTCGTTCTTCCCCGGCGCGATGACGCCACGCACTTCCTGTGCCATCGGTACAGCTCCCTCCAAAGATCACGTACGGGATGAATACGGTACGCGCCCCGGGCGCCGGGAGCGCCGGTCCGTCGGCGGCCGGGACGTGCCGCTCACCACCGGGGTGCGCCGCTCACCACCGTGGCACCTCGGGCACCACCCATCCCGGATCGGCCGCCCGCATCGCCGCCGCGTCGTCGCGGTCGCGCAGGGTGCCGTCGTCGGCGAGCCAGCGCGCGTGGAGGGCCGCGAGGCGGTCGCGGTCGAGGGTGACGCCGAGGCCGGGTGTGTCGGGCACCGCGAGGCGGCCGTCCCGGAAGGCGGGGCGTTCGGTGAGCACGTCCTCCGTCTGCCAGGGGTAGTGGGTGTCGCAGGCGTACGCCAGGTCGGGAACGGTCGCAGCGACGTGGGTCATGGCGGCGAGGCTGATGCCCAGGTGGGTGTTGGAGTGCATGGACAGGGCGACGCCGAAGGCGCGGCAGACGGCGGCCAGTTCGCGGGTGTTGCGCAGGCCGCCCCAGTAGTGGTGGTCGGCGAGGACGACCTGGACGGCGTCGCGGGTGAAGGCCTCGCGGATCTCGGCGAAGGTGGTGACGCACATGTTCGTGGCGAGCGGGAGGTCCATACGGGACGCGACCTCGGCCATGTGGGCGGTGGTGCTGGTGGGGTCCTCCAGGTATTCGAGGACGTCGTGGAGTTCGCGGGCGACGTGGAGGGAGGTGGGGACGCTCCAGGCGCCGTTCGGGTCCAGGCGCAGGGGGTGGCCGGGGAAGGCGGCGGCCAGGGCGCGGACCGCGGCGATCTCCTGTGCGGGCTCGAAGACGCCGCCCTTGAGTTTGAAGGAGCCAAAGCCGTACGTGTCGCGGAAGCGGCGGGCCTGGGCGACGATGCCGGGCGGGTCGAGGGCCGCGCCCCAGTCGTCGGGTTCGCCGCGGCCGCCGGGGTGGGCGGCCCAGCGGTAGAAGAGGTACGCGCTGTATTCGACGTGGTCGCGGACCTTGCCGCCGAGCAGGGCGTGCACGGGCAGTCCGGCGTGCCGGCCCCACGCGTCCAGGCAGGCCACCTCGAAGCCGGACAGGACGGACAGCCGTAGCTTGTCGGCGGTCCGCGCGCCGCGCAGGCCGCCCGCGGTGACATCCTCGGCGCCGGTGGCCGCCGGGGAGTCGCCGCAGACTTCGGCCGCGAGGTGCGGCAAGGTGTTCACGTCCGTGACCTGACGGCCAATCAGCGCGTCGGCCAGGGGGCGGGCGAGGTCGAGGTAGGTGGTGTCGCCGTAGGTCTCGCCGAGGCCGGTCGTGCCGTCCGCCGTGGTCACTTCGATGATCAGGCGGGGGGTGTAGGGCTGGTGGACGCCCTGGACGTTGAGCAGGGGCGGGTCGGCGACGAGGACCGGGGTGAGGTGGACGGCGGTGATGGTGGTGGCCGACGGGGTGTCAGGAGGGCGGGCCGGCGGCGCGTTCCGCGGCGTGGGCTGCGTTTCCGTACGTAGACGGTGTCCATCCATGGGGACGGAGCGTAGGAAGACGGGAGGTCCGGGTCAATGGGGCCGATGGACGTCCACGGCTGACGGCGGGTTGCGCCGACCGGCCCAGCCTTTACCAACCATTGAATCTTCGCGCGTAGATGTCCGCATAAACGCTCTGTTAAACCTAGGTGGCCCCCACTGGTCCAGCTAGGAGCTGCACATGCGCCACCCCCTCCTCTCCCGCCGCCGGGTCCGCGTCGGCGCCGCGGCCGTCACGGCGGTCGTCGCCGGCACCGCCGCCTTCGGTGTCGGCCAGGCCACCGCCGAGCACTCCGTACCGCGTACCGACAAGGAGGTCCCGAACCTCACCCAGGTACAGGACAAGATCAAGGCGTACTACGGCGACACGGTGACCGCGGACGGGCAGCACTACGCCTCCCCGCGCAGCAACTACGCCAAGCAGGTGCGCGGCATCACGGACTCGGCCCGCAACTACCTGGCCAAGGCCGCCGGCAAGAAGCACCACGGCAAGCCCGCCATCGTCCTGGACATGGACGACACCACGCTGCTGACGTACAACTACGAGCTCCAGGTCGGCTTCCACCACACCGAGGCGGCCCAGGACAAGTACCTGGCGAGCAAGGACATGGCGGCGGTCTTCGGCATGGACCGGCTCGTCAACTGGGCGCGCGGCAAGGGCTACGAGGTCTTCTTCGTCACCGGCCGCAAGGAGGCGCAGCGCCAGTGGAGCGTGCGCAACCTGAAGAACGTCGGCTACAAGGTGCCGCTGGACCGCACGCACGTCTACCTCAAGGACAAGAAGAACCCGCCGTCCTACCTGCCGTGCGGCGCCAACTGCACGACGGTCCAGTTCAAGTCCGGCACCCGCAAGCACATCGAGTCGCGGGGCTACGACATCGTCGCCAACTTCGGCGACCAGTACAGCGACCTGAACGGCGGCTACGCCGACAAGACCTTCAAGCTGCCGAACCCGATGTACTTCCTGCCCTGATCCGCCGGACGGCGGACGCGACGCGCCCCGGTCCTCAGGTGCGCTTGGGGACCGGGACGCGCATCAGGTCGCGGGCGATGGTCAGCTCCCCTTCGAAGCCGGCCGCCCGCGCCTGGCGCTCGAACTCCAACGGGTCCGAGTAGCGCTGGGAGAAGTGCGTGAGGACCAGGTGGCGCACGCCCGCGTCGGCGGCGGCCCGCGCCGCCTGGCCCGCCGTCAGATGGCCGTGCTCCTTGGCCAGCCGTACGTCCTCGTCCAGGAACGTGGACTCGATGACGAGCAGGTCGCAGCCCGCGGCGAGCGCGTGCACCCCGTCGCACAGCCGGGTGTCCATGACGAAGGCGAAGCGCTGGCCCCGCCGCACCTCGCTGACCTCGTCGAGGGTGACGCCGTTCAGCGCGCCCTCCCGCTGGAGCCGGCCGACGTCCGGCCCGGCGATGCCGTGCGCGGCGAGCTTTTCCGGCAGCATCCGGCGCCCGTCCGGCTCGACCAGGCGGTAGCCGTACGACTCGACCGGGTGGGAGAGCTTGCGCGCCTCCAGGACGTACGACGGCGTGTCGGCCAGTACCCCGTCGGCGGCCACCGGCTCCTCGGCCAGTCGCACCGTCTCGCGGTAGGCGGTGGCGTACCGCAGCCGGTCGAAGAAGCGCCGGCCGCTCGCCGGGAAGTGCGCGGTGACCGGGTGCGGCACCCGGTCGAGGTTGATGCGCTGGATGACCCCGGCGAGCCCGAGCGAGTGGTCACCGTGGAAGTGCGTGACGCAGATCCGGTTGATGTCGTGCGCGGCGGCCCCGGCGCGCAGCATCTGCCGCTGGGTGCCCTCGCCGGGGTCGAAGAGGATGCCTTCGCCGTCCCAGCGCAGCAGGTAGCCGTTGTGGTTGCGGTGCCGGGTGGGCACCTGGCTGGCGGTGCCGAGGACGACGAATTCGCGTACGGACAAGGTGCTCGGGCTCCCGCTCCGTCAGACCAGGCGCTGGAGGTCGCGGCCGCCCAGGACGTGCGCGTGGGCGTGGAAGACCGTCTGGCCCGCGCCGGGGCCGGTGTTGAAGATGATGCGGTAGCCGGTCCCGTCGACCTTCTCGTCGGCGGCCACGGCGGCGGCCTCGCTCAGCACCTCACCGGCGATCAGCGGCTCGGCGGCGGCCAGTTCGCCCGCGTTGGCGTAGTGCACCTTGGGGATCACCAGGACGTGCGTCGGTGCCTGCGGGCTGATGTCCCGGAAGGCGACGGTCGTCTCGGTCTCCCGCACGATCGTCGCGGGCACCTCGCCGGCCACGATCTTGCAGAACAGGCAGTCGGCCTGCGGTTCTCCCGCCACCGGTGGGCTCCTCCCGGGTTGCCATCACGTCTACGGGTCCGGATGTTACCGGGCCGCCCGTGGGAGGTGGTGCGGCGGCCGGGCCGGTGGCGGTGCGGGCCCGGGCCGGCGCGCCGGACGGGTGTGGTGATCAAGGTGATCAGTGGTCGGCGGCCCAGGTCGGCTTCTGGTCGTCCTTTCCGTCGTGGCCGTTGCCGTTCTGGCCATCGTGGTTGCCGTCTTGGTTGCCGTCGTCGTGGCCGTTGCCGTTCTGGTTGCCCTGATCGTCGTGATTGCCGTCGTGATTGCCGTCGTCGTGGTTGCCCTGGCCGTCGTGGTCGTGCGCATCGTCCGAACAGGTGTCGCTGGGCGACGGGTCCGGATCGGGTTCCGGGTTCGACGGCTGTGCCGTGACCGTGACCGTGACGGGCGGTGTGTAGGGCGGTTCGTGGGAGGTGTGGCCGCTGCTGGGCGGCTGCACGGTGTGCGTGACGGTCGGCCGCGGGGTGCCGGTCGGCTCGTCCGCGTCGCAGTTGCCGAGCACGCCCACCTGGAAGACGACCTGTCCGGCGACCCGCGCGGTCAGCCGCCCGCGTACGCAGCGGCCGTCGACCTCGGAGGTGACCCGGCCGGTAATGGTGATCTTGCTGTGGTGGGCGGTCTGGCCCTGGCAGTCGACGGTGACGACGGTGTGGCGGTTCGCCGTGGCCGTCGCGTTGGCGGTGGTCTGCTGGTCCCGCGGAACGGTCGCCGTACAGCTCAGCCAGCTCACGTTCACGCCGATGCGCTTCAGCGCCGCGGTCCCCGCCTGGTCGGTGGTGTAAGCGATCGACGAGGTGTTCAGCCCGCCGGCCGGCTCACACGCGGACACCGCGACGACCGCCGCGCCCGCGGCGCCCACCGCCGCGAGCAGCCTGCCGCGCCGGAACAGTCCGGCCCGGGACCTGCCGGTCCGCGCGAGCCGCGGCCGTACGTGCCGTACGTCTCGTAAGCGCCCCATGGACCCCATGCCCGGCAGCGTCCCACCACCGCCCCCGGACCAACAGTCCCGGCTCGGCCAGTGTGCGCCGCCGCCCGTACGGACCGCGTCCGCCCGCGGGGGCCGGCCTCCCGCCCGTACGGACCGCCGTATTCCGCCTGTCCGGGTCCCGCCGCCCGCCGCGCCGGAATCACTAAGCTGATCCACAGACCGCCATCCGGCCCACGACCAGGAGTCATCACCATGGCAACCACCCGCACCGCGCAGACCCACTGGGAAGGCAACCTCATGGAGGGCAAGGGCAGCGTCGAGCTCGCCTCCTCCAACGTCGGCACGTTCGACGTGAACTGGCCGGCCCGCGCCGAGCAGCCGAACGGCGTCACCAGCCCCGAGGAGCTGATCGCGGCAGCCCACTCGTCCTGCTACTCGATGGCCTTCTCGCACGGCCTGGCCGGCAAGGGCTACACCGTCGCGGCCCTGGACACCAAGGCCGATGTGACGTTCCAGCCGGGCGAGGGCATCACCGGCATCGTGCTGACCGTCAAGGCCAGCGTGCCGGGCCTGTCCGAGGAGGACTTCCAGGCCGCGGCCGAGGACGCCAAGAAGAACTGCCCGGTGAGCCAGGCGCTGGCCGGCGTCAAGAACATCACCCTCAACGCCGAGCTGGTCTGATCCGGCGGGCGACGCGACGACGGCGGGGCCGCGGCACCTCTCGTGCCGAGGCCCCGCCGTCCCGGTCCTGACGCTACGTCAACTCCAGCGTCCCGTACGGCCCAGCAGCAGCGCCGTGGCCGCCGTACCCGCCGTGGACGTCCGCAGCACGCTCCACCCGAGCCGGTACGCCTTGGCCCCCGCCTCCTCGAACGCCGCCAGCTCCTCCGGCGACACGCCGCCTTCGGGCCCGACGACGAGCACGATCCGCCCGGACGCCGGAAGTTCCGCGGACGCCAGCGGGGCGCTCCCCGCATCCCGGTCCTCGTGCAGGACGGCGGCGAAGTCCGCCTCCGCGAGCAGCGCCGCGACCTGCTTGGTGGACATCAGGTCGGTGACCTCCGGGAAGCGCAGCCGACGGGCCTGCTTGCCCGCCTCACGGGCCGTGTTGCGCCACTTGGCCAGGGACTTCGCGGCCCGCTCGCCCTTCCACTGGGTGATGCACCGGGACGCGGCCCACGGGACGACGGCGTCCACGCCGGTCTCCGTCATGGTCTCCACGGCCAGCTCGCCGCGGTCGCCCTTGGGCAGCGCCTGTACGACGGTGATCAGCGGCACCGGTTCCGGCTCGGCCTGCTCCCCCGTCACCTCCACGACCAGCCGGTCCTTGCCCTCGGCGGCCAGCACCACGCCCACCGCGCCGCTGCCGCGCCCGTCCGTCAGCACCACGGGCTCGCCCGCGCGCAGCCGGCGCACGGAGACCGCGTGCCGGCCCTCGGGCCCGTCCAGCACGGTTTCACCCGGGCCCGGGACGCTGTCGACGAGAAAGACCGGCGCCGTCACAGCGCACCTCCCAGCTCACCCGGAACGCCCGGCCCGGCCTGCTGGTCCGGGCCGGCGCCCGGCCCACCGCCGCGGCCCAACCCGGCGCGCGCCGCGTCCAGTTCGGCCATCAGCACCTCGATCAGCTGCCCGGCCGGCAGCTGCCGCGCCAGCCGGTGCCCCTGCCCCGCCCACAGCGCCATGCCCTGCGCGTCGCCGGTCTTGGCGGCGGCCTTGCGCAGGCCCGAGGTCAGATGGTGCACGGCCGGGTAGGCGGCCGGGGCGTACGGGCCGTGCTCGCGCAGGAAGCGGTTCACCAGGCCGCGGGCCGGGCGCCCGGAGAAGGCCCGGGTCAACTCCGTGCGGGTGAACAGGGGGTTGGTCATCGCCTGCTTGTGGAGGGCGTGCGCGCCCGACTCCGGGGTGACCAGGAAGGCCGTGCCGAGCTGCGCCATCGTCGCGCCCGCCGCCAGCGCCGCGGCGATCTGCGAACCGCGCATCAGGCCGCCCGCCGCGATGATCGGTATCTGCACGGACTCGCGCACCTGCGCGATCAGCGACAGCAGCCCGAGTCCGGAGCCGGTGCCGTCGGCCTGCGGGTCGTCGCGGTGGGTGCCCTGGTGGCCGCCCGCCTCGACGCCCTGCACGCAGACCGCGTCGGCGCCGGACCACTGCGCGGCCTGCGCCTCGGCCGCGGTGGTGGCGGTCACGATGGTGTACGTACCGACCTTGGCGAACCCGTCGAGCACGGCGCGCGAGGGACAGCCGAAGTGGAACGAGACGACCGGCACCGGGTCCTCGCGCAGGATGGCGAGCTTGGCCTCGTACCCGTCGTCCACGCCGCCGTACGGGTCGATCTCGTCCAGCGGGGTCTCGTACCAGGCCGACTCGCCCGCGAGCTGCTCGCGGTAGACCTCGACGGCCGCGTTCTCGGCGAGCGCGGGCTGCGGCATGAAGAGGTTCACGCCGAAGGGCCGGCCGGTCAGCCCGCGCAGCTGTTTGATCTCCTGGTACATGCCGTCCGCGGTCTTGTACCCGGCGGCCAGGAAGCCGAGCCCGCCGGCTTCGCAGACGGCGGCGGCCAGCTCCGGGCGGGCCACCCCGCCCGCCATCGGGGCCTGCGCGATCGGATAACGGCAGAGATCGGTCAGCGCTGTGGGCATGCGCACATCGTGTCACGCCACACGCCCGGCCCCGAACCGGGTCCGTACCCACCAAGATCAAACACGCCCGGCGATCAGGGCACTTCGGACGTGCCGGCGGGTGGCCGCCGGCTGAACGGCCGGGGCGGCAGGCGGCACGCGAGGCGGCCGCTCACCAGGGGGGCGGCAGCCCTCAGGACGACGCTCCATAGCAGGTGGCGATCGCGGCGGCGCGGTCGCGCAAGGAGTCGCGCAGCCACTGCGGGGCCAGGGCCTCGGCGCTCGTGGCGAGCTGCCACAGCGCCCATTCGGCGTGCCTGGGATCTTGGAAGGTGACCTCCAGCCGCAGCCGTCCGTCCGCGCCGGCCTCTTCGGCGCGGACGGCCAGCGCGGTGCCCACCAGCTCCTCCCGCCGTTCCGGGTCCACCCGTACCAGCACGACGACCTGGTCGCCGCCGGTCCGGAACCGCGTGCCGCGTTCCTGCCAGGCCCGGTCCAGGTCGACCTGGTCCGGCCGCTGTGCCGGTTCGGCGAGTTCCTCGGCGGCCAGCACCCGGGACAGCCGGTAGGTGCGGTCCGCGCCGGACCGCGTGGCCAGCAAGTAGCCCTGGCCGCGTGCGGTGACCAGGCCGATCGGGTCCACCGTGCGCCACTTCGGGTCCTGGTCCACCGCCGCGTAGTGGATCCGCAGCCTGCGTCCGGCGAGCACCGCGCGCCGGACCACGGTCACCACGGTGTCGGGCACCTCCTCGGGGACCAGCCGGCGCGAGAGGAGGTCGGTCTCCGGATCGACGAGCAGTCGCCGGGCCGCGCCGGCCGCGGTGGCCCGATCGCTCTCGGGCAGCGCGTCGACCACCTTGCGCAGGGCCGAGGCGAGCGCCGGGCCGAGGCCGAACGCCTGCGCGCCGCGCCGCGATCCGGCGACCAGCAGGGCCAGCGCCTCGTCGTGGTTCAGTCCGGTGAGCTCGGTCCGGAAACCGGGCAGCAACGCGAAGCCGCCGCGCCGGCCGCGTTCGGCGTAGACGGGGACACCGGCCGCGGACAGCGCGTCGATGTCGCGCAGCACGGTGCGGGTGGACACCTCCAGCTCACGGGCCAGCGCGGTCGCGGACAGCCGCCCGTGCTGCCGGAGCAGCAGGACCAGCGATACCAACCGATCGGCGCGCATGCGAAAACCCTACTGAAATACACGACACGAGATGTCGTGATTCGTTGCGAGGCTTACCAGCAGCACCAACGGACCCATCACACACATGAGGTGACCCGCATGGCACACGCCCTTGTCAATCCGGACGGCTTGCACGACCCGGTCCCGTTCGGCTACAGCCACACCGCCGCCGTCCCCGCGGGTACGGAGCTGGTACTCATCGCGGGTCAGTACGGATCGGGCCCGGACGGCGCGGTCGTCTCGGCCGACTTCGCCGAGCAGGTGAAGCAGACGTTCCGCAACATCGGCACCGCCCTCGCCGCCCACGGGCTCGGCCTCGGCCACGTCGTCCAGCTCAGGACGTACGTGGTGGACCACGACGTCAGCAAGCTGGGGCCGATCACCGAGGCCGTACGGGAGGCCTGGGGTACGCAGCCGCCCACCCAGACCCTCATCGGTGTCGCGAGCCTGGCCGCGCCCGACGTGCTGTTCGAGGTGGAGGCGGTCGCCGTACGGTCCTGACGCAGACGGCGACGGCGGCCGGGCACGGAGCCCGGCCGCCGTCGCGTCGTACATACGGACCTACCGCCCGTTGAACGCATCCTTGAGCCGCGAGAACAACCCCTGCTGCCCGGGCTGACTGTGCTTGCCCGGGGGACAACCCCCGGACCCCCGGCAGAACAACCCGCTACCGCCCGTTGAACGCATCCTTCAGCCGCGAGAACAACCCCTGCTGCCCGGGCTGGAACTGCCCCTGCGGGCGTTCCTCGCCGCGGAGCTTGGCGAGGCGGCGCAGCAGTTCCTCCTGCTCCGCGTCCAGCTTGTTCGGCGTGATGACCTCGACGTGCACGATGAGGTCGCCGCGGCCGTTGCCGCGCAGGTGGGTGACGCCGCGGCCGTGCAGCGGGATCGACTGGCCGGACTGGGTGCCGGGCCGGATGTCGATCTCCTCCATGCCGTCCAGCGTCTCCAGCGGGCACTTCGTGCCCAGCGCCGCCGCCGTCATCGGGATGGTGACCGTGCAGTGCAGGTCGTCGCCGCGCCGCTGGAAGGTCGGGTGCGACAGTTCGTGGATCTCCACGTACAGGTCGCCGGCCGGGCCGCCGCCGGGGCCGACCTCGCCCTCGCCCGCGAGCTGGATCCGGGTGCCGTTGTCCACACCGGCCGGGATCTTGACCGTGAGCGTGCGGCGCGAGCGGATGCGGCCGTCGCCGGCGCACTCGGGGCACGGGGTCGGCACGACCGTGCCGAAGCCCTGGCACTGCGGGCACGGCCGGGAGGTCATGACCTGGCCCAGGAAGGACCGGGTGACCTGGGAGACCTCGCCGCGGCCGCGGCACATGTCACAGGTCTGCGCCGAGGTGCCCGGCGCCGCGCCCTCGCCCGAACAGGTCGTGCAGACGACGGCGGTGTCCACCTGGATGTCCTTGGTGGTGCCGAAGGCCGCCTCGTCCAGCTCGACGTCCAGCCGGATCATCGCGTCCTGGCCGCGCCGCGTGCGGGACCGCGGTCCGCGCTGCGAGGCCGTGCCGAAGAACGCGTCCATGATGTCGGAGAAGTTGCCGAAGCCCGCGCCGAAGCCGCCGGCCCCGCCGCCGCCCGCCTGCGAGAGGGGGTCGCCGCCGAGGTCGTAGACCTGCTTCTTCTGCGGGTCCGAGAGCACCTCGTAAGCGGCGTTGATCTCCTTGAACCGCTCCTGGGTCTTCGGGTCGGGGTTCACATCCGGGTGCAGCTCGCGCGCCAGCCGCCGGAAAGCCTTCTTGATCTCGTCCTGCGAGGCATCGCGCCGTACGCCCAGGACCGCGTAATAGTCCGTGGCCACTTACGACTCCGCGAGGATCTGTCCGACGTAACGTGCCACTGCGCGTACCGCTCCCATCGTTCCGGGGTAGTCCATGCGGGTCGGTCCGACCACGCCGAGTTTGGCGACTGCCTCGTCGCCCGAACCGTAGCCGACCGCGACGACCGATGTGGACGTCAGGCCCTCATGGGCATTCTCATGCCCGATGCGTACGGTCATGCCGGAGTCCTTGGCCTCCCCGAGCAGTTTGAGGAGCACCACCTGCTCCTCCAGAGCCTCCAGCACCGGCCGGATGGTCAGTGGGAAATCGTGCCCGAAGCGCGTGAGATTGGCGGTACCGCCGATCATCAGCCGCTCTTCGGTCTCCTCCACCAGAGTCTCCAGCAGAACCGACAGAACTGTCGAGACCGTCCCCCGGTCCTCCTGCTCGAAGGACTCCGGGAGATCCTGCACGAGCTGCGGCACGTCCGTGAACCGCCGCCCCACCACGCGGCTGTTCAGCCGCGCCCGCAGGTCCGCCAAGGAGGTCTCGCCGAACGGCGCCGGACAGTCCACCATGCGCTGCTCGACCCGGCCGGTGTCCGTGATCAGGACCAGCATCAGCCGGGCCGGGGCCATCGACAGCAGCTCCACGTGGCGCACCGTGGACCGGGTCAGGGAGGGGTACTGCACGACGGCGACCTGCCGCGTGAGCTGCGCCAGCAGCCGTACCGTGCGTCCCACCACGTCGTCCAGGTCGACGGCGCCGTCCAGGAAGTTCTGGATGGCGCGCCGCTCGGGGCTGGAAAGCGGCTTGACGCCCGCCAGCTTGTCCACGAAGAGGCGGTAGCCCTTGTCCGTCGGAATGCGTCCGGCGCTGGTGTGCGGCTGGGCGATGAAGCCCTCGTCCTCCAGCGCCGCCATGTCGTTGCGGACCGTGGCGGGCGAGACACCGAGCTTGTGCCGCTGGGTCAGCGCCTTGGAGCCGACCGGCTCCTCGGTCCCGACATAGTCCTGGACGATGGCGCGCAGCACTTCGAGTCTGCGTTCACTGAGCATCGCGCACACCTCCAGTCCGGCCGTGTCACCGGCGCGCGGCCGGTTTCTTCCCGGGTCGTCTTCCCTGGCACTCATCAGGTCCGAGTGCCAGACCCGGACCAAGTGTACGGCCGGGTCACGTGGACAGGGCAAGGGCCGCGGTACCGGCGCCGCGCCCGGTGCGCCCACGGGCGGTGTGCCGCGGCTACGGGTGGCGGGTCGCGCGTACGGGTGGGCGACCGGTGACCGCCGGTCCGGCGGGCCACGGTACCGCGGCGCGGAAGGCGGGGTTCCGACGGCCCGGCGGGCGGCTGTACCGCGGTCCGGCAGGCGGGAGCCCGGCACCGGCGGCTAGCGTCTGCGTATGCGTACGACTTGGGAAGAAGCCGGGTGGGAACGGCTCGGCGCGGGGGTCGGGCGGTGCCGGATGCCCGGCTGGGACGAGACGGTCGGCGCCGTCGTCGGCGCCTCCGGCGTGCTGATCGTCGACACCGGCGCGACGCTGCGGGACGGCGCCATGCTGCGCCGCCGGCTGCGCGGCATCGCGGGCCGCGACGTGACGCACGTCGCGCTGACCCACCCGCACTTCGATCATGTGCTGGGCACCGCGGCCTTCGCGGGCGTCCAGGTCTTCGGCGCGGCGGGCCTCGACACGTACCTGCCGCGCGCCCAGGACGAGCTGCGGCGCAGCGCGGTGTCGTACGGCGTGGACCCCGACGCCGCAGCCGAGGCCACCGACCTCCTCGTCCGCCCGCACCACCTCGTCTCCGGCGAACGCACCCTGGACCTCGGCGACCGGCAGGTGCTGCTCGCCAACGTCGGCCCCGGGCACACCGCGCACGACCTGGTGGTCCTGGTCCCCGGCACGCACGGCTCGCCCGAGGTCGTCTTCTGCGGCGACCTGGTCGAGGAGTCCGGCGAACCGCAGGCCGGGCCGGACGCGGTCCCCGGGCAGTGGCCCGCCGCGCTGGACCGGCTGCTGGCGCTCGGCGGGGAGGACGCGGTGTACGTACCCGGGCACGGCGCTGTCGTGGATGCCCGATTCGTCCGTGAGCAACGTGACGCGCTCAGCCGTCGCTTCGGCGTGTCGCGGCGCTGACCGGCCATCCCTTCCTATCGTCTGTCGGATGCGCAGCAGACAGTACGGCCCGGACCTGACCCCGCCGTGGAAGAAGCAGCAGCCGGCCCCCGAGGTCGCGGCGGAGCCGGACCTGGTGGTGGAAGAGGCCGTGACCGGCTTCTGCGGCGCGGTGATCCGCTGCGAGAAGACCGCCGAGGGCCTTACGGTCACCCTCGAAGACCGCTTCGGCAAGCACCGGGTGTTCCCGATGACCCCGCGCGGCTTCCTGCTGGACGGCAAGCCCGTCACCCTCGTACGGCCGTCGGCCCGGCCCGCCGCACGCGGCCCGGCCCGTACGGCATCGGGCTCACTGGCCGTCCCCGGCGCCCGCGCACGGGTCGCCCGCGCCGGGCGCATCTACGTGGAAGGGCGCCACGACGCCGAACTGGTCGAACGCGTCTGGGGCGACGACCTGCGCATCGAGGGCGTCGTCGTCGAATACCTGGAGGGCATCGACGACCTCCCCGCCCTCGTGCACTCCTTCTCCCCCGGCCCCGACGCCCGCCTCGGCGTCCTGGTAGACCACCTCGTCCCCGGCTCGAAGGAGTCCCGCATCGCGGCATCGGTCACGGACCCGGACGTCCTGGTCGTCGGCCACCCGTACATCGACGTCTGGGAAGCCGTGAAGCCGTCCTCGGTCGGCATCCCCGCCTGGCCGACCGTCCCGCGCGGCCAGGACTGGAAGACGGGCGTGTGCCGGGCCCTGCGCTGGCCGGAGAACACGGGCGCCGCGTGGCAGCGCATTCTCGGCTCGGTCCACTCGTACAGGGACCTGGAGCCGGCGCTGCTGGGGCGGGTGGAGGAGCTGATCGACTTCGTTACGGGTGGGAGTGGGGCCTGACGTTGGTGAACGTCTGGAACTCGGTGGTGTCCAGTTTTACGCCGAGCAGGTCCAGGGGGATCGGATCGCCGAACTTGGTGAGGCGCTGCACCGTGTAGTCGGCGTCTTCGCCGGTGCCGGTGGGTTCGGTGAGGAGGACGCAGTGGGCCATGATGGGGTCGATGATCAGGTAGGCGGGGATGCGGCCGGCGGCGTAGATCGAGCGCTTGAGGCGGTAATCGCGGTGGACGCTGTTCTTCGAGACCACTTCTACGAGCATCGTGACCAGCTCGGGAGGCAGCAGCCGCCCCGATTCGGGCCCGGCATCGCGACCCAGCACGACGAGGTCGGGCTGCGGCTCACTGGTTTGCCGCAGGAAGTCGATGTCCTGCGTCTGAAGACAGTCCCACTTCTGGCCTGGGATCTGTTGCAACACCCGCAGCACGATCCGGTTGTGCACCAGATCGGGACCAGCCATCATCACGATTTCCCCCCGCAGGAGCTCCGCCTTGTATCCCTCGGGAACCTCAAGGTCCTCGAAGAACGCGACGAGGGGGTGAGTGGTCGGCCGGTCATCCACAGCTGTCATCTCCGTGGTCCTCCGCTTCACGCCGTCGCCCATGATTACGACAGCAGGCCAGGAGCCAGCGTAGGGCGCTCCGCAGGGAAAACACATGATTCACCCTGCTGAGCGAACGGATCGATCAGTCCACCAGATCCCGCACCACCGCATCCGCCAGCAGCCGCCCCCGCAGGGTCAGTACAGCGCGGCCCGCCTCATACGGGCCCGGGTCCAAGAGGCCGTCGGCGAGGGCGCGGCGGGATGCGGCCAAGCCGGCTGGGGCGAGGATGTCCAGGGGGCAGCCGGCCGCGAGACGCAGTTCCAGGAGGACGCGTTCCACGCGGCGATCCTCGGCGGAGAGGAGTTCGCGGCCCGCGCCGGGGGACCGGCCCTCGCCGAGGGCCTGGGCGTACGCGCCGGGGTGCTTCACGTTCCACCAGCGGACGCCGCCGACGTGGCTGTGCGCGCCGGGGCCCGCGCCCCACCAGTCGGCGCCGGTCCAGTACAGCTCGTTGTGGCGGCAGCGGGCCGCCTCGGAGGTGGCCCAGTTGGAGACCTCGTACCAGTGGAAGCCGGCCGCGGACAGGGCCTCCTCGGTGATCAGGTAGCGGTCGGCGTGCACGTCGTCGTCGGTCATCGGGACCTCGCCGCGCCGGATGCGGCGGGCCAGCTGGGTGCCCTCCTCGACGATCAGCGCGTACGCGGAGACGTGGTCGGGCGCCGCGCCGAGCGCGGCGTCGAGCGTGGCCCGCCAGTCGTCGTCCGACTCGCCGGGCGTCCCGTAGATCAGGTCGAGGTTGACGTGCTCGAAGCCCGCCGCGCGCGCCTCGGCGACGCATGCTTCCGGGCGGCCCGGCGTGTGCGTACGGTCGAGGATCTTCAGGACGTGCTGCCGGGCGCTCTGCATGCCGAAGGAGACCCGGTTGAAGCCGGCTTCCCGCAGTTCGGCCAGGTAGCGCGGGTCGACGGACTCCGGGTTGGCCTCGGTGGTGATCTCCGCGCCGTCCGCCAGGCCGAACTCGTCGCGGATCGCGGCGAGCATCCGGCCCAGGTCGGCGGCCGGGAGCAGGGTCGGCGTGCCGCCGCCGACGAAGACCGTCTCGACCGGCCGCGGGTCGTCACCGAGCACCTTGCGGGCGAGCCGGAGCTCCTCGGCGACCGTGTCCGCGTAGTTCTCCCGCGAGGCGAGCGCGCCGCCCGAGCCGCGCAGCTCGGTGGCCGTGTACGTGTTGAAGTCGCAGTAGCCGCAGCGCGTCGCGCAGTAGGGCACGTGCAGGTAGAACCCGAGCGGCCGGGCGCCCGCACCGGTCAGGGCGTGACCGGGCAGCGCCCCGTCCTCGGGCATGGGCTCACCATCGGGGAGTGCGGAAGGCATGCCTTCCATTGTCCGGCATACGGCGGGGAGCGTGGCGGGAGGCGCCCGGGCGCGTCGCGAAGTAGGGCTCGTGCAGGTAGAACCCGAGCGGCCGGGCGCCCGCACCGGTCAGGGCG
>NZ_JOCQ01000119.1 GCF_000720725.1 Streptomyces rimosus subsp. rimosus
CCCGTCCCCTCCCCCGTGTCCCCCCTCGGGTCCCTCTCTTCCTCGCTCCCCCGTCTTCCCGTCGTGCCTTCCCCGCCCTCAGGCCACCAGCTCGCCGAAGGACTCCTGCTCGTCACGGCCGAGGCTGAGCGCCTCGTCCTCGCGCAGCCGGCGCAGCGAGCGCCAGATGCTGGACTTGACCGTGCCGACACTGATGTCGAGGATGTCCGCGATCTCCGGGTCCGTGCGGCCCTCGTAGTAGCGCAGCACCAGCATCGTGCGCTGCGTCTCGGGCAGCCGGGCCAGCGCCTGCCACAGCACCGCGCGCAGCTCCGTGCCGCGCATCGCGTCCGTGTCACCGGCCGTCTCCGGCAGCTCCTCGGTCGGGTACTCGTTCAGCTTGCGGCGGCGCCAGGCGCTGATGTGCAGGTTGGTCATCGTGCGGCGCAGGTAGCCCCCCAGCGCCGCCTTGTCGCTGATCCGGTCCCACGCCCGGTAGGTCGAGAACAGCGCGCTCTGCAGCAGGTCCTCGGCCTCGAAGCGGTCGCCGGTCAGGTGGTAGGCGGTGGCGTACAGGGAAGCGCGGCGCTCCTGGACGTAGGCGGTGAACGCCGCGGCGGCGTCCCCCGTTTCCTCCGCCTGCGACGCGGCGCGCCGTTCCCCCGTACCTTCCCTGTACGCCGTCCCCCCGGCGGAACCGGTGTCTCCCCCGTCGGTTCCGCGTCCCCCGTCGTGCGTCATCGCGTCGATCGCGACCATGTAAGGAATGCGATGACGCCCGGTGCCGCGAGCGCACCCCCGCCCGCCCACGGCACCGGACTTCTCTGCGGTCCGGCCGATGTCGTGCAGACGCGTGATGACTGCGCTGGTCGTGGTGCTGTGCAGTGTGTTCATCGCGCGCCCCCCGTCGGTAGACCCTGCTTGCTTCGGTTCCTGCTTCGGTTCGTGATGGGAAAAAGCTTGCCGGAGCAGTTTCATGACGCTGTCCGCCGTCTGTCACAGCACTGTCACAGGGGCGGGCCGGGGGCGCCGGCACCGCGCCAGGACCGCGCAGGTCGAAGTCCTGGTCCCCCATGGGCCAGAATGGCCGACGTGCCTTTCCTGTTGCTGATCGAGGACGACGACGCCATCCGCACGGCCCTCGAACTCTCCCTGTCCCGCCAGGGTCACCGTGTGGTGACCGCGGCGACGGGCGAGGACGGCCTGAAGCTGCTGCGCGAGCAGCGCCCGGACCTGATCGTGCTGGACGTGATGCTGCCGGGCATCGACGGTTTCGAGGTGTGCCGGCGGATCAGGCGTACGGACCAGCTGCCCATCATCCTGCTGACCGCGCGCAACGACGACATCGACGTGGTGGTCGGGCTGGAGTCGGGCGCGGACGACTACGTGGTCAAGCCGGTGCAGGGCCGGGTGCTGGACGCCCGTATCCGGGCCGTGCTGCGGCGCGGGGAGCGCGAGTCCAACGACGCGGCGACGTTCGGCTCGCTGGTCATCGACCGCTCGGCGATGACGGTCACCAAGAACGGCGAGGACCTGCAACTGACACCGACCGAGCTGCGGTTGCTGCTGGAGCTCAGCCGCCGCCCCGGTCAGGCGCTCTCCCGGCAGCAGCTGCTGCGCCTGGTGTGGGAGCACGACTACCTCGGTGACTCGCGGCTGGTGGACGCGTGTGTGCAGCGCCTGCGCGCGAAGGTGGAGGACGTACCGTCCTCGCCCACCTTGATCCGCACGGTCCGCGGTGTCGGCTACCGGCTGGACACCCCGCAGTGACACGACGCTCGACCGGTCCGGACCCGGACCGTACGGACGGACCTCGGGAGACGGCCCGGCCGGGCAGAGACAGGAAGGACAGGGACGTGGGGGGCCGTACGGGCACCGACGGCACGGAGACCGGACGGGCGGCCGACGGCACGGCCGGCGAGGGCGCGCCCGGGCAGGAGCCGCCCGGGCAGGAGCGGTCCTCGCTGCTCGTTCGCTGCGTACGGGCGCTCGGCCTGCTGCGCTGGACCAGCCTGCGGCTGCGGCTGGTCTTCGTCTTCGCGCTGGTCGCGCTGACCGCGGCGGTCTCCGCGTCCGGCATCGCGTACTGGCTCAACCGCAACACGGTGCTGGACCGCACCCAGAACTCCGCGCTCAACGACTTCCGCAAATCGCTGGAGGACAGTACGCGTTCGCTGCCGCTGCGCCCGCGGTGTGCGGAGCTGGAGGACGCCGCGCGGCAGATGGCGGGCGGGCCGCAGAACTACGCGGTGGTGCTGGTCGCGCAGGGCAGCGACGGGAAGCAGTGCGTCGCGTCCACCGACAAGGACCTCTTCACGCTCAAGTCGGTGCCGAAGTCGCTGCAGACCGCGGTCAACGAGAAGCGCGCGCTCGACGACGGCAACCGGGTGCCGTACCACATGTACTGGCAGCGCAAGGAGCTGCACGACGCCCCGTACCTCGTCGCCGGTGCCCGGATGAACGGCGGCGGCCCGACCGGCTACATGCTCAAGTCGCTGGCCACCGAGCGCCAGGACCTGAACTCGCTGGCCTGGTCGCTGGGCATCGCCACCGCGCTGGCCCTGGTCGGCTCGGCGCTGCTGGCGCAGGCCGCCGCGACCACCGTGCTGCGGCCCGTGCAGCGCCTGGGCCACGCGGCCCGGCAGCTGGGTGAAGGACGGCTGGACACCCGGCTGCGGGTGACCGGCACGGACGAGCTCGCCGACCTCTCCCGTACCTTCAACCGCACCGCCGAGCGGCTGGAGCAGCGGGTGGCGGAGCTGAGCGGGCGGGAGGCGTCCTCCCGCCGCTTCGTCGCCGACATGTCGCACGAGCTGCGTACGCCGCTGACGGCGATCACCGCGGTCACCGAGGTGCTGGAGGAAGAGGAGGACTCCCTCGACCCGATGATCGCGCCCGCGGTGAAGCTGGTGGTCAGCGAGACCCGGCGGCTGAACGACCTGGTGGAGAACCTGATGGAGGTCACCCGCTTCGACGCGGGGACGGCACGGCTGGTGCAGGACGACGTGGACGTGGCGGACCAGGTGACCGCGTGCATCGACGCGCGCGCCTGGCTGGACGCGGTCGAGCTGGACGCCGAGCGCGGCATCGTGGCCCGCCTGGACCCGCGCCGCCTCGACGTGATCCTCGCCAACCTCATCGGCAACGCGCTCAAGCACGGCGGCTCGCCGGTCCGGGTGTCCGTACGGACCGAGGCCACGCCGGACGGCGAGGACCTGCTGATCCGGGTACGGGACCACGGCCCCGGCATCCCGCAGGAAGTCCTGCCGCACGTCTTCGACCGGTTCTACAAGGCGAGCGCGTCCCGGCCGCGGTCGGAGGGCAGCGGCCTGGGCCTGTCGATCGCCCTGGAGAACGCGCACATCCACGGCGGCGAGATCACGGCCGCGAACTCGCCGGAGGGCGGCGCGGTCTTCACGCTGCGGCTGCCGGTGGGGACCGGCGGGAACGGTTCCGGGGAAGGTGCCGCGCAGGAAGGGCCGGAGGCGTCGGAGAGGTCGGACGGTACGGCCGGATCGGACCGTACGGAGGACACGGGCCCTGGTACGGGTCCCGGATCCGACTCCGGCCCCCGCCGCAAGGAAGGCGGTGAGCGCCGATGACCCGGCTCCCCTCGCGTAACCGCACCACGTCCGGCGCCCGGGCCGGCGCCCGGCCCGGCTCCCGCCCCCGGGCCGCCACCCTGGCCGCCGTGGCCCTGGCCGCCCTCGTACCGGCCCTCGCGAGCTGCGGTATCCGCGGTACGTCCGTCCCGGTCGACGCCGGTGCCGCGCCCGCCCGCGTCAGCTGCAAGGTTCCTGCCGGCGCGGTGGCCCCGGCCCAGCCCGACAGCGCTCCGGTCACCGTCTACCTGGTGTGCAGCTCGACGCTGGCGCCGGTGGAGCGGACGGTGACGCATCCGAAGCAGCGGCCCGCCGACCGTCTCCAGGCGGCCCGTGCCCTGCTGGACGAGCTCCAGGAGCAGCCGGGGCCCGTCGAGGAGAAGGCCGGGTTCAGTACGGCGGTGCCCGAGGACCTGGAGGTGTCCGGGCCGCGTGCGGGCGATCCGCAGGAGGCGCTGCGGCTGAGCGTACGGCCGGAGGACCTGCCGTCCTTCGCGCTGGCCCAGATCGCGTGCACGTTCGGCGAGAGCGGCGCCCTAGGCCGGTCGCACGCCGCGGTGCTGGGCGGTCCCGGTGACGCCGCCCCGCAGCGCTACGCCTGCTCGGCGGAGGTGCGCACGCACCCGGAGAGCGTGCCGAGCGCAGCGTGGAGCAGCCCCGCACCGGCGGGCTGAAGCCTTCGCCGAGGCCTTTCGGGAGGCGACGGCCGTGGTCGACCGCGTCTTACGGAACCACGGCCGCCGGTAGCCGCGTCCTGGCCTGTGTGCAGGGTCATGGCCGCGGCGGTTCCGCCGCCCTCCGTATGCGCGCCGCGGGAGCCGTCCTCCTCGTGGCGCATCTGCTGATCGTCGGCTGGCTGACGCTGCGCCCCCGTACGGTCCCCTGGGTGCCCGCCGCGAACTTCCGGCCGCTGGCGACGATCCGCGCCGAGCTGGCGCACGGCCCGTGGGAGGCCGTGCAGAGCCTCGGGGGCGCGATGCTGCTGCTGGCGCCGCTGGGCATCCTGCTGCCGATGGCAGCCGGGCGCCTGAACGTTTCTCCGCTGGGTTCGCTGGTCCGTACGCTCTTCACCGGCGCGATGGTCTCGCTGGCCATCGAACTGCTCCAGGCCGGGGTACCCGGCCGGGTGCCGGACGTGGACATGGTGCTGCTCAACACCGCCGGGGTGGCACTCGCGCACCTGCTGGTCGTACCAGGGTTCCGGTCCAGGCTCCGCCGCAAGGATGATCCCCCCGCCCGCCCGGCCCCCACCAGGACCAGGGTCGGTATCGCACCGCAGGCCGACGCCCTGTCGGGTTCCCGGACCTACCTTTGAGACATCGGGGCGCACGGCTCCGAACCGCAGTCGACAAGGAGTGGAGAACCATGGCCGCCGCACTGGTCCGCCCCCGCAACAACAGGATGATCGCCGGAGTGTGCGCGGGCCTGGCGCAGCGCTTCGGCACCACGCCCGCGACGATGCGAGTGATCTTCCTTCTCTCGTGTCTGCTGCCCGGCCCGCAGTTCCTGCTCTACCTGGGCCTGTGGCTGTTCATCCCCTCGGAGAAGAACGCGAGCCGCACCGCCTGGTGACCGGACGCCGCCACGGGAGCGCACATGGCCGTGCCCCGGCCCGTACCTGTCGTACGGGCCGGGGCACGGCCACTCCCGCTCCGGGACGGGCCGCCGCGTCCGGCGGGCCTCAGCCGAGAGCCGGCAGGGCCTTGGTCACGCCGCCCGCGGGCAGGCCGCCGAGCAGGTTGCCCTTGTTGTTGGCCTTCAGGCTGTGATCGGAGCCCTTGTCGGTGATGCCCTTGGCGGTCTTCTCGACCGGCAGGTTCTGCACGGCCTGCAGCGCGCCGGCGACATCGGCCGTCGGTACCGTCCCGGCCGGCGTGGCGGCGGAAGCGCTTCCGGCCGCGGTGGCGGCGAAGGCGGCGCCGAGGGCCGCGGCACCGAGCGTCTTGAGGGTTCCCTGCTTCATGGAAATACATCCTTGTGATGGGAGTTTGACCGGCACCGGAATCTAGCCAGGCCACCGACACGCCGCAAACACCCGGCGGCACGGGAAAACGACCGGCCCTTGACACGCCGGTCGCATTTCCCGTCCGCTTTTTCCCCGGCTACTCGGAGCGATACTCGCTGATCACCGCGGGTACCGCGTCCACCTGCTGGAACAGCCATTCGGAGCGCAGTTCCGCGTAACCCGGCTTGATGACATCGTTGATCATCGCCAGGCGTTCATCGAAAGGAATGAACGCGCTCTTCATCGCATTGACGGTGAACCACTGCATGTCGTCGAGCGTGTATCGAAATGTCTCCACCAGGTGCTCGAATTCCTGGGACATGCTGGTGCCGCCCATCAGCCGGTTGTCCGTGTTGACCGTCAGCCGGAACTGCAGGCGGCGCAGCAGGCCGATCGGGTGCTCCGCGTACGAGGCGGCGGCGCCGGTCTGGAGGTTGGAGGTGGGGCACATCTCCAGCGGGATGCGCTTGTCCCGTACGTAGGAGGCCAGCCGCCCCAGCTTCACCGAGCCGTCCTCGGCGACCTCCATGTCGTCGGTGATGCGCACGCCGTGGCCCAGCCGGTCGGCGCCACACCACTGGAGCGCCTGCCAGATCGACGGCAGGCCGAACGCCTCGCCCGCGTGGATGGTGAAGTGATTGTTCTCCCGCTTGAGGTACTCGAACGCGTCGAGGTGGCGGGTGGGCGGGAAGCCGGCCTCGGCGCCCGCGATGTCGAAGCCGGCGACGCCCAGGTCGCGGTAGCGGTTGGCCAGTTCGGCGATCTCCAGGGCGCGGGCCGCGTGCCGCATGGCGGTCAGCAGCGCGCCGACGCGGATGCGGTGGCCGGCCGCGCGGGCGCGCCGTTCGCCCTCGCGGAAGCCCTCGTTGACCGCCTCGACGACCTCTTCGAGGCTCAGCCCCTTCTCCAGGTGCTGCTCGGGCGCGTACCGCACCTCCGCGTACACCACGCCGTCGGCCGCCAGGTCCTCGGCGCACTCCGCGGCCACCCGCTTGAGGGCGTCGCGGGTCTGCATGACGGCGCAGGTGTGCGCGAAGGTCTCCAGGTAGCGCTCCAGCGAGCCGGAGTCGGCCGCCTCGCGGAACCAGACGCCCAGCTTCTCCGGGTCGGTCTCGGGAAGGCCGTCGTAGCCCGTCTCGCGGGCCAGGTCGACGATGGTGGCGGGGCGCAGGCCGCCGTCGAGGTGGTCGTGCAGCAGCACCTTGGGCGCGCGGCGGATCTGGTCGCCCGTAGGGAGGTTGGTGGTCTCGCTCGTCATCTCGGCACTGTAGCCCCTACGCGCGTAGAACTTCACGAACGATATCCAACGGTGACCCGTACACGGGGTATCCCGCGGGTCACCTTCTGCCATCGTTTCGGTCATGGCTCAGCAAGCGTTGCCGGTGCGCGGTGCCCGGCTGGGAAAGCCGCTGGGAGCGGCCGGTGCGGGACGGGCGGTGTGCGGCGTCGCGCTGTTACTGCCCGAGGGCTGCCCCTCCGGCACCCGGCGGCCCTCCCCCCTGTCCACTCTGGCGACCCGCCCGCTGGCGGCCCGGCTGGCCCGCGC
Organism: Streptomyces rimosus subsp. rimosus; assembly: GCF_000720725.1. Lineage (GTDB taxonomy): Bacteria > Actinomycetota > Actinomycetes > Streptomycetales > Streptomycetaceae > Streptomyces > Streptomyces rimosus_A. The sequence goes on from NZ_JOCQ01000119.1 coordinate 7,133, forward strand.
GGGGCGGCGCGACGGCCTGGTGGCCCATGTCGTGCACTACCGCTGCCGCGGCTGGAACGGCCCGGCGGCCCATCCGGCGGCGGACGCCGCGTGGGCGCTGGAGGAGGTGGTACGGCGGTACGGCGACGTCCCGGTCTGCCTGGCCGGTACGGGCATGGGCGCGCGCGCCGCACTGCACGCCGCGGGCCACCCGGCGGTCCACTCCGTACTGGCGCTGGCCCCCTGGATCCCCGATTCCGGTCCCGAGGAGAGCGACTCCGTACCGGTGAAACAGCTCACCGGCCGGCAGGTGCTGCTCGTCCACGGGACGAACGACGAGCGCACCGACCCCGAGCTGTCCTACCGCTACGCGGAACGCGCGAAGAAGATCAACCGCGATGTCTGCCGCTTCGAGGTCCACTCGGACGGCCACTCCCTGCACCAGCACCGCTCCGAAGTCCTGGCGCTGGCCGCCGATTTCATGCTGGGCTCACTGTTCGCCCACGGCTACGCCCGGCCGGTGGCGGACGCGCTGGCGGCGCCGCCGCCGCTGGGGCTGCGGATGCCGCTGGCGGCGGGCTTCGGGGAGTCGCTGAAGCACTGAGGACGGAGTGCCGGGTCCGCGGAGCGGCGGCCCTCGCCCGCCCCCGCGGGCCACCGGCGGTCAGGACACCGGCCGGCCCGGCCGCGCCCCTTGCACGGCGCCCGTCCCTGCCTATACTCCGCCCCACCGTTCGTCAGCCCGGCTGACCGCAGGGGGTCCGCATGCCGAACACGCTCGACCACGTGATCGTCCACTGCCACGACCAGAAGGCCACCGCCGCCTTCCTCAGCGACCTCATGGACGGCCCCGCGCCCGTCGACTGGGGCCCGTTCACCCAGGTGCAGACCGCCAACGGGGTCGGCATCGACTTCCTCGACAGCGCGGTGGAGCCGAGCGCGGTCAACGGCAGCCATGTCGCGTTCCTGGTCACCGACGAGGAGTTCGACGCGATCTTCGACCGGGTCCGGAAGCAGTCGGTGCGCTTCTGGGCCGACCCGTTCCGGCAGCGGGAGAACGAGATCAACCACCGCTGGGGCGGCCGTGGCGTCTACGTCCTCGACCCGGGCGGCACGGTCGCCATCGAGTTCATGACCGTGAAGTACGGCGATCCGGAGGACGCGGGCGAGGAGTGACCCGGGACCGCTCCCACAGGGCCTGTCGTCGCATTCCCGTCCGCCGCGCGACGACAGGCCCTAGCGGGGAATCAACTGCCCCCGCCGCCCCAGCAGGAACTTCTTGAACGCCGCCACCGGCGGACTGTCGGGGTGGCCGTCCATCCAGGCCACCCCGATCTCGCGGACCGCGCGCGGGGCCGTGACCGTCAGCTCGGCGACGCCCGGGCGCGGCACGGCGGGCGGCGGCAGCAGCGCCACACCGAGCCCGGCCGCGACCAGGCCGCGCAGCGTCTCCGCCTCCTCCCCCTCGAACGCGACCTTGGGCGTGAACCCGGCCTCGGCGCACAGCGCGTCGGTGATGCGGCGCAGCCCGTAACCCGGCTCCAGGGTGACGAACAGCTCCCCCGCGGCCTCGGCCAGCCGGACGCGTTTGCGGGCGGCCAGCGGGTGGTCGTCCGGCACCACCAGCCGCAGCTTCTGCTCGTCCAGACGGCGGGCGACCAGGTCCGGGTAGTCCGGCACGGGCGAGGTCAGGCACAGGTCGAGGTCACCGGCGCGCAGCCGCTCGATCATCGCCTCGCCGTAGTTCTGGACGAGCTGGAAGCGCACCCGCGGGTGGTCGGCGCGGAAGGCGCGCAGCAGGCCCGGTACGGTTTCCGAGCCCATCGTGTGCAGGAAGCCGAAGGCGACCTTGCCCGCGGTGGGGTCGGTGTCGGCCCGTACGGACTCGGTGGCGCGCTCCACGTCCAGCAGCGCGCGCTCGGTGGAGGCCAGGAAGGCGCGGCCCGCCGGGGTGAGGGAGAGCGTCCGGCCGTGCCGGGCGAAGAGCGCCACGCCGAGGTCGTCCTCCAGGCGGACGATGGCGCGGCTGAGGGTGGACTGCGGCATGCCCAGCTCGTGGGCGGCGCGCGTGACGTGCTCGTGGCGCGCGACGGCGGCGAACTGCGCGAGCCGGGGTGTCAGGGCGAGCGCCCAGGAGTCGGCTCCGAGGTCGGCGTTCTCCGCCGGTTCCGCCGTTCCCTGCATGTCTTTTCTGTTGCGGGCTTGCGACAGAGGCTGGCCTGAGCTGCTGTTATGTGCCACAGCATCGATTATGGCGTTTCTATGCATTGGACGCATGAAACCTGCGGGCTTACGTTCGGATCATGCCTCCCGCTGATACCGGGGCGTCGGCCGCCACGCGCGCCGACGCCTCCGCGCAGTCGTCCCCTGTCACCTCCTCCACGCCCGCCCCCGACGCGCACCCGGCGCCCGACCCCGAGGCCGCCAAGCTGCACCCGGGCGGCCCCGGTTACCGCCGGATGAGCTTCGCACTCTTCGCCGCGGGCGTCGCCACCTTCGCGCTCCTGTACTCGACACAGGCGCTGCTCCCCGCGATCTCCGCCGACCTCGGCGTCGCTCCCGACCAGGCCAGCTGGACCGTGTCGGCCGCGACGTTCGGCCTGGCCCTGGCCGTCATCCCGCTGAGCGCGCTGTCCGAACGCTTCGGCCGCCGCACGATGATGACCGCCTCCCTGTCCGTGGCCGCGGTGATCGCGATGCTGGTGCCGTTCGCCCCCGACCTGGGCTGGCTGGTCGCGCTGCGCACCGTCCAGGGCGTGGCACTGGCCGGGCTGCCGGCCTCCGCGATGGCGTTCCTGGCCGAGGAGGTACGGGCCAAGGCACTGGTCGCCGCGATCGGCCTGTTCGTGGCGGGCAACAGCATCGGCGGCATGTCGGGCCGGATCGTCACCGGCTGGGTGGCCCAGGCGTGGGGCTGGCGCGCGGCGCTCGGCGCGGTCGGTCTGATGGCCGTGATCTGCGCCGTGACGTTCCGCCTCCTGGTCCCCAAGGCCCGGCACTTCTCGCCCCGCAAGGTCGGCCCGCGCGCGCTGGCCCGCACCCTCGGCGGCCACCTCTCCGACCCGCTGCTGCGCCGCCTGTACGGCATCGGCGCGCTGTTCATGACGGTCTTCGGCGCGGTCTACACGGTCATCGGCTACCGCCTCGTCGACGATCCCTTCAACCTCCCCCAGGGCATCGTCGGCTCGATCTTCCTGATCTACCTCGTCGGCACGGTCTCCTCCGCCGCCGCGGGCCGCCTGGTCGGCCGCGTCGGCCGGCGCGGGGCCCTGTACCTCGCGGTCGGCACGACGGCGGCGGGCCTGCTGCTCACCCTCACCGCGTCGATCGCCGCGGTCCTGCTGGGCCTGGTCCTGATCACCGCGGGCTTCTTCGCGGGCCACGCGGTGGCGTCGTCCTCGGTGAGCCGCGCGGCGAAGACGGCGCGGGCGCAGGCGTCGGCGCTGTACCAGTGCGCGTACTACGTGGGCAGCAGCATCGGCGGCGCGCTGGGCGCGGCGGCGTTCCACGCGGGCGGCTGGGAGGCCACCGTGGCCCTCGGTCTGGCCGCGATGGTGGGCGCCGCGTCGATCACGCTGTACGCGACGCGGAAGGCGGCGGCGGAGCGCCGCGTCCTGCACGTACGGAAGGCCGCGTAACGGTCGCTCGCAGCTCGAAGGGCCCGTCCCGCCACCTGTCCTGGTGGGGTGGGCCCTTCGTTCGTGTCAGGGGCCGAAGGGGAACACGCTGGTGTCGATGGTGAGGCCGAAGGGCTCCGGGAGGTGAATGTCCTCCCCGAACTTCACCGCCTGGAGTTCCTGGTAGACGGCGTCTTCCGGCTCCCCGAACAGCGTGACCGTGGGTCCGGGAGGAGCGAAGCGGTCGATGAGGAGGTAGAGCGGAACGCCCGCCTCCGCGTACGCGGCCGCCTTGTTCAACCGGTCGTAGCTCGCGTTGTTCGGCGAGGTGATCTCGACGACCAGCTCCGCGGCCGTGAGCGGAACGTCCTCGCCCCCTTCGATGCGGTCGAGGATGTCGTCCGGGACCACGACGAGGTCCGGAATGTAGAGCCGCCCACGCGTGGGGTGTGTGACGCCGAGGGTTTGGTAGACCTCCCAGTCCTTCGGCAGCACCCCATACAGGCTGCGCTGGACCTTGACGGCGATGCGGTTGTGCGGTGCGGCCGGTGGTGGTGACACAACGATGACTCCATCATGAATCTCCACCTTGCTGCCCTCGGGCCAGTCCGCTTCCTGCCAGAAGCGGAGCAGCTCATCCCAGTACTCCGCCGGAGCGGGGTCGGCGGGGAGTGCACTCATGGCGGTCTCCTTACGTGTTGTGGCACCGGTCCCAGCATGACGAACAGGACCGGCACTGGTCCACCGATCCCGTTCACCCGAACGATTCACCCACCCTCACCCCTTCAACGGATCATGCCCCCAATTCATCAACGAGTACCGCCACGTCGTCCCCTCCACATCCCCCGACGGGCGCTGCGCGAGATGGCGATGGACGTACCCCGTGACCTTGCGCATGTGGGCGTAATCGTCGTCCGAAAGATCCGCGCGCTTCGTACGCAGTAGCGACACGATCCGGCGGCCCGACTCGTGCCCCACCGACTCGCCGCCCCCCTTGTGCTGGCCCGACTCCTTGGACTCGTCCTTCTTCAGCCACTTCTCCAGCTCGGACGGGGACATGTTCACCGCGTCCTTGAAGTCCTGCCAGACGGTGTCCTGGTCGTCCTGCTCCTTCGCCATGCCCGTCAGGAACCCTTCTTCTTCAGGGCCCCGGGCTTGTGCACGGCCGAGCCGCCGGACTTCTCGCTGCGGACCTTGTACTGCGGGTCGTCCGGCGAGGCGTCCACCGTCCGCCCCGCTTCCTCCGTACGCCGCGTGATCTTCTTCTCCACCTTGCCGACGGCCTCGCTGCCGTGGCTCTTCCAGGTGACCTTGTCGCCCTTGCTGAACTCGTCCTTCTTCTTCGCCATCGCCGCTCTCCTCGCAGTCGGGTGTTTCCAGCACAACACCGGACGGAGCGCGGCGCGCGTCGGGCGCGCCCCGGAGGGAGCGCGCCCGACGGCAGCGGTACGGGGCCGGATCAGCCGATGCGGTCCAGCACCACCGGCTGCGGGGTGAAGTCCGTGCCGGGCGGGGCGATGAGGACGCCGCCGTCGAGGGCTTCGAGGGCGTAGGGGAGCTTTTCGGGGGTGTCGGTGTGGAGGGTGAGGAGGGGCTGGCCCTCCTTGATCTCGTCGCCGGGCTTGGCGTGGAGTTCGATGCCGGCGGCGGCCTGCACCGGGTCCTCCTTGCGGGCGCGGCCTGCGCCCAGGCGCCAGGCGGAGAGGCCCACGGCGTACGCGTCGAGGGTGGTCAGGACGCCGGAGGAGGCGGCGTTGACCGTGTGCTGTTCGCGGGCGACCGGGAGCGGCGCGTCGGGGTCGCCGCCCTGGGCCTGGATCATGCGGCGCCAGTGGTCCATGGCGGAGCCGTCGGCGAGGGCCTTGGCCGGGTCGGCGTCCTTCAGACCGGCCGCGTCGAGCATTTCGCGGGCGAGCGCGAGGGTCAGCTCCACGACGTCGCGCGGGCCGCCGCCGGCCAGCACCTCGACCGACTCGCGGACTTCGAGGGCGTTGCCCGCGGTGAGGCCGAGCGGGGTGGACATGTCGGTGAGGAGCGCGGAGGTCCGTACGCCGTGGTCGGTGCCGAGTTCGACCATGGTGGTGGCCAGCTCGCGGGCGTCCTCGATGTTCTTCATGAAGGCGCCGGAGCCGACCTTGACGTCCAGGACCAGCGAGCCGGTGCCCTCGGCGATCTTCTTGGACATGATCGAGGAGGCGATGAGCGGGATGGCCTCGACGGTGGCGGTGACATCGCGCAGCGCGTAGAGCTTCTTGTCGGCGGGGGCCAGGCCGTCGCCAGCGGCGCAGATGACCGAGCCGACGCGGTCCAGTACGTCCATCATCTCGGCGTTGGACAGCAGCGCGCGCCAGCCGGGGATGGACTCCAGCTTGTCGAGGGTGCCGCCGGTGTGGCCGAGGCCGCGGCCGGAGAGCTGCGGTACGGCCGCGCCGCAGGCGGCGACGAGGGGCGCGAGGGGCAGCGTGATCTTGTCGCCGACGCCGCCGGTGGAGTGCTTGTCCGCGGTCGGGCGGGCCAGCGTGGAGAAGTTCATCCGCTCGCCGGAGGCGATCATGGCGGCGGTCCAGCGGGCGATCTCCGTACGGTTCATGCCGTTGAGGAAGATCGCCATCGCCAGGGCCGACATCTGCTCGTGGGCGACCTCGCCGCGCGTATAGGCGTCGATGACCCAGTCGATCTGCTCGGGGGTCAGCTCCTGCTGGTCGCGCTTCGCGCGGATGACCGAGATGACGTCCATCTGGCTTCCTTTCGTGGAACGGCCGGCTCAGCCCGTCCCTGTACCCGGGAACGACGCGGCGAGCGGGCGCAACCAGTTCTACACGCATAGAGCCCGGAGATCGAGAGGCCCGCACCGCTCAGGTGCGGTGCGGGCCGGGGGTCCGCTAGCGGGCCAGGTGCTGCGGGCCGAACGCGTCGGGGAGCAGGTCGCTGAGGCGCCGTACGCCCGCGTCCCCACCGTCGATCAGCAGGTCGGGGCCGCCGTGCTCGTACAGCAGCTGGCGGCAGCGGCCGCACGGGACCAGCAGCTCGCCCTGGCCGTCCACGCAGGTGAAGGCGGTCAGCCGGCCGCCGCCGGTGGCGGCCAGCGCGGAGACCAGGCCGCACTCGGCGCACAGGGCGAGTCCGTACGAGGCGTTCTCGACGTTGCAGCCGACGACCGTACGGCCATCGTCGGCCAGGGCCGCGGCGCCGACCGGGTAGCCGGAGTACGGGGCGTACGCCCGGGACATGGCGTCCCGGGCCGCCTCGCGCAGCTTCTCCCAGTCGACCGGCGCCCGACCGTCGTCCATCCGGTCCTCGCTCATCCGGCCGTCGTGCGTCATGTGCCCTGCCCCCGCCGGTACGGCTTGCCGTTGGCCTTCGGGGGCCGCAGCCGCTGCGCGAACAGGGCCAGCACCAGCAGCGTGGCGATGTACGGGCTGGCCTCGACCAGCTCCAGCGGCACCGCGTCGGTCGTGAAGTACCAGAGCACGAGGAGCACGGCCGCGGCACCGGAGACCGCCGCCTGGGCGCGCTTGGCGGCGCGCAGGCGGAACAGTGCCAGTACGGCGAGCAGCGCGGCCAGGCCCAGCAGCAGGGCGTGTACGGTCGGGCCGCCGCTGCGCAGCTGCATGGCGTCCATGAAGCCGAACAGGCCCGCGCCCATCGCGACACCGCCGGGCCGCCAGTTGCCGAAGATCATCGTGGCCAGGCCGATGTAGCCGCGGCCGCCGGTCTGGCCATCCTGGTAGAAGTGCGTGCTGATGGACAGGAACGCGCCGCCGAGTCCGGCCAGCGCGCCGGAGACCAGCACCGCCGCGTACTTGTACGTGTAGACGTTGACGCCCAGCGACTCCGCCGAGACCGGCGCCTCGCCGCAGGAGCGCAGGCGCAGGCCGAAGGACGAGCGCCACAGCACGAAGAAGGTGCCGACGAAGAGCAGGACGGCCAGCAGGGTCAGCCAGGAGACGTTGGTGACCAGGCCGCCGAGGATGCCCGCCACGTCGGAGACGAGGAACCAGTGGTGGTTCTCGACCGTCTGCAGCGCGTCCGACAGACCCGGGATGCTGAACGTCGGCATGTCGGTCATCGGCGGCGACTGCTTGTCGTTGCCGCCCGCCTGCATCGCCGCGCTGCCTTCCTGGCCGAACCACAGCGTGGCCAGGTACTGCGTCGCGCCCAGCGCCAGGATGTTGATCGCGACACCGGAGACGATGTGGTCGACGCCGAAGGTGACGGTGGCGATGGCGTGCACCAGGCCGCCGAGCGCGCCACCGAGGATGCCGATGGCCGCGGCGGCCCAGGGGCCGTGCTGCCAGCCGACCCAGCCGGCCGCGAACGAGCCGAGCATCATCATGCCTTCGAGGCCGATGTTGACCACGCCGGCCCGCTCGGCCCACAGGCCGCCGAGACCGGCCAGGCCGATCGAGGTGGCGGCGGCGAGCGCCGCGCTGAACTGTCCGGCGGAGGTCAGGTCGTTGCTGCCGGTGACCGCGCGCAGCACGGACACCGCGACGATCGCCCCGGCGACGATCAGCAGGATGACCGGGTAGGTCAGCTTGCGGCGACCGCCGCCCGACGCCGTGGCGCCGGGCCGGGCCGCGGGCTTGAGTTCCGTACTCACGCGGTCGCCTCCGCCTTGTCGTTCTCGTTGGTACGGGCCTGGGCGGCCAGTTCCTCGCCGACCTTGCGCTGCTGGGCGCGCAGCCCGTAACGGCGCACGATCTCGTACGCGATGACCACGCACAGCACGATCACGCCCTGGATGACGCCGACGATCTCCTGCGCGTACCCCTCGAACTCCAGGCGGGAGCCGGTGCGGTCGAGGAACGCCCACAGCAGCGCGCCGAAGGCCATGCCCACCGGGTGGTTGCGGCCCAGCAGCGCGATGGCGATGCCGGTGAAGCCGATGCCGGCCGGGAAGTCGGTGCCGTAGTTGAAGGACTCGCCGAGCAGCGTGGGCATGCCGACCAGGCCGGCTGCGGCGCCCGAGAGCAGCATGGAGATGACGACCATCCGCTTGACGCTGACGCCGCTGGCCTCGGCGGCCGGTTCGGAGGCGCCCACCGCGCGCAGGTCGAAACCGAAGCGGGTGCGGTTGAGCACGAACCAGTAGACGAACCCGGCCAGCGCCGCGATCACCACGAAGCCGTAGACCGGCTTGGGGTGGGTCGGGAAGCTGAAGAAGTGGCTGGACTCCGGCAGGAACCTGGTGTGCAGGAGGTTGCCGTCCTTGATGGCGAGGCGGCCGTCCTGGAGGAAGTAGCCGATCACCGAGGCGGCGATGGCGTTCAGCATGATCGTGGTGATCACCTCGCTGACGCCGCGCGAGGTCTTCAGTACACCCGCGATGCCCGACCACAGCGCGCCCACCAGCATCGCGATGACGATGAGCAGGATGATCTGGAGGGCGCCGGGCAGCGCGATCGCGCCGCCGACCGCGGCAGCGGCGAAGGCCGCGAGCCGGTACTGCCCGTCCACACCGATGTTGAAGAGGTTCATCCGGAAGCCGATGGCGACCGCCAGTGCCGACAGGTAGTACGGCACCGCCTTGTTGATGATCCAGACCTGGCTGTCGCTGTAATGGCCGTAGTCGGCCATGATCCAGTAGGCCCGCAGCGGGTTCTCGCCCGAGGCCAGGAAGACCAGCGAGCTGATGACGAACGCGGCGGCGATGGCCAGCAGCGGCGCGGCGAGCGCCAGCAGCACCTTGTCCTTGGTGAACGACCTGGTCAGCGTCTTCACTCCCGGTCACCACCCTCGCGCGTGTCAGCGTCTTCAGCGGTCAGGTGACCGCTGGCGGCACCGGTCATGGCCGAGCCCAACTCCTCCGGGGTGATGGTCGCGGGGTCCGCGTCCGCGACCAGCCGGCCCCGGTACATCACCCGCAGGGTGTCGGAGAGCCCGATCAGCTCGTCCAGGTCAGCAGAGATCAGCAGCACCGCCAGGCCCTCCCGGCGCGCCGCGCGGATCTGCTCCCAGATCTGCGCCTGCGCGCCGACGTCCACGCCCCGCGTGGGGTGGGCGGCGATCAGCAGCTTGGGGTGGTGGCTCATCTCGCGTCCGACGATCAGCTTCTGCTGGTTGCCGCCGGACAGCGAGGCCGCCGTCACCTCGATACCGGGCGTCCGTACGTCGTACTCGGCGACGATCCGCTCGGTGTCCTTGCGGGCCGCGGCCAGGTCGAGCAGGCGGCCCTTGCTGTTGGGGCGCTCGGTGACATGGCCGAGGATGCGGTTCTCCCACAGGGGTGCTTCCAGGAGCAGCGCGTGCCGGTGGCGGTCCTCGGGTACGTACCCGATGCCGCCCTCGCGGCGCTTGCGCGTACTGGCGGCGGACAGGTCCTGCCCGTCCAGTGTCACGGTCCCGCCGTCGAGGCTGCGGGTGCCCATGATCGCCTCGACCAGTTCGGCCTGGCCGTTGCCCTCGACACCGGCGACGCCGAGCACCTCGCCCTTGTGAATGGTGAAGGTGATCCCGTCCAGCACGGTCCGCACGACCCCGTCGGAGTCGGTGGCCGACAGCCGCAGGTCCTCGACCCCCAGCATCGGCGTGTCCGTCACCGTCGACTCGCGCGTCTCCGGCGACGGCAGCTCGCTGCCCACCATCAGCTCGGCGAGCTGCTTGGGCGTCGTCTTCGACGGCTCCACGGAGGCGACGGTGGTGCCCCGGCGGATGACGGTGATGTCGTCGGCGACCGACAGCACCTCGCCCAGCTTGTGCGAGATGAAGATGACGGTCAGACCCTCGGACTTCAGCTCCCGCAGGTTGTCGAAGAGCGCGTCGACCTCCTGCGGGACGAGGACCGCGGTCGGCTCGTCGAGGATGAGCGTACGGGCGCCGCGGTAGAGGACCTTCAGGATCTCCACCCGCTGGCGGTCCGCGACACCGAGGTCCTCTACGAGGACGTCGGGCCGGATCGCGAGCCCGTACGCGTCCGAGATCTCCATGATCTTGGCGCGGGCCTTGGCGCCGATGCCGTGCAGCTTCTCGGCGCCGAGGACGACGTTCTCCAGCACGCTGAGGTTGTCGGCCAGCATGAAGTGCTGGTGCACCATGCCGATGCCGCGGGCGATGGCGTCCGCGGGGGTGCCGAGCGCCGCCTGCTCGCCGTCGAGCGTGATGGTGCCCTCGTCCGGCTTCTGCATGCCGTAAAGGATCTTCATCAGCGTCGACTTGCCCGCGCCGTTCTCGCCGCACAGGGCGTGCACGGTGCCGCGGCGGACCGTCAGGTCGATGTCGTGGTTGGCCACGACACCGGGAAACCGCTTGGTGATGCCGCGGAGTTCGACGGCGGCGGGGCCCGGCTCGGCCGGGCGGCTGATCGTGGGTGCTGCGTTGATGGCGCACTCCCCTCGGGGGTGGATGTCCTTGGCGGACGACGTGTACTGGACGGCGGCGGCAGTGGATACCGGCCGTCGAGGGCGCGAGCCCGGGCGTGGGCCCGGTCCGGTCGCGCGGTGATCCGGCCGTGGTGCGGAGCCGCGGCCGCGGTGGGGTGAACGGTGCCGGGCCGCGGTGCGAGCGGTCCGGCCCCGGTCAGTGCCCTGCTACGGCGTCTCCTTGACCTTCACCTTGCCCTCGACGATCTTCTGCCGGGCGGCGTCGATCTGCGGCTGGATGTCCTTGATGAAACCGCCCGACGTGGCGAGCGTGACGCCCTTCTTCTTCATGTCGTACGCGTGCACGCCCGTCAACGGCTTGCCGTCCTCGACGCTCTTGATCAGGTCGAAGACCGCCACGTCGACGTTCTTGACGACCGACGTCAGGATGCAGTCCTTGTACTTCGCCAGACCCGGCTGCTGATACTGGTCGGAGTCCACGCCGATCGCCCAGGCGCCCTTGCGCTTGCTGATCGCCTCGATGGCGCCCGCGCCCGACTGGCCGGCCGCCGAGTAGATCACGTCGATGCCGCTGTCCAGCATGCCGCCCGCCTTGGCCTTGGCGGCGGCGGGGTCGTTGAACCCCTTGTCGTTGTTGGGGTACAGGTACTGCGACGTGACCTTGGTCTTCGGGTCGGTGTCCCGTACGCCCTGCTCGAAACCGGCCTGGAACTTCTGGATCAGCGCGTTGTTCACACCACCGATGAAGCCGACCTTGTGGTTCTTGCTCTTGAGCGCGGCGGCGACGCCCGCCAGGTACGAGCCCTCGTGCTCCGCGAAGACCATCGCGTCCACGTTCTTGCCCTGCGGCACCGCGTCCACGACCCCGAAGGACGTCTCCGGGAAGTCCTTGGCGACGTTCTCGATGGACCGGCTGTAGGCGAAACCGACGCCTATGACCGGGTTGTACCCGGCCTCGGCGAACGACGCGAGCCGCTGCTCACGGTCCGCCTCCGTCTCACCGTTCTTCGCGGTGAGCATCTTGACGTTGACGCCCAGCTTCTTCCTGGCGTTCTCGGTGCCGCGGGCGGCCGCCTCGTTGAAGGAGTGGTCGTCCCGCCCACCGATGTCGAAAGCGAGCCCGACACCGGCATGGCTGGCGCGGTTCGCCTCGGCGAAGCTCTGACCGCAAGCGGTGGCGGTGAGCGCGAGAAGCGCGGAGGCGCTGGCCGCGGCGGCAAACCTGGTGACCCGACGCAAGGGGCCTTTCCCTTCGCTCTAAGCGCCCACGGTGGCGCTGGCTTTACGGGAGATTAACGCGCGTAGACCTGGCGCAAAACCCTTCACTGCGTGGCTGTTATCTATTCGTTCTAACGCGGTGCCGCTGGCGCGGCGGGTGGGGGGTCTGGACCGCGCTTCGCGCGGATGCGCATTTGCTTGGTCTGTGGGGCGGGGGCGTGTAGGGGGCCGACTCCTCGTTGCCGGGGACGCGACCTTGTGTTCATTCGCGACCGGGGCCTCGGTCGCCTGCGGGGACGGCCCCCTACACGCCCCCTCCGGCCGGTTCGGCGAGTGCGGGCCGGTGGGGGGGGAGAAAAAAGAACGATCACCCTGATGGGCGCCCACCGAGTGGTGAGGCTCGCGTACGTGTAGGCGCAGGCCGGGGGCGTCTCCACGTCGCGCGTAAGCCGCCGCCGATGTCGTTTGGAAAGACCGCAGCCACGGCGGCGGGAGAGCCGCAAACGGAGCGGCTCGGGGACATACAGGGGTCTCCCCGCAGGCGACCGAGGCCCCGGATACGAATGACCACAAGGTCGCGTCCCCGGCAACGAGGAGTGACCCCTGTGTGGCCCCGAGCCCCACCCACCGGACCCTAGGCGCAGGACGCGCACCCCCACCGGGCAAACCGCGTACGAAGCGCACACTCCCACAAGGCCAGACCGGCCCCCCGTCCCGCTAACGGGACTACGCCAACAACGCCGCCGCCGTGAACAGCTCCACCCCCGCCCGCACCGCCCCCTCATCCGCATCGAAGTCCCCCCGGTGCAGGTCGTAGCGGGCGTTGCTGCCCGGTGGGCGTACGCCCAGGCGGGCCATGGCGCCGGGGATGCGCTCCAGGTACCAGGAGAAGTCCTCGCCGCCCAGGGACTGCTCGGTCCCCTCGACCGAATGGGAACCCCGCCGCGCGGCCATCGCGTCGTGGAGGAGTTGGGTGGAGACCGGCTCGTTCACCACCGGTGGCACCCCACGGACGTAGTTGACCTGGCACTTCGCCCCGTGCAGCGCCGCGATCTCGTCGATCGCCGCGTGCACCAGGTCGGGCGCCTCGCGCCATGCCTCCAGGCCCAGGCACCGAACCGTTCCGGCGAGCTCCGCGTGCTGGGGGATGACGTTGCAGGCGTGGCCGACGACCATGCGGCCCCAGGTCACGGCCAGCCCGGCGCGGGTGTCGACGCGGCGGGAGAGCAGGGCGGGCGCGTCGACGACGATGCGGGCGGCGGCCGTGACCAGGTCGGTGGTCAGGTGCGGGCGGGCGGTGTGGCCGCCGGGGCCGTCGAGGGTGACCTCCAGCCGGTCGCAGGCGGAGGTGATGGCGCCCGTACGCAGGCCGATGCGCCCGGCGTCCACCCGCGGGTCGCAGTGCACGGCGAGGATGCGGCCCACCCCGTCCAGCACCCCGGCGCCGATCGCGTCGGTCGCGCCGCCGGGCAGCACCTCCTCCGCGGGCTGGAAGAGCAGCCGTACGGGACGCGGCAGCCGCCCCTCGCGGGCCAGTTCGGCGAGGACCAGGCCCGCGCCGAGGACGACGGTGGTGTGGACGTCGTGGCCGCACGCGTGTGCCCGGTTGGGGACGGTGGAGCGGTACGGCACCGTCTTCACGTCGGGGATCGGCAGCGCGTCGATGTCCGCCCGCAGCGCGAGCAGCGGCCGGCCGCCGTCCCAGGGGGCGAGGCCGGGCGTGATGTCACAGATCAGGCCGGTGCCGATGGACAGGACGCGTGGGCTCAGGCCGGCCCGCTCCAGTCGCGCCTTGAGCGCGGCGGTGGTGCGGAACTCCTGGTTGCCGAGCTCGGGGTGCATGTGCAAGTCGCGTCGGAATGCGATCAGTTCGGCGCACAGCTCGTCCGGCAGCGCGCCGGGCAGCGGTTCCCCGGCGGGGGCGTCATCGGTTCCGGCGTCGCGGGACATCAAGTGGTTCACCCGTTGAAGGTTACGGGGACGGGTGGGGCAACTGTCCCTCGATCAACAAAAGTTCAGCCCGTTAGGGGAAGAATATCTAGGCCGCCCGGCGCATGGCGCAGTCATCACCCGGGTATCAAGACTGGTTCCGCTCCTTTCCGGAACCAGGGGTGCCGGACGGTTGTGGCCGGTCCGCGGCACCGTGCGCCGCCATGCTGGCGCCGTGAGCGCCACCCCGGACGTCGTCACGCGGCGCCGCAGGCGCCATGGGCAACCGCCGCACCCCCCGTGCCGCTCCGGTCACCCCCGACAGAAAGCCTTCCGCTCTCGGTGATGCCTTGCTGGTCAGCCAGGCCGGGTCGATGTCGCACACCGCGACCCCCACCCCGGTCCCGGCCAGCGCCAGCGGCAACGTATGGACGACGGTGGACGGGAAGCTGAGGATCAGCTTCCCGATCGGGCCGCGGCGGGCGATGAGTTCCAGGGGCAGGTCGGGGCGGACGACCTCCAGGCCGGTTTCGGTGGCGATCCGGTGGAGTTTGGCGGCGGATTCGCGCCGGTGGGCGAAGTAGCGGGTGGCGCCGTGGTGGCGGGCGAGGAAGGTGACGGCTTCCAGGTAGCGGTCGGGGTCGACGACGCCGGTCTCGACCAGTGAGGTGCCGACGATGTCCGTACCGCGGGTGAGTCGCGGCGGCCCGAACCGCCGTCTGGTCCAGGCGAATTCGTTCGAGAGGACGCGGATGCCCGGTGGCGCCTCCACGGGCATGGACGTGAAGAGGCCCACGGTGCGCCGGCCGCCTTCGCGGGCGGGCGTCAGGCGGCGGCGGGCGGCGGCCGCGAACGGTGCGAAGGCCAGGTCTCGCGGGCCGCGCCCGCCGCCGTGCCGGTGCCACCGCACCAGGCGTTCGCCGTTGGCCAGTTGGATGATGAACTCCATGGTGGCGGTGCCGTCGTCCACCACGACCAGGTCGCGGGCCCGGGTGAGGGTGAGCAGGAGCTGGACGTAGCGGGAGAAGGGGTCGCCGATGACGACGCGGCCGGCGCGCCGCAGCCGCCGGGTGAGGCCGCCGATGGTGCGCAGCGGCGCGGCCGCACCGTCGCGCGCCTCCTCCCACCGTACGGAGAAGCCGTCCTCGCGGGCGAGTTCGGCCATCCGGCGCAGCTGGCCGCGGGTCATCGGGTCGTGCGGGGCGAGGACGACGACGGTCAGGGCCGCGGCCTGTTCGCCGTGTGCCCATTCCAGGACGTTGAGCAGCTGCACCGGGCTCTCGACGAAGGCGAGGGTGCCCGCGGCCAGGGCCTTCGCGGCTGCGGCCGCCTGCTTGGCGGCTTGCCTGGCGGCCTGCCGCGCTTCTCGCCGCGCGGCCCGTCCGGCCGCGCGCCCGGTGGCACGGCCGGCCGTGCCCCGCTCCCCCGCCGCGCCACCGGGCGCCCGGCTCGCGACGGGTCTGCGGCGCTGCCGGGGTACCCCCAGGAGGCGGCGGGCGGGAGTACCCGCCGCCTCCTGGGGCGGGCCACAGGCCCCGTCTGGGTAGCTCACGGTGTGTCCGTCCCGTCCGTCAGGCGTCAGGAGCAGTCGTACGGTGGCAGGGGCGGCCGTGGCCGCCGGGGTCAGGCCGAGACCGGCTGGCGGCCGGCTTCGGCGGCCTCCGTCTCGGCGACGACACCGGCCACCCGGCGCAGCTTCTTCATCGGGCCCAGCTCGGACTCGTAGACCTTCTTGACGCCGTCGCCGAGGGACTCCTCGATGGTGCGGATGTCGCGGACCAGGCGGGTCAGGCCCTGCGGTTCCACGGAGGCGGCCTGGTCGGAGCCCCACATGGCGCGGTCGAGGGTGATGTGGCGCTCGACGAAGGCGGCGCCGAGGGCGACGGCGGCGAGGGTGGTCTGCAGGCCGGTCTCGTGGCCGCTGTAGCCGATCGGGACGTTGGGGTATTCGGCCTGGAGGGTGTGGATCATGCGCAGGTTCAGCTCTTCGGCCTTGGCGGGGTAGGTCGAAGTGGCGTGGCACAGGACGATGTTGTCGCTGCCCAGGACCTCGACGGCGTGCCGGATCTGCTTGGGGGTGGACATGCCGGTGGAGAGGATGACGGTGCGGCCGGTGGCGCGCATGGCGCGCAGCAGCTCGTCGTCGGTCAGGGAGGCGGAGGCGACCTTGTAGGCGGGGACGTCGAACTTCTCCAGGAAGGCGACGGACTCCACGTCCCAGGGGGAGGCGAACCAGGCGATGCCGCGCTTCCTGGCGTACTCGTCGATGGCGCGGTAGCCGCCCTCGTCGAACTCCACGCGGTGGCGGTAGTCGATGTAGGTCATCCGGCCCCAGGGGGTGTCGCGCTCGATGTCCCACTGGTCGCGCGGGGTGCAGATCTCCGGGGTGCGCTTCTGGAACTTCACGGCGTCGCAGCCGGCGTCCGCGGCGGCGTCGATCAGCGCGAAGGCGTTCTCCAGGTCGCCGTTGTGGTTGATGCCGATCTCACCGGTGACGTAGACGGGGCGGCCGGGGCCGACGAGCCGGTCGCCGAGGGTGCGCAGACGGGAGGTGCTGGTCATCTTGGGGAGTTCCTTCTTCGTTAGAGGGTGGGGCCGAGGAGCCACGAGGCGATCTCGCGGATCGCGCCGCTGCCTCCGGGGGTGGAGGTGACGGCGCGTGCGGCGCCGCGTACGACGTCGTGGGCGCTCGCGACCGCCACGGGCCAGCCGACGAGGCCGAAGCACGGGAGGTCGTTGACGTCGTTGCCGACGTAGAGCACGCGCTCGGGCGCGATGCCCTGTTCCTCGCACCACTGCTTGAGCGCGAGGTCCTTGCGGTCGATGCCGTGGAGTACGGGCAGGCGCAGCTTGTTCGCCCGTGCGGCGACGACCGGGTTCACTTCCGTGGACAGGATGAGCAGCTTCAGCTCCGCCTTGCGCAGGGCGGCGATGCCGAGGCCGTCGCCGCGGTGCACGGCGACTATCTCCCGTCCGTCGGAGTCGACGAGCACCCGGTCGTCGGTCTGGGTGCCGTCGAAGTCGAGGACGACCGCGTCGATGTCGTCGCGGGTCGGGAGCGCGCCGGGGCGCGCGGTGTCGAGAAGGGGCGCGAGTGCGCGGGCGCGCGCGAGGTCGTGCGGGTCGTCGACCTCCAGCACGCGGGCCGGGTCGGTGCGAACCAGTTCCGTACGGCCGAAGAAGCGGTGGCCCGCGGCGCGGAAGCCGGCCGCGTCCATGGCGTACGCGGCGCCGGTCTCCAGGAAGTCCTGGGGGCGGTCCTGGCGGCGGGGGCGGAAGGATTTGTCGTGGTTGACGCCGGTGCCGCCGGGGGCGGGCGCGGCAGCGACCGTACTCGGGTCCGCGGCGTCCGTCGCCGTCCCGACCGCCGCGTCCGCCCCCTCGCGCCACACGAAGCCGTGGAACGGTGCCACCGTCAGCGCGCTGTCCGCTCCGGCCTCCACGACCGCGGCGGCCACCCCGTCGATGTCCTCACGGACGAGGAACGGGCTGGTGCACTGGACGAGGAGGACCGCGTCGACGGACTTGCCGTGCTCGGCCTCGTACGCGTCCATGGCGTGCAGGACGGCGGCCTCGCTGGTGGCCGTGTCGCCCGCGATGGCGCCGGGGCGGCGTACGACGACGGCGCCCGCGCCGCGCGCCGCGGCGGCGATGCCCGCGTCGTCGGTGGAGACCACGACGTCGGTGACCAGCCGGGCCGCGCGGCATTCGCGGACCGCGCGGGCGATCAGCGGGACGCCGCCGACCGCGGCGAGGTTCTTGGCGGGGACGCCCTTGGAGCCGCCGCGCGCGGGGATGACGGCGACGACGGTGGGTGCGGCCGGGCGGCTCGGTGGGGTCGGCATGGCGGGCTCCTTCCGGGGGCCGTGCGGGCTCCGGAAGG
>NZ_JOCQ01000120.1 GCF_000720725.1 Streptomyces rimosus subsp. rimosus
GATCTCCAGGCGGTCGCCGTCGGTGACCTCGCCGATGACGGTGGCGGTCACGTCCCACTTCTCGCAGATCGCCAGGAACCGCTCCACCTTGTCCGGCTCGACGACGGCGCACATGCGCTCCTGCGACTCGCTCATGAGGATTTCCTCCGGCGAGAGCGTGGAGTCGCGCAGCGGTACGTCGTCCAGCTCCACGCGCATGCCGCCGGAGCCGTTGGACGCCAGCTCGCTGGTCGCACACGACAGTCCCGCCGCGCCCAGGTCCTGGATGCCGACCACGAGTTTTTCGGCGAAGGCTTCCAGGGTGCACTCGATGAGGAGTTTTTCCTGGAAGGGGTCGCCGACCTGGACGGCGGGGCGCTTCGAGGGTTTGGCGTCGTCGAAGGTTTCCGAGGCCAGGATGGAGGCGCCGCCGATGCCGTCGTGGATGTCCTCGTGCCGCATGACGCCGATGGCGCCGGCGTTGACCAGTGGGTTGCCCTGGTAGCAGGCGTCGAAGACGACCTCGCCGCCGATGTTGGGCAGGCCCAGGCAGTTGCCGTAACCGCCGATGCCCGCCACCACGCCCGGCAGGACGCGCTTGGTGTCGGGGTGGTCGGCGGCGCCGAAGCGCAGCGGGTCCACCACCGCCACCGGGCGCGCGCCCATGGCGATGATGTCGCGCACGATCCCACCGACGCCGGTGGCGGCGCCCTGGTAGGGCTCGACGTAGGAGGGGTGGTTGTGCGACTCGACCTTGAAGGTGACCGCGAAGCCCTGCCCGACGTCGACGACGCCGGCGTTCTCGCCGATGCCTACCAGCATCGCGTCGTTGGCGGGCACCTTCTGCCCGAACTGCTTGAGGTGGACCTTGCTGCTCTTGTAGGAGCAGTGCTCCGACCACATCACCGAATACATCGCCAGCTCCGCCCCGGTCGGGCGGCGGCCCAGGATCTCGCGGACCCGCTCGTACTCGTCGCTCTTCAGGCCGAGTTCGGCCCACGGCTGGTCGGCCTCCGGCGTCTGGGCTGCGTGCTTGACCGTGTCGAGCGTCATGCGTTGACCAACCTCTTCAGGATCGAGGTGAAGAATCCGAGGCCGTCCGTGCGGCCGGTGCCGATCAGCGGCTCGACGGCGTGCTCGGGATGCGGCATGAGGCCGACGACGTTGCCCGCCTCGTTGGTGATGCCGGCGATGTCGCGCAGCGAGCCGTTGGGGTTGCCGTAGCCGTCGGCGGCGTCGCCCCCGGTCAGGTAGCGGAAGGCGACCCGGCCCTCGGCCTCCAGCATGTCGAGGGTGCGCTCGTCGGCGACGTAGCGGCCGTCGATGTTCTTCAGCGGTACGGAGATCTCCTGGCCCGCCGTGTAGTCGGTGGTCCAGGCGGTCCCGGCGTTCTCCACCCGCAGCCGCTGATCCCGGCACACGAAGTGCAGGCTCTCGTTGCGCAGCATGGCCCCGGGCAGCAGATGCGTCTCGGTCAGGACCTGGAAGCCGTTGCAGATACCCAGCACCGGCAGCCCGGCTTTGGCCTGCTCGATCACGGTCTCCATCACCGGCGAGAACCGCGAGATGGCGCCCGCCCGCAGATAGTCGCCGTAGGAGAACCCGCCGGGCAGCACCACGGCGTCGACCTGCTTCAGGTCCTTGTCGCGGTGCCACAGCGGCACCGCCTCGGCCCCGGCCAGCCGCACCGCGCGCTGGGTGTCGCGGTCATCGAGCGTGCCGGGGAAGGTCACGACCCCAATGCGTGCGGTCATGATCCGGCCCGGTCTTCGACGTGGACGGTGAAGTCTTCGATGACCGTGTTCGCGAGGAAAGTCTCGGCCATCTCGTGGATACGGGCGAGGGCGGCGTCATCGACCGGGCCCTCCACCTCAAGTTCGAAACGCTTGCCCTGACGGACGTCGCCGATCCCCTCGAATCCCAGGCGTGGCAGTGCGCGCTGCACCGCCTGCCCCTGCGGGTCGAGGATCTCCGGCTTGAGCATGACGTCGACTACGACGCGTGCCACTGGCACTCCCGATGGTGTGGTGCGTAAGGCGGTGCCCTCACAGTACCGTGTTCGAAAATCTACGCGCATAGATATCGTGACGGTGTGATCACGTTGCGGCATCGGCCTCGGTGAGCGGTGGGGAAAATCTCAGAAAAGACCTAGGGTCCGCATTGCGGAAGGACACGCTGAGGAAATTAACTGGGCTTCACCTTGCAATGCCTGTCGCTGTACAAATGAAAATGCATTGATCCCAATCAGCCGGATCTGCAGCATCCCCCCATGTCAGGACGGGATTGCTGCTCGAAAGGACCGATATCCGTGGCGCAGCGCGTAGTAGTCACGCTCTCCGATGACATCGAAGGCGGAGAAGCCGCAGAGACGGTCACCTTCGGTTTGGACGGTAAGTGGTACGAGATCGACCTCAATCCCGCCAATGCGAAGAAACTGCGCGGCGCCCTCGCCCCCTTCGTCGAGGCCGGCCGCAAGCGGTCGAAGTCCGGCAAGGCGTACCACCACACCTCCGTGATGCCGGACCCCGCCGCGGTGCGCGCCTGGGCCCGCTCCCATCACATGGACGTGCCCCCGCGCGGCCGGATTCCGAAGAAGGTCTACGAAGCCTTCGACGCGGCCAACAGCTGACCGGGCCGCCCGGTGTCCGGCCGCGAGCCGTCGTCCGTCCGGGCATCGGGCGGACGACGCCGGGGCGGCGGTGGCCGGGCGGGCCGGTTTCCACTGCCCAGCAGCCGAGTTGCGCAGCACCCCTGTTGATCAGCTAGAGTCTGGAGCACGCCGAGGGGCGAGGCCGAAAGGCCGAACCCCGAGGAGTCACGCGGGTGTAGCTCAGTAGTAGAGCGCCCTCTTTCCAAGAGGGAGGCGCAGTGTGCAATCCCTGTCACCCGCTCTGACAGCATCGACCGGATCTTCGGGCCCGGTGGATGGTGGTCATGCGGGTGTAGCTCAGTAGTAGAGCGCCCCCTTTCCAAGGGGGAGGCGCAGTGTGCAATCCCTGTCACCCGCTCTGACAGTACCTACCGGCCTTGTGGATCAGGTAGAGTAGCTGTCGCGCCGCCCGGTGAAAGCCGGTCGGATGCCTGCGGACGTAGCTCAGTTGGTAGAGCGCAACCTTGCCAAGGTTGAGGTCGCGAGTTCGAGCCTCGTCGTCCGCTCAGAGAAAAGGCCCCGGTCACCGCGACCGGGGCCTTTCGCGTATGTCCGCGCCGCCCCGGCCCCTCCCACCCTCATGGGCAGGCCCCCTGCCCGCCTCACCTGACATTTGTCATCTGGGCTGATGACAAGCCGCACTGCCCGGGGGCGGATCCGGGCGGGAGCCTTGAAGCATGAACATCGGGGACTTCGGCGCGAACGTGATTGACGTCACGGGTCTGCGCAGGCGGTACGGACCGTCCGGCGGCGGCCGGAAGAGCAAGAAGGGCGACGCGGGCTACGAGGCGGTGCGGGGCATAGATTTCTCCGTCGCCCGGGGCGAGCTGTTCGCCCTGCTCGGGACCAACGGGGCGGGCAAGACCTCCACCGTCGAGCTGCTCGAAGGGCTGGCCGCACCGACCGGCGGCAAGGTGCGGGTGCTGGGCCACGACCCGTATGCGGAGCGGGCCCGGGTGCGGCCGCGGGTCGGCGTGATGCTCCAGGAGGGTGGCTTCCCCTCGGACCTGACGGCGGCCGAGGCCGTGCGCATGTGGGCCGGCACCACCAGCGGCGCCCGGCCGGTCGACGAGGCGCTGGAGATGGTCGGACTGACCCGCCGCCGGGACGTCCGGATCAAGATGCTCTCCGGCGGTGAGCGGCGGCGGCTGGACCTGGCCATGGCGACGCTGGGGCGGCCCGAGGTGCTGTTCCTCGACGAGCCGACCACCGGCCTGGACACCGAAGCCCGCCACGCGACCTGGGAGTTGATACGCGAACTGCGGGCGGACGGCACGACCGTCGTGCTGACCACCCACTACCTGGAAGAGGCCGAGGGACTGGCCGACCGCCTCGCGATCATGCACCGGGGCCGGATAGCGACGACCGGCACGGTCGCGGAGGTGGTGGCCAGCCACCCCGCACAGATCTCCTTCGAGCTGCCCGACGGCTTCCTGGCCGGCGATCTGCCGCCGTTCCCGGAACTGGGCGTCGACGGACACGAGACGGTGGGCCGCACGATACGGCTGCTCACCTCCGACCTGCAGCGGGCCGCGACCGGCGTGCTGCTGTGGGCGCGGGACAAGGGCATCGAGCTGCAAGGGCTGGACGCCCGCTCGGCATCGCTGGAGGAGGCGTTCCTGCGGATCGCCAAGGGTTTGGAGGACAAGTGAGCGTCACCGACATCGGGACGAGGCCCGCGGCGGCCGCTCGTACGGGCACGCGCGACCGGCTGACGGCCCTGGCCCGCGCCGAACTGACCCTGCTGGGCCGTAACAAGACCACCTTGTTCATGGCACTGCTGATGCCCTTGATCATGGCCTTCGCCCTGCACCGGGCGGTCGCCGAGATGCCGCTGGAGAAGAGCGGCCTGTCGGTCGGCACGGCCCTGCTGCCCGGCACCATCGGCTTCGTGCTGGTCTTCGCGGTGTACAGCACCGTCACCGGCGCGCTGGTGACCCGCCGCGAGGAGCTGGTGCTCAAGCGGCTGCGCTGCGGTGAGCTGACGGACCGGGAGATATTGGCCGGGACGGCCCTGCCGACGGTGCTCATCGGCTTGGTGCAGTGTGTCCTGCTGGTGATCGTCGGCGGGCTGGCCCTGAAGGTGGACCTGCCCCGGGCCCCGCACCTGTTGCTGCTGGGTGTGCTCCTCGGCATGGTGATCGTGGTCGCGATGGCCGCGGCCTCCACCGCCATCACCAAGAGTGCCGAGGCGGCTTCGCTCACCACGCTGCCGTTCGTCTTCATATCCATGGCCGGCTCCGGGATGATCGCGCCGCTGGACATCTTCCCCGACCGGGTCGCCGCAGTCCTGGAGCTGCTGCCCCTGTCGCCGGTGATGGGCCTGGTACGGGACGGCTGGATCGGCGAGGGCGACCTCACCGACACGCTGAAGCGGCTGGTCATCGCGTTGGCCTGGGCCGGGATCGCGGTGTTTGCTGTACGTCGGTGGTTCCGCTGGGAGCCACGCCACTGACGATGTACGGCAGCGAGGACGACGGGGGTGCGGAGCCGGTGTTCCAGGAACAGCTGCGCAATTTGCGGGGGCGGGGCAGGGTTGCGCAGGTCTTCCTGTGGGCGCGGTGGACGCTGTACGTCACCCCGTGGCTGATGTACGTCGGCTGGCTGCTCGCACCGCTCGTCGCCGTGCTGGCCCCGGATCGGCACTCCTTGCTGTCGCTGGTGCCGGTCACGGTGCTCGGGCTGGTGCAGTGCGGTGTCTACCTCCCCGGCGTACGGCGCGGGCTCTCGCACTACGTCTACGGCACTCCCGCGCCATGGCGGCTGATCGCCGTGTCGGGGGTGCTGGCGGTCGCGTCGATAACGCTGCTCACGGAGCTGATCGTCGATGCCGAGCTGCCGATGAACCTGCAGACCTGGTCCTCCATGACGCTCTTCCCCACCCTGCCCACCAGCTGCCTCCTGTCTCTCGTGATCAAGAAGCGCTGGCAGGCACTGGTGTGGGTGGTGGCCACGGCGGTGATCATGACGGCGATGTCCCTGGCGGGCGTCTCCCTCGTGTTCGTGGCGGGACTTCCGGTCACCCTCGCCTTCTCGTGGGTCTTCGCCGCGCTGGCATGCCGCAGCTGGGGCTGGATCCTCGCCGCGATGCGGGAGCTGGACGAGGCCAAGGGCGCACAGGCCCGGCTCGCCGTCGCCGAGGAGCGGCTGCGCTTCGCGCGGGACATGCACGATGTCGTCGGCCGGAACCTGGCCGTGGTCGCGCTCAAGAGCGAGCTGGCGGCACGGCTGGCACGCAAGGGCCGGCCGGAGGCCGCCGACCAGATGACGGAGGTGCAGCAGCTGGCCCAGGACTCCCAGCGGGAGCTCCGGGACGTGGTCCGCGCCTACCGGGAGGCGGACCTGGACGTGGAGCTGGCGGGAGCGCGGGCGGTGCTCCAGGCGGCCGGGGTGCAGTGCCTCATGGACCAGGAGGACAGTGCCGGGCTGCCGCAGCAGGTGCAGTCGGTGCTGGCCTGGGTCGTACGGGAAGGCACCACGAACGTGCTGCGCCACGCCAACGCGTCCACGTGCTGGCTGACGCTGCGGGTGACGTCCGACGGCACCTCCGGCGTCGGCCGGACGCGCGGCACGAAGTCGGGACAGGCCGGCGCCGGAGCGGACGCGGCGGCCCGGGCCGTACCGGCGGTGGTGTTCACGATGGAGAACGACGGCGTCGTACCGGAAGCGGCCCGGCAGAGCGCCGGCAGCGGCATCCCCGGCCTGCGGGAACGCCTCGCCGCCCTGGACGGCACCCTGCTCGTCGGCCCCCGCCCGGACGGACGCTTCTGGCTACGGGCCCACGTCCCGCTGGAGGAGGATCAGGTGGCGGAGGCGAACGCGCTCGGGGTCGCCGGGAACGAGTGGCCCGCTCGGACGCAGGAGTCCGTGTAGGTACGGGCGGGGGCGGAGGTGCTGGAGCGCGGGGGCTGGAGCGCGGGGGCTGGAGCGCCGGTGTCGGTACCGGAGCCGGAGCGCCGGTTCCGGAGCTGGCAGTGCCGGAGCTGGCGGGCTGTAGCGCGGGGCTGGGCCGGGTGATGACGGCCCGCGTGGGGCCGGTCGGGGCGCCCGGCCGGAGGGACGAAGCGACGTGAGAGAAGCGGAGAGCATGGCGGAGGCGGAGCGGGCGGAGGAGCTGGGGCGGAGGCCCGAGTCAGGGCGGACGCTCGGGCCGGTACCGGGATGGCGGGCAGCGCCGGGGATCGAGGCAACGCCAGGAACCGGGGCAGCACAGGGGGCCAAGGCAGCACAGGGGGACGAGGCAGCGCAGGGGGCCGGGGCAGCGTCGGGGTTCGGAGCGGCAGTAGGGGCCGGAGCGTCGCCGGGGGCGGGAGCTGCGTCCGGGGCCGGAGCGGCCTCCGGGACCGGCACAGTGCCGGGTTCCGAGTCGGCGCCGGGTTCCGAGTCGGTGCCGGGGGTCGGGGCCAATCGCCACCCCGGCCAAGTCCCGCCAGCGTCCGGACAGCAGCCGGGTACGGATGCGGATGCAGCCGCGGGCCCGGCGGTTCCGTCCGAGGCGTCGTCCGAGGCACCGTCCGAGGCCTCGTCGGGGGCCCAGCCCGCGGTCCCGCCAGGGCGCCCGGTAGCGGTCCCTGCCGAGGCCCTCCCCGAGCCCCCTACGGAAGCGGCGACTCCGTCGGAGCCCCCAGCGGGGCACCCGGCCCCCCTCCGCGTCCTGCTCGCCGACGACGAGCATCTGATTCGAGGGGCGCTGGCCGCGTTGCTGGCACTGGAAGATGATCTTCAGGTGGTGGCCGAGGCGGGGTCGGGACCGGAGGCGCTGGCGATGGCGCTGGCCCACCGGCCCGACGTAGCCGTATTGGATCTTCAGATGCCGGGGGCGGACGGTGTGGCAGTGGCCACATCTCTGCGCAGTCGGCTGCCCGGCTGCCGGACCATGATCGTGACCAGTCACGGGCGCCCCGGCCATCTGAAGCGGGCCCTGGAGGCAGGGGTGAAGGGGTTCGTGCCGAAGACCGTCTCGGCGCAGCGGCTGGCCGAGATCATCCGCTCGGCGCACGCCGGAAACCGGTATGTGGACCCCGAGTTGGCGGCCGACGCCATCAGCGCCGGGGACTCGCCGCTGACCGTACGGGAGGCGGAGGTGCTGGAGTACGCGGAGAACGGCGCACCCGTGGCGGAGATCGCGGAGCGGGCCGCGCTGTCGCCGGGGACGGTGCGCAATTACCTCTCCTCGGCCACCGCGAAGCTCTCCGCCGAGAACCGTCACGCGGCAGCGCGCATCGCCCGCGCGCGAGGTTGGATATAGTGGAGCCCGCACCGCGCCGCTGAGCGCGGGGCAGGCGGACGTAGCTCAGTTGGTAGAGCGCAACCTTGCCAAGGTTGAGGTCGCGAGTTCGAGCCTCGTCGTCCGCTCAGGGAAAGGCCCCGGTCCTCGTGACCGGGGCCTTCTTCGTTCGCCCTACCGGGGCCTTCTTCGTAGGGGGCGGCACGCGCCCGTGGGGCCGGGAGACCCGGCCCCACGCCGTCCTTACGCCCAAGCCGCCCTTATGCCCAGCCGCCCTTATTACGCCCAAGCCAGTCCCGTGAGCCGCTCGTACGCCTCGATGTACTTGGCGCGCGTGCGGTCGACGGAATCCTGGGGCAGGGGCGGGGGCGGCTGCTCGCTCGTGCGGTCCCAGCCGGAGGCGGGCGAGGTGAGCCAGTCGCGGACGAACTGCTTGTCGAAGGAGGGCTGGGCCCGGCCCGGCTTCCAGACGTCCGCGGGCCAGAAGCGGGACGAGTCCGGGGTGAGGACCTCGTCCGCCAGCGTCAGCTGCCGCGCGCTGTCGAAGCCGAACTCGAACTTGGTGTCCGCCAGGACGATGCCGCGTTCGCGGGCGATGTCGCGGGCCCGCCCGTACACGGCGAGGGTGGCCTGCCGCAGCTGGGCGGCGGTCTCGGCGCCGATCTGGCGGGCGACCTCCTCGTACGGGACGTTCTCGTCGTGCTCGCCGACGGCGGCCTTGGTGGCGGGAGTGAAGATCGCGGCGGGCAGTTCCGAGCCGTCGGTCAGGCCCTCCGGCAGTGCCAGCCCGCAGACCGTACGGGTCTGCTGGTATTCGACGAGGCCGGAGCCCGTGAGGTAGCCGCGGGCGACGCACTCCACCGGGATCATCGCCAGCGACTTGCAGACCGTCGTACGGCCTTCCCAGTCCGCCGGGGCGCCGGGCGGCAGCTCCGTGGACAGCACGTGGTTGGGGATGAGGTCCGCCAGCTGGTCGAACCACCACAGCGACAGCTGGGTGAGCACCCGCCCCTTGTCCGGGATCTCGGTGGGCAGCACCCAGTCGAAAGCCGAGATACGGTCGCTGGCCACCATGACCAGGTCGCCGGCGGCGTTCTGGTAGAGGTCGCGCACCTTGCCGGTGTGGAGGTGGGTGAGCCCCGGGACCTCCACTGCCTCGGGCTTTTCTACAAAACCGGACACGCTGCCTCCGCGTAGGTTGATCCAGGCGTCGCTTCGATTGTTCCGTATGCGGGGGCGGGACGGCGTTCCAGGGTCGCGGGAGGTCACGGGTGGTCGCGGGTGGCCGGTCGTGCGGGACCGGTGTTCGGGTACGGACACGACCGCCGCCGGTCACATCCGGTCGCGATGCGCCGCGCGGGCGACTGCGCCCAGGGTGAGGACGGCCAGCAGTGCCGCGGCGGCGAGGATGGCCGGCGGGGACCAGAGCGCGCTGAGCAGGGTGACGCCGTACGGGGCGAAGAAGCCCAGGTAGGCGAGGGTCCAGAAGCGGGCGGTGAGCCGGGCCAGCCGGTGCGGCGGCGCCAGTGCGGCGACCTCGGTCAGGCCGTACGCCACGCACAGTCCGTATCCGCCGCCGAGCACCGCCGCGGCGCCCAGGGCCACGGCGGGCTGTACGGCCGCGACGGCGAGGGCGCCGACGAGGAGACCGAGTGCGACGGCGGCCAGTCCGGTGACGGCGGTGGCCAGGCGGTGCCGGGCGGCGAGCCGGCGGGCGAGCGGCGCCACCAGCAGGCCGGCACCGGGGGTCACGGCTGTGGCGACACCCGCGTACACCGTCTGCCAGCCGTCGAGGCGCGCACCGACGAGCCCCGGGAGCGTCACGAAGGCGATGGTCGGAGCGGCGAAGACCCACGGGGCCACGGGGGCGATCAGGCGCCAGAAGGAGGCACCCGCACCCGCACCCGCACCCGCACCAGAAACCACAGCCGCACCAGAACTCACAGTCGCGCCAGCACCCACGCAGGCACCCGAACGGCGCCCAGCCCCCTCCCGCCCCGTTTCCGGCGCCCGCATCGCAGCCACCGCGGCCACCGCCGACAGCACCAGGTGCGGCACGTACGCCGTGATCATCGGGTACGGCGCCCACTGGGCGATCAGCGCGGCGGCCAGTCCGCCGGAGGCGAAGCCGGCGGAGAGGAAGAGGCCGGAGCGGCGGGCCGCCGTGCCGGGGGCGGTGGCCGGGTCGTGCGGGGCGGACGAGAGTTCCTTGATCCAGACGCTGCCCGCGGTGAGCAGGGCGCCCGCGCCGAGGCCGGTCAGGAAGCGGCCGGGCCACAGCAGCCAGACGGCGGCCGGGCCCGCCATCAGGAGGCAGGTCGCCACGGCCGCCGTGGCGAGCGCGGTGTAGACCACGGGGCGCCGCCCGCGCCGGTCGGCCAGCGGGCCGCCCAGCAGCAGTCCCGGGATCAGGCCGAGCACGTACACCGCGAAGAGGGCGGTGGTGGTGGCCGTGGTCAGGCCCAGGTCGCTGCGGTAGGCGCCGAGCAGGGCGGAGAACTGGTTGGCGCTCCAGCCGGAGGCCGTCATCAACCAGCCCGCGCGCAGCCAGTGGCGGGGCCGGCCGGAGGCAGCACGAGCAGCGGAGGCAGCAGAGGCCGCACGAGCAGCGAAGGGGGCCGGAGCAGCGGGAGCAGCGGGGGCAGTGGCAGTGGCAGCAGTGGTGTGTCGATCGGCGGAGGGCGTGCTCATGAGAGCCGTTGTACGAGGCCGGAGGCCATCGGCGCCGCCTCCGTTCAGGAATCGTGAACGGCCCCCGGAACCGGGCCCCCGTTCGATTTATCGTGGCACGTATGGACCTGCGACGGCTGTCTTCCTTCCTGGCGGTGGTCGAGGAAGGACACTTCGGACGGGCCGCGTCCCGGCTCTTCCTCTCGCCGGCCGCGGTCACCCAGCACGTGCAGCAGCTGGAACGCGAGCTCAGCGCCCGACTGCTGGACCGCGGCAACGGCCCCGTACGGCCGACCGCCGCCGGGCAGCGGCTGGCCTCCCACGCCCGTACGCTGCTGGCCGCCGCGAACGCCGCCGTGGAGGACGTGACCGAGGCGGCGGAACGCGCCTCGGCGGCCTCGTCTCGGGCGGCGCGCGGGCTGCGGGTCGGGGTGATGGGGCACGGTTCGGCCGAGGTCACGCCGGCGGCCGTCAACGCCTTCCGCCGGGCCCGCCCGGAGGTCCCGCTGAAGCTGGTCCAGCTCAACTTCACGGAGCACTGCAGCGCGCTGCGCGAGGACCGGGTGGACGTCGCGTTCGTACGGCCCGCGATCCAAAGCGAGGGCATCGACGTGGACGTCCTGACCACCGAGCAGCGGATCGTCGCGGTCCCGGCCGCCTCGCCGCTCGCGGACGCCGCGGCGACGGGCGTGCGGGTCGCGGACGTCATCAACCTGCCGTATCTGCGGCTGCCCCGGCACACGCCGCGGCCGTTCACCGACTACCTGTACTTCGACGAGGGCGAGCGCCGCGCCCCGGACTGCGCGCTGACCCCGCAGGACGTGCTGACCAGCGTCGCGGCGGGCCGCGGCGCGGGCTCCGGGCTGAAGTCCTTCGCCCGCTACTACCCGTGGCCCGGGACGGTGTACGTGCCGGTGCTGGACGCGCCGTACGCACACAGCGTGCTCGCGACGCGGGCGGGCGACCCGAATCCGGAGGTACGGATCTTCCGGGCGCTGACGGTGGCGCTGGCGCGGGAGCTGGGGACGGCCGCGGGGCGATAGCCCCGAGGAACCGCCCCGGCCTCGGCCCCGCTTGCAGATCCCGGCCTCGGCCCCGCTTGCGGGTCCCGGCCTCAGTCCCGCTTGCAGATGCGGTCGAGCAGGTTGGCCGTGGCGCGCTGGACGCGCTCGTCCACATGGCCCGGGCGGTCCAGGGCCGGGGACCAGGCGAAGGTGCCGGAGGCGAAGACCAGGGCGCCGCTGAGGGCGCGGTAGAGCGAGGTCTCCTGGTGGCGGCGGGTGCCCTCGCTGTCCTCGTACGGAGAGTGCGCCAGCAGGATGCGGTGGCTGTGCTCCGGCAGGGGCGTACGGGGGAAGTACCGGTCGGCCTCACCGGCGACCAGGCCCGGCAGCTCGTCACCCTCGTGGGCGCCGGTCGCCTCCCACATCCAGTGGTCGGCGTTGCGGACGACCAGGGGCGCGGGCTCCGGCACCCGGCCGGCGTACTGGATGCCCATCAGCAGCTGCTCCGGGTCACCGGCCTCGCGCCACAGGGCGGGCTTGCCGGGGCCCTGGCGTTTGCGGCAGCTGAGCAGGGAGTCCGGTCCCGCGGGCGAGGGAGCCAGTTCGACCTGCCAGTACATGGTGTTGGCGGACAGGAAGACGAGCGAGGTGCCGCTGTCGCGGGCCAGTTCGGCGGTTCGGCGCATGGGCTGGGACCAGTACTCGTCGTGGCCGGGGAAGACCAGGCCGCGGTAGCGGGACGGGTCGACCAGGCCGGCGTGCAGATCGCGGGCGTCGGCGTACGCGAGGTCGTAGCCGTAGCGCTCGGCCCAGCGGATGAAGTCGTAGGCGTGGCCCACGTGGAGCGGGAGGCCCGCGCCCGCGTAGGGGCGGTCGAAGGAGACGGTGGTGGCGGCGTCGGGCTCGCCGAGCAGCGAACCGTCCGCGTCCCAGGCGTGGTACAGGCTGGCACCGGTGCGCCCGTCCTCCGGATAGAGGTTGTACGCCTGCCAGGTGATGTCGGGCAGGAGCAGCAGGAGGTCGGCCGGGTGGGTGTCGCGAACCGTGAAGGGGACATGGCTGCGGTGGCCGCCGGAGGTGGTCAGGACGGCTACGTAGGCGCCCAGTTTCCAGTACGCGGGGACCTGGAGGCGCCAGGACAGCCACCAGTGGTGGCAGGAGACCGTGCGGTCGGCGGCGAGCGGCGCGGGCTGCACGATGCCGGCCAGCCGCGGACTCGTGGTGATCTTGGCGGCGCCGGTGCCCGCGTAGTGGCCGATGCGGTAGATGTCGATGCTGAAGGGCTGCGGCGGGTCGACCGAGACACGGAAGTCGATGGCCTCGCCGGGGGCCACCGCGCCGGTGCTCACGAAGCCCTTGATCTGCTGGCGTACGTCGTCGGCGGTACGGGGGCCTGCGCTGGAGCGGGGCGAGGGCAGGCGTTTCTCGCCGGGGGCGACCGCCGGGTCCACGTACCAGGGGACCACCTGACCGGAGTCGAAGTAGTTCTCGCTGCCGCGCAGCCAGGGCAGCGGGCCCTGGCCGAACGGATCCGTGACCGCGTGCGCAAGCGCTCCCGACTCCCAGCGCCGGATCTGCTCCGTCCCCACCTCGTACTCCCCTCCCTGCGTCCCCCCGCCGACTGAGCAGGCCGCCGCGGCACTCAGATTTCGTGCTCGATTGAACGACCGGGGCCGATCCCAGCACATCACATTACGCACTTGCTCCGTCACCCTTCGTCGTGAATTCGCGAGGGTTCCGGCCATGAACGACGAACTGAAGGGGAACATTCAGCCCGGTCGTGCGGGTGATGCGGAGCGGACGTCCACAACAGGCGCACTCGGCTTCTTCATGCCCCCGAATGCGCCCCCGTACGCTCCGCGTGCGCCGTCGGCGCCCCTCATACGAGCCGGACCGGTTTCTCGGGCCGTACGCCGACTTCGCCGAGCCAGTCGCCGAGCGGTCCGGCGTCGCCGTCGTCCACGAGCCGGAGCACCGGGTGGCCCAGGTCCGAGCGGCGTACGCCGTCGACGAGCAGGATCGGGCCGTCCAGCCAGTCCAGGCCGGGGGCGGCGCCGGCGGTGTCCACGGCGGCGCAGCACACCATCGCGGTCACATGGTCGGCGAGCAGCTCACGGCCCGTGCGCGGGGGCTGCATCGGGAAGAGCGGCAACCCGTCCGCAAGCCCGTCGCCCCAGGTCACGCCCGCGTCCGGGCCGTCGGCCACCGGCTCGCGGGCCGCCTGGCGCGCCGCCTCCGCACGCTCCTCGCGCGCCAGCTCGGCACCGAGCCGCGCGGCGACGAGATCGCTCGCCCGCTCGTCGGCCACCAGGCGCTCGATGACCCTTATCAGCGTGGGGCCGGAGCTTTCCGGGTCGGCCGGGGGCTCACCGGCGATCAGCCTCTCCTGCGGGGCTGGGGGGCCGTACGCGGTGGCCGGGCCCTCCGGAGCCTCCGCACTGCCCGCGGCGACCAGCCCCTCCGGGCCATCCGCAGCACCCGGGCCTTCCGGGCCGCCCGGCCCCTCCCGCCCGGAACGGCCGCCGCCCGCGATCGGCGGGAGGGCGTCCAGGACGCGGTGCAGCCGCGCCGCCTCCAGGCGCCACTTGCGGTCCACGACCTCCTCCGGATACTGCTGCCAGCCCACCGGGGACCAGTCCGGGCCGGGCTCGGCCGGGCCGCCGTGGAAGAGGCGGGCGGCGAGGAGGGAGGCGGCGCGGTCCACGGCGCCGGGCTCCTCCAGGAGGTCGCACGCGGGGCGCTCGCCCAGGCGCGAGGTGAAACCTTCGGCCAGACGGTCGCGGCGGGACAGTTCGGTGAGCGCGGACACCACGCCGGCGTCCAGCCGGGAGGGCCAGCGGCCCAGACGCCAGGCAGGCAGCGCGACCCTGGTCAGCAGCCGGTCCCAGCCCGCGTACGCCAGGCCGACCTGCTCCTGGGCGACGATCCGCAGGCCGTAGTCCACGTTCTGGGCGCGCTCGGAGGCGGCGGCGGCGACGCACCGCTCCATCTCCATGGCGTGCTCGCGGCAGGCCCGCAGCAACAGGCGCGCGACCCAGCCGACGAACGCGGGCGCCGGAGCGCTCAGGGGGCTCTTGGCGCGCGCGGAGACCGCCACCGCGGCGTCCAGACCGCGGACGAAACGGCGGGCCGCGGCTATGTCCGGGTTGGCGGACGGGCCGGTACCGGCCACGACGGGCGCCAGCAGCGCCCGCAGCTCGGCCACCCGCATCCACCACATGAACGGCGAGCCGATCACCAGGACCGGCGCCTGCACGGAGCGTGCGCCGCCGCGCGCTCCGGCGCCCGAGCCACCCGCCTCCTTACCGCGCGCCTCCTTACCGCGCGCCTCCTTGCCGCGCGGCGGGCCGTGCGCGCGGTGCGTACGGTCCTCCAGCCAGCTGTCGCAGTCGGGCGTCAGGGCTATCGCGGACGGGGCGGGCACCTCCAGGCGGTCGGCCAGGTCCCGTACGAGGCGGTACAGGTCGGGGGCGGACTCCTCGGCTATGGGGACGGACGGGCTCAGCGCGGGCCGGGCCCGTACGACGACGGCCGTCACGAGCGCGGCCAGCAGCAGCACGACCAGCGCGAGGCCGGTGACCACCCAGCGCGCCGTGTCCCAGCCGGTGGAACTCGTGAGGGGATCGGCGCGGCCGATACGGCCGGTCAGTCCGCCGACGAGCAGCACCACGGCCACCGCGGCGGGCACCAGGGCCACGCCCAGCGCCGCGCCGCGGATCCGCAGCACCGCGAGCGCGCGGGCGCGCGCCGCCTCTGCTCCTGCTTCCGGACCTGCCACCAGCCTGTACACCCCCTGCTGCCCTGATCAACGGGACGAAGAGAACACGGGACGACAAGAGCGGGGCAACGGTGCCGGGGGCACGGTCGGCCTCCGACGGCGTTGCTCACTCTCCACCACTGTGGCACCGGCCACTGACATCGCAATGCCGGTGAGCCACTTGCCGGACGCCGCCGCGGCAGCCGTTCCGCCGGGCGGTACGACTGCCACAGGACGCTTGCGGGGAACCCTAGTTGGGGTACCCCGCCCCGTCAGCCGGATGGCGCCGCGGTCACTCGATGGAATGGCTTTGGGTAAAGCCGGGAGCCCCATCCCGGCCAAAATCCTCCGGGGCGGCGGGAACGGGGCACAACGGGCAGGACGGGCGCGGCCACGGACACGCCCCGGACCGGCCGGGGACACCGGAGCACCGGACCAGGGCGCCCAGGCGCAGGCCAGGGGCGCGCGGCGGGCGCCCTCGGGCCCCGGACCGGTGCCGCACGCCGGGCGCCTCCGGGCGAATCCCGGAGGCGCATCAGGCCCGTACCAAGAGCTCAGCGCGCAGACCCGCGCGCATGAAGGCCACGCCAGCAGCCCAGCGAGCGAGCCCAGCGCGTATGAAGCCCACGCCAGGAGCCCAGCCCGCAGTCCCGACAGACATGAAGCCCGTACCAGGAGCCCAGCACGCGATCGGCCGGCGCGCATCAGAGGCGCGTGCGCCCCTCAGCTCTCCCCCGCCGCCCGCGCCGCGATGTCCGTACGGTGGTGCGAGCCGTCCAGCGTGAGCCGGCCGAGCGCGCGGTAGGCGCGCTCCCGGGCCGCTGCCAGGTCGCCGCCGGTGGCCGTCACGGACAGCACCCGGCCGCCCGCGCTGACGACCTCGCCGGTGGCGGCGTCCTTCTTCGTCCCCGCGTGCAGGACGTACGCGCCGGGGGCGTCCTTCTCCGCGACCTCGGTCAGGCCGCCGATCGGGTCGCCGGTACGCGGCGTGCCCGGGTAGTTGTGCGCGGCGACGACGACCGTCACCGCCGCGTCGTCGCTCCAGCGCAGCGGCGGCAGGGACGCGAGCGTGCCGGTCGCGGCGGCGCGCAGCAGCGCGGACAGCGGCGTACGGAGCCGGGCCAGCACGACCTGGGTCTCCGGGTCGCCGAAGCGCGCGTTGAACTCGATGACGCGCACGCCGCGCGAGGTGATCGCCAGGCCCGCGTAGAGCAGCCCGGAGAACGGCGTGCCACGGCGGCGCAGCTCGTCGACGGTGGGCTGCAGCACGGTCCGCATGACCTCGTCGACCAGCTTGGGGTCGGCCCACGGCAGCGGGCTGTACGCGCCCATGCCGCCGGTGTTCGGGCCCTGGTCGGCGTCGTGGGCGCGCTTGAAGTCCTGGGCGGGCTGGAGCGGCACGACGGTCTCGCCGTCGGTGACCGCGAACAGGGAGACCTCCGGCCCGTCGAGGAACTCCTCGATGACCACCCGGTCGCAGGCCAGCGCGTGCGCGCGGGCCGCCTCGACGTCCTCGGTGACGACGACGCCCTTGCCGGCCGCCAGGCCGTCGTCCTTGACCACGTACGGGGCGCCGAACGCGTCCAGCGCCTCGTCGATCTCCTCGGGGGTGGTGCACAGGTAACTGCGCGCGGTGGGCACCCCGGCGGCAGCCATCACATCCTTGGCGAACGCCTTGGAGCCCTCCAGCTCGGCCGCCCGCGCGGACGGTCCGAAGACGGGGACGCCCAGCTCGCGGACGGCGTCGGCGACACCGGCGACCAGGGGCGCTTCGGGGCCGACCACCACCAGGTCCGCTTCCAGGCGCCGCGCCAGGCCGGCCACGGCCGCGCCGTCGAGGGCATCGACGGTGTGCAGCTCGGCCACTTCCGCGATGCCGGCGTTGCCGGGGGCGCAGTGCAGCGCGGTGACGTCGGGGTCGAGGGACAGTGAGCGGCACAGGGCGTGTTCGCGGGCGCCGCCGCCGATGACGAGGACCTTCACATGCGCAGCCTAGTCGCCGCGGGCGCGGGCCACGGGCGGCGCCCCCGCGCCCTCCGTACGGGGCCGGGCCGGAGGCGCGGACGGGGCGGCGGGCGGGCCGAGGACGAGACGGGGACGAGCCAGGGGACGAGACGGGCGCAAGCCGTGGAAACCGGTCGAGGCCGGGCAGTGGCAACTCTTTCGAGTGAGAAGGGGCATGACCTTATACCTGACGCAGCACCACTTCCGGGCGGAAATAAAGCGATCTTGGGGGCGAGGCCCACCGTTCGGCGGTAGGAAGGAGGGTGCGCACCGGCCGTCTCGTACGTACCGCGCGCATCGCACGTATCTGCATGAGGGAGTGCACGGGTGAGTCAGCCGGAGATGCAGCCCGAGGGGCCCCCTCGGGAGGAGCGCGGGCCGGGCGGCGACCACGGTCGCCGCGACCTGGGAGGCCGCGCCTTCCCGCTCGGGGACTGGGGCGAACCGGCTGAGCGCCTCGACGAGCTGTACCACTGGGTCGAGGCGGGCGCCCTGCAGGCCGCCTCCTGGTACCTGCACGACCGGGTGGCCAAACGGCGCGGCGCGCGGGCGCTGCGGCTGGGCGCCGCCGCCGGTGTCGCGGTCGGCGGCCTGCTGCCGCTGCTGGACCTGACCGGGGCGGCCCCCGGCGGCGCGAAGTGGGGGTATCTGGCGCTGCTGGTGGCGGCGGTGTGCGTCGGCAGCGACCGCTTCTTCGGGGTGACGGCCGGCTGGATGCGGGACGTGGCGACCGCGCAGGCGGTGCAACGGCGCCTGGACACCCTCCAGTTCGACTGGGCGTCGGAGAACGTACGCGAGGTCCTCGGCCCGACGGAGGGCACCGCCGGCGAGGCGGCCGAACGCTGTCTGGGCGTGCTGCGCCGCTTCAACGAGGACATCGCGGAGCTGGTGCGGGCCGAGACCGCCGACTGGATGTCGCAGTTCCGGCCGGGCCCGCTGCCGCCCGGCGCCCGCGCGACGGCGCAGTGGGGGCAGCGGCCGGAACCCGGTGGTCCGCAACCCGGCCGGATCACGCTCCCGCCGGGCACCCGCCCGAACATGCCGCGGCAGCGGCCCCCCGAGCCGCCGCGCTGACGCGCACGACGCGCCCGCTCGCACGACACGTACGACACGCCCGCTCGGCGCGCACGACGCGTACAACGCGCCCGCTCGCACGCCCGCTCGGCGCGGTCCCGCGCGCCGCGCCGAGCGCGCCACGTCGGGCCGAGCGCGTCGCCCGCGTCAGCTGAAGACGATCATCGACCCCTGGCCCAGGCTCCGCGTGGCCGCGGCGTGCAGCCCCAGCCACACATGCCGCTCCCGCGCGAACGGACCGTCCTCCAGGGGCACCCCGCTCGCCCGCTCCTCCAGGGTGGTGGGCCGGGACGGCGCTTCGGGCGCGGCCGGCGGATTGGCCGGATCGATACCGATGGACGGCGCGACCAGTTCGAGGTCGCGCAGCAGCCCGTGGGCGGAGCCCAGCGGCCCGCCGCCCTCCAGGAGTTCCTCGGTGGCCAGCGGGTGCGGGAAGTCGACCGGAACGTACGCCCCGGCGTGGTCGTAGTGCCACACCAGGTGCGACTCCTGGGCCGTGGTCTCGAACATCTCCAGCAACTGCTCGTAGTCCCCGCCCAGTTCGTCCACCGGCGTCACTTCCAGCCCGCAGATCCGCAGCAGGTAGGCGCGCCGCAGGAAATGCAGCGCGTCGTAGTCGAAGCCCGCGACCGGGGCGACGTCCCCGGACAGCCCGGGCATGTAGCTGAAGACGGGGACGGGCGGCAGTCCCGCTTCCGTGAGGGCCTTGTCGTAGGCGGCGATCTCTTCGGAGAAGGGGTTGTCGGGGCTGTGGCACAGCACATCGACAAGGGGGACCAGCCACAGGTCACATGCCACGTATGAGCTCACTTCCGGTCGGGTGGGGGGCGGACGGGACAGGGTAGTGCTAGCAGGCGCCGTCGACGAGGGCGAGGGAGTGCTCGTTGTACTCGCGCACCAGCCGCTGCGCCTCGGCCAGATCGTGCCGCACGACAGCGCTGACCAGGTCCCGGTGGCCGTGCCACAGCCGGCCGCGCAGATCCGCCGCGCGGCGCAGCAGCGGCACCGCGAAGACCCAGCTCTGCACCCGTACCCGGTCCAGGAAGTCACTGATGTACGGGTTACCCACCAGGCTGCCCAGTTCACGCCAGAAGCGCAGGTCGTACCCGATCAGTACGTCCAAGTCGCCCGCCCGCGCAGCCCGTTCCGCCTCCTCCGCGCGGCGCCTGACGGACATCAGCACGGCGGACGGCGCGGTGCTCAGCGCGCGCTCGGCGCGGGTGCGGAAGATGCCCTCGACAATCAGGGTGCGGGCCTCGACCATGGCCCGGTAGTCGGCGGCCGTGAAGGCGTGCACCCGGAAACCGCGGTGCTGCTCGACGTCCAGGAGTCCCTGGGCACACAGGTCGAGCAGGGCTTCGCGTACGGGCGTCGCGGAGACCCCGTACTGCTCGGCGATCTCCTTGACCGTGAACTGGTGTCCGCAGGGCAGCCGCCCGGCCAGCACCTCGTCGCGCAGCGCGTCGGCGATCTGCTGGCGCAGGGTGTTGCGCCGTATGACTCCGCTGCCTGGGCCGGCGGGCATCGTGTCCGTCTCCTTCGGCGGCCTCGTGGGCCGGCTGGTCCGTACGACCGCATGCGAGGAGAGCGGCCCTGGCCTTCACGATAGGCGAGGGGGACGGGCGGGGCGACGGTGGTGCGGGGGACGGACCGGGACACGGCCCGCTTACGGACCGGGTCCGGCCCGCGTACGGGCCCGGACCCGACCCATGCACAGGCCCGGACCCGTATACGGCTATACGGCCCCGGACTCAGCCCGTGTGCGCGTCCGCCACCGCCAGCGCCGCGTCCAGGGCGGCCAGGCCCTCCTTGGCCTCGGCCTCGGTGACGGTGCAGGGCGGGACGACATGGGTGCGGTTCATGTTCACGAAGGGCCACAGGCCGCCGCGCTTGCAGGCCGCCGTGAACTCCGCCATCGGCGCATTGGCCGCGCCCGACGCGTTGTACGGGACCAGCGGCTCCCGGGTCTCCTTGTTCCTGACCAGCTCCAGCGCCCAGAAGACGCCCAGCCCGCGCACCTCGCCGACCGACGGGTGCCGCTCCGCGATGGCGCGCAGTTCCGGCCCGATGACCTTCTCGCCGATCTCCGCCGCGTTCTCCACGATCTTCTCCTCGGCCATCGCGTTGATCGTGGCGACGGCGGAGGCGCAGGCCAGCGGGTGCCCGGAGTAGGTCAGGCCGCCCGGGTAGGGGCGCTGGTCGAAGGTGGCGGCGATCTCGGCGGAGATGGCAACGCCGCCCAGCGGCACATAGCCGGAGTTCACGCCCTTGGCGAAGGTCAGCAGGTCGGGGGTGACGCCGAAGTGGTCGGCGGCGAACCAGCGCCCGGTACGGCCGAAGCCCGCCATGACCTCGTCCAGGACGAGGAGGATGCCGTGGCGGTCGCAGATCTCGCGGACGCCGGCCAGGTAGCCGGGCGGGGGGACCATGATCCCGGCGGTGCCGGGGACGGTCTCCAGGATGATCGCGGCGATGGACTGCGGGCCCTCGAAGGCGATCGTGTCCTCCAGGTGCGCGAGGGCGCGCTCGCACTCCTGGGCCTCGTTCTCCGCGTGGAAGGGCGAGCGGTACGGGAACGGGCCCCAGAAGTGCACGACACCGGCCGAGGCGGTGTCGGAGGGCCAGCGGCGCGGGTCGCCGGTCAGGTTGATCGCGGCGGCGGTGGCGCCGTGGTACG
The DNA here is from genome assembly GCF_000720725.1 of Streptomyces rimosus subsp. rimosus. Taxonomy (GTDB): domain Bacteria; phylum Actinomycetota; class Actinomycetes; order Streptomycetales; family Streptomycetaceae; genus Streptomyces; species Streptomyces rimosus_A. The sequence goes on from NZ_JOCQ01000120.1 coordinate 21,043, forward strand.
AGCGGTAGGTGGACAGGACCTTGGCGCGGCCGGTGTGCAGCCGGGCCATGCGGACCGCGTTCTCCACGGCCTCGGCGCCGCCGTTGGTGAAGAAGATCTTGTCGAGGTCGCCCGGGGTGCGCTCCGCGATCAGCCGGGCGGCCTCGGCCCGCACGTCCACCGCGAAGCCCGGCGCGATCGTGCACAGCTTCCCGGCCTGCTCCTGGATCGCGGCGACGACCTTCGGGTGCTGGTGGCCGATGTTGGTGTTGACCAGCTGGGACGAGAAGTCCAGGTAGCGGTTGCCGTCGTAGTCCCAGAAGTACGAGCCTTCGGCGCCGGCGACCGGCAGCGGGTCGATCAGGCCCTGCGCGGACCAGGAGTGGAAGACGTGCGCGCGGTCGGTGGCGTGCACCGCCGCGCCGGCTGCCGGGTCGGGTTGCGTCGTGGTCACGGTCACTACCTCGGATCGCTCGGGCCCGCCCGGGGACACGGTACGGCGGACGCCCTCAGCCTAGGGATCAGCGTGCCGCCGCAGGTACCGACACTGTGTCTGGCGCTCACCATGGGCGCGGACAGTGTGTCGGTGGGGCTGTAGGAAGCTCCAGGAGGGGCCGGTGCGCCCGACGGGGAGCCCGCCGCCATCGGGCCACCCCGCCATCGGGCACCCCGCCATCGGACACCGCTACGCCGCCTCCCGCGGAAACGCCGTCCGCACCGCCCGCCGCCACTGATCGCCGGTCAGGCCGGGCCGTAACGCCGCCATCGCCCCGCAGTACTTGGTGAACTCGGCGGCGCGCAGCCCGTAGGTGCGCAGCAGCCGGTCCTCCTCCGCCAGGTGGCCGGTCACCGCGGTCTTGGTCTCGACGAGGACCAGGCCGCCGTCGGCCCGTACGCTGCGGCCGGTGCCCGCGTCCCGGCAGACCAGCCCGGCGTCGCAGGTGACGCGTCGGCCGTCGGCGACGAACGTGGCGCGCCGGTAGTCGGTCACCAGCGACGGCACCAGGTCCTCGGGCGCGGCGATGCCGTACGTACCGTGCAGGACACCGGCCAGGAAGCCGCGCGGCCCGCGCCCCAGCGTCGCCTCGCCGGGCAGCAGCGGCCGCCGCCGCTTGACCGTCTCGCCGTGCCGCCCCTTGAGCTTGACCTCGAACTGCCGCTCACCGGTGTCCTCGTACAGCCGCTCGCGGATCTTGTAGCGGTGCCGGCGCCCCTCCCGGTGGTCGTGGAAGGCCCGCAGGCCGGGTGTGTCGTAGTAGACCGAGTGGTAGCCGAACCAGCGGCGGCCGTTGACGCACAGCGCCCGGAACGGGCCGCCCGGCCGGTGCGGGTCGGTCAGCCGGGCCGCGAAGTCGGCGAAGATCTCGACCGGTACGAGGTAGCTGTGGTCGATGCGGGTCAGCAGCTCCGCGCGGGCCTGGAGTTCGGAGAGAGTGATCGGACGTGCGGCCATGGCGGCGCGGGCGATGGCCCGTACGGCGGGAATCACACGGTCTCCTCGGACAGGGGACGGGGCCGCGGGTGCGCGGGGGAACGGGTGATCGTGCGGGGCCGGCTGCGGTGGCCGCGCTGTGAGGTCGTACGAGCGGGCCTGCCGAAAGGTTCCGGCAAACGGAAGTGGACGCCCACCACCAGCCATTGACAGCACCCTGTCATTACGACAGCATCCTGTCATCGGGCACGGCGCCGCGGCGTGCGGCACGGCCCGCTCTCCAGGGGGAGCCCCATGACCGGTACGCCCGCACGGCCCCGCACCACCGTCCACCTCGCCGTCTACGACACGCTCGCCGACTGGGAGTACGGCCACGCCGCGGCCCACCTCCGTACGGGCGACGCCTTCCGCGCCGGCCGGACCGGCTTCGGCATCGTGACCGTCGGCCTCGGGACCGCGCGCCCGGTGACCACCATGGGCGGGCTGCGGATCACACCCGACCTCGCGCTCGACGCCCTCGCCCCCGAGGACAGCGCGCTGCTGATCCTCCCCGGCGCCGGCCTGTGGGACGCGGGCGAGGCCCTCGCCCCGTTCGCCCGCAAGGCCCGCGCATTCCTGGACGCGGACGTCCCGGTCGCCGCCATCTGCGGCGCCACCGCCGGGCTGGCCCGCGAGGGACTGCTCGACGGCCGTACGCACACCAGCGGCGCCGCCGACTACCTCGCCGCGCAGGACGGCTACCGGGGCGGCGAGCGCTACCGCGACGCGGATGCGGTGCGCGACCGCGGCCTGATCACCGCCGGGCCGACCGAACCGGTCGCCTTCGCCCGGGAGATCCTCGCCGAGCTGGACGTGATGGAACCGCAGGTGCTCGACGCGTGGTTCCGCCTCTTCCGCCACTCGGACGCGAGCGCCTTCCCCGTTCTGATGGGCGCGGGGCAGACGGCGGAGGAGCAGGCGACGGGGCCGACGGCATGACCGACCCCGCCACCGACCCAGCCCCCACCCCCACCCCCGACCTCCTCAGCCACACCGCCCTCGGCGTCTTCCGTCTCAACGGCCAGTTCCTCGCCGTGTCGGAGAAGCTGGCCCGCCCGGCCGGGCTGACCACCGCCCGGTGGCAGGTGCTCGGCGCCGTGGCGGGCGGGCCGCTGCCCGTCGCCGGGATCGCGCGGGCGATGGGCATCACCCGGCAGAGCGTGCAGCGGGTCGCGGACCTGGTGGTGGCCGAGGGGCTGGCCGAGTACCGTCCCAACCCCGCCCACCGGCGAGCCAAGTTGCTCGCGCTCACACCTGACGGCTTGTCCGCTTTGCAGCGGATCACCCCGTATCACGGCGAGTTCGCCGCCGAGCTGTCCGAACAGCTGGGCGGACCTGCGCAGTTCCGTACGGTCATGGAGGCGGTGCAGACGCTCTCCCGGGCGCTCGATAACCTCGGTTACTGAGGTCTCGTCCCGCGTCCTGCCAGCCGTACCGAAGTCCGCACCCGGCCCGCCCGGCCGCCCGACCCCTTCCGCCACGCACCACGCGCCACTCTGCCCGACCACGGCCGGTACGGACACCGGGGAACCGAACCGAAACCGGCGGCGTCGTCCAGAACGTTCGCGTCTGCGGCACCGTCCCCGCAGGGAACGTCCGGGAGCACAGGGCGAACAAGGTGAAAGGGCAAGCGGAACGTGAATGAGCGCGCAGAGCGCGGCCGCCTCGGGCAGCTCGGCCCCCAGGACCCGCCGCGGATCGGGGCGTACCGGCTGCTCGGCCGGCTGGGTGAGGGCGGGATGGGCCGGGTCTACCTCGCCCGCTCCGACCGGGGCCGCACGGTCGCCGTCAAGCTGGTCAAGACCGAGCTGTCGGGCCAGGACGACTTCCGGGCCCGGTTCCGGCACGAGGTGCAGGCCGCGCGGCGGGTCGGCGGTGAGTGGACGGCGCCGGTGCTGGACGCCGACACCGAGGCCGAGACGCCGTGGGTCGCCACCGGGTACATCGCGGGCCCCTCGCTCCGGCAGGTGATCACCGAAGGCCGTACGCCGCTGCCCGAGCGCTCCGTACGCATCCTCGCCGGCGGTCTGGCGGGCGCGCTGCGCAGCATCCACGCCGCCGGCATCGTGCACCGCGACCTCAAGCCGTCCAACATCCTGCTCACCATCGACGGTCCGAAGGTCATCGACTTCGGCATCGCGCGGGCGCTGGAGGCGGTGACCGTAGGCGGCGGGCTCACCCGTACCAACCAGGCCGTCGGCTCCCCCGGTTTCATGTCGCCCGAGCAGGTGCGCGGCCGGCCGGTCACCCCGGCCACCGACGTCTTCTGCCTCGGCTCGGTGCTGATGTTCGCGGCAACCGGACGGCTGCCGTTCGGCGGGTCGGACAGCGGGGTACACGCGCTGATGTACCGCATCGCCCAGGAGGACCCCGACCTGACCGGGCTGCCGTACGGGCTGCACAGCCTGGTCGCGGCCTGTCTGGCCAAGGAACCGGCGCAGCGCCCGACGCCGGACCAGCTCATCGCGTACACCAGATCCGACGACGACGCGCACGAGCCCTGGCTGCCGGGCTCGCTCATAGCCGAACTGGGACGGCACGCCGTCGAACTGCTCGACGCGGAGAACCCCAACGGGGCGTACGAGGAGGCCGACGGGAGCTACGAGGGTTCCGGCCGGTCCTGGGACAACAGCGGCGGGTCCTGGGACCGCCACGACGCGGCCCAGGAACAGCCCCCCACCCCCGCGCCCGCCCCCGCGACCGCCGCGGCGCTCGCCTCGGCCCCCACCAC
>NZ_JOCQ01000121.1 GCF_000720725.1 Streptomyces rimosus subsp. rimosus
CAGCGGGCCGCTCCGGGCCGGCGGCGCGGCCGGCCTCCCCCGACCGGGCCGGCTCCGGCCGGGCCCCGGGCACCTGGGCGGGACCGTCCACAACCACCGGTACGGAGTTACCGCCGGACGTCAGTGCGACCTTCCCTACCGGAGCCGCGTCCGCCCGGGCGGCGCGCTCCACCTGCTCCTCCCGCAGGCAGCGTCGCAGCGTCTCCGGGTCGAGCCCTTGGTTGATACCGCTGTGCAGCAACTGGGCGAAAAGACACTCGGGGTCGAGATCCAGCGCCCGGCCGAGCGCGACGCGGGCGGACGGCTGGTCACCCGTGGCCCAGGCGACCCAGCCTGCCAGCGACAGCGGCGCCACGGCGTACTCGGCGTAGCCGCCCACGCAGCGGCGGGACAGCGCCTGCCACAGGCGCAGTGCGGGTTCGGCGTCGAGCCCCTCCATCCACTCCGCCGCACGGTCGCGGGCGATGCGGTCCTGGAGGCCGACGATGAGGCGGGCGGCCTCGCTGTCGGACACGAGCGCGTCGTCACAGGCGTCCCTGGCCCGCCTGCTGCCCGTGGGCGGGTCCTCCCGGAACCGGCGGATCAGCTCTCGCGCGTGCGCCAAGGTCTCCGCCCGTACGGACGCCGCCGTCCCCTCCTGGATCATGCGCGGGACCAGCCGGTGCGCCACCGTGTCCAACGCGGATGTCTGCGACACGGCGCGCGGGCCCGTACGCGCGGTGAGCCGGGCCTCCATCTCCCGCAGCGAGCCGCGCACTTGGATGCCCGCGTAAGCAGCGGCGGCGGCCATCACCGACGTACCCGGCGGGGTCAAGGGTGTGCCGGTGGTGGGGCAGCATCGGTCATCGGGGCAGCAGTAGGACCAGAACCGGCCGTTGGAGATGCACAGCGCGTCGAGCACCGGCACGTCCAGGGCGCCGCAGGCGATCCGCAGCCGCTGCGCGAGCGGGCGGAGGCGTTCCATGACATCCCGGCCGTTCTCCCCCTCCGCCGGTTCCCGGCAGAGGTAGACGATGATGCCTTCGGGGCGGGAGCGCCGCTCCTCGCCGAGGCTGACGAGCGCGCCGGCCAGCTGGTCGGAGACGTAGGGCCACTGCGACCGGTCGGTCGGGATGCCGAGCCGGGCCCGGCTGCCGAAGCGCCCACGCTCGCCGTGCAGGCCGGCGAGGACGATGCTGTCGTCCGGGAAGAAGCCCAGCAGATACGGCAGCGCATCGGCCAGCTCGGCCGGCCCGCGCAGGGTGACCCTGGCCTCTTCGGGCACGTCGGCCTCCCTCATCGCTCCCGCGGTTTCGCACTCGGGCGTGGGCGGGTGCGGGGAAGCCGGAGGGGGCGGCGTGGGCGGGCGGGACGAGGCGGTCGGGTTGACCGGTACGGGCGGACGGGAGCGGGCGGGCCGCCCGAGGGGAGCGGAGTGGTCGGGCCGGAGCGGCCTGTCGGATCGGCCGGTGTGCCGGGTGGACCCGCCGGGTCGGCGGGACGGTTCGGGCTGACTGGGCTGTTCGCTGTGCTGGTTCATGGCTCGAAGATCCCGCGAACCACCGCACCGCCGCGACCCCTGTGGATAACTCCCGGGTGACGGAAGTTGTCCACAGGCTCGGGCGGCGGTTCGCGCGTTGTCAGTGGCATCGGGTTGCATGGAGCCATGAGCAACGAAGACCTGCGTGCCGCGGCCGATGCCGTCCTCTCCCGCCTCGTCGGCGACCCCGGCGGCACGGCGCGGCTGCGCGAGGACCAGTGGCGGGCGATCGAAGCGCTGGTCGCCGAGCACCGCCGCGCGCTGGTGGTGCAGCGCACGGGCTGGGGCAAGTCGGCGGTCTACTTCGTCGCGACCGCGCTGCTGCGTCAGCGCGGCGCCGGACCGACCGTGATCGTCTCTCCGCTGCTCGCGCTGATGCGCAACCAGGTCGATGCGGCGGCCCGCGCCGGGATCCGGGCGCGCACGATCAACTCGTCCAACACCGAGGACTGGGACACGATCCAGGCCGAGGTGGCGGCGGGCGAGGTCGACGTGCTGCTCGTCAGCCCCGAGCGGCTGAACAACCCCGACTTCCGCGACCAGGTGCTCCCCAAGCTGGCCGCGGCCACCGGTCTGCTCGTGGTCGACGAGGCACACTGCATTTCCGACTGGGGCCACGACTTCCGACCCGACTACCGGCGGCTGCGCACGATGCTCGCCGACCTCCCGCCCGGCGTGCCCGTGCTCGCCACGACCGCGACGGCCAACGCGCGGGTCACGGCCGACGTGGCCGAGCAGCTCGGTACGGGCGAGGGCGCCGCCGAGGCGCTCGTCCTGCGCGGCCCGCTGGACCGGGAGAGCCTGAGCCTGGGCGTGCTCCCGCTGCCGGACGCCGCGCACCGGCTGGCCTGGCTGGCCGACCATCTGCACGAGCTGCCGGGCTCGGGGATCATCTACACGCTCACGGTCGCCGCGGCCGAGGAGGTCACCGCCTTCCTGCGGCAGCGCGGCCACCCGGTGGCCTCGTACACCGGCAAGACCGAGAACGCGGACCGCCAGCAGGCCGAGGACGACCTGCTCGGCAACCGCGTCAAGGCCCTGGTCGCCACCTCCGCGCTCGGCATGGGCTTCGACAAGCCCGACCTCGGGTTCGTGGTGCACCTCGGCTCGCCGTCCTCCCCCATCGCGTACTACCAGCAGGTCGGGCGGGCCGGCCGCGGCGTTGAGCACGCCGAGGTGCTGCTGCTGCCCGGCCGTGAGGACGAGGCGATCTGGAAGTACTTCGCGTCCCTGGCCTTCCCGCCCGAGGAGCAGGTGCGCCGGACCCTGGACGTCCTGGCGGCCGCGGACCGGCCGCTGTCGCTGCCGGCGCTGGAGCCGCTGGTCGAGCTGCGCCGCTCGCGCCTGGAGACCATGCTGAAGGTGCTCGACGTGGACGGCGCGGTGCACCGGGTCAAGGGCGGCTGGACCGCCACCGGCCGCCCGTGGACGTACGACGCCGAGCGTTACGCCTGGGTGGCGCGGCAGCGCGAGGCCGAGCAGCAGGCCATGCGGGACTACGCCACGACGACCGGCTGCCGGATGGAATTCCTGCGGCGGCAGCTGGACGACGAGGCGGCGGCGCCGTGCGGCCGCTGCGACAACTGCGCGGGCGCACGCTTCACCACCGAGGTGTCCGCCGCGTCGCTGGACACGGCCCGCGGTGAGCTGGGGCGGCCGGGCGTGGAGGTGGAGCCGCGGCGCATGTGGCCGACGGGCCTGCCCGCCATCGGCGTCGAGCTCAAGGGGCGTATTCCGGCGGGCGAGCAGGCGGCCGCCGGGCGTGCGCTGGGCCGGCTCTCCGACATCGGCTGGGGCAACCGGCTGCGCCCGATGCTCGCCGCGCAGGCTCCGGACGGATCGATTCCGGACGATGTCGCGTCCGCGGTCGTCACGGTCCTCGCCGACTGGGCGAAGGGGCCCGGCGGCTGGGCGTCGGGGGCGCCGGACGCCCCGGCACGTCCCGTGGGCGTGGTGTCCCTCGATTCCCGTACCCGCCCTCAGCTGGTCCGTTCCCTGGGAGAGCGCATCGCCGCCGTCGGGCGGATGCCGTTCCTGGGGACGGTGACGTATGCGGATCACGAGGCGGATCACCGGATTCCGCGCAGCAACAGCGCCCAGCGATTGCGCGCTCTGCACGGCTCGTTGAGTGTGCCGCCGGAGTTGGCACAAGCTCTGGCCTCGGCTGACGGGCCGGTACTGCTGGTGGACGACTACGCGGACACCGGATGGACCTTGGCCGTGGCCGCGCGGCTGCTGCGCAAGGCGGGCGCCGCCGGAGTGTTTCCGCTGGTCCTTGCCGTACAAGGGTGAGGTGAAGGGGGTGGTCGGGCGTCAGGGGCCGGTGCGGCGGGCAGAAATACCACAACCGCGGTGCCCGATTCCCACTGTGCGAGCGTCCACTTCATTGCCGCATGCCTGTACGAACGCGAGAATTGGCCCCGCTTCCCCGTACCGGCCGTCCGCGGCCGGGTACGGCGGCACCGAGCCGTGCCCGCGCGGCCGGCCGCCGTCCGGCGCGTGGACGCGTAGACGAAGGGAGGACCGTGACCTTCGGCTTCGCCCAGCCTCCGGACGTGTCCCTGCCCACTTCCGCCGATTCCGCCGCCAGGCTCAGCCGCATGCTGGAGCCCGCCGAGTGGGCGTCGGCCGGGATCCCCCTGCTGCGCAACCCGCGAGAGGTCGTCACCGGCCTGCACGACCGCCACCTGCCGGGATTGTCGACGGCTGTCGTGGCGGTGCTCGGCCCGGAGGAACGCGTGACCGCCAGCGCGTCGTTCGTCCAGCACGCATCCGCCCCGGACGGCTGGGAGTTCCGCAACGCGCTCCTGGCCCAGCTGCGCCGGGTCGTCCCCCACGACCTGCGACTACGGGTGCCGGTCCGTACGGCCGTACTGCTCTACTGCCGTGAGGGCGAGCCCTGTTGGACGGAGGCGGACGGGGCCTGGATGTGGGGGCTGCGCGACGCGTGCACCCTGCACGGCCTGCGCTGCGGCGCGTACATCACGCTCACGCGCAGCGGCTGGCAGGTGCTGGGCGAAGGGCGCGGAGGCCGACGCCCGCGCTCGGTCGCGCGTACCGAGCGCCTTGGTGGTACGGGAGACCCGCCGCACCGGCATGTACCGGAACAGGTCGGTCCGGCCGAGCGACGGGAAGCCTCGGGACCGGTCCGGCAGGCCGAGCCGGTACCGCTTCGACGGGACGCGTCGGGGCCTGTTCATGGGGGCGAGTCCGGACTGGCTCAGGGGGACGCGTACGGACAGGCCGACAGTGCCGGGCAGCCGGAGGCGTCCGACCTCGTCAGCAGATCGCGGCAGCCCGTGCCGTCGCCACCGTACGGGCCCCCGGAACGGTGCGCTCCGGTGGAACGGCCCCCCGCCGTGGAACGGACGCGTACGGCCGCACCGCAGCCGCACTCCGCGCCGTCACGTCACCTGTCGGAGCAGCCGAACGGCGACGGCCGACCGGCACCGCACCATGGCACGGCGGCGGATTCCCGACGGCGCACCGCGGCCCGCTGACCGCGCGCACGCGGCGCGAGATGCCCGGCCGGCCCATGGCCGCCGGGCTCCCCCCGTCGGTGCCCCTCAGGCGCTGACGCCCAGGAGGGCGTTGATGCGCTGCGGGTCGCCGCAGACGACCAGGAGCGCACCGGCCCGGGCCATCGCGGTGGGCAGGGCGCGGGCGATGGTCTCCTCCGTGCCGCCGTTCACCGCGACAACCACGACGGGGCGCCCGGTGGCGCGCTCGGCAGTGGCGTCCGCGTAGAACACGTCGTCCGCGGCGTCGTGCTGCGCCCAGTAGGACGCCTCGCCGAAGGACAGCTCGTGTGCGGCCCAGGGGTGCATCTCGCCGGTGGTGAGCACAAGGATCTCGCCCGGCGCGCGTCCGGAGTCCAGCAGCAGGTCCACGGCCTCCTCGGCGGCGTCGAGCGCGCCGGGCTGCGGGGCCGGGATCAGCTGGAGCTGCACTCCGGAAGCGGCGCCGGCGGCACCGGCGGTCGCGGCGGGCTGCTTGGGCCCCGGGCGCTGCGCCGGAGGGGCGCCGGCCGGTCCACGGGACGGCGCGGCGGGTCCGGGCTTGCCGGGGCGGGCGCTGGCCGCGGGGGCGCCGCGCGGAGGCGCGGGGCGGGGACCGGGGCCAGGAACAGGACGGGGGGTCGACGCGGTGCGGCCGGCGGCCGGAGTTGCGCGGGGACCCGGGACACTCTCGTGAATCTGAGGCTCCTCGGGGAAGAGAGGCATAAAAGGATGTCTATCAAACGTAGGTGCGGAACACGTCATCGGGTACCGAATTGATGCCCGCACCGCTCAGAAGTCGAAGCCGAGTTGGCCACCGGCCTCCAGAGCGGCTGCTTCAGGGGTGCTGCGTACCTTCTTCAGGTGCCGCCAGCGGGGCAGGGCGTCCATGTAGGACCACGACACCCGGTGGTAACACGTGGGGCCGTACTCCTCCAGGGCCGCACGGTGCGCCGGCGACGGGTAGCCGGCGTTCTCCGCGAAGGCGAAGTCGGCGTGTACGTCGGCCAGTTCACCCATCATCGCGTCACGACGGACCTTGGCGAGCACGGAGGCCGCGGCCACCGCGACGCAGGACTGGTCGCCCTTGATGACCGTACGGACCTTCCAGGGACCGCCCAGGTAGTCGTGCTTGCCGTCGAGGATCACCGCGTCCGGACGGACCGGCAGCGCCTCCAGGGCACGTACGGCCGCGAGCCGCAGCGCCGCGGTCATGCCCAGGTCGTCGATCTCCTCCGGAGAGGCGTGCCCCAGGGCGTGCGCCGTGACCCAGCCGTCGAGCACCTCGGCGAGTTCGACGCGTCGCTTGGGTGTCAGCAGCTTGGAATCGGTGAGTCCGGCCGGCGGGCGGCGCAGTCCGGTGATGGCTGCGCAGACGCTGACCGGGCCGGCCCAGGCGCCGCGCCCGACTTCGTCCACCCCGGCGATGATCTTGGCGCCCGTGGTGGCGCGAAGCGATCGCTCGACGGTGTGGGTTGGGGGCTCGTACGGCATGGCGCCAGCAAGCGTACGCCTATTCGCGGCGGGCGTGCGCACCGGGTACCGCCTGACTCGTGGTGCCGCGGGAGGCGGGGGCGCCGGGGACGGCCGGGGGCGATTCGGGGGGCTTGCGGTCGGGGCGCGGGCGGGGTGGCCCAGCGTGGGCGGGGGTCGCGGGCTGTGCTTTTGCGTGTGCGGGGTGCGACGGCGTGAGGGTTGGGTCAGCCTCCGGCCCCGGGTGACCGGCGTGCGGGCCGGGTCGGCCTCCAGCCGCTGGGGCAGCGGCGCGCTTGCAGGCGTATCACCGGCATCCGGTCACCGGCATCCGGTCACCGGCATCCGGGACTCATAGCGGCGCTCATGCGCCCCGGCTCTCCGCGGTAGATCAACTACAGGCGCGGAGAGCCCGCTTGGTCATCTCGCCGGGGCGGGGACGGGCTGTACCTCGCCAGGGCGGGTACGGGGTGCGCCTCGCAGCGCGCCCCTGACCCCGGTGCTTCCGGTTGTCCGGCCGCCCCGTCGTCCCGGCTGCCGCCCGCGCCCCTCAGCCGGAAAGCCCGGACATCCAGCTCGGAAGTGCTTCCGTACGGTCCAGCCAGTCCTGGGGCGGAGTGGCGCCGCCGGCGGCGACGATTCCGCCGACGATGGCGCAGGTGGTGTCCACGTCGCCGCCTGCTTGAGCGGTGGCCCAGAAGGCCTGCTCGAAGTCGTCGAGGTGGCGGGCGGCTGCCCACAACGTGAAGGGGACGGTGTCGTGGGCGCTGGTCCGGCGGCCACAGCCCAGTACCGCGGCGACCGTGCCCGCGTCGCCGTAGTCGAGCATGTCCCGGGCACGCCGCAGGCCTGCCTGTACGGCGCTGCGCGGGATCAGCTCCAGTACGCCGTCCAGCAGCGCTTGCGGGCCGGTCGTACGGTCCGGAGCGGCGGCCAGGGCGGCCGCGGCGGCCACCGCCATCGCTCCGACCACCGCTTCGCGGTGCTGGTGAGTGGTGTAGGCCGAGATCTCGGCCTGGTGGGTCGCCTGCTCGGGGTCGTCCGCGTACCAGGCGCCGAGGGGGGCGATGCGCATGGCCGCGCCGTTGCCCCAGGAGCCCTGCCCGTTGAAGAGCGCCGAGGCCAGCTCACGCCAGTCGCCGCCCTCCCGGACCAGCCGGAGCATGCGGTTGACCGCCGGGCCGTAGCCGCGGTCGAAATCGTGGTGATCGGCGAAGGAGCGGGCCAGCGCGTCCTGGTCGATGCGCCCGTGGGCCGCGAGTACGGCCACGACCGAGCAGGCCATCTCCGTGTCGTCGGTCCACTGCCACGGTGCGGGCGGCAGCTCGCGGCGCTTGAGGTTCGGGTAGTTGGCGGGAACGAAGAACTGGGAGCCGAGGGCATCGCCCAGGGAAAGTCCGCGCAGGCTCACAAGGGCCCGCTCGAAGCGGTCTGCGTCACGGTGGTCGGCGCTCATCGGTGTGCACTCTAACCGGTGATGCCGTACGACTCCGGCTCACACCAGCGTTCGAACGGCCGGTCCAGTGCGTATCGGCCGTCCGGGCCCAGGAGGAGCGAGCGCCGCTCCGCGTTCCCCGGGTTGGTCAGGGACTCGAACTCGGCCACGGTCCAGTGGAACCACCTCATGCAGAAGAGCCGCATGGTCAGGCCGTGCGTGACGATCAGAACGTTCGGCGGGTGGTCCGGGTGCTCGAAGCTGCGCCACAGGCTCTCCAGGAACGCGCCGACGCGGTCGTACACATCGGCGCCGGACTCGCCCTGCGCGAAGCGGTAGAAGAAGTGGCCGTAGGCGTCGCGGTACACCTTCTGCAGGCGTACGTCCTCGCGGTCCTGCCAGTTCCCCCAGTCCTGCTCGCGCAGCCGCGGTTCCTCGCGGACCCGGACCCGGTCCTTGTCGAGCCCGAACGCCCGGAAGGTCTGGTGCGTACGGCGGTACGGCGATACGTACGCGGAGATCTGCTCGTCACCGAACATCGCCCGCAGCGATTCCCCGGCCTCCTCGGCCTGCCGCAGCCCGTTCTTCGTCAGACTCAGCGCGTGGTCGGGCTCCCGTTCGTAGACCGTGTCGTCGGTGTTCCCCTCCGATTCTCCGTGGCGGATGAGGACGATGCGTCGGGGCCGTGCCATGCCGCCACCCTAAAACGGTTGCTCTGTACATGCCTCATGCCCCGGATCGGGTCATCGCCCGCGGGCGGGCATGGACAAAACCCAGAGGGGTCCCCGGCCCCCACCCGGTTACAACCCACCCCCATCACTTCCACCCCCCCACCACCCGCCCAACCCGCACCTCACACCGCCGCCCATGGAAACGCCGCTCAAGCAGTCGGTCGTGCGAGACGACTGCCAGGGCTCCCGGCCAGGCGGCGAGTGCCGCGTCCAGTTCCTCGATGAGGGTGAGTGCCAGGTGGTTGGTCGGCTCGTCGAGGAGCAGGAGGTCGGCGGGGCGGGCCAGTAGGCGGGCGAGGGCCAGTCGGCGTCGCTGGCCCGCCGAGAGGGAGCCCACCGGTACCTGGAGATCGGCCTCCCGGAACAGGCCGAACGAGAGGAGAAGTTCGGCGAGCTCCTCCGGGTCTCCGGGCAGGTCCCGGCCGAAGGCCGTCAGCAGCCGTTCCCGAGGGCGGGACACCGGTATCTCCTGGGGCAGGTAGCCGATGCGTCCCCGGCGTACCGCCGTGCCCGCGTCGGGCTGCTGCACCCCTGCCATGACCCGTAGCAGCGTGCTCTTGCCCGCCCCGTTGGCGCCGTGGATCAGCAGCCGCTCTCCCGTGGCTACGGAGAGTGTGTCCACGGCCAGGCGGTCCCCCACCTGTATGCCGGTCAGCTCGATGAGCGTGCCCTTGGTGTCACCGGCGGTCGGTCCGGTGCGGAAGCGGAGTGGCTCCGGCGGCCGGGGCACCGGGGCCGCATGGAGCCGCCGCAGTCGTTCCTGTGCGTTGCGCACCCGGCCGGCCACCGATGCTTGAACCCGCCCTCCCGCGCGGTCGTACGCCATCTTGTTGTTGTCCTTGATCGCCCGGCCTTGGGCGACGCTGTGGGCAGCACCGGTTGCGAACTCGCTCAGGCGCTCGGTCTCGGCGCGCCACTGCTCGTACTCCTGCTCCCAGCGCCGGCGCGCCGCGGCCTTGGCGGCGACGAAGGTGCCGTATCCACCGCCGTACCGGACGACGGTCCGGAGGTCGGCGTCCACCTCGACGATCGTGTCGGCCACGCGCTGCAGGAAGAGGCGGTCGTGCGACACCGCGAGGACCGTGCCGCGATGGGCCGTCAGCGCCGTCTCCAGCCAGTCCAGCGCCTCCGCGTCGAGGTGGTTGGTCGGTTCGTCGAGCAGCATCACCTCGGGTGACGCGGCTATCAGGCAGGCGATGCCCAGTCTTGCCTGCTCCCCGCCGGACAGGCTGCCGAACGGGCGGCTCCGCTCCACATGGCCCAGACCCACGCCATACAGCGCCTTGTCGACGCGGACGTCTGCCTCGTAGCCGCCGCGCAGTTCGTAGACGCCGAGCAGCCTGCCGTATTCCTCCAGGTCTTCCGGTCTTCCGTCGCCGAGTCGCGTCTCCAGCGCGCGCAGCCGGCGCTCCATCTCCCGCAGCTCCGCGAGAGCGGTGTCCACCGCCTGGTGGACCGTGCAGTCGCCCGGCAGGTCGGGAACCTGACCGAGGTGGCCGATGCCTCCGTCGGCGGTGACCACCACCCGGCCGTCGTCCGGGTGCTCCAGCTCCGCGACGAGGCGCAGCAGCGTCGACTTGCCGGCGCCGTTCTCCCCCACGACCCCGACCCGGTCGCCGGGGCGTATCGAGAGGGAGACGCCGTCCAGCAGGAGCCGGTCGCCGTAGGACTTGGACACCTCGTGGAGCGAAATCTGTGTGGTCATACGAACCCCCCGGCTCCGCGGCATCGCACCGCGAACTCAAACGCTACGCTTGTTGCGTTACGACGATGATGGCACACGCCGTCGCACTAACGCAACAGGAGTTGCACTTGCCTGAGGAAAACGCACCGGAGGCCCCCGCGCCGAGCCCCGGCACCCGTCGGCCGGGCGGGCGCACCGCCCGCACCCGCGCCGCCGTCCGCGACGCCGTTCTGGCGGGCCTGGCCGAGCACGGCTATCCCGGCCTGACCGTCGAATACGTCGCAGAGCACTCGGGCGTGCACAAGACCACGCTCTACCGCCGCTGGGGCGGCCTCGAAGGGCTGCTGGCCGACACTCTCGACCTGGCCGGCGAGGACAGCTGGACGCCGCCCGACACCGGGTCCCTCGCGGGCGATCTGCGTACGCTCGCGCGCGAGGTGGTGGAGTCGTTCACCGATCCGGTCACGGCGGCCTCCGGCTCCGCGATCATCGCGGCCGCGTTCCAGTCGCAGCAGGCCGCGGACGCGCTGCACGCCTTCTACGCCGAACGTTTCCGGCGCTGCGAGCCCCTGATCCGGCGCGCTGTCGAGCGCGGCGAGCTGCCCGCCACCCCGGAGAACAATGTCGACGCCGGGGCACTCGTCCGGGCTGCATGTGCCCCGCTCTTTCTCCGGCTCTTCATCACGCGTGAGCCGGTCGACGCACACACCGCCGACCAGAGCGCCGCGGCCGCCCTGGCTGCCGCGCGCGCCGGCGTGTTCACCCCCGCGGGCGCCGGGACGGGAGCCGAGACCGGCACGCCCGCCTCACCCAAGTAACGGCACAGGAGCCAGCAGTAACGGCACAGGAACCAGCGAGCAGGAGACGGGGCGCCCGGCCACGCGTAGGGCCGGCGCGCCCGGCCACGCCCCACGGCAGCGCCGGAGTGGCGCGGGCTGGTCCAAGGGTGTCCAGCGGCACCACCCGCTGGTTGAGTCCGGCGCCACGTGGCTAAGCCACGCGGCTGGAAGCCAGCGTGTTCGTGCCACATCGGCAGAGGCCGGCGTGCCCCATGGCGCGCACCTCACGCCATACGGCCAGTACGCCCCCTCACACCGTCCACGACGGCTCCAGATCGGCCACGTCCCCCGTCACAGCCCGCACATCGGCCTCCGTCTGCGCCCGGAATCCCAGCCGCTCGACGCGCTCCGGGCGGTACTTCCCCCGCTCGGCCGCCGACTCCCACATCGACAGGATCAGGAACTCCTCCCCCGGCGCGCGCCCCATCAGGCCGCGCAGCATGCCCGGGGAGCCGGCCATGGCCGGATTCCACACCTTCTCCTGCATCAGCATGAAGTGCTCGACCCGGTCAGCACGCACCTGGCAGTGCGCTATGCGCAGGACGTCGGCGTCCGCGAAGACGGGCCGGAAGCCCACCTTCACGTCGAGTTCGTACTCGAACAGGCGCACCCGGGAGTCCTTGAACGTGCCCACCTGGGCCGCCGCCAGCCGGTCGTGCGAGCGCGCCATGAAGGAGTCGTAGAACGCCCTGCTCTCCCAGAAGGCGACCAGATGCGCGACCGACGGACGCGTCCGGCTCCATCCGCCGCCCTGGCCCCGGAAACCCGGTTCACCGAGCAGCCCCGCCCATTTCCGCTGCCCCCGTTCGAACCCCCGGCGGTCCACGACCGTGCATCTAATCCACTTGACCAGCACCGCGCCATCGTACGGCCCGGGCAGGCCCGTCATCACCGCGCGTCACGCACCCGCCACGCCGAATGTGCCTACGGGCGCGGGTCGATCGGGGTGAGCACCCCGCACCGCCGTTCCACCGCTTCGGCCGCCTCCAGGCACAGGTCCTCCCGATAGGCGCGTCCGATGAGCTGCACGCCGTACGGGAGCCCCTGTGCGACCCCGGTCGGCACGGCCACCGCCGGTACACCCACGAAGCTCGTGGCTGTACACAGGCGCATCGCCCGCTGGACGCGCGCGTGAGCCTCCCGGTCCCGCACCTCCAGCCCCGGCTCGAAGGGCGGCTCGGTGAAGACCGGCGCCAGCAACAACGGGTACGTGTCCAGGAATTCGGCCCACGCCCGCCGGATGCCGAGCCGGGCGCTCGTCAGACGCAGATACGCGGGCACGTCCACCGGTACGGCGTCCTGGGCCTCCATCGACATCTCGATGTAGCGATGTCCGCCCTCGCCCAGGAGGGTCCGCACCACCGGCCAGGTGGGGGCGAATTCGGCCATGGTCATACGGCCGTACACCTCCAGCGCCTCGTCCAGGCACGGCACGTCCGGCACCTCGCACACCTCGTGGCCTGCGTCGCGCAACGCGTCCGCCGCGTCCTCGACGGCCTTGCGCACCAAGGGGTGGACTCCCTTGCCGCCCGGATCGGTGACCATCGCGATCTTCAGGGGCCGCGGTACCGGCTCGCCGTACAGGGGAACCGGTACGGCCCTCGGGTCGCGGGGGTCGGTGCCCGCCAGCGCCTCGTACGCCAGGCGGAGGTCGCCGACCGTACGGGCCAGCGGTCCATCGACCACCAGCACCTGGGTGGCCAGCGCCGGATCGTCCGCGCCGAGCCGGTGATCGGCGGGGAATCGTCCATATGTGGGCTTCAGGCCCGCCACACCGCAGAAGGACGCGGGGATGCGCACCGATCCGCCGGAGTCATTGCCGAGTCCGATCGCGGCCATCCCGGCAGCCACCGCGGCGCCGTCGCCCCCGCTGGTGCCGCCCGGCGTCACCTCCGGCGACCAGGGGTTGCGGGTGTCGCCGTACAGCTCGCTGCGGGTGTGGATGCCCGCGAGGACGAGGGTGGGCATGTTGCTGTGCCCGATCGGGACGGCACCGGCGGCGCGCAGCCGCGCCACCGGGGGCGCGTCGGCGTGCGCGACGTGGTGGCGGAAGCTCTCGGCGCCGTACGTGGTCGGCACGCCCTCCACGGCGGTGGTCTCCTTGACCGTGAAGGGCACTCCGGCGAGCGGGCCCAGGTCCTGGCCCGCGGCGCGCCGCCGGTCCACCTCGGCCGCGTCCGCACGCGCCCGGTCGGCGAAGAGCTGCGTGACGGCGTTGACGGCCGGATTGATCTCGGCGATGCGCTCCAGGTGCTGTTCCACCATCTCCGCGGCGGTCACCTCGCCGCTCCGCACGGCGGCCGCCTGGGCCCCGGCGGACATCTTCCACAGCGCCTGCTCCGCTTCCATCACGTACTCCTTCTCCTTCACCCTCGTCACCGTTCGCCCCTGCGCATCCGGACGGCAGGGACCGCTCCGGCCCCTGCCCGACGAGCGCGGACACGCCGCTCACCCGTTCCGATGCAAGCGCATCACATCGTACCCTTGTCACGATACGCACGCATCGCCATACCGGGAGCGCCCCATGCCCAAGCAGGTGGACCACGAGAGCCGCCGCCGGCAGATCGCCGACGCCGTCTGTCACCTCGCCGACGAACACGGCCTGGAGGGCGTCACCCTGCGGGACGTGGCGGCGCGCGCCGAGGTGTCCATGGGGGCGGTCCAGCGCTGCTTCCGCACCAAGGAGGAGATGCTGGCCTTCGCGCTCGACCACATCGGGGCGCGGATCTCGGCACGGGTGACGGCGCGGCTCACCGAGTCGCCGGCCCAGTCGGCCCGTACCGCGCTCGGGCACGCGACCACCGAGATCTCCCTGCTGCGCCCCGAGCACCGTGCCGAGGCCCGCGTCTGGCTCGCCTTCGTCGCGCAGGCCGCGGTCAGCCCGCCGCTCGCCGAGATCCTGCGGGGCAACTACAGCGGCCTGCACGGCCTGTTCACCCGCCTGATCACCGAGGCCACCGGGAGCCCGGACGCGGAGCGTGAGGCCCGGACCCTGCTCGCCCTCACCGACGGCCTGACGACCCACCTCCTGATCGGCCACCTCTCCCCCGACACGGCGCTGGACACCCTGGACAGTCATCTGACGCGCCTCTGGGGCGACGAATCCGCCTGACCGCCGCCCCGGCCCCGGGCTAATCTGCCGATCATGGACGCTCTTTATCCGCGCCTCCTGGTGGAGGACTTCGAAACCGCCGCCCGCTTCTGGGAAGGCGCCCTGCGCGACCTCCTGGGCATCGAGCCCGTCAAGGTCATTCCGCAGGCCGGTTACGCCAATTGGGACCTCGACGGGCAGGCCGTTCTGGTCCTCTTCTCGCGCGAGGCCATGGCGCGGACGGTCGGCACGGAAGCGCTGCCGCCCCGCCCCGCGGCCCAGGACACATCCATGCTGGTACTGCGCGTCCCCGTCGTGGACGAAGCGGCCCGGCAGCTCGCCGCCCACGGCGCCGGCATCGTGGCGCACCCTCAGGACCGTCCCGACTGGGGACCCAACCTCCGTACGGCCCATCTGCGTACGCCCGACGGGACGTTGGTGGAACTCCAGTCCTACTGATTACGTCGGAGTGGCAGTACGCGTACCAGTCCTGCCGACCGGGACGGCGTCGCCCCGGCCCCGGGGCAGGGCTTGCGGAGCGTGACACGATGGTGGTCCGCCTTGCACAGCCCGTGAGTTGCAACACCGGAAGGGATCTCTGTGAGCAGCCTCAACAAAGGGATCGGCAAAGTCGAAGTGACCCTCAAGTGGGACCCCAGCCCCGCGGGCACTTCAGCGCATGACCTGGACATCATCGCCGCGACCTACACAAAGGACGCACTGCACGGCGCACCGGATTATCTGGTGCACTTCGACAGCCGTTCCCCGGACGGCACCATCATCCTCAGCAGGGACAGCCGGACCGGCCTGGGTCTCGGCACCGACGAGGCGATGGTGCTGGAACTGAACCGGCTGGCCGAGCGGTACGGGCGGGTCGTCGTCGGGGTGGCCATTCAACAGCGCGGCGGGCGCAAGACGTTCGGCGATATCGCGAACACCGCCGTCCGCGTCAACGAGGGATACGACGAACTGGCCGTGGACGACTTCTCGGCGGTCGCCGGCTCGACCGCGGCGGTGATTGCGGAATTCGACCGCGACGCATCGGGAGAATGGCGGTTCCACCCGAACGTACGGGGCTTCGACGCCGACCCGGAAACCTTCGTGACGGTCATGGGCAACTGACGGCACAACGGGCCCAGGGCAATGCCGTAAAAACATTCCCGGTGCGACATCGCCCGTCCCCGCAAACGGGAGGAGGCGGAGCCGACATATCGGCTCCGCCTCCTTTCAGCTGTGCGTTCCGCGCCTATTCAGCGCCGGAATTCAGCTGCAACCGCTGGTCGATCCGCAGCCCTCGCACAGGTAGCAGCTGCCCGCGCGCTGCATCTTCGTGCCGCAGGAGAAGCACAGCGGAGCGTCGGCGTTGATGCCGAGCTGCATTTCCACCAGTTCCGCGTTGGTGTGGGCCTGCTTGGGAGCCGGGGCCGCGGTCTCCTTGACGATCTCGGTCGTCGAGGCGGGGGCCTCCTTCACCGACTCCTGGCGCGGGGCCGACTGGGCCAGGCCCTCGACGTCCAGCTCCTCGTCGGTGGGCTCGTACGAACCGGTCTCCAGGTGGCGCTGGCGCTCCTCGACGGAGTGGATGCCGAGCGCGGAGCGGGTCTCGAAGGGCAGGAAGTCCAGCGCCAGGCGGCGGAAGATGTAGTCGACGATCGACTGCGCCATCCGCACGTCCGGGTCGTCCGTCATGCCGGCCGGCTCGAAGCGCATGTTGGTGAACTTCGAGACGTACGTCTCCAGCGGCACGCCGTACTGGAGGCCCACCGAGACGGCGATGGAGAAGGCGTCCATCATGCCCGCGAGGGTCGAACCCTGCTTGGACATCTTCAGGAAGACCTCGCCCAGACCGTCGTCCGGGTAGGAGTTGGCGGTCATGTAGCCCTCGGCGCCGCCGACCGTGAAGGAGGTGGTGATGCCGGGACGGCCCTTGGGCAGGCGCTTGCGGACCGGACGGTACTCGACGACCTTCTCGGCCGGCTTGTCCTCGGCCTTCTTCTCCTCCTCCTTCTTCTTGGCGGAGAGCGGCTGGCCGACCTTGCAGTTGTCGCGGTAGATCGCCAGCGCCTTCAGGCCGAGCTTCCAGCCCTCGAAGTAGACCTCCTCGACCTCCTCGACGGTGGCCGACTCGGGCAGGTTGACGGTCTTGGAGATCGCGCCGGACAGGAACGGCTGGGCCGCCGCCATCATCCGTACGTGGCCCATGGCCGAGATGGAGCGCTCGCCCATGGCGCAGTCGAAGACCTCGTAGTGGGCGGGGTCCAGACCGGGGGCGTCGATCACATTGCCGTTGTCGGCGATGTGGGCGACGATCGCCTCGACCTGCTCCGGCTGGTAGCCGAGCCGCTTGAGCGCCTTGGGGACCGTGTTGTTCACGATCTGCATGGAGCCGCCGCCGACCAGCTTCTTGAACTTGACCAGGGCCAGGTCCGGCTCGACGCCCGTGGTGTCGCAGTCCATCATCAGGCCGATGGTGCCGGTGGGGGCCAGCACGGAGGCCTGCGCGTTGCGGAAGCCGTTCTTGTCGCCGAGGCGGATGACGTCCTGCCACGCCTCGGTGGCCGCGGCCCAGACCGGGGTGTCCAGGTCGTCCATGCGCTTGGCGGCGCCGTTGGCGTCCGAGTGCTGCTTCATGACGCGCTTGTGGGCGTCGGCATTGCGGGCGTAGCCGTCGTACGGGCCGACTACCGCGGCCAGCTCGGCGGAGCGCTTGTAGGAGGTGCCGGTCATCAGGGAGGTGATGGCACCGGCCAGGGCGCGGCCGCCGTCCGAGTCGTACGCGTGGCCGGTGGCCATCAGCAGGGCGCCGAGGTTGGCGTAGCCGATGCCCAGCTGGCGGAAGGCGCGGGTGGTCTCACCGATCTTCTCGGTGGGGAAGTCCGCGAAGCAGATGGAGATGTCCATCGCGGTGATGACCAGCTCGACGACCTTGGCGAAGCGCTCGGCGTCGAACGACTGGTTGCCCTTGTCGTCGTCGCGCAGGAACTTCATCAGGTTCAGCGAGGCCAGGTTGCACGAGGAGTTGTCCAGGTGCATGTACTCGCTGCACGGGTTCGAGGCGGTGATCCGGCCCGACTCCGGCGAGGTGTGCCAGTGGTTGATCGTGTCGTCGTACTGGATGCCGGGGTCGGCGCACGCCCAGGCCGCCTCCGCCATCTTGCGGAACAGGCCCTTGGCGTCGATCTCCTCGATGACCTCGCCGTTCATCCGGCCGCGCAGGCCGAACTTCGAGCCGGTCTCGACGGCCTTCATGAACTCGTCGTTCACGCGGACCGAGTTGTTGGCGTTCTGGTACTGGACGGACGTGATGTCGTCGCCGCCCAGGTCCATGTCGAAGCCCGCGTCGCGCAGCGCGCGGACCTTCTCCTCCTCCTTCACCTTGGTGTCGATGAAGGCCTCGACGTCCGGGTGGTCCACGTCCAGGACGACCATCTTGGCCGCGCGGCGGGTGGCGCCGCCCGACTTGATCGTTCCGGCGGACGCGTCGGCGCCGCGCATGAAGGAGACCGGGCCCGAGGCGTTGCCGCCGGAGGACAGCAGCTCCTTGGAGGAGCGGATGCGGGAGAGGTTCAGGCCGGCGCCGGAGCCGCCCTTGAAGATCATCCCCTCTTCCTTGTACCAGTCCAGGATCGAGTCCATGGAGTCGTCGACGGAGAGGATGAAGCACGCGCTGACCTGCTGCGGCTGCTTCGTGCCGACGTTGAACCACACCGGGGAGTTGAAGCTGAAGACCTGGTGGAGCAGGGCGTACGCCAGCTCGTGCTCGAAGATCTCGGCGTCCGCCGGGGAGGCGAAGTAGCCGTTGTCCTCGCCGGCCTTCGTGTAGGTCTTGACGACCCGGTCGATCAGCTGCTTCAGGCTCGACTCCCGGGTGTCGGAGCCCACCGCGCCGCGGAAGTACTTGCTCGTGACGATGTTGACCGCGTTCACCGACCAGAACTCGGGGAACTCGACGCCACGCTGCTCGAAGTTGACCGAGCCGTCGCGCCAGTTGGTCATGACGACGTCACGGCGCTCCCACGTCACCTCGTCGTACGGATGCACGCCGGGAGTGGTGTGGATGCGCTCGATACGCAGACCCTTGCTCGCCTTGCTGCCCTTGGCGCGGGAGCCTCGTGCCGGGCCGCTCGTCGTCTCTGTCATTCCGCCTCCCTGTACGGGCAAACGCCCATATGTGCGCACTTTCTTCCCGTGGCACGGTGTGTTCTGTCTGCAACCAGGGCGCCTGCACGTGCCCTGGTCAGGTCTGTGATGTGCCGATCTCAGTCGGCGGCGGTGGCGGGCACCGGGACCGCCGGATGCCCGGCGCCCCCTTCGCACCCGCACTCCCGCGCGGGCGGCCCCTGCTCGCGCTGCTCCCGCAGCTCGGCGATGGCCGCCTCGAAGTCCTCCAGCGAGTCGAAGGCCCGGTAGACGCTCGCGAAGCGCAGGTACGCGACGAGGTCGAGCTCCTGCAGCGGGCCCAGTATGGCCAGCCCCACGTCATGGGTGGACAGCTCAGCACTGCCGGTGGCGCGCACCGCTTCCTCGACCCGCTGTCCCAGCTTGGCGAGGGCGTCCTCGGTGACCGGCCGGCCCTGGCACGCCTTGCGCACGCCGGCGATGACCTTGTTGCGGCTGAAGGGTTCGGTGACCCCGCTCCGCTTGATCACCATCAGTGACGCGGTCTCGATGGTCGTGAAGCGGCGGGAGCAGTCCGGGCACTGGCGGCGCCGGCGGATCGAGGTGCCGTCGTCGGTGGTGCGGCTGTCGACCACCCGGCTGTCGGGGTGCCTGCAGAAGGGGCAATGCATGAATTCACCCTCCTCACCCTCGAAAATTACGGTCGTACGCCCATGGTCCCGGCGTACGGCTGATGACCTCCGGCGGCCCTCACGGGCCCCTCGGAGCAGCCCCAAGCATAGGCGATCCCCGGAGCCCCGACAGACACCGGCACCACAACTTGTAGGCGGTTGTAGTCATCAAAGCACTAGATGTGGTGTCGGGAGGTCATCGACACCCCAGGCGTGTCGCGGCGGGGCGGAGCCTCGGCGGCCGCTCGCGGGGCCGCCGACGAGCGTACGGGACGGGACCCGGGGGCGGACGGGGCGGGGCGGGGATGACAGAATCGGGCAGGTCGCGGCGCCCGCCCGCACCCCGCGGGCCGGTACGCGTGCCCGGCTATGAGCTCGGGGCGAAGACTACCGGAATGACCCGAATTGCCTTTCGGCTATACACCTAAGCCCGTGATCAGGTCAGCTAATCCGGAAATTTTCACTCGAACGTGTGTTTGGCGCAACCTTTCGAAAGCAACTACCGTTGGCTAACTAGGGAGCACATTCCGAGAGGGGCCGACGTGACCACCACCGCAGACAGCGCCACCATCACCGCCCAGAGCCACTCCCAGAGCCGATTCGAGCAGACCCGGAAACCGCCGATGGACGACGCAATGAACCCCGAGGGGCAAAAGCCTGCCCGCTCGCTGCCCGGCCGTCCTCCAGGTATCCGTGCCGACAGTTCGGGACTCACCGACCGGCAGCGCAGGGTCATCGAGGTCATCCGGGATTCCGTCCAGCGCCGCGGCTATCCGCCGTCCATGCGCGAGATCGGTCAGGCGGTCGGGCTGTCCAGCACCTCGTCCGTCGCCCACCAGCTCATGGCTCTGGAGCGCAAGGGCTTTCTGCGCCGCGACCCGCACCGCCCCCGGGCGTACGAGGTCCGCGGCTCCGACCAGCCCAGCAACACCCCCACCGACACGACGGGCAAGCCCGCGGCGTCGTACGTCCCGCTGGTCGGCCGGATCGCCGCCGGTGGCCCCATCCTCGCCGAGGAGTCCGTCGAGGACGTCTTCCCGCTGCCGAGGCAGCTGGTCGGCGACGGTGAGCTGTTCGTGCTGAAGGTCGTCGGTGACTCCATGGTGGAGGCCGCGATCTGCGACGGCGACTGGGTCACGGTGCGTCGCCAGCCGGTCGCGGAGAACGGCGACATCGTCGCCGCCATGCTGGACGGCGAGGCGACGGTCAAGCGCTTCAAGCGCGAGGACGGCCACGTATGGCTGCTGCCGCACAACTCCGCGTACCAGCCCATCCCCGGTGACGAGGCCACGATCCTCGGCAAGGTGGTGGCGGTGCTCCGGCGCGTCTGACCCACCCCACGACCGAACCCCGGGACCACTGCGCCGGTCCCGGGGTTTGGGGTGTCCGGGGGTGCTACGCCTCTTCCGCCGCCTTGGCGGCCGCGTCGATGGCGGCCAGGGAGCGGCGGACCTGGTTGCGGTCGGTGGTGTACCAGAATTCGGGCATGGACCTGCGCAGGAACGAGCCGTAGCGGGCGCGCTCCACCCGGGGGTCCAGGACGGCGACGACGCCGCGGTCGCCCGTGGCGCGTACGAGACGGCCCGCGCCCTGAGCCATCAGGAGGGCGGCGTGGGTCGCCGCGACCGCCATGAAGCCGTTGCCGCCGGCTTCCTCCACGGCCTTCTGGCGGGCGCTCATCAGGGGGTCGTCGGGGCGCGGGAACGGCACCCGGTCCATGACCACGAGCTGGCAGTTCGGGCCCGGCACGTCGACGCCCTGCCACAGGGAGAGCGTCCCGAACAGGCAGGTACGGGCGTCCGCCGCGAAGGTGCGGATCAGCTCGCCGAGGGTCTCCTCGCCCTGGAGGAGGATCGGCATGTCCAGGCGTCCCCGCAGGTTCTCGGCGGCGGCCTGGGCCGCGCGCATGGAGGAGAACAGGCCGAGCGTACGGCCGCCCGCGGCCTCGATCAGCTCGGCCAGCTCGTCGAGCATGTCCGTACGGCTGCCCTCGCGGCCGGGCTGGGCGAGGTGCTTGGCCACGTACAGGATGCCCTGCTTGCCGTAGTCGAACGGGGAGCCGACGTCCAGGCCCTTCCACTGGGGGACGTCCTCGCCCTCCGTGCCCTCCGGGGCGAGACCGAGGGAGGCGCCGACACCGTTGAAGTCGCCGCCCAGCTTGAGGGTGGCGGACGTGAGGACGACGGAGCGGTCCGCGAAGAGCTTCTCGCGCAGCAGGCCGGAGACGGACAGCGGCGCGACGCGCAGGGAGGCGCCGAAGCGGTCGTGGCGCTCGTACCAGACGACGTCGTACTCGGAGCCGTTGGCGATCCGCTCGGCGACCGCGTGGACGTTCTCCACGGAGGCGAGGGCCTGCTTGCGGACGGCGTCCTCGTCCTGGACGGACTTGTCGCGGGTCGTGCCGAGGGCGGAGATGACCGTACGCGCGGCGTCACGCAGCGCCATCAGGCAGTAGCCGAGGTCCTCGGGGATCTCTTCGAGGCGGCCGGGCAGGGCCAGCTCCATCAGGCGCTCGAAGGTCTCCGAGGCGGTCTGGAGCTGGTCGGCGGCCTTCTCGTTGACCAGCTTGGCAGCGCGCTTGACGGCCCGGTCGACCTGGCCGGGGGTGAGTTCCCCGGTGGCCACGCCGGTGACGCGGGAGACCAGCTCGTGGGCCTCGTCCACGATCAGTACGTCGTGCTGCGGCAGGACCGGGGCGCCCTCGATGGCGTCGATGGCCAGCAGGGCGTGGTTGGTGACGATCACGTCGGCGAGCTTGGCGCGCTCACGGGCCGCCTCGGCGAAGCACTCTGCGCCGTACGCGCACTTCGAGGCGCCCAGGCACTCCCGTGAGGAGACCGAGACCTGCCCCCAGGCGCGGTCGGAGACGCCGGGGGTCAGATCGTCGCGGTCGCCGGTCTCGGTCTCATCCGCCCAGTCGCGCAGGCGCAGCAGGTCCTTGCCCAGCTTGCTGGTCGGCGTCGCGTGCTCGAAGGGGTCGAAGAGGCCCTCCTCCTCTTCCTGCGGCACCCCCTCGTGCAGGCGGTGGAGGCAGACGTAATTGGAGCGGCCCTTGAGCATGGCGAACTGCGGACGGCGGCGCAGCTGCGGATGCAGGGCCTCGACCGTACGCGGCAGGTCGCGCTCGACCAGCTGGCGCTGGAGCGCGAGGGTGGCCGTGGCCACCACCACACGGTCGCCGTGGGCCAGCGCCGGCACCAGATAGCCGAGCGACTTTCCGGTGCCGGTGCCGGCCTGTACGAGCAGGTGGGAATGGTCTTCCACTGCTTCGGCGACGGCTTCGGCCATGGCGATCTGGCCGGGGCGCTCGGTGCCGCCGACAGCGGTGACGGCGGCGTGCAGCAGATCGGGGAGGGAGGGCTTCGTCATAGCGCTGCCACCCTACGCGTGCCCACTGACAATCTGCTCGGTCACGGGTGGTGGAGGGGGTTGGGCACGGTGCCGTGCACGGCGGCGTGCGGGCGCTGCGCCCGGTCGCGGTATCCGTCGAGGTGGAGACGGTTGCGGTTCAGGCACAGCCGGGCGATGCGGGGGGTGAGCAGGTCGAAGGTCTCGTGTCGTTTCTTCAGGTGCGGGAAGCGTCCCTGATGGCGCAGGATCTCCGCCCGTACGAGGGACCAGAACTCGACCTCCGGGACCGCGAGTTGCTGTTCGCACAGGGGCGCCAGATAGCGGAAGACCCCCACGAAGAGCCCGGAGTGGATGAACTGGGTGAGGAAGTCGGGCGGTTCGGTGAGCAGCACCGCGCGCACGTCGGCAGGCATGGTGGCGTGCTCGGGCAGGGGGTCGGCGCTGGTGTTGACGTCGTCCACGAAGTCCTTGACCGCGAGGCGGGTGGGGATGTCGTGCTGGTCGAAGACGACGATGGCGTTCTCGCCGTGCGGGGAGAAGACCGTGCCGTACTGGTAGAGGAAGTGCAGCAGCGGCGGCAGCAGGGCGGCGAAGAGGTGGCGCAGCCAGACGCGGGGGGCCAGGCCGGAGCGGTGCACCAGCTCCGCTGTCAAGGCGCGCCCGTGCGGGTCGGTCTGCAGGAGCGCGGCCAGGGTGCGGGCCCGCTCCCCCGGGTCCAGATGGCGGCTGACCGGCTCGCGCCAGATGCAGCCCAGCAGTTCCTTGTACTGGTACGGGACGCCGGGCAGCCGGTCGTAGAGGGGGTGTTCGACGGTGACGGACGCGGTCTCGCCGAGCAGGAT
This sequence comes from Streptomyces rimosus subsp. rimosus, assembly GCF_000720725.1. Classification (GTDB taxonomy): domain Bacteria; phylum Actinomycetota; class Actinomycetes; order Streptomycetales; family Streptomycetaceae; genus Streptomyces; species Streptomyces rimosus_A. Next base: position 23,253 of record NZ_JOCQ01000121.1, read on the forward strand.
CACCCGGGTCTCGTCGCGCAGGTACGGGTCGGCGTCGCGCAGGCCCTGGACCCAGGCGGTGACGGCGGGGGCGGCGATGGTGCGTTCGGTCGGCAGGCCGCGCCAGACCAGGGTGTTGAGGACGGAGAGCGGCAGCTTGACCGTCCGGGCCCGGGGGCGGGTGGTGTTGAGGAAGGTGCGGATGGACTGCTGCGGCAGGCGCAGGTCGTTGTCAGTGGGGAGTGGGACGATGGATTTGTCGGCGAGTTGGGGGGCGAAGAGGGGCGCGACGGTCTCGTCCCACTGCCAGGGGTGGACGGGGAGGAAGAGGTAGTCGGCGGGGTCGAGGCCCTGCGCGCAGAGGGTGTCGGCGAAGGCGGCGCGGATTTCGGGGGTGAGTTCATCGGAGTAGAGACGATCGGGCGTGGCCAGGGCGGGGACGCCCCGGTAGACGGCCAGCCGGCGGTGCGCGGCGATCCAGGGCAGCCGCTGCGGGGTACGGGCCTCGGGTGACCAGAGGGCGGCGTCGGCCGCCGAGAAGCCCAGCCGTCCCTTGTTGGCGACGAGCCAGGGGTGGCCGGTCTGGTGGCCTTCCAGGGCGGCGTAGTCGAGGTCGGCGAGCCGCGCGGCGCTCAGGGCCGTGGCGTCGAGGCGGACGTCGGCGGCGAGGGTGGCGGTCAGCTCGCGGATGAGGTGTCCGGTGGTGTCGCCGGACAGGCCCAGGACGGTGTCATGGGCGTGGAAGAGGAAGTGGAGGGGGTCGCCCGTGGGGGTGATGGAGTCGGGATCGACGCGCCAGTGTCCGTACGCGCCGCGCCGGGCCCGGAAGCGGTAGGTGACGTCTTCGGTCAGGCGCAGGCGGTAGGCGCGGGAACCGTCGGTGGTGCGGGCGTGCGGTGGGCGCGGGGCGCCCGGGGCTCCGGGGGGGACGGAGGCGGTGGTGCCGGGG
>NZ_JOCQ01000122.1 GCF_000720725.1 Streptomyces rimosus subsp. rimosus
GAACCGGACTCCGCCTCCCTCCCCACCCCCCACGACGGACCCGACGGACCCGACGACCACGACAACCACGACGAACACCCCCACACCTCCTACGTCCTGACCGTCAACGGCACCGACCGCCCGGTCACCGACGCCTGGATCGGGGAGTCGCTGCTGTACGTGCTGCGCGAGCGCCTCGGCCTCGCCGGGGCCAAGGACGGCTGCTCGCAGGGGGAGTGCGGGGCCTGTTCCGTACAGGTCGACGGGCGGCTCGTGGCGTCGTGCCTGGTGCCCGCCGCGACCACCGCGGGCAGTGAGGTCCGTACGGTCGAGGGCCTGGCCCGCAACGGCGCGCCCTCCGACGTGCAGCGCGCCCTGGCCGAATCCGGCGCCGTCCAGTGCGGCTTCTGCATCCCCGGCATGGCGATGACCGTCCACGACCTGCTGGAGGGCAACCACGCGCCCACCGAGCTGGAGACGCGCCAGGCGCTGTGCGGCAACCTGTGCCGCTGCTCGGGTTACCGGGGCGTGCTCGACGCGGTCAACGAGGTCGCCCGCAGCCGTGCCGACGCCGCGGCAGCTGCCGAAGAGGCCGCGGCCGCCGCCCCGGAGGAGCCCGGCACCCCGCGCATCCCGCACCAGGCGGGCCCCGCCGACCCGCAGGGCCCCGCTTCCCACGGCCACCACCCCCACGGGCCGCATCCCCACGGCCCGGGCGCAGATCCGCAGTCCGGAGGCTCCGCATGACCGGCACACCCGAGGGCGGCGCCGTCACCGCCACCCCCGCCGCGGGCGTCCCCCTCCCCGCCGAGCCGCCGCCGCACGGCATCGGTGTCTCCCTGCCGTCCGCGGACGCGCCCGCCAAGACGGAGGGCGTCTTCCCGTACGCCTCCGACCTGTGGGCCGAGGGCCTGCTGTGGGCGGCGGTGCTGCGCTCCCCGCACGCGAGCGCCCGCATCCTGTCGGTGGACACCGGGCCGGCCGCCGAGATGCCGGGCGTACGGGCCGTCGTCACGCACGCGGACGTACCGGGCGACCCCGGGCACGGCCGTGGCACGCCCGACCGCCCGGTCTTCGCCCACGACGTGGTGCGCCACCACGGCGAGCCGATCGCCGCGGTCGCCGCCGACCACCCCGACACGGCCCGGCTGGCGGCGGCCGCCATCGCCGTCGAGTACGAGGTCCTGGAGCCGGTCACCGACCCGCAACTGGCCTTCGAGGCCGAGCCGCTGCACCCGGACGGCAACCTGATCCGGCACATCCCGCTGCACTTCGGCGACCCCGAGGTGGTGGGCGAGACCATCGTCGAGGGCCTGTACCGCATCGGCCGCCAGGACCCGGCGCCGATCGGCGCCGAGGCCGGGCTCGCGGTGCCGCGCCCGGACGGCGGCGTGGAGATCTACACCGCGTCCACCGACCCGCACGCCGACCGCGACCTGGCCGCCGCCTGCTTCGGGCTGGCGCCGGAACGGGTCCGTGTCGTCGTAACGGGTGTGCCCGGCGCCACCGCGGACCGCGAGGACCCGGGCATGCAGCTCTCCCTCGGACTGCTGGCCCTGCGTACCGGCTGCCCGGTCAAACTGACCGCCACCCGCGAGGAGTCCTTCCTCGGCCACGCCCACCGCCACCCGACCCTGCTGCGCTACCGCCACCACGCGGACGCCGAGGGCAAGCTGGTCAAGGTCGAGGCGCAGATCCTGATGGACGCGGGCGCGTACGCGGACACCTCCGCCGAAGCGCTCGCCGCCGCGGTCTCCTTCGCCTGCGGCCCGTACGTCGTCCCGCACGCCTTCGTCGAGGGCTGGGCCGTACGGACGAACAACCCGCCGTCCGGGCACCTGCGCGGCGAGGGCGCGATGCAGGTGTGCGCCGCCTACGAGGGCCAGATGGACAAACTGGCCGCCAAGCTCGGCATGGACCCGGCCGAGCTGCGGCTGCGCAACGTCATGGCCACCGGCGACCTGCTGCCCACCGGCCAGACCGTCACCTGCCCGGCGCCGGTCGCCGAACTGCTGCGCGCCGTCAAGGACGAGCCGCTGCCCGAACTCCCCAAGGACACCCCCGAGGAGGACTGGCTGCTGCCCGGCGGCCTGGAGGGCGCGGGCGAGCCGTCCGCGGTGCGCCGCGGCGTCGGCTACGCGCTCGGCATGGTCCACATGCTCGGCGCGGAGGGCGCCGACGAGGTCTCCACCGCCACGGTCAAGGTCAGCGGCTCGGTCGCCACCGTACTGTGCGCCGCGGTCGAGACCGGCTCCGGTTTCTCCACCCTCGCGCGCCAGATCGTCCAGGAAACCCTGGGCATCGAAGAGGTGCACGTGGCCCCCGTCGACACCGATCAGCCGTCCGCCGGGCGCGCCTGTCACGGCCGGCACACCTGGGTCTCCGGCGGCGCCGTGGAGCGCGCCGCCAAGATGGTGCGCACCCAGCTCCTGCAACCCCTCGCCCACAAATTCGGCATGTCCACCGAACTCCTCCAGATCACCGACGGCAAGATCACCTCGTACGACGGCGTCCTCAGCACCACCGTCGCCGAGGCCCTCGACGGCAAGGAACTCTGGGCCACCGCGCAGTGCCGCCCCCACCCGACCGAGCCGCTGGACGAGACCGGCCAGGGCGACGCGTTCGTGGGCCTGGCCTTCTGCGCCATCCGCTGCGTCGCGGACGTCGACATCGAACTCGGCACCATCCGCGTCGTGGAGATGTCCGTCGCCCAGGACGTCGGCCGGATCCTCAACCCCCGCCAGCTCCGCGCCCGTATCGAGGCCGGCGTCACCCAGGGCCTCGGCGCGGCCCTCATGGAGAACCTGCGCACCACCCGAGGCCAGATCCGCCACCCCGACCTCACCGGCTACGCCCTGCCCACGGCCCTCGACGCCCCCGACATCCGCATCGTCAAACTCGTCGAGGAACGCGACGTGGTGGCCCCCTTCGGCGCCAAGCCCGCCAGCGCGGCCCCGGTCGTCACCTCCCCGGCCGCGGTCGCCTCCGCCGTACGCGCCGCAACGGGCCGCCCGATAGGGCGCCTCCCGATCCGGCCGCAGGCGGCGGTGGCGCAGCAGTAGGCGCCGTACGTGTGCGAAGGCGGTCCCGTACGGGTACGGGGCCGCCCTCACGTTCTGGCCTGGCGTGACGCTTCAAAGGACCTGTGGTTCGCACGAGGCCAGCCCATGATCGATCCGTGCACGAATGGCCGGGTGGATGGGGTACTCGTCCAAGTGCTCCGGATCCACCCACCGGACTTCGGTCGCCTCGGACGGCTCCGGGCGGGCCTCCCCGCCGATCAGACGAGCACGCAGGCATACGTTGACCGGCTGGCGCACTTCGTCAACGCGGTCCCCGTGCAGGTAAACGATCACGTGGTCGGGGGACGAGAAGACCCCCACCAGTCCGACGACCTCCACGTGATACCCGGTCTCTTCGTGGCACTCGCGCACACCGGTCTGGCCGACCGTCTCACCCTTCTTCACGCCCCCCGTGGGAATGGTCCACAGGGAATTGTCCGCGCGCTTGAGAAGCAAGAGCCGCCCTTGGCCGTCGCGGACGAAAACCGACGCGGACGGCTTGCGGCTCGTCGGTTCCGGCGCTTCGGGATCCTGCCAGTAATCGATCCTGCGCGTCTTCCCGGTCATCGGGAACCGTGTCCCTCCCCGGCCGCGGTCGCCTCCGCCGTACGCGTGCGGGACCGCCTTCTCGCGTGCACGGCTACGCGGCGCGCACCAGTGACCTTGCCCGCTCGTTGAAATCGGCCACGAGCGGATCCTTCCCAAAGGGAATCATGCGGCGCTGAATGTCCTGCACGGCCTCCACACAACGGCTCGACTTCACCTGGGAAGCCAGGTTCAGCGTCCGTACGCCGGCGGCGTGTGCCGCGTCGAGGTCGTGGCGCTGCAAATGGGACACCGCCACCACGGCTTGCGACATGGCGCCACGACGGGCCCGCTTCTGCCGCTCGGCGTGGCGGATCGAGGATTGCGCGTGCTCCTCCGCGTGGCCGGGCTGCCCCATGTCCCGGAAGGCGTTCGCCCATTCCCCGCCGAGATAGGCGGGGTCGATGAAGGCCGCCCATTCGGGCTCATCGGCCAAGTCGACCTTGGCGTACGCGGTCTGCGCCTCGTTAATCGCGTGAGCCGCGGCTTTCGGCTCACCGAGTACGGCGAGGGCGCGCGCCTCCAGCGTCCACAGGTCGGCCAGGCACGCGTTCGACATGGTCTTCGCCAGCCCGTGCCGCCCCGCCTGGGCCAGCCGACGGCCCTCGGCGGGGTGCCCCACCAGCGTGGCTTGGTCGGCCATACCGGCGAGCACATGGGCGCCGAGCGCAGCATTGCCGCTCTCCTCCGCCAGCCGGAGCGACTGGATCAGGAACCGCTGGGCGGTACCGTGTTCGCCGTTGTCGTAGGCCATCCACCCGGCCAAGTAGGTCTGTTCGCTCGCCGCTTCACAGAGGGCCTTTCGTACGTCCTCCGTGTACGTCTGCTTGAGCAACGGAAACACGTGCTGATTCAGGTACTCGGTGAGAGCGCGGCGTCCGGATCCGCCGCCCTGGAAGATATCCATCTTCTGGAATACGCCGAACATATTCCGTACCGCGATGACATCTTCGAGCCTTACGCGCTGCCCTGGTCGGGATGGGTTCTGGTCGAGCGTGCTCAGCAGCCAATCGCGGGAGGGGCCGATACCCGCGACCGCCGTGAAGGGGACTCCTGCGAGAAACATTCGCCTGTCCACGTCTGCCCTTCCTGGCTCCATGACAGTGGTGACTGTCGCATCCCACGATGGGCTGTACGTGAGCGCCCGGTCAACGGCAGGTGAGCCTCCCAGGCCGAGATCTCCAGCGGTCACGCGGTAGCCGAAGCGCTCCGTGAACAGGTCGGCCAAGATCGCCGGTACCGGCTGGCGTGGACGTTCGCCGCGTAGCCACCGTGTGACACTGGCCGTGTCGGAGGACACGTGCGGGTGTCCCCGCTCCGCGGCCTTCACCTGTACGGCCCGGCCCAGCGCGCGCTTGCTCCAGCCTGAGCGCTCCTGCCAGTCGGCCAACTTGTCATTCGGAACTTTCGCCACGGCCGACTCCCGCCCGATTGGCACGGTTGGACGGCAGCGGCTTCCGGACCCCGACTGGCAACAAGAGCGCCGACAAGCTCTCGACACGGGTTTCATGGCCGTAGCGGCTTGCGCTGCGATCGAGATCGGACGGCACCCGAAACACCGATGAAACCGCGGGCCCAGCAGTAGAGACAGAGGTGTCCGTACGCATGTGAAGGCGGCCCCGTACCCCTACGGAACCGCCTTCACACAAACCGAGGCCGTGATCGGATTCGAACCGACGTAACCGGATTTGCAGTCCGGCCCCTGAACCGCTCGGGCACACGGCCGTGTTGGTGAGCTGTTTCGAGACTAGGCCGGGGGGCCGGGGAAGGCGCAAGGGTTCCGGGCAGGGTGCCATGAGGTTGCAATGCGGCGTTCATGACTCCGTGTCGGGGCGGGTGAATGAGCGGATCATTGTTTCTATGGCGTGCAGGGGCAGTACGTGGTCCACGGGGCCGGCTTTCAGTGTGGCCTCGGGCATGCCGGGGTAGTCGGCGGTGCTCGGGTCCTGGACCACCACGGTGCCGCCGCTGTCCTTGACCGCCTGGGCGCCCTGGGCGCCGTCGCGGCCCGTACCGCTGAGGACGAAGACCCAGGCGCGCTGCCCGTAGTGCTCGGCGATCGAGGTGAACAGCCGGTCGGCCGCGGGCCTGACCAGGTTCACGCGTTCCGTGTCGGCCAGTCGCAGGGTGCCGCCCGCCTCGATGAGCAGGTGCCGGTCGGGGGGTGCCAGGTAGACCCGGCCGGCGGCGGCCAGTTCGCCGTCCCGGGCCAGTGTGACGGGTACCCGGGTGCGCCGCTGGAGGACCGCGTCGAGCACCGTGCGGTGCCGCGGGCTCAGGTGCTGCACCACCAGTGTCGGTACCGGAGGGCCCGAGGTGAAGGAGCCGAAGAGGTCCAGCAGGGCGAACACCCCGCCCGCGGAGGCGGCGATGGCCACCACGGCACAGCTCTCGTCGATGCATCCCGGCGGCGCCATACCGGGAGCCTAAGGGGAGCGCCCGCGGGGCGACACACCCAAGTGCCCCCGGAGCGACGCAACCTAGTTCCAACGGCCGAGAAGATCTCCGTCTCGCGACAGGGGTGCAGCTGGGTTACGCCTCTTACGCTGACCGCATGACTGCCGTGGACCCGCGTGATGCGCTCGATGAACCCCGTCCGGAACCGGCCACGGACCGGAACCCGGCCGCCGGGTCGGCCGGTCCGCCCCAGGGCGGCGTCCTCGGCCGGACCTACCGGTCCCTGACCCTCGGCATCATCTCCGTCGTCTCGCTCATCGCGTTCGAGGCGAGTGCCGTGACCACGGCCATGCCGGCGGTCGGCCAGGCTCTGGACGGCATCGAGCTGTACGCGTTCGCCTTCTCCGCGTACTTCACGGCGAGCCTGTTCGCGATGGCGCTGTCGGGGGAGTGGTGCGACCGGGGCGGGCCGCTCGCGCCGCTGTTCACCGGGATCGCCACCTTCGGCGCGGGGCTGGTGGTCGCGGGGTCGGCGCAGCAGATGTGGCTGTTCGTGGCCGGGCGCGGGGTGCAGGGGGTCGGGGGCGGGCTGGTGATCGTCGCCCTCTATGTGGTGGTTTCGCGCGCGTACCCGGAGGCGCTGCGGCCGTCCGTTCTCGCGGCTTTCTCGGCGGCCTGGGTGCTGCCGGTGATCGTCGGGCCGCTGGTCGCCGGGTCGGTCACCGAGCAGCTGGGCTGGCGCTGGGTGTTCTTGTCCATACCTGTACTTGTGCTGCTGCCGCTTACGGTCATGCTGCCCGCGCTGCGCAAGCTGCCGCCCCGGAGGGCGGATGAGCCGATGGATCGGCGCCGCATTCTGCTTGCCCTGGCGGTGGCCGCAGGTGCCGGGCTCCTGCAGTACGCGGCGCAGCGGCGCGACTGGGTCGCCGTGCTGCCCGCGGTCGCGGGGGCGGCGCTGCTGGCGCCGGCCGTCGTCCGGCTGCTGCCGAAGGGGACGTTCCGGGCCGCCCGTGGTCTGCCGTCGGTTGTGCTCATTCGGGGGCTGGCGGCCGGCTCCCTGCTCGCCGCCGAGAGTTTCATCCCGTTGATGCTGGTGACCGAACGTGGTTTGTCGACCACGCTGGCCGGGCTCTCGGTGACCGGCGGCGGCCTCACCTGGGCGCTGGGCTCGTACACCCAGAGCCGGCCGCGCCTGGAGCCGTACCGGGAGCGGATCATGGGGATCGGGATGCTGTTGATGACGGCGGCGATCCTGGTCGTGCCGCTGGTGCTCGTCCAGGGCGTGCCGGTGTGGATCGTGGCGGTGGCATGGGTCGTGGCCGGGTTCGGTATGGGGCTGAATATTTCCAGCGGGAGCGTGCTGCTGCTGAAGCTGTCGCCGCCGGAGGACGCGGGCAGCAACTCGGCCTCGCTCCAGGTTTCGGACGCGCTCGGCAACATCACATTCGTCGGGATCAGCGGGCTGCTGTTCAGTACCTTCGGCGGCGGCGCGGCCGACACGCACGCCACGCCGGACGTGACCAACGCCGCATCCGGGCAGCCCGCCGCCTTCGCCGCGGTCTTCGTCACCATGGGGGCGGTGGCCCTCACCGGATCGTGGGTGGCCACGCGCCTGAAGCCGGGCCGGGGCGGCCTCGGGGCGGCCGCGTCCGGTGGCGCGAAGACGGCCGCGGCGCCCGGACCGAGAACGCCGTCCGCCTCCGCGGAGCGTTAGGCTGACGCGGTTGCCGATCGCCGAGCCAGCCCGACGGAGACCGTGACTACCACCACCAGCGCCACCAACAACCACCACCTGTCCCCGGCCTTCCCCGGACGGGCCCCCTGGGGTACCGCCAACAAGCTGCGCGCCTGGCAGCAGGCCGCGATGGACCGGTACATCCAGACGCAGCCGCGCGACTTCCTCGCGGTCGCGACGCCCGGCGCGGGCAAGACCACCTTCGCGCTCACCCTCGCCTCCTGGCTGCTGCACCACCACGTCGTGCAGCAGGTGACCGTGGTCGCGCCCACCGAGCACCTGAAGAAGCAGTGGGCGGAGGCCGCCGCCCGCGTAGGCATCAAGCTGGACCCGGAGTACAGCGCGGGTCCGCTCGGCCGCGAGTACCACGGCATCGCGATCACGTACGCGGGTGTCGGCGTGCGCCCGATGCTGCACCGCAACCGCATCGAGCAGCGCAAGACGCTGGTCATCCTCGACGAGATCCACCACGCCGGTGACTCCAAGTCCTGGGGCGAGGCGTGCCTGGAGGCGTTCGAGCCGGCCACCCGGCGGCTCGCGCTGACCGGTACGCCCTTCCGCTCCGACACCAACCCGATCCCCTTCGTCACGTACGAGGAGGGCAACGACGGCATCCGGCGCAGCGCCGCCGACTACACGTACGGCTACGGCAACGCGCTCGGCGACGGCGTCGTCCGCCCGGTGATCTTCCTGTCGTACAGCGGCAGCATGCGCTGGCGCACCAAGGCCGGCGACGAGATCGCGGCCCGGCTCGGCGAGCCGATGACCAAGGACGCCGTCTCGCAGGCCTGGCGCACCGCGCTGGACCCGCGCGGCGACTGGATGCCCAAGGTGCTCAAGGCCGCCGACCAGCGGCTGACCGAGGTCCGCAAGGCGATACCGGATGCCGGCGCGCTGGTGATCGCCTCCGACCAGGAGCAGGCCCGCGCGTACGCCAAGCTGATCCGCGAGATAACGGGCGAGGGCGCCACCCTCGTCCTGTCCGACGACAGCGGCGCCTCGCAGCGCATCGACGACTTCTCGCACTCCGACGACCGGTGGATGGTCGCGGTCCGCATGGTGTCCGAGGGCGTGGACGTACCGCGGCTGGCGGTCGGCGTGTACGCGACGACCATCTCCACCCCGCTGTTCTTCGCACAGGCCGTGGGCCGCTTCGTACGGTCCCGCAAGCGCGGCGAGACCGCGTCCGTCTTCCTGCCCACCGTGCCCTCGCTGCTCACCTTCGCCAACGAGATGGAGGTCGAGCGCGACCACGTCCTGGACAAGCCGAAGAAGGACGGCGAGGAGGACCCGTACGCCGAGTCCGAGAAGGAGATGGACGAGGCCAACAAGCAGCAGGACGAGGACACCGGCGAACAGGAGCAGTTCTCCTTCGAGGCGCTGGAGTCCGAGGCGGTCTTCGACCGGGTGCTCTACGACGGCGCCGAGTTCGGCATGCAGGCGCACGCGGGCAGCGAGGAGGAGCAGGACTACCTCGGCATCCCCGGGCTGCTGGAGCCGGACCAGGTGCAGATGCTGCTCCAGAAGCGGCAGGCACGGCAGATCGCGCACAGCAAGAAGAAGCCGGCCGAGGAGGCCGACCTGCTGGAGCTGCCCGCCGAGCGCCGCCCGGTGGTCACGCACAAGGAGCTGCTGGAGCTGCGCAAGCAGCTGAACACGCTGGTCGGCGCGTACGTCCACCAGAGCGGCAAGCCGCACGGCGTGATCCACACCGAGCTGCGCCGGGTGTGCGGCGGCCCGCCGAGCGCGGAGGCCACCGCCGGGCAGCTCAACGAGCGGATCAAGAAGGTACGGGAGTGGGCCACCCGCATGAAGTGAGGTGACCGCCCCAGCCGTCCGGCGGGGCAGCGTCCGGCGGGGCAGCGTACGGCGACCGGCCGTGTGCTGCCCCGCCGTCGTGTCCGTGGCCGGGTGCGCGGGTGTGATGTATCCATGGCCGGGTGCGCGGGTGGGGTGTGTCCATGGCCGGGTGGGCGTGTGTTGTGACCCAGCCCGAAAGGCCGCTCACCCCCGGCGCCCCACCGCACCAGGGAGGATCTTCGGGGACATACCGGTCACGGAAGACCGGATTCTGGACGGACTCTTCCGCTGACCGGACCGGCTCGCTACTGTCCCGGTCACGCACACGCCCCGTGGCAGCGCCGCCGCGGAGCGCAGCCGGTGCCATGCGGCCGGCGGCCTCTTTGCGCGCGCTGCCCCGGGACCGGCAGCGCACCCCGCTGACGAGCCGCCACTCACCCGAGGAGGGGGCGTCGTGACCGCGGAGACCTCTCAGACGCTCGACCGAGGACTGCGCGTCCTCAAACTGCTCGCCGACACCGACCACGGCCTGACCGTCACGGAGCTCTCCACCAAGCTGGGGGTCAACCGGACCGTGGTCTACCGCCTGCTCGCCACGCTGGAGCAGCACGCCCTGGTACGCCGTGACATCGGCGGCCGGGCCCGGGTGGGCCTGGGCGTGCTGCGCCTGGGCCGCCAGGTGCACCCGCTGGTGCGGGAGGCTGCGCTGCCCGCCCTGCGCGCACTGGCCGAGGACATCGGCGCCACCGCCCACCTCACGCTCGTGGACGGCACCGAGGCGCTGGCCGTGGCCGTCGTCGAGCCGTCCTGGACGGACTACCACGTCGCCTACCGCGCGGGTTTCCGGCATCCGCTGGACCGGGGCGCGGCCGGGCGGGCCATACTCAAGGCCCGCCAGGGGCACGTCGAGGACGCCGGACTGGCCCTGACGCACGGCGAGTTGGAGGCGGGCGCGAGCGGGGCCGCGGCACCGCTGCTCGGGGTGAGCGGCATCGAGGGCAGCGTCGGCGTGGTGATGCTCGCCGACACGGTGCCGGAGCGGGTCGGGTCCCGGGTGGTCGAGGCGGCCCGTGAGGTGTCCGAAGCGCTGCGGTGATCCGCGCGGGGACCGGGCCGGGCGTACCGAGTGCCGCCCCGTGGTGACCGGCCAGGGGCACAGGTCATCTAGGGTGGCGGGGTGTCTTCTCGCACCCGCGCCCTCGGGATCTGCACCGTCCTCGTCCTCGCGCTCCTCGCCACCGCGGCCTTCGCGCCGCTGCCGTTCTCGGTCGCCTTCCCCGGCGACACCGCGGACGTGCTCGGCAAGCACAAGGGCAAACAGGTGATCACGATCAGCGGCGCGCCGACCCGCGGGACCAGCGGCCAGCTGCGGATGGTGGCGATCGTGGCGACCGGCCCGGACGCCACGGTGCGGCTGTCCGACGTCGTCCGGGGCTGGTTCCGTACGGACCAGGCCGTGATGCCGGTCGAGTCGGTCTACCCGGTCGGGGACACCGCCGAGAAGGCGGTCGAACACAACCTGAAGGACATGCGCTCCTCCCAGGACGTCGCCACCCGGGCGGCGCTGAACTACCTGCACAAGAGCGACAAGGATGTGCAGGTCAAGCTGGATCTGGGCACCATCGGCGGGCCCAGCGCGGGCCTGCTGTTCTCGCTGGGCATCATCGACAAGCTGGCCGGGGACGGCAAGGGCGGCGACCTGACCGGCGGGCAGAAGATCGCGGGCACCGGAACGATCACCGCGGACGGCGAGGTCGGCGCGGTCGGCGGGGTGTCCCTGAAGACGCAGGCCGCGGGCCGGGACGGCGCCAAGGTCTTCCTCGTCCCCAAGTCGGAGTGCAAGGACGCGCAGGCCGAGCTGCCGGACGGCATGCGGCTGGTCCCCGTCAGCACGCTCTCCGGCACGGTGGACGCGCTCAAGGCGCTGAAGTCCGGGGGTACGGTTCCCAGCTGCTGAGCGCGGACGCGCAACGGACCCGGGCCCGGTGCCTCAGCCCCCGTCCTCGATGAACCCCTTCTCGATCATCCAGTTCTTGGCGACCTCGTGCGGGTCCTGCCCGTCCACGTCCACCTTGGCGTTCAGGGACTGCGCGACGGCGTTGTCCAGCGCCTTGGTGATCGGCGCCAGGATGTCCGCGATCTGCGGGTACTTCTTCATCGTCGCCGCGTTCATCTCGGGCGCCGCGTTGTAGTTGGGGAAGAAGTGCTTGTCGTCCTTGAGGACGTGCAGGCCCATCGCCTTGATCCGGCCGTCGGTCGTGTAGACCTCGCCGAAGGTGCAGGCCCGGCCCTCGGCCGCCTGGGTGTAGACGACGCCGCTGGTCATCTTCTTGATGTTGCCGGCCGGGATGTCCATGCCGTACGCCTTGGCCATGCCCGGCAGGCCGTCGTTGCGGGCGGAGAACTCGGCCTCCGCGCACAGCGTGACCGCGCCCGGATTCTTGTGGGACAGCTCGGCGACGTCCGACAGGGTCTCGGTCCCCAGCTGCTTGTGGTGCTCCGGATTGAGCGCCAGCGCGTACGTGTTGTTCAGCTTCGACTGCGGCAGCCACTCGACGCCGTTGGCCCGGTCGCCGTCGCGGACCGCCTCCCACTGCTTCTGCGGGTCCACGATGGGCTTCTCGTGGCCGAGGTGGGTGATCCAGCCGGTACCGGTGTACTCGTACATCCCGTCCGCCGTACCGGACTTGACCGCCTCACGGGCGCCGATCGTGCCCTGGATGTTGGTCTTGTCCACGACCGTGGCACCGGCCGCCTTGAAGGCCAGGCCCATGATCTGGCCCAGGATGATGTTCTCGGTGAACTCCTTCGACGTCACGGTCAGCTCGGCGCCCTTCAGCGGCAGCCCCCGGCCGACCGTACCGGGCCGCACATCGTCGCTCATCGGGCTGCCGCTGACCAGGCCGCAGCCGCTCAGACCGGCCGCGGCCAGCAGCAGGCACCCGGCCGCGGCCGGTACCGTACGGCGCCATCGCCGCGCTCCTGCGGTCATCCTTCCCCCACCTCCAGCCCGCGCGGGCGCAGCAGCAGCTCGACGAGGGACGCCAGCCAGTCCACGAACAGCGCCAGCACCACCGTCAGGACGGAGCCGAGCACCAGCACCGGCATGCGCTGGGTGATGATGCCCGCCGAGATCAGGTCGCCGAGCCCGCCGCCACCGCCGAAGGTGGCCAGCGTCGCGGTGCCCACGTTCAGGACCAGCGCGTTGCGCACGCCCGCCAGGATCAGCGGTACGGCCAGCGGCAGTTCGACCTTCCCCAGCACGCCGACCGCCGACATGCCGATGCCGCGGGCCGCCTCGGTCAGGGTCGGGTCGATGGCCTTCAGGCCCGCGATGGTGTTGGCCAGCACCGGCAGGACGGCGTACAGGACCATGCCGATGACGGCGGCCTCCGGGCCGATGCCGAGCCAGATGACCAGCAGCACCAGCAGGCCCAGGGCGGGCACCGCCTGCCCGAGGTTGGCCACCGCGACCGCGGCCGGCGCGGCCCGGCGCAGCCTGGCGCGGGTCAGCGCGATGCCCAGCGGCAGCGCGATGACCAGTACGAAGAAGGTCGACACGGCGGTCAGCTGGATGTGCTGGCGCAGCGCGAGCCAGACCTTGCCGCCGTCCACCGCCTGGTGCGCGATCGAGTCCAGGTCCGTACCGCGGAACCACAGCCAGGTGGCGAGCAGCACCGCCGCCAGCACGGCGGGCACCGTGACCACCTTCTTCCAGGTGATACGGCGCGGCGGACGGGTGGCCGGCGCCGCGGGCTCCGGCTCGGCCGTCAGGAGCGGCCCGCGCTCCCCGGCCGCGGCCGCCTCGTCGCGGAACCGCACCCCGCGTACCTCGTGCTCGCCCGCCGGCCGCTCGTCCTTCGGCGGCCGGCGCTCGTCCCGGGGGCTCACGCCTTGACCCCGTGGGCGCCGCCCGCCGGATCGACGCCCTCCTGGGCCAGCCGGGTGTGCCGGGCGCGCTGCTCCTCCAGTTCGTGCCGGTGCTCCAGCGCGTCCAGCCGGTCCGCCTCCAGCAGGTCGTGGACGTTGTTCATCAGCGTCTCCACGTCCACCACGCCGATGTACGCGCCGCGCCGCCCGGTCACCGCGACCCGGCCCGCGTTGTCGGTCAGCACCGCCTCCAGCGCGTCGCGCAGCGTCGCGTCGCGGGTGACCGTGTCGTGCACGAGCGTGCCGGCGCGGGCCAGCGAGCCCTTGGCGCGCATCAGGTCGCCGCGGCGCAGCCACTTGTACGGGCGCCGGTGTCTGTCCAGCAGCAGCACCTCGTTGGTGGTACCGGAGCGCAGCAGGTCGAAGATCGACTGGAGCGGGTCCTCGACGGACGCGGTGGGGAAGTCGACCACGGCCACATCCCGTACGCGGGTCAGGTTCAGGCGCTTGAGCGCCGCGCCCGCCCCCACGAAGCCGGAGACGAAGTCGTCGGCCGGGTTGGTGAGGATGGCCTCGGGCGTGTCGAACTGGGCGATGTGCGAGTGCTCGCGCAGCACCGCGATCCGGTCGCCCAGCTTGATCGCCTCGTCGAAGTCGTGGGTGACGAAGACGATCGTCTTGCGCAGCTCGTGCTGGAGGCGGATCAGCTCGTCCTGGAGGTGGTCGCGGGTGATCGGGTCCACCGCGCCGAACGGCTCGTCCATCAGCAGCACCGGCGGGTCGGCGGCCAGCGCCCGCGCCACGCCGACGCGCTGCTGCTGCCCGCCGGACAGCTGCCGCGGGTAGCGGCCGTGGAACTCGCGCGGGTCCAGCCCGACGAGGTCGAGCATCTCCTCGACGCGGCCGGTCACCTTGGCCTTCGGCCAGCCGGCCATCTTCGGCACGAGCGCGATGTTCTGCGCGACGGTCATGTGCGGGAACAGGCCGGACGACTGGATCGCGTAGCCGACCTTACGGCGCAGTTTGACCGGGTCGATGCCGGTGACGTCCTCGTCGCCGATCATGATCCGTCCGGAGGTGGGCTCGATCAGCCGGTTGATCATCTTCAGGGTGGTGGACTTGCCGCACCCCGACGGCCCGACGAGGATCACCGTCTCGCCCGGCTTGATGTCCATGCTCACGTCGTCGACGGCGGGCGCCGGACTGCTCGGGTACCGCTTGGTCAGGTGCTCCAGCGCGATGCCGGCGCCGGATGCGGTGGTCTCAGGCACGGATCCCCCTGGGAATGGTCAGGCGTCCGATCAGGACGTACGCGGCGTCGAAGAGCAGGGCCAGCACGACGATCCCGAGCGTCCCGGACAGCACCTGGTTGAGCGCGTTGGCGCTGCCCAGCGACGAGATGCCGCGGAAGATCTCGTTGCCCAGGCCGGGCCCCGAGGCGTAGGCGGCGATGGCCGCGATGCCCATCAGCATCTGGGTGGAGACCCGGATGCCGGTCAGGATCGGCGGCCAGGCCAGCGGCAGTTCGACCCGCAGCAGCCGGGCCGTACGGGACATGCCGATGCCCCTGGCGGCGTCGATCAGCGCGGGGTCGACGCCGCGCAGGCCGACGACGGCGTTACGGACCACCGGCAGCAGCCCGTACAGCGTCAGGGCGATGACGGTCGGCGCCACGCCGAGCCCGACGATCGGCACCAGCAGGCCGATCAGGGCCAGCGAGGGCACCGTGAGGATCGTCGCGGTGGTGGCGGTGGCCAGGTTCCCGGCCCATTCGCTGCGGTAGGTGGCGACGCCGAGCAGCACCCCGAGCACGGTGGCCAGCACCATGCACTGGAAGACGGCGCTGGCGTGCTGAAACGTGTCCGTCAGCAGCTGCGTGTGGCGGTTGCCGACGTACTCCCAGAAGCTCACACGCGCCCTCCTCGGTCAGTCCCCCGCGGCTTGCTTGACCAGCGGGACGATGCGCAATGGAACCGGGTTTTCCATGACAATGGCGGTGGAAGCCCGCATGATGCCATCAAAGCCCACAACCAGGTCGATGACCCGCTGCAGGTCGGCGTTCGAACGGGCAACGAGCCTGCACAGCATGTCCCCATGTCCCGTCGTTGTATGCAGCTCCAGCACTTCCGGTACGGACGCCAAGTGCGCCCGGACGTCCGCCCCTTGGCCCTGTTTGATCTCCAGCGTGGCGAACGCGGTCACCGGATAGCCCAGCGCCGCGGGGTCCACGTCGGGGCCGAATCCCCGGATCACTCCGTTCGACTGAAGGCGGTCGAGACGCGCCTGCGCCGTCCCGCGCGCCACGCCGAGCCGGCGCGACGCCTCCAGCACGCCGATGCGCGGTTCCTCGGCGAGCAGCTCCAGCAGCCTGCCGTCCAAATGATCGATCGCCACGGCCGTTGCCTCCGAAATTGATGGTCATCATGTACGAATCGTCCGGTGATTCACACGGCTTGCTGTGCATATTGCCCAGTGAATGTGCAAACTATTGCGCATTGTGTGGGCCGGGGAGAGCCTGCGGGCATGACTGAGACCACGGACCACACCACCCCCATCAGTGCTCGGCAGGCCGATCCCTTCCCGGTCAAGGGGATGGACGCGGTCGTCTTCGCCGTCGGCAACGCCAAGCAGGCCGCGCACTACTACGCCACCGCCTTCGGCATGAAGCGCGTCGCCTACTCCGGACCGGAGAACGGCAGCCGCGAGACCGCCAGTTACGTGCTCGAATCCGGCGGCGCCCGCTTCGTCTTCACCTCCGTCATCAAGCCGACGACCGACTGGGGCCGCTTCCTGGCCGACCATGTCGCCGCGCACGGCGACGGCGTCATCGACCTCGCCATAGAGGTGCCGGACGCGCGCGCCGCCTACGCCTACGCCCTGGAGCACGGCGCCACCGGCCTGGAGGAGCCGTACGAGACCAAGGACGAGCACGGCGTCGTCGTGCGCGCCTCCATCGCCACGTACGGCAAGACCCGGCACACCCTGGTCGAGCGCACCGATTACGAGGGCCCCTACCTGCCCGGCTACGTCGCCGCCGACCCCATCGTCGAGCCCGGCAGGCGCCGCTTCCAGGCCATCGACCACTGCGTCGGCAACGTCGAACTCGGCAAGATGGACGAGTGGGTGGCCTTCTACAACAACGTCATGGGCTTCACGAACATGAAGGAGTTCGTCGGCTCGGACATCGCCACCGAGTACAGCGCCCTGATGTCGAAGGTGGTCGCGGACGGCACCCGCAAGGTGAAGTTCCCGCTCAACGAGCCGGCCATCGCCAAGAAGAAGTCGCAGATCGACGAGTACCTGGAGTTCTACGGCGGCCCCGGCTGCCAGCACATCGCCCTGGCCACCAACGACATCGTCGCCAGCGTCCGGGACATGCGCGCGGCCGGCGTCGAGTTCCTGGACACCCCGGACTCCTACTACGACACCCTCGGCGAGTGGGCGGGCGAGACCCGCGTCCCGGTCGAGACGCTGCGCGAGCTGAAGATCCTGGTCGACCGGGACGAGGACGGCTACCTGCTGCAGATCTTCACCAAGCCGGTCCAGGACCGCCCCACCGTCTTCTTCGAACTGATCGAGCGGCACGGCTCGCTGGGCTTCGGCAAGGGCAACTTCAAGGCCCTGTTCGAGGCCATCGAGCGCGAGCAGGAGCGGCGCGGCAACCTCTGACCGTACCCGGCCGCTTCGACCGCGCCCGGCCGCTCCGACCGCACCCGGGAACCGGCCGCGCGGTGGCCCCCGAGGCCGGCTCCCGGGCGCCCCACAGACGCCACCCCCCACCCCCACGGCCCCGCCGGACCTGACCCGGCGGGGCCGTGGCCCTTCCCGCGGGGAGCGGCGCTCCCGCACCCGGGAACCACCACCCGGGTGCGGGAGGGGATCTTCCGTGTACGGCCCACGGATGGGAGGCTGGCGGCATGGACCTCATCGCCCGCCTGCGCGACGGCCTCCCCGCGGAAGCGATCCTCACCGACCCCGACGTCACCGGCGCCTACGCCCACGACATGGCGAGCTTCTGCGAGGCCGGCACTCCCGCCGTGGTCGTCCTGCCGCGTACGGTCGAGCAGGTCCAGCACGTGATGCGCACCGCCACCGAGCTGCGCGTCCCCGTCGTACCGCAGGGCGCCCGCACCGGCCTGTCCGGCGCCGCCAACGCCAGCGACGGCTGCATCGTGCTCTCCCTGGTCAAGATGGACCGGATCATCGAGATCAACCCCGTCGACCGGATCGCGGTCGTCGAGCCGGGGGTGATAAACGCGGTCCTCTCCCGCGCGGTCAACGAACACGGCCTGTACTACCCGCCGGACCCCTCCAGCTGGGAGGAGTGCTCGATCGGCGGCAACATCGGCACCGCCTCCGGCGGCCTGTGCTGCGTCAAGTACGGCGTCACCGCCGAGTACGTCCTCGGCCTGGACGTCATCCTCGCCGACGGGCGGCTGCTGAAGACCGGCCGGCGCACCGCCAAGGGCGTGGCGGGCTACGACCTCACCCGCCTGTTCGTCGGCTCCGAGGGCAGCCTCGGCATCGTCGTACGCGCCGTGCTCGCCCTCAAGCCCGAGCCGCCCCAGCAGCTCGCGCTCGCCGCCGAGTTCCCCTCCACCGCCGCGGCCTGCGACGCCGTCTGCGAGATCATGGCCCGCGGCCACGCCCCCGCGCTGCTCGAACTGATGGACCGTACGAGCGTCCGCGCCGTCAACGCGCTGGCCAACATGGGCCTGCCGGAGAGCACCGAAGCGCTCCTGCTGGCCGCCTTCGACACCCCCGACCCGGCCGCCGATCTCGCCGCCGTCGGCGCGCTGTGCACGGCCGCCGGGGCCACCGAAGTCGTACCGGCCGACACCCCGGCCGAGTCCGACCTGCTCCTCCAGGCCCGGCGGCTGACCCTGACCGCCCTGGAACGCGTCAAGTCCGCCACGATGATCGACGACGTGTGCGTACCGCGCTCCCAGCTCGCCGCGATGCTCGACGGGACCGCCGCCATCGCCGAGAAGTACGGCCTGACCATCGGCGTCTGCGCCCACGCGGGCGACGGCAACACCCACCCCACCGTCTGCTTCGACCCGGCCGACCCCGACGAGTCCCGGCGCGCCCGGGAGTCCTTCGACGAGATCATGGCGCTCGGCCTGGACCTGGGCGGCACGATCACCGGCGAACACGGCGTCGGCGTCCTGAAGAAGGAGTGGCTGGCCCGAGAGCTGGGACCGGTCGGCCTGGAGATGCATCGCGGCATCAAGGCGGTGTTCGACCCGCTGGGGCTGCTCAATCCCGGGAAGGTGTTCTGACCGGCGCTTTCTTCTGCCCGGCACCTTCCGGAGTCGGGCCCCTCCTCTGCCCGGCACCTTCCGGGGCAGGCCCGTCCTGCATCGGTGTCAGGCCCATCTAGGGTCAGGTCCATGAACTCCGAACTCTGGACGGCCATCGCCGCGGCCGTCGTCGTCATCGTCGTGCTCGCCTCCACCATGGACGCGCGGCACAAGACGCTCGAACGCCGGCTCCGGCGCATGGACCGCAAGCTCGACCTGATCATGGAACACCTGGGCATCGAGGAGACCGGCCCCGAGGGCATGGCCGAGATCGACGCGCTGCTGCACAAGGGCAAAAAGATCGAGGCGATCAAGCGCTACCGGGAGCTGACCGGTGCCGGACTGGTCGAGGCCAAGGAGGCCGTGGAGCGCCGGGAGCGCTGAGCGGTCCCCGCCCGCGAATGCCCCGATACATGTGGCCGTGCCGGGCGCCCGGCACGAGGATGGACCCGACCGCCGCGGCACCGACCGCAGCGGCACCGACCGCCGCGACGCCGACCGCAGGGAGCGATGAGCGATGCCAGGGACCACCGGGGCCGACGGGTCCGCCGGGCAGGACACGTACGACGTCATCGTGCTGGGCGCCGGGCCGACCGGCGAGAACGTGGCCGACCGGGCCCACGCCCTCGGCCTGAGCGCGGTGATCGTGGAGAGCGAGCTGGTCGGCGGCGAGTGCTCGTACTGGGCCTGCATGCCCAGCAAGGCGCTGCTGCGCCCGGTCACCGCCCGCGCCGACGCGCGCCGCGTGCCCGGCCTGCACCAGGCCGCGTCCGCGCCGCTGGACACCAAGGCGGTGCTCGCGCACCGCGACGCCTACGCCTCCCACTGGAAGGACGACGGCCAGGTCCAGTGGCTGGACTCGGCCGGCATCGACTTCGTACGCGGCCGGGCCCGCCTCGACGGTCCGCGGCGCGTGGTGGTCGCCACCGACGGCGGCGAACGCGCGCTGACCGCCCGGCATGCCGTCGCCGTGTGCACCGGCAGTCGCGCCGTCCTGCCCGACCTGCCCGGACTGACGGCGGCCCGCCCCTGGACCAGCCGCGAGGCGACCAGCGCCCGGTCCGTACCGCCGCGCCTGGTGGTGGTCGGCGGAGGCGTCGTGGGCGTAGAAATGGCCACCGCCTGGCGGGCCCTGGGCTCCGCGGTCACCCTCCTGGTGCGCGGCGGCGGGCTGCTGCCCAAGATGGAGCCGTTCGCGGGCGAACTGGTCTGCGAGGCGCTGACCGAGGCGGGCGCCGTCGTCCGTACCGGCACGTCGGTGACCGCGGTACGGCGCGAGATGCCCAACGGGCCCGCCACGGTGGTCTTGGACGGTGGCGAGCAGATCGTCGCCGACGAGGTCCTGTTCGCCACCGGCCGCGCGCCCCGCACCGACGACCTCGGCCTGGAGACGGTGGGCCTGGAGCCCGGCTCGTGGCTGGAGGTGGACGACACCTGCCGGGTACGGGGCGTGGCGGACGGCTGGCTGTACGGCGTCGGCGACGTCAACCACCGCGCACTGCTCACCCACCAGGGCAAGTACCAGGCCCGTATCGCCGGCGCCGCCATCGCGGCACGCGCCCAGGGCACCACGGACCTGGACACCGGCCGCTGGGGCGCGCACGCCGCGACCGCCGACCTCGCCGCCGTACCGCAGGTCGTCTTCACCGACCCCGAGGTCGCCTCGGTCGGCCTGACCGCCGCCGAAGCCGAACGCGCCGGCCACCGCACCCGCGTCGTCGACTACGACCTCGGCAACGTCGCGGGCGCCGGCCTCTACGCCGACGGCTACCGCGGCCGCGCCCGCATGATCGTCGACCTGGACCGCGAAGTACTCCTCGGCGTCACCTTCGTCGGCCCCGCGGTCGGCGAACTCCTCCACTCGGCGACCGTCGCGGTGGCCGGCGAGGTCCCGCTCGCCCGCCTGTGGCACGCGGTCCCGTCGTACCCGACGATCAGCGAGGTGTGGCTGCGGCTGCTGGAGACGTACCGCGGCTAGTGCCGGATCAGGCAACGTTTGCCCTGTCGACGACGGCGCGTAGGCGCCGGTCGTCGGCATGGCGGTTTCGCCGGATGATGTAGCGGCGGATCATGCTGCCCTGTTCCTTGTGGGTGGCGTGATCGGTGCCGTCGAGGGTGAAGTAGCGCAGGGCGGTGAACTGGGTCTCGATGCGGTTCAGCCAGGAGGAGTTCGTCGGGGTGCAGGCGATCTCCACGTTGTTCGCGGCTTCCCGGTCACCGACTCGCCGGCACTTCTTCGTGGTCAGGTGCGGGGAGAAGTTGTCACAGACGATCGCGATGCGGACGTGGGTCGAGTAGAGCGTGCGCAGGTAGCGGCAGAATTCCAGGAACTGCGTGCGCCTCTTGATCGGCTTGATATGGCCGTAGAGCTTGTCCCTGGCCAGGTCGTAGGCGGCGAACAGATGACGCACTCCGCCGTAGCGGTTGTAGGTCGCCCGTCGACGACGGCGTGGCTCACGGTCCGGGTCCTTGTGCTTGCCGCCGCGTTCGGCCCACTGCTTCCCGGGGTGGGGCATCAGGTTGAGTGGTCCGAACTCGTCCAGGCAGAAAACGACTTCGGGCTCGCCGTCCTCCGGTATGACCTCGCCGTCGGCGATAGCGTAGAGGTGCTCGACCCTCGCCGTTCTTGGCCGCGTAGTCCCGGTCTCGGGAGGTCTTCCAGGCCTTCAGGCGTTGAAAAGAGACGCCTTCCTCGCGGAGCAGGATGCGCAGGCCCTCGTGGCTGATGTCGTCGATCACCCCCTCGGCGACCAGGAAGTCCGCCGGCTTGGTCAGACTCCAGGTTGAAAAGGGCAGGTCGGGTTCGGTCGGCTTGGACTTCGCGATCTTCTTGAGCTCGCGCCGCTCGGGCAGGGTGAAGGTCCTGGGCTGGCCGCCCTTGTACTTCGGATACAGGGAGTCGAAGCCGTCGGTGTTGAAGTTGTGGATCACGTCCCGGACCCGGTCCGCGCTGGTGAAGGTGACCTCGGCGATCTTCGCTACCGGCATGCCTTGGGCGGACAGCAGGACCATCTGGGCCCGCTGCCACGTCACCACCGAACCGGTGCCCCGGCGGATGATCCGCAGCAGTTTGCGGCCCTCGTCGTCATCGATCTGCCGCACCCGCACCTGTCCCGCCACGACCTCGAACATAGCGGGCGTGGGCCCGTAGGCTGCGGACGGTGACCTACGACATCATGTTCCTGCGGGTTTTCCCGGGCCGTACCTTCGACGAGACCCTGGAAGAGATCAACTCCGCCTACGCCCCGGATGTCGACCTCAAGCCCATGAGCCTGAGCCGTGACCAGCGGGCCGCCTGGGACAGGCTGATACAGCGGGTGTCGCGGGAGGTGGGTCCGGTCACCACCGAGGAGTACCCCTACAGCCTGACCCTGTGGCGTGACGGGCCGGCCGGTCATCTGCAGCTGGACTACGCGGGGGACTCGGCCACCATCGAGATCCCCTATCGCTACCCGGGGCAGCAAGCACTACCGATCATGGCGGAGGCGTATCAGATCGCGCGGATGATCGAGGAGGAGAGCGGCCTCGAAGGCTACGACTATGAGGCCGATCAGCCCGTCCGGACCGGCGACAGCGACGTAGCCGCAGCCAAGCTCGGCGGCATTGCCCGCTGGGCGCAAGAGCACCTCAACTGATCGGCGAGAGGCCCTACCCATGACGTCATGGAGGGGCGAACGTTGCCTGATACGGCACTAGGCACAACGGACCGGTCGCGGCCGGTCCGGCGGCGGAGGACGTCGGACGGGGTACGGCCGGTCCGGCGGCGTAGGTCGGATTCCCGATACCCGTGCGCGCGGCGTCGCCCTACGGTCAGGAGTGCCAGAGCTCAACGGGCCTGTACGTATGAACCTTTGCAGGAGGCACACCATGTCCGTACACCTCGACCACACCGTCGTCCACGCCACCGACAAGTTCGCCTCCGCCCGCTTCCTCGCGGAGCTGGCCGGGCTGGAGGAGCCGGCCGGCTTCGGCCCGTTCGCCGCCGTGCAGGCCGCGGACGGGCTGACCATCGACTACGCCGAGCATGTCGTCGAGCCGGACGCGATCGTGCCCCAGCACCTCGCCTTCCGGGTCTCCGAGGAGGAGTTCGACGCGATCTTCGCCCGTATCCAGGAGCGCGAACTGCCGTACTGGGCGGACCCGTACCACCGGAAGCCGCAGGAGATCAACCACCTGGCGGGCGGCCGCGGGGTCTACGTCAGCGACCCGGACGGCCACGCCATCGAGTTCCTCACCCGCAAGCACAGCCTGGCGGACCTCGGTACCGCAGCGTCCTGACGCGGGCACGTCCGGCCCGGACCGTACGGCGAGCCGTCACGCCCCGGCCTCCGGCGACTCGTCGGACGGGTCGGACAGCCACAGGTCGTCCCGCGACGCCATCGCGAACAGCGCGCTCAGCCCTTTGTCCAGCCCCAGGTGCTCCTGCTCGGACCCCGGCGGCACCACGCGCAGCGTGCGCTCCAGCCACGCCGAGACCGCCGCGGCCGGCGCCTCCAGCAGCGCCTCGCCGTCCGGGGAGCTGAGCGCCATGCAGACCAGGCTGCGCCCCTCCACCTTCGTGGGCCACACCCGCACGTCACCGTGGCCGCACGGCCGGAACACCCCCTCGACGAGCAGTTCGCGGGCGAACGTCCAGTTGACGGGGGCGTCCGAGCCGACGTGGAAGGTCACGTGGACGGCGTAGGGGTCGTCCGTGCGGTAGGTCAGCCGGGCCGGTACGGGAATGCTGCGCTCCGGCGACAGGACCAGACCCAGCTCCAGCTCTCGTTCCACCACGGTGTGCATGCGGTCCGCCTCTCTCTGTACCTGCTGCGGGCCCATGGGACGAGGCCCTCACCTGGATAGAGGCGATCGCGCCCGAACCATTACGCGACTTCGCACAACTTTTTTCGCGGGCCTCTTCCAGGTGGTCCGGCCCGGCCGGGACGCCCGGCCCGACTCCCGGTCTGATAGATGTGGACGCTGCGTTGCGGCAGACTGCACATGCCCCACCCACCACACCAGGCCGAGAACAGATACGGGACTTCGGACATGAGCGCCCCTTCCTCAGGATCCGCCGGCGGCAGCCCCACGCCAGGCTTCTACCCGGACCCGTCCATCCCCGGCTACATCCGGTACTGGAACGGTGCCGCATGGGTGCCGGGCACCAGCCGCCCGGCGCCCGCCGAGGGC